>JAJCZC010000041.1 GCA_029262575.1 Candidatus Babelota bacterium | reverse complement strand
CATTTGGGGCTTGTGAATTAACGTCATTTTGGATAACATCTTTTGTAATAGAGAAATCATGCTAAGTTCCTTTTTTTTAGATTTAAAAGTTTTTTAGCATGATTTCTCTAAAAATTCAAAAAACTGTCCGAACTATTGATTTGTTAAAATTTTAGCAAAATGTATTTATCCTAAAAAAAAGGAGTTATTGGATGAATACAAAAAGAATAGCTATTTTTGTGGTATTACTCACTTTGTTTGGTGATGTTTTCTGCCGCAGAGGCGGAGGATTCCGCGGTAATCGTAGGATTTAGGGGTAGCCGCGTGGGCCGTGAAGGTTTTCGACGTGGCGGGAGAGCCATTGGCAGAGGTGCAAGATTTGGACGAGAAAGAATGCGTCCAATTGCATTTGGCGGTAGAGGTCGTTGGCGACGTGCAAGATGGGAACGTCCGGGACGTTGGCGCAAATATGGTAGACGTGGCTACTGGTATGGTGGTATTTGGTATCCATATTTTGTTATTGGTGATTCCAATTATTATTACGATGATTACTACCTAACAACAGTGGTTTCAACTTCATCGAATGTGGATAATGCAAATCAAAATCATTGGCTTGTACACAATAATACTGATAAACCGTTGAAAGTGGTAAATGCTGAAAATGGTTATGTATTACTTGCCCCAGGTGAGCAAAAACAGTTGCCCCACTTATCTGGTTTGAGTATGAATATTTATACATCAGGTGGCTCATATTTGGCTGCATTTGATAATGTATATAGCCATTATGTCCGTTTGGCTGATGTGGGTGGAGCATTGCAATATATTGGCAATTAGATTATCCATACTATACCGATAAAAAAGAGTCGGTTCATTCTCGTGAGCCGACTCTTTTTTATCGGTATAGCTAAAAATGATACTGTTAATTAGCGAATTATGTCCTACATCTCATTTTTTTTCAACAAATTTAATATTGCTATTGACTATGAGTCTTTAAGGTCACAAGTTATTTAAATATATAGCACTTAGAGAGACAGGTGTTTTGACGCAAGGCGCACTATTTCCATTTGAAAACAATTAAGGTGTTTTTTTACCTCATTATACCTAAAAATAGTCCAAAGTTGTAATGCTGTAGCGCTTAAAATAAAACACAGCTTGCAATTATTATTTTTTGTGTTATATTTAATTATGTAAAGTGCGTTGTATGCACTTTAACTACATTTTATTTTTCCGTTTTGATTTTATATATAGGAGGAAGTCATATGAAACGGTCTATTTTGGTACTTTTGCTTTCTAATTTGGTATTTGCTTTTGGCCATTTAGTTGCAGCAAATAATGATGATTTGCAGTATGATTCTGATTTGCGCAGGGCTTTGGAGTTTTCACTTTTGGAGAACAAGCTTATAAAAGATGCTCAAAAAAAACAAGAGCAAAAGAAAGAATGCTTGGTATGTTTTGATGACGTAGATGTCTCATCTTTTCCAGTTTTAGATTGTAAGCATAGCACTGTTTGTATTGATTGTTTGCGTGACCAGGTTGCAAGTGCTTTTAAGGACAAATTGACAGAAAAACTAAAGTGTTCAACTGTTGATTGTGAGTCCCTTTTTTCTGAAACTGATATCATCAAAATATTGAATGATCAGAAACAATTAGATATGTATTATGATATTACTTTAAAAGAGTATATTGCACAAAACAACAGCGATATAAAATATTGTCCCACACCAGATTGTGGGTATGCCTTTGCGGTGGCTGGACAAAGAACTGTGGTTCAATGTCCAGAATGTAAGTATGAATATTGCTCACATTGTTCGTTTAAACATTCTTTTGATCATACCTGTGATCAGGCAAAAAAATATCGTCAATCATCGGGAAGCATTGATGCGAAAGATTTAGCAACTCAAAAATGGATTGCAGCAAATGCTGCTCAATGCACATTCTGTGCAACGATTATTCAAAAAAATGCAGGTTGCAATCACATGACATGTAAATCATGCAAAAATGAATTTTGTTATAAATGTAAACGAAATTATACGTATGGAGTTTATGGGTTTGAAGCAGATTGCCATTGTCCTTTATATGGCTAGTTAAGTACCCAATTAGTATTAGTGCATTTTCAGTATAAAACCTGAAAATGCACTTTTTTTATGTGGTCTCTCAATCTCTTGATTATATTAAATTGTTTAATTGCCTCTTCACAATTTCAATGAATTCCTTTATTCTTAAGTAAGTGTGTTAAAACACATCCTTTCAAAGCATGTTGGCGGGCCCATAGCTCAGTTGGTCAGAGCAGTCGGCTCATAACCGAAAGGTCCCAGGTTCAAGTCCTGGTGGGCCCACCAAAACAGAAGACGGCAATAGACTTGCAAACAGCAATAAAGAAGGTTTCTTCTATGAGCACATTTCCTTTTGAATCCTTTATCGAACTTGTACGTTTTGATCAGGCAACAAAAAAAAGTCATCGAGCAATTGGTAAAGAACAGAAGGCCTTAGAGCAATTGCAAGATCAAAAAAAACAGTTTGAACAAGAGTTCGATGCATTAAAGCTAACAGTGCATGATGCACAAAAGGTTGTAGATGCTACTGAGTTAGATATGAAATCTTTAGATGAGCGTGAAGCTGATATTAAGAATAAGATTGAACGTATCGAAAGTCCCAAAGAATATAGTGGTCTAAAAAAAGAGCTTGACGCTGTTCATGCATCACAACATGAGCTTGAGGATACGCTCGTTGGGGTGTGGAATCAGTTAGAAACTGCACAACGTAATTTGACGCAAAAGCAGGACGATATAGTATCAAAAATCAAAAATGCCGAGCAGGTATTTCAGGCTAAACAACAAGAAATTGAACAACTCAAAAAAACGGTGCAAGAGAATCAACAATCACGTCCTGATAAATTAAAGCCGATTCCTGAAGAGTGGCTTGAGAAATATGAAATGATGTATAAAAGAGTTGATGACCCTGTTGTAGAGATTGTACAAGGTGGATGTGGCGGTTGTTTTTATCCTACTCCGAACCATGATTTGGCACGCTTGAAACGCCGTGCATTGTTGCAGTGTAACAGCTGCTATCGCTTTGTTTATGATCCAGAATTGTTGCCTGCTGAAGCTTCGTCTGATATGAGCGAATAATGGAACAACTTTGTATTTTTGGATCAGAAAAAACTACTGCCTCACATTGGAAGCTTTTCATTGATGGTGCATCACGTAATAATCCTGGTCCTGCTGGAGCAGGAATTGTTATATACAATGAAAAAGAGTTGATTCGCGAAGGCGGTTATTATCTTGGTTTAAAAACAAATAATCAAGCAGAATATATGGCATTGTTGATCGGAGTTTTTTTGATCAAAAAAATAATGAAGCCAGATGATCAGGTAACGATTTTTTCAGATTCTGAATTATTAGTACGCCAATTGCGTGGAATATACAAAGTTAAAAATCCTGAACTCAAAAAATGCTTTGCTTTAGCAAAATCATTATTGTCTAATGTTTCATGTCAAATAAAACATGTTTTGCGCGAAAAAAATAAAGAGGCTGATGCTATGGCAAATCGGGGAGTAGATAGTAAACATGCAGTTTCTGAAGCATTTGTTCAATTGCTCAAAGAAAATGATATTGCTTGGTAGAGCACCAATTGTTTTTATTATTTTGTTTCTTTGTTCAGTCTTATTATACCCAGTGTATGAAAAAAAGGTGCAACATATACGTATTGTTTGCAAAAATGGATGTATCATTACTACCTCATACAAACGTAGCACTATAAAACAACACCGATTTGATATCTCTCTTAAAAATAATAAACTTCATTTTAACAATAAGCCTTGTTCCTTTAATGCATGCGTTATTCAAAGTAACGAAGGGGCATTATATTGCAATGGTCTGCCTTTCGAATGCCCTGTTCATATTGCTAAAGCAAGCAATGGACAGCATATTGCTTTAAAGGCTGTCCAGAAAAAAACACAAAGTGCGCATCTACAAAAAAAATATGCATCAATCCAAAAGTTTGATAAAGTGCGTGTTTTATTAGATACGATTTCTTTGTCTGCTTCAAAGTCAGTTGTCTTATCAACGACAGGAAATTCATTTGTTATCTCAGATGGGCGTGGAAGCTTTCGGCGTTTCATTAAAAAACCTACATTATCTCTGGAGATCAAAAAACAGCAACTTTATGTTGATGGAAGACGCTTTAAAGAAAATCAACTCAAATGTTCCACTCAGGGCCATATTACATACGGAGATAATACGTATAGTGGTTCAATGTATGTGGTGAAAGATAAGAATGAGCTGCTTATCATTAATGAAGTGCCTCTAGAGGAATATATTTGCTCAGTGTTACATACTGAAAGTTGGCCCGGATGGCCGCTGGAAGTGAACAAAGTGTTTGCAATAACTTCGCGAACCTATGTAATTTCAATGATGCAGGAGGCCGATAAAACAAAGCGTTCATATCATGTGCATAATTGCAATCGACATCAAACTTATTCAGGGGTGCACGATAAAAAGATACTACGAGATGCGGTGAAACAAACTAAGGGTGTTATTTTAACGTATGAAAACAAGCCTATCATAGCAATGTTTGATTCCTGTTGCGGTGGCGTGATTCCTGCGCATATTGATGATGTGAACTTTGATGATGCACCCTACCTTGCACGTAACTATGCTTGCAAACATTGTGAGCGATGTTGGATATATAATTGGAATGCTGAGTATACACTTGATGAATTGCATAAGCATTTATGTAAGGAGGTCGGCCCTGTTTCAAATATAAAAAATATGAAAATTGCCAAAAAAGACAAAGCAGGACTGGTACAAGAGGTGCGTGTTTTTGCACGCAAAAAAATATCTATTGGCGGCAAGAAACTGTATAACTTACTCAAAGGGGTAAAAAGCTTTTGTTACACAATCAAAAAACAAAAAAACAAGATCATTCTTAATGGCCGTGGTTATGGGCATCATTTGGGTTTATGCCAATGGGGAGCTCGTGAAATGGTACGTGATGGATGGGATTATAAACGCATTCTGAAGTTTTATTATCCCAATACAAATTTTATGAAGTTTGCTTAATACAAGGCTTTATTCTTCCACCTTATATTTATCCGGTTGAGATAAAAAGTATTGTCCAAATGCAGTGTTTTCATCGGTGGTAAATGATTTGATGAAGATGCCTTTTTTAAAACTTCCTTTTCGTTCCCGTTTTTCTGTTTGAATTGCTTCCATTTTATTTTTATCTAAATCATATGCCAACAAGATACAATTAAGCACTTCCTGAACATCGCCCAATTCTTCAAGAAGCTCGTTGTTGTTTCTTGTCTCGACTACTTCAAGAGCCTCTTCTATTAGCTTATTGAGCAGCTCTTTTTTGAATTCATCTTTATTCAACAATTTGGCCTCCAGGCCTATTTCTTGCTGTTCACGCAATTCCACTATATTGTCTCTACCCAGTTTATTACACACAAATTTTGGCATTGATTCTCCTGCGACGTTGTAGAAAAATGATAGTTGCAACATAACGTATTTTGTGGAAAAAAGCTATGTATTTCGTGACTTTTGCCTATTGCATGATATAATTTTTCAATATTTTTTAACATTCATGGTTTACTCAATAAAGGAAAAACATGCCGGGATATAAAGGACATTTGATGGGCGGGGCTGCAGCATTTGGAGCAACATTTGCAGCAACAGGTATTGCTCAGTTGATGCCAGCTGGTGATCCTTATACAATTTTAAGCTGTTTTGCCTGTGCAATGGCAGGTTCATTGTTCCCTGATATTGATATAAAGAGTAAGGGGCAAAATCTATTTTATTGGTTGTTGTTGGGGTTATTACTTTATTTTTTTTATAAAAAAGAGTTTGTTACTTTAGCTTATGTTGCGATTGTGGCAACATTGCCTATGTTGGTTAAACACCGCGGTGTATTTCATAATATGTGGTTTTTAATCGCGGCTCTTGGAACACTCAGTTATGTTTTGATGGGATATTTGCCAAATCATGATCAAAAAATTATTTTGCATATGATATTTTTTGTAGCTGGTGCAATTTCTCATTTGTGGCTCGATCTTGGCTTTGTTCGCATGCTTCGTTTTCGATAGCGTATGTTGATTGGGTAGTTTTTTTGTCTGGGTTGATTATACTTTTTTCTTTTTGCCAGTTTAAATTCCTTTTGCTCTCGAGATTTTTTTTTGGAATTGTACATAACCTGTTGTTTTTGCGCAATATGTTCTTGTTTAAGTATTCCTTGATTTGGAGCGGTGTTGATTGGGGGAGCTCCTGTTTGGATATTTGCTAACATTGCTAACCATACCAATGTTTCTGGTGTAAGTGCCATTGCGTGCCTTTCAGTAATATTACAATTGTTTTTGTTCGAGTGTAACAAAGAATCTTTTTAAATCAATCAATAACGCTCTTATAGTCTATTTTTTTGAAGGGTGTAGAATGTTATGAGAATTAATAGCTAAAATCATGGGAAATAGAATGTGCCAAAGATTGCTTTTCATAATTTGTTTAAGTGTTTCATGTCATGCTTATGCTTCTTCAAATTCAATGAAAGCGTATGCCTCGTATTTATACGCTGTCGTCCTTGATATAGATAAAAACGATAATGTATTTTGCCCAAAGTTTATCAAAGATTCACATGAAATATACAATGTAGCCATCAGTAAACTTGTAGATGATAATAAGAAATTGATTGCCGTGTTTAATATATCAACGAGAGATTTTGATGCGCAATTAGGTTGTTTATTATATGCATATAAAATATTGCCGGCATTAAGGGCTTCTTTTTATGTGCGCAATACACATGCCAAAGGTTACTATGTATATGATCAACGAATTTTTGATCGAAGTAAGGATTTTCAGCCGCTGTCTGCAAGTTATGCGTTTATTGGTGAAGGCTACTTTTTGAACAATAAGGATACCGATAGATTTGTTGCTAGTCCTGCAAAAAAGCCTGGAATCAATGGCAACATAGTAAAACCATAATATGGCCAAATGCCCGCAACTGCAGCACCAACGAGCATACCTGCAATGGCACCCTCACGCGTTACCATTTTACTATATAATGCTGTGATAACAAGTGGGCCAAAAGCGCTACCAACACCAGACCAGGCGTAGTTAACTAAGTTATACACGGAGCTTTTACTGTTTAATGCAATATATAGCGCAACCAAAGAGATACATAGGCTTGCTGCACGAGAAATCCACATCAATTCGACTGAGGTTGCATCTTTTTTGAACAGTTGTAGATAGAGATCTTCGGCAAATGTTGAACCGGAAACTAAGATGTGACTATCCATGGTTGATAATGTTGCGGCTAATATTGCACACAAAACGAAACCAGCAAAAAATGGAGAGAACAGTTGTTTTGTCATGACTACAAATATAAGCTCAGGGTTTGTGATTCCTTGACTAAAGTAGGCTAGGCCCACGACTCCTATCATTGCAGATGAAGTGAGCACCATAACTTGCCAAGTTAAGCCAACCCACTTTGCGCTACTGATTTTTTTGGGATCATCAATTCCCATAAAGTTGGTCAAGATGTGTGGTTGGCCAAAATAGCCAAGGCCCCATCCAGCAGCTAATGCAAACGCGGTGAAGAATGAAGTTTCAGAATTGAACAATGATAAACTAATGTTTTTTGCTGATGCAGCTAAATTGATTGCATCAATGCCCCCAACTACAAAATAGGTATAAATTGGTACAAATATAATCATGGCAAGTAAAAAAATACCTTGAAACATGTCGCACCATGCAACTGCTAAAAAACCGCCAATAAGGGTATATGTAATTCCACAAAGCAGGCCTAACACAATGCCATAACTATAATCGATTGAAAATGCTGCTTCAAAAAGCCTGCCCAATCCGACAATGCCTGCCGTGAGATAAACAGTAAAAAAATAAATGGTGATAAGTGCACTTATCACGCGTAAAAGGCCAGAAGTATCATTAAATTTATTTGAAAAATAGGTTGATAGTGTTAATGCATTATAACGTTCAGTTTCATAGCGTAACTTTGGCGCTATAAATTGCCAGTTTAAAAACATGAACGTGACGAGTCCAATTGCGGCCCAGAATTCGAACATGCCATTGGTGAATATCACAGCAGGAAATGCTAAAAACAGCCAGCTGCCCATATCACTTGCTTGGGTTGCAATTGCGGTGACCCAGTAGTTCAATGAACGACTCCCGATAATGTAATCAGAGGCATTTTTGTTTTTGTGATAAAAATAGATGCCGATGCTTGTTAAAATACAAAAATAGATAACAAATGATACGATCATTATCATGTTTTTTCCTTATTTGAAGATTGTTTAGATAGAGTATAGCATGCTTATCTAAATGGGATAAATATTATCGGTTTTTTAAAGAGGGAAAAGCGTGATTTGGCGTTTACTTTTTGATCGATGTTGATGATGAACAGGCATGATTATCGGAAGAAGTAGATGAAAAAAGTATTATTCCCTGCTGTAGTGTATTCTTATTTTTTCTTGACCTACTCGTTGCCTTTTTTTTCTTGCAGGTGTTGCACTTGCATTGAGCATTCTGAAAAAGTGCTTTTGATTGAAGGGAGCGATTAACAGCCATTTCTGTTGGTGTTTGCCCGCTTTTATTTTCACGGTCAAGACAGCAGCCTTTACGAACCATGAATTCGGTTATTTCAGTCGTATCGGTGCAAGAGGGCAAAATTTGTGTGAGCATATGTAAAGGTGTTTCTTTTTTTGAATTTACTGGGTTTCGCCGTGCATTTTTCATATCTAAAATTACTGAAACAGTTTGCAAATCTGCTTGATATGCTGCAATGTGCAATGCCGTGATGTCTTTAAGTGGTTCTCGCTGAAACCTTGGGATCCAATCATCAACGCGCGTATTGACAATCTTATTATATATTAGTTTTTGAACCAACGTTGGTATACGGTGCAATGTGGCAGCGTGTAGTAGCATAAAAGAGCTTGCGTTGTTTTTTGTTTGCGCAATTTCAAGAGGCGCCTTCTCTAGTTTTAGTAACGTATTCAATCTTTTCAGGAGGTGTCCGATAAAAGGGTCTTCAATTGGTGCATCAGAAACAGCAAAGGCAGCTAAGATATGTAATGTTTCTGGGTTAAGAGGAACTTTGTTAACAAAATTGGGTTCAAATATAAAGGTGCTAACACTTGTCTTTTTTTCATTAGAGGCGATAAGAACGTGGTTGCAGCACATAAACAGTAACGCAAGAGTGAATATATTATAATAACGCATCATTTTTACTTCCTTTTTTAATTATATATTGAACCTCAAAATTACTCACATCTATTTAAATGGTCAAGGGTTCAGTTTAAAAATTTCTGATGCATTTTTAGATGTTTGATGAGCTATTTCTTGCAATGATGTATTACGTAATCCAGCCAAGTATTGTGCAATAATGGCAACGTTGGCTGGGGTATTCTTTTTACCCCTCAATGATTGCGGTGGCAAGAATGGTGCATCGGTTTCCAAAACAATGGATGATAGAGGGACGGTTGTTGCAACTTCTCTTAAGTGGTGATTCTTTGGATAGGTTATTGTGCCACCTAAGCCAATACAAAACCCCCAATCGATAACTTGCTTGGCAAATGTTAGATCCTCAGAAAAACAATGAATGATTCCATGCTCAATTTCTTCATGATATTCTTCAATAACTCGTAACGTTTCATCTCGTGCATCTCGAGTGTGTACAACTAAAGCGAGATTGTGTTTTAATGCAAGTTCAATCTGTGCCCTAAAAACATCTTTTTGCAGTTGTGTATCATAATCCGGGTAATGGAAATCCAGGCCACATTCACCGATACCAACAATTTTGAGTTGTTCTTTATCTTGAGCCCAGATGTCAATTGTTTTTAAATCGGCTTTATAATCATTGCTAATATCATTAGGATGAATACCAATTACTGCGAAATTAGTTGCAAAATGTTGTGCTAATGTAATGCAATTTTTACTTTCAATAATACTGGTGCCAACATTAATAACGATACCCACATTTTGTGCAGCGGCATGTTCAACAATATTTTTTGCTAAAGCAATCTCGCTATTAGATAAGGGGGTATCAAATGAATCTTTGACCATAATGTTTATATGGCAATGAGTGTCGATAAGCACGTATAATCCTTTTGTAAGCTAATTATTAAATACTAAATATGATAAAGCATCAAGGGCGATTTGACAAACCATCAAATAGAACTACTATTAATTGTTAAGGAATTAAAAAAAACGGTGAGGTTTAATGAGGTAGCAGTGTATTAACCATTTCTTATCTAAGGAGTATTCCATGAACAAGAGTGAACTAATCACATCACTCAGTGAAGAGACTACTTTTAGCAAAAAAGATGTTTCACGCGTCCTAGACGCATTTACTCGTATTGTAGAACGTACGTTAAAAAAAGGTCAAAAAGTTTCCATAACAGGATTTGGTGCTTTTTGGATTTCACGTCGCCCTGCTCGTAAGGGTATAAATCCTGCAACAAAAGAACGCATTGACTTACCTGAAGTAAATGTGCCTCGTTTTAAAGCAGGTAAAAATTTACGCGAAGTTGTACGTTCAGTTAAAATTGGCTAAAGATTGAGGCTAAAACTCAAAAAGCTTTGCTCATTACACGAAGGTCGCTTGTTGCGACCTTTTTTTATTGTTGCAAAAGCCATATTTTTAAGTATCTTTATGGGTGAATAATCTTACATTTTTTTAATAAGCTTAGGGGCCACATGATAGACTTAAGCATGCTTCGTAAAGAGCCTGAAAAGGTAATTGCATTACTTCTAAAAAAAGATCCCAGTTATGATGCACAAAAATTATTTGATCTAGACAAGCAGGTCAGTGCATTACGTATTGATATTGAATCATTGTGTCAGAAGAAAAACGAGTTAGCCGAAGCTGCAAAATCGGGCATAACCCCTGAAGTTAGAGCCATTTCGGTTGAGGTGGGCAAAGAACTTAAGGCAAAAGAGCAACAATTAGAGGCAATTGAGCCTGAATATAAGCGTCTTTGGTTATATGCACCAAATTTACCAGTGCAAGAGGTGCCTGAGGGTGACAAAGATGAAAATTTGATTGTCAAAACCTTTGGACAAAAACCAAAATATGATTTTGATGTACAGCATCATCTTGATTTAGGCAATAAGTTAAATTGGTTTGATTTTGAAGCTTCTGCACGTATGAGTGGCAGTAATTTTCCATTGTATAGGGGCGATGCTGTAAGACTGATTTATTCATTGGCCAGTTTTATGTACAAGCATAATATGAAGCACGGTTATGAACCTATCTTGCCTTCATATTTGGTTAATGAAGCAGCATTAACGGTTGCAAGCAACTTTCCTAAATTTAGAGATCAAGTATATGAAGTTGGCGAAGATAATCTTTTTCTAACACCAACAGCTGAAGTAAACTTAACCAATTTATATAAAGATCAGATTTTATCTGCCGATCAACTACCGATTCGCATGGCATCTTGGACAAGCTGTTTCAGACGTGAAGCGGGTGGTTATGGTGCGACTGAACGAGGTCTTATTCGGATTCACCAATTTGAAAAAATTGAAATATATACCATTTCCGAGCCTGAAAAATCTAATGAAGAGCAAGAGCGTATGCTTGCTTGCGCGGAAGAAATCTTACAAAAGCTTGATTTGCATTATCGTGTGAGTTTATTGGCTGCGCAGGATTGTTCATTTCCGTCAGCTAAGACTTTTGATATTGAGGTTTGGTTGCCTGGGCAAAAAGAATATTATGAAGTTTCATCATGTAGTAATTGTACCGATTTTCAAGCGCGTCGCGGTAAAATTCGTTATCGCAAAACACCAGGAACAAAGCCGGTATTAGTGCACACTCTCAATTCATCATCCTTAGCCTTGCCTCGTTTGATGGTAGCCATTATGGAAACATATCAACAGCCCGATGGTAGCATTGCAATTCCTGATATTTTAAAAGAGCAATCCTTTTTTAGTTGAGAGTTTGTATGATAAGCAATGACATTCTCAAGCGTATTCGTCAAATTGAAATTCACACGAAACGGTTATTGCGAGGTTCTTTGGTTGGTCAAAGTAGTTCAGCAGTTAAAGGATCTGGATTTGAATTTGATCAAATTCGTGAGTATCAGCAGGGCGATGATGTGCGATTTATTGATTGGAAAAGTTCTGCTCGTATGGATAAATTGATGATACGTCAATACATTGAGGAGCGTAGTCGTAGTATTGTATTGGCGGTTGATATCTCAGGGTCCACACAGTTTGGATCTGGCAAAATCAGTAAGCAAGAGGTTATGTATGAAGTTGCCGCTGTGCTTGCACTAGCAGGTGACATGGCAAAAGATCGAGTTGGGCTTCTTTTATTTTCCGATCAAGTTGAGTTGTTTATTCCTCCAGGCACGGGTCAAAAACATGTGCGATATCTATTAGAGAATCTTTTTAGTTATTCGGCACAACATAAAAAGACCTCGATTAAGGTTGCATTAGAGTATGTTGCCAAATTCAACATGAAGGACGCTGTCGTCTTTTTTATTTCAGATTTTATTAGTCCTTCGTTTGAAAAAGCATTGAGCATTGTTGCAAAAAAATATGAGCTTATTGCGGTGCGTTGCCTTGATAAAAATGAATTAGCTATGCCCAAAGTAGGCTTCTTATCAATGGTTGATGATGAAACAGGAATTTTGACAACAGTTAATTTAAATACTAAAAAAAGTTCTGTCACGAGTTATTGTCACAAGCGCATTTATAATCAAAATCGTATGTTTAACAAATATGGTATTGATCTGCTTGAGGTGAAAAGTGGTCAACCATATATCAAAGAGATGGTTAGATTTTTTCAAATGCGCATGTTGTATTAAACTTTTTGCTATTGTGGAGCAAGCATGAATATAACCCCAGATCCAACACAGGAATTGCAATTGTTTGATAATTATGGTTTATGGCATGTGCCTTTTTGGCATAAACCTTGGTTTATTATTGTTATAATATTATCAGGATGCTTCTTTTTAGCACTTGCATTAATGCTTTTTTTTAAGTTCAAGCCACGCAAACAAAAGGTGTTGTCGCCTTGGAAGCAAGCGTTATTCGATTTGGATAAGCTAAAAAAGGGTTCGTTGCATTCAATCGAGCAAAGTAGCGCATTTTATGCAAGATTGACCACTATTATTAAGAAGTATATGAGTGCACTTTATGCACGCGATTTGTGCAGTTTTACTGATCAGCAGATGGTAGAACATGTCCAGGCATTGGATCTTTTTGATGTGCAAAAAAAAGGACTTGAGCAAATCTTTTTTGCTGGAGAACTTATAAAATTTGCAAATCAAGATGCCTTGAAGCAGCAGATGGATGATGATCTACGCTTTAGTGTTGATTTTATGCAGGGTACAAAAGGAGTTTTTGATAAAAAGCCAAAAAATTAATTTAGTTACCTAGAGATAGTACTAGCTTGTTCTAATAGCTTTAAATTTCATAGTCTTGTCATCCTCGAAGGGGATCCAGACCAAAGTGATCTTCTTATACAAGAGTTACAATAACAGAATAAATTAAAATACTCGATTACAAAAGTCCTTATCTATTGAATAAACACTCTTGGACCGAATTCACGCTAATTTATTTTTTTGCGATTATATTCTATTAAAGCTCGCAATACTTGTGCTCTTTTGGCTGGATCATTACCTGCGCAATAGTGTAAAAAAGATTCAAGAGGTGCATTTGGGTGAAGTGCAGGCGGAAGGGGATCTTTGCAAACACATTGTTTAATCGCTTCAAGTTCAGCACAAGCAAAAGGCGAAATCATCTTAGCACTAGGTTTATTAGGTCTAGGCGCCTGCGCAACTTTTTTTTGATTTAGTCTGTCTGGGCCGCGAGATCCGGGACTTCTATCCAGTCTGGGGTTACGCGGGCTTCGAGAGCTTCTTGTGGGGAAACTCAATAAATTCAAATTCGCAAAGAATACTCCTAATATTATTCCAAATGCATACTTATCATATTTAAATTTCATAGAGAACCTTATTTTACGATTTAATCGTGACAGAAGGGCAATTTAACGGTAATATAATAACATTATATAAAGTATTATATCAACTCAAATGGAATAATTTTCTATGCAATCATTTTATATTCATTGGCCCTTTTGCCCTTATAGGTGCCACTTTTGTCCATTTGTCGCTTATCTTAAAAACGATTCATTCTTGAAGCCCTATCACGATATCTTGGTGAAAGAGATTCTAGATTATGGCAGTCAGTTGGATGAAAAGCCTCATCTGGAGACCATTTATTTCGGTGGTGGTACGCCGAGTACCTACCCTGACGATTTGCTACTTGACACGTTTGGTACACTTAATAAAGTGGCCAATTTTGGCGATGATACAGAAATCACCATAGAGGTGAATCCAGGGACAGTTACTAAAGAGCAGCTTATATTTTGGAGAACTTTGGGGATTAATAGATTGAGTATCGGTGTTCAAAGTTTAAACGAACAGGTTCTAAAAAAAGTGAATAGATTGCAAACAACCGAAGATGTCTACGCTGTTTTATCTGATGCTCAAGGTGTATTTGAAAATGTATCAGTAGATTTCATTTTGGGGCTACCTGAAGTGACGCCAAATGAGTGGAAAGAGCAAATGCGTAAAGTTGTGCAATGGCCAATAAAACATATATCGATTTACTTTTTGATGGTGCATGAGTTTACGCCGCTATTTTATCGCGTGAAGAAAAAAGATTTGAAGTTGCCATTGGATGAGGAGCTGGTTGATCTTTATTGTTGGACGATTGATTTTTTGCGTCAGCACGGCATCGAACAATATGAGGTTTCAAGCTTTGCAAAACCGGGTTTTCAATCACGTCATAATAAAGCATATTGGCATCGCAAACCATATAGAGGTTTTGGTGTCGGCGCGTGGTCATTTGATGGAAGCAAACGATATAGAAATAAAAAAAATCTGATGCTTTATATGAAAGAAATAGGCAAGGGGGAAGGTTTAATAGAATTTAGCGAAACGATCACTGATGAGCAGGCTACACTTGAGCGTATTATGCTCAGTTTGCGACAGGTGAATGGATTATCACGCGAGACCTATTTCGCGCATATTCCTTCACAAAAACATACGCAGGCTGAAAAACAGATTGCTCAACTTCGCGCCAACGGACTGCTCGAGCAAGAACAAGACAGTATCCGTTTAACTCCTAAAGGGTTTGCTGTCGAACAAGAAGTAATTACGCAGTTATCTCTATAACATATTGGTGTACTCAGGAAAGTACACATCTATGCTTAGAGATTTTTTTTGTCTAAAAAATAACATTTAGTTTAAAAAATTTAATAGTAGGATAGTGCACATGGCAAAACATGTTGGTGTAAAATTACCTGAAGATTTGGTTGAAGTACTCAGAAAAGGTGAGACAGTTGGCGTGTTAGCAACATTTTCAGAAAAAGGATTGCCACATACAACACCTATCCAATCAATTTACCCAAAAGGTCTTGAAAGTATTTTGATTTCTATTCACAAGGATCATACTGGTTATCACAACATGGTTTGGCAAAAGAAGGTAATGATGTGTTTTTTGGATGCAAATAATGTTGCATATAGTGTATTAGGTCGTGCAGGAGTGGTTCGAGCTCCCTCTAGTGTCCATCCATTGATGAATGTTGTGCGTATCGATATTATAGATATCAAAAGTGATCGCTCAGTACTTACAAAAGTTGATAGTGGTGTTCGTTGGAGTTATACTTCATGGGAAGCTGAAGAGCTTTCAAAAGGTTTACTAAACGAGCTGAAAGAATTAGCTCAAACATTGTAGCACATTTCAAAAAGGAGTTTGTATGTCTATATTTTTGGTATATCTGCTGTGTCTGTTGTTGAGTTTTAATGGCAATATGTTGTATGCGCAAGAGGAAGAGGCAGAATTTGCATATACTGAGGAGCAAACTCCGGATGATGCGACAGGGTTGAATTCTTCTGAAGAAGAGGATGCCGGAGGCGATTCTGACGAATTTGCTGATGTAGCCGCAGAAGCTGAAGGTGTTGAAGATGAGTTTACAGGCGAATCAGAGAAAGACATTGAAGAAGTACAAAAAGAAGATCTAGATGCGCAAGAAGATGCTGCAAAAGAAGGTTCCGAAGAAGAAGTCCTGGAGTCTGAAGACGAGGCTGTAGAAGAGGTAGAGGAAGACAGTAAAGAGGCCCAAGGAGAAGATCTAGACACGCAAGAAGATGCTGCAGAAGAAGTCCTGGAACCGGAAGGTATTGATACAGTTGATATTAATGAACCTGAAGGCAACTGGTTGTTCAAGCGTATTTGGTGGGAAAAAAGCAAGGATTTATTTGGTAAAATACGCGACAAGGTTGATAAAATTGTTGAATCGCGCATGTATTTTTTTGAGCAACGTGTAAAGCTTGATCGTGAATATATAGATCCATTTTACGTTGATATTGGTCTTGATCAAGGAGCATTACGCGAATCGGTTGATAATCTTCTTAATGTTTTAAAAAGCGAACGTGAAAAAGATGGTGTGTTGAATGATGCTGAAGTTGATGCGTATAATAAACTTGTTGAAAGTAAGGTTGCTCTAGAAAAATTAAGTGAATCTGTATCAAGTATTCAACAACTTGATGCAGGGTTAGATGAAGCACTAAAAAAATTAACAGAGCAAATTAATTTAGCTCGTTCATATGAGAGAGATGCTTGGAGATTGCTCAATGAAATTGCCGAAGAATTGAGTGATAAAAAAGCTCGTGAGCATTATTATGCGATTGCAACGTTATGGCGAAATGTAAAAGAGATAGCTAAATATATTGAGGGTGCGTTTGGTCAGCATTTTTTACAACTTTCCAAGACGTCAATTGAAAATATTCAAAACATAAATCAAGCAATAGATGATCTGCAAGAAAAGGGTGTTGCCATCAAAGAAACAGTCGAAGCGAATCACGAAGAAGAAGCTACGAATACTGATGACGATGATGAAGAGGTTGCACCAGCACCCAAGAAAGAAATAGGATGGTTTTCCTGGATGTGGCAAAAAGTTACTGGATGGTTTAGTTGGTAACAAGTTAAGATATGGATAAAATGGGCCGATCATTTATGATCGGCCCATTTTTTATGAGCTATAAAAACTGGTAGAATGTGTCTCATTTTGAGTTAAATTGAGTTGCCAATATCATTTAATTATGGTACCTTTTTGCGTATATTCTTTGATGCCGAGGTGGTGAAATTGGTAGACACGCAGGCTTGAGGGGCTTGTGGGAGAAATCCTGTAGGGGTTCGAGTCCCCTCCTCGGCACCAGTCATTTTTTTAAAGTGGTCCAGAAATCAGGTGATTCTGAATTGGCTTTGCTTAAATTAAGGTTTAAAGTTTTTGGTGAAAAATGACGGGCAGGCCATCTTTTTGCTTATCTGTTCTTCGTAGCTTGAAGCGCGAAGTAGGAGCCAGTATAAAAGCGTAATATATAACATGAAATAAGAGAGTGAAAAAATAAATCTTTATAAGGAGCTTTTTCCATGAATGCAACAGCGCAGAAAATATTAGGTTCAAGCTTATTTTTTTGGTTAGCTTTGGCCGGTTTTTGTTTATATTATCTACATCCATTACGCGAGAGTTTACGTTTTGGCATTGATCTCGTTGGCGGCACTTATATAACATTAGAAGTACAAGCAGAAAAGGCAATTGAAGCGCGTCTTTCAGAATTGACTCAAAGACTAAAAAAGCAAATATCTAAGGCTAATTTTCCAAAGCCAACTCATTCAGAGATAGCTCCAGTTATTGCAACAGAAGAATCTGATGCGTCAATCATTTCCTACAAATTAATTTATTCTTTTGAGTCTTCTACAACTGCACAACAGGTTGCCAATTTTATTCAAGAACAATATCGTCGAAACATTGTTGTTGTGACCGAAAACAATGATGTTGTTATTCGTTATAATAATGCTGAAGAGTTGCTCACAAAGCGTGATGCTGTTGAGCGCAACATTGAAGTTATCAGAACTCGAATTGATAAATTAGGTGTATCTGAAACGCCAATCTCACAACAAGGTGAACGCAATATAATTGTTGAGTTGCCTGATATATCCGATCCGCAACGAGCTAAAGCAATGATTGGTAAAGCTGCTGTGCTTGAATTCAAGTTGGTTGAATCAAGCGGACGCACAGAAGAAGACATTCTTTATGAATATGATGGTGATCTTCCATCCGATTTGGAAATAGTGCCAGGCAAGATGGTACATGGTGAGGTTAGCCAGTATTTTGTTGTTCCGCGTTATTCGGATTTAACTGGAAAATTACTTGCAGATGCAAAAGGTGATTTAGATCCACAAGATCGCCAATGGATTGTAAGTTTCCGCTGGAATCCTGAAGGTGGGGATAAGTTCTATGAATTAACGAGTCGAAATCATGGTAAAAATTTAGCTATTGTTCTTGATGGTGTTGTTATCACAGCTCCTCGCATCAGCACAAGCATTCGTACTGATGGCAGAATTACAGGTGATTTTAGTGCTCAAGAAGCAAAAGAGCTTGCATTGTTACTCAAATCAGGTTCATTTGTAGCGCCAATTACTTTTGAAGAAGAACGTCAAGTTGGTCCAACATTAGGGCAAGAATCTATCAATCGTGGTTTATTATCATGTTTGGTTGGTCTTGGTTTAGTGTTTATTTTTGGCCTCTTTTATTACAAACTTTCAGGTGTGTTTGCCTTCTTGGCGCTTGTTTATAACTTAATATTGATATTGTTCGGTTTGGCTCGTTTTGGAGCAACATTAACATTGCCTGGTATTGCTGGTATGGTACTCACCATTGGTATGGCAATTGATGCTTCAATTTTGATTTATGAGCGTATTAAAGAAGAGCTTAAAAAGGGTGTACCTATTAAAAATGCTGTGCAACAGGGGTTTTCAAACGCTCAGTGGGTTATTTTAGATGGTAACATCACAACATTTATTGTAGGTATGGTACTTTATAAGTTTGGTACAGGGCCTATTCAAGGTTTTGCTGTTACTATGATGGTCGGAATTATATCAACCTTAATTACTGGACTCTTTTTCCTAAGATCAATATTTACCTTTATTTTAAGTAATTTTAGGGTTCAAAAACTAAGTATTTAGTGTATACTGTATAACATCTTAGAATTTTTCAAATTTTTGGCGGCGTAGCTCAGTTGGTTAGAGCGATGGAATCATAATCCATAGGTCCGGGGTTCGAGTCCCTGCGCCGCTACCATACTACGTTTATCCGGGCCTTCCGGCTCGGCAAACTTCGTATGGCACGCCAGACTTCGCCAAAATAATGACTTTAATTGAAAAAAGATATTGTTGAGCGAAGTAGGAGCCAGACTTCCCACTTGCTTTTCCTTCGTCATTGTTTATTCCGGCATAGTTTTACATCGCGATGGATTAACGAAGTAGGGGTCAAAGGATAAAAGCAATGCAAGCTAGGATGGTTTCTTAATTTGAATATTATAAAAAAGCCAAGAATCATTCTTGGCTTTTTTATTTAAACTACCAACGATACCATTTCTTCTTTTTTTTCTTGTCCTTTTTTTGATCGTTTGCTTCATCAACTTCATAAGTTTCGATTGTGGCAGGCTTATCTTTTTGCTTTTTTGCCTCTTGAGCTTGGCGATGTTGGCGCAATCTTTCTTGTTGGTATCGCATATATTCAGCTTGTTGAACGGCAAATCTTCTGCGATCGCTTTCATCACTTGTTAAGCATTTAAAGGGAATAATCAGTACTATGAGTAATGTATAAGGTATTTTTTTCATTTTGAATCCTTTGTTTTGATATATATACATATACTAACACGCCTAGCTTCTATTTGTAAATAAAATTGAATGTTGTAGCCTAAAAGATCGCGTGAATAACCGCAAATACAGGCTTTTTTTTAAAAAATGTGAAGGAGGAAGTGGTCTCTTATTCAGGTAAAGAACCTGAAAGGTTAAATCTTTCAGCTAGGCTTTTTGCTGTATAGTTATGAGTGGAACGATCTTTGGTGTTCCATATGCATGTTGTATCAAGCCTCACTTCCCGCTCGATGAGAATTTTAATAGCTGTTTTGTTGCCACAAATAAGTGCGATCATAAGTGGGGGCAATACATTGTTGTATTCTTTTTTAATGACGAAGGTGTCTTCTTTTTTCCCAAAGTTGTCATACCATCCGCGCATATCATTATAGTTTGTCCCCACAGGTGCATCTATCTTTGCATCATAGTCGATGAGCAAGTTGATAATATCTTTTGAAGTGTGTTTGCAGATTGCATAGCACAAGAGTGAAGCATTGCGAAAAACAGCAATTTTTTCATCAAGTTTTTCTACAATCGTGGTGCCAACTTCATTGGAGAACAAGATGTTAACGTGAGCGCCAGCCTCTAGTAACAGTCCAGCAGCTTTTTCGTCATTGTTATCGACTGCGATACATAAGGCGGTTTTGCCGATGCGAAAAAAATCAATATACTCATGCTCGTTAACATTAGCACCTTTTGCAATAAGTTGTTCCATCATGTTGTAATCACGTTGCTCGGCGGCAATCATCAAAGGTGTTTTGCAATAGTTTGAAGCAACGTTGAATAACAAGTATAAAAAGATAATTCTTTTCATAAGATATTCCTCCAGTTAAAAGAATGTGCGTATTAAAAAAAAGCCCGTAAATATCTGCCAGTATGGCTTTTTTTGATTTTGCTTACCTCTTTTGGTGTACCTTGTGCTACAATAAAGCCACCTTCATCGCCACCTTCAGGGCCAAGGTCAATCAGCCAATCGACCGTTTTTAAAACATCCAAATTGTGCTCAATAACAAGCATAGAGTTGCCTTTATCGACCAGTTTGTTGAGTACTTGCAGTAATTTTGCAATGTCATGATTGTGTAAACCGGTGGTTGGTTCATCAAGAATGTATAATGTATTGTTGCCACGTTTGGCAAGTTCATTTACTAATTTTATTCTTTGCGCTTCACCGCCCGAAAGGGTGGTTGAAGGTTGGCCAAGTTTGAGATAATCAAGTCCTACTTCACACAACAGCTTTAAGCGTTTTGAAATGCGTGGATGTGCCCAAAAGAATTGCAATGCTTCATAGGCTGTCATTTGTAAGATGTCTGCAATATTTTTTTCTTTATAATTAATTTGCAATGTTTCGTGATTATATCGTTTGCCCTCACATGTTTTGCATATCATCGTTACTTCGGGTAAAAAGTGCATGGTAACTTTTATTTGGCCATCACCATTACATTCAAAACATCTGCCGGCAGGCACATTAAAGCTGAAGCGCCCAACTTTATAACCGCGAGCTTTACTTTCAGGTAATGATGCAAATAGTAGTCGAATGCTATCAAACACCCCTAAATAGGTTGCAGGATTTGATCGTGGTGTTCGACCAATAGGGCTTTGATCAATCACCACCATATTTTCAATCTGTTCTGCACCAGTGAGATCAGATGCATTTGATGTGTTGTTGGGGTGCTTACTGATAAGTTCACGTTTGAGTTGCGGAACTAATTCTTGCATAACGAGTGTACTTTTGCCTGAACCGGAAACACCTGAAATACCACAAAATACACGAAGTGGAAATTGTGCCTCAACATTTTTGAGGTTATTTTTTTGTGCATGTTTAAGTGTTATATGACCTGAAGCTTTTCGTGTTATATCTGGTAATTTGATTTGTTTTTTGCCACACAAATAAGCGCCGCTAAGTGAGTTGCTGTCTTTGATGATTTCTGTTGGTTTGCCAAAAGCAGTAACTTGGCCGCCCAAGACACCAGCGGCAGGGCCCATGTCGATAATGTAATCTGATTGTTTCATGGTATCGATATCATGTTCAACAACAACAACGGTGTTTCCCTGATCGCGCAAAGCTTTTAATGTTTCTATCAAGCGGTCATTATCTCGTTGATGCAATCCGATACTTGGTTCGTCAAGTACATATAAAACGCCACTTAATGCAGAGCCAATTTGAGTTGCTAAACGAATGCGCTGTCCTTCACCGCCAGATAACGTGCGTGCCGTTCTATTGAGTGATAAATATGAAAGGCCAACATCATTTAAAAATGTTACACGGTTTGTGATCTCTTTAATCAGTCCGCTTGCAATTTCTTGTTGTGCAGAAGCCAATGAGAGTTTTTGGAAAAACTCTAAAAGCTCTTTGATTGAGATATTACAAATATCGAAAATGTTTTTGTCGCCAATTGTGACAGCAAGTGCATATTTATTTAAACGTTTTCCCATGCACGATCTACAAGTAATTTCTTTTGCATATTTATCAGCAAAAAAATCAGGGTAACGCTCTTTCCATGCATCTTTATCTCCTTTGCCCCATGGCCATTCATGGATAAAACCAATGCCATGGCAATCATCGCATGCGCCAATTGGAGAGTTAAATGAAAAACATCGTGGCTCAAGTTCAGGAATTGATTCAGCGCACGTAATGCACATACGCTCGGATGAATACGTATGAGATTGATCGCCAACAATTAGTTTACACAGGCCTTTTGTTAGTGCGAATGCTTTTTCGATGCCTTCTTGAACACGTGCTTGTTCAGCTTTACTTATCTCAATTGCATCTAACAAAATGTCGATGGCATGTTTGAATGTTTTTTTTAATTTGAGTTGCTTGATGTCGTCTGCTGATTTAAAGCGATACTGTTTGCCGTCAATTAAAAATCGATAATATCCTTTTGCAAAAAGATCGTTCAATTCTTTTTCAAACGTTCCTTTTTTTTCATGAGCAAGTGGAGCAGCAAGTAAAACTGTTTGCTTAGCAAAAGAATCGACTATCATTTGTGTGATATGCTCCGGGGATTCTGCTTGAATTTTTGCATGACATCTTGGGCAATGTATGATGCCAATGCGTGCATATAGCACACGTAAATAATCATAAAGTTCTGTGATCGTGCCCACGGTCGAGCGAGGGTTGTGTCCAACTGTTTTTTGTTCGATAGCAATTGATGGGCATAGGCCTTCAATGGAATCAACATCGGGTTTTTTAGCAACGCCTAAAAATTGACGAGCATAGGATGAAAGTGATTCCATATAACGTCTTTTGCCTTCGGTGAATAAGATATCCAATGCTAACGAACTTTTACCTGATCCGGAAGGTCCGGTAATAACCGTTAGAGTATCTTTTGGAATAGCTACATCAATGTTCTTTAGGTTGTGCTCTCGCGCGCCTTTGATATTGATCCAGTTTTTGTTGTTTTTGCTTACATTCATAGTCTATTTCATCCTGAGCCTGTCGAAGGGCATCTTTTTCCGTTTTTTTGTATTTTTTTATATTCCAACATCTTATATTAACATAAAATTGGAAAATGAGCCAATGAGGCTCAAGCTTTATCTATTAAATATTGCATTTTACCTGAAAGTTCGTATACTTAGGTCCATATAGAGGTGTTTGATTCATCATTCATCTAACTTTCAAATATACGTATGGTGAGTATAGCTCAGTTGGTAGAGCACCAGATTGTGGTTCTGGGGGTCGTGGGTTCAATCCCCACTACTCACCCCATCTTTTTTTGTTTTTAATCATTTCATTTTTTCGTTAATCTAGTATCTATAGTCTTATATTCTTTGTTTCATAAAAGGATCAGTATGTTTTCAAATTTAGTTTGGGGTATGGGTTTAGTTATGGTGGGGACCTCAATGATACTGAATAAGTTATATGGTATTGCCATACCGTTTGAAATTATGTTGGGTGTCTTTTTAATATTACTTGGTTTGAGCATCATGTTCAAAATGCAGCAAAAAAGGTCGCAATGAATCCAAGTTTGATTTGGGGAACAGCATTAGTTATTGTCGGTCTTTCACTTATATTGAAATCACTTTTTAACATTACGATTCCGTTGGTGCGTCCATTTATTGGTTGTGTACTTGTTTACTTAGGTTTGCATATTATGATGGATCCATTCACCGATTCGCCTGAAAAAAAGACCGTTATTTTTGGCAAAAGTGTGACGCAGGCTCATGATGATGCGCATGTTTATAACGTGGTGTTTGGTGGGCAAGATTTGGATGTAACCAATTTGGATACTAAGCAATCTCGAAATATAACCGTTAACACCGTGTTTGGCACCCAGAAAATTATTATCGATCCGCATGTGTCAACAAAGGTAAGAGTGAATGCAATTTTTTCACGCGCATCTTTGCCTGATGAAACATTGATATCGTTTGGGCGCAATGTATATGCAACAACTGAGAAAGATGATGTGGCCCTGATTATCCAGATAAATGCCGTTTTTGCAAATGTTGATGTAATCCTTGCTGAACATGAACCAGATGTGTTTGAGGAAAGCCTTGACCCTGAAATAGTAAAAATCACCTAAAAAAAGGTTGCAAAAGGCTTAAAAACAGGATATCTTAACTATCATATTGTTCGGGATGTGGCGCAATTGGTAGCGCACTCGCTTTGGGAGCGAGGGGTTGTGAGTTCGAGTCTCGCCATCCCGACCAAAAAAAGGAAGCTGTATGAAAAAAGCACGTCTATTATCAATTCTCCCTTTATTCTTATTATTTAACATTATTTTGGCTGGCCCATATGCGGATTATGCAAAAAAATGGGCGTTGCGTTATATCCATTTCAGAAATGGTGATTTGCGCATAAGCAAACAAGAGTTACAAGCAATTCATGATTTAATTGCAATTTCTGCCCATCGCTCGGCAATAACATGCAAAGTTCAACAACGATCGCTAGAAATGGTAACTTTCCACTGGCACATATGGCAAAATATTGCACAAACGAGACTCAATCCTTCGCAGGAGCGTCCGTTTAGGTTCTCACGTCTTGAAGATGGAGCGCATACTGATTTTCTAGATGTCGTTGATGAGCAAGAGACTGCGTGCAAAACATATGCCAAAATAGCCCAAAATGTAGTATATGGCGATGCTTTGTCATCAAAGTTAGCCAAAGATGCCGTGGCGGATATGCGTTCGCAGGCGCGCGTTTTTATGCTTGATGCATTAACCGATGTAAAAAAACAGTTGGGCAATCTTTATGATGCTGCCTTCAAAAAGTCACAGCATATGGATGATTTGATCGATATAGATCAGAATGAGGTTATTGCGCGAGGGTGTAATATAGCTGATTTTATATTGGCTTATGTGCCTAACTTGGCATTAAACACCTTCATTCATGCAGATCGGACCCATAATGTAGTGAGCCAAGAAGCGTGGCAAGTGCTCGAGAAAATACAGTCAATTGGCAACCAAGTATGGCATGCCATCGAAGTGTCTCGTTATGCGTTTTATCAAGCACTGCTTGATGAACTGGCGTAGATCGCCTTATTTTTTTTGGTGCAATCTTTTTGCGTGGTAAAGCGTATTTCTAGCAATGTTCTTTATTTGTGAGTTGCCAACACGTGCGTTGTTTTTAATGATTCAGCCAGAGCAAATTCCAAAGCAAGCGCCTCATCGGATGCTTGAGTTTTCCTTTGAGCCGGAAGTTTGGCACTTGTTGAGCCTCTAGAACTGCGTGTGCGTGTTTGTGTTCTTTGCATGCTATGTGTTTGTTGTGCCTTTTTTTGTGTTTCGTCAACGTGTGCTGTTTTTAATGATTCAGCAAGAGCTAGTTCCAAAGCAAGTGCTTCATCGGATACTTGAGGTTTCCTTTGAGTCGGTAATTTGGCAGATGTTGAAACTACCGGTTTGTGTGCAGGCGCTTGTGGTTTTGGCAGGCTTATTACTTTTTGTGGTGTGCTTTTTGGTGTAGACTTTTGATTACAGATTTTCAACATAATTGTATCAAAAGGGGTAAAATTCGGTTTATCGGCTGTTATGCTTGATTGTACCACGTTTGTTAGTTTAGCCATTACTAGTGTTGCCGTCGGAGGTTGGTATGCTCTTAGGTTGTTTGGGTTGATCAAGGCGAAGTATACTCGCGATAAGCGAGTTTTATTTGTTGGCGTGAGAAAGGGTTCAATTTGTACTAATATGTTTAATAGGTGTCTTTGATAGTTGTCTACAAAATACTGATTAAACAGGTTATATCTTTGCGCTGATAGGGCAATTTGTTCAATATGTCTCAGGGTGGTATTCGGTTCTGAGTTTAAATATCTAAATGCATCATAAAAATGATCATGAATTTGAGCAAACTTCATATTTGTAGGGTTGATGCTTGCCAGTAGGCTGTTTAATCGAGAAATCAACATGATGTTTTGTTTTGGCCTTTCGCCGAGTGAATCTGCTATATAAAAGGTGATTGGCTTGTTCGGCATCTTGACCAAAATTGCGCCGATATAGTGTCCCATTGTGCCGATTGTGGTTGTCACCTCTTGTCCAGAAGTGTTTATGAGTGTTCCGGTGATTTCACTCATGTTTCCCAGAACAAAAGCGTGAACAACGGGATCATTACGATTAATAGCTTCCTTGAGTTGCGCTAACTTTACGCGTTCGTCTTGCGTGTAATGCGGCTCTGAAATATTTTCCAATATGGTCAGATTATTCATGGAAAAACCAACCAATTGTGCGAAGGCTTCAACTTCGTCGCCACCCAAATATCTTGAAACGTCAGTTCCGGTCACTGCGAAACGACAAGCAGGCATATGAGGAAAATTTCCTACAGATATTTTTTTGAGTTGATCAAGAAAGGTAGCTTTAGTCTTGGTTTGTTGCGTAAAGTAGTTATACATAGCTAACGCATTTTTAACTGCATGTAGCCCACAATCAACTTCTTCTTGCTTAACTGTTTCAGGGCTAAAAGTTGCTATTTTCAGTTCATGCGAATCAACCAAAGTTTTTCCGTTTGATGCTGCAGCCTGAATATCTTGATGAGCAAAACCGATGATGCCCACTGTCAATAAAGCGTAAATATGAGCTGTTTTCATGAATGTTTCCTCCATTTTATATACCTCTAATTATTCAAATAGTAATGCATTCTTTTCGTTCTGTCAAATTGTTTTGGCATTTTTATCAGGGCAATCGGGTGAATAAGGTTGATTTTAGAGGTGTTTTACAGTGAAAAAAGCGGTGTGTTCGATGCATTTTATAATCTATACCTGAGCGAATGTATGTTATTTAGATGAAGTTGGGTTGTGAAAAATGTGGTTTTCAATATAAGCTCTAATTGAAAAAAATATCAAAATTGGAAGAGCGAGTAGTACCCTATCGGTAAAAAAACACTTATGCGTTCGATATTATTTTACCTAATTGGCCTTTTTTCGTGCCTGCTGCAGCCGAGTAGTGCATAAAAAAGCACCTGCAATATGAGTTGCAGGTGCTTTTGCTTTCGATATTCAGTTATACCTTCTCCAGATGCTTATTTTTTGTATTTCTTTTTGATGCGATCATCGTGATATAAGATTTGTTTAGCCCATCTTTTTTGTTCAGCATTACCTTCTTTTAAGACCTTGGTATAGTAGCCGATCTCTTTTGCATCTAATGACTTTTTGAGGTTAACGATGTCATGCCGAGTGATTCTCATATCGGGCGCCTTCAATTCTTTGATGTTTTCAGGCAATTTTGCAAGCGCTTTAGCTGCCGTTTTAGTAGTCGTATTCGTCGTTGTTTTCACAGCTGCAGCCACTTCAGGCGAAAGATTCTTTTTAAGCCCAAATGCTACAGTCGCAAAATCGATCAGATGTTTTGCCTTTGTAGTGACAGTAGGGTCATTTTTTGCAATACCATATGATGCCGATTCGAACTTTAATGGGTCAAGCAAGAATTCTATAATTGCTTCCATTATGTTGTTTTGGATAGAATCCTTTTCATAAGATTTTTTTTCTAGCGCAAGCATATTCAACCGGAAAATTGCGTTGCGATATAGACTGAGTACAGGTTTGAGAGCTTGAATAAGATCGACATCATTTTGAAGTGTGTTGAATAGTAAGGATATTTCGCGAGCATTTTCTTGCGTTGATTTTTTATACTGTAAGAACTCACTTAGCTCATCAGAATACTCTTGGATTGACTTTTTTATTTTTTTTAAAACAGCACCCTGTTTTTCTATTGCTTTATGATCTTTTGTTAGTTCGTCTGTAATCTCTTTAAGATTGTCATCATTAAAAACGTGTTCAGCCAATCCATCTATAATTAGTTGCTTGTTGTCCAGCGCGTCTTGCGCAGTCTTTATGTTTGACAGCATGTTCGTTAGTTGCTTGTATCCCACATCGTCCGCATTTGTTATTGCATCTTGTTGTGACTGGTTAGAACTACTAGAGGCTACGTTTTTGTCGCTACCAAAACCTGGTTGCTGGAGTGAGAATTCATCATTCGATGCAAAAATGTTCGATGAAATCGAAAGAGCCAATATGCTTAAAAGCATGAATGAAAACATTTTTTTCATGTTTTCTCCTTTTTATTATAAAAATAGATTAAAGTATTATATCTAACCTCATCATAACACTGCTTATTTGCAAATTGCAATAGTTTTTTTAAAAAACGGGGTTATTGGGTGAATAACATCGAATTTATAGTTCTTGATTGCTTGGTATAACATTATTCTGCTCTGAGATTTCAGCGGAATATCCTTCGACATGCTCAGGATGAGGGTTTTATAAATTTTTTAAGATTCATGATATAGCTCACTGAACGAGAAGGCAAAGTTCTTATGGTTTATCATTTTGAGCAT
>JAJCZC010000040.1 GCA_029262575.1 Candidatus Babelota bacterium | reverse complement strand
TTGCTATGTCTATGCCGGACACGCAGGATTAAACATTTGCTAACAAAATTATGAAAGCCAAAACAGCTAAAAACTCCTAAGACAAAGGGTAATTCGCCCAAACCATTGCTTTTCACCCCTTCGAATTAATAACATAAAATTAAGACATGTAGTACAGTTAAATCTTCATAGAAATGAGTCCTCCAGCAGGCTTAGGGCGAAAGGAGCAAAGATGAAGAAACTAGTGTTAAGCATTACGCTTTTGATGCTTGGGATTAACCTGATAGGAGCGAGCTCTGAACAAGAAAATATTGAAAGGTTCGATGAAAAAACTAAAATTCGTGGACTGAGTCAATTTTATGAGTATATCAAAAAGATCATAAGAAGCCTCACGCTAGCCCAACGAGGCATTCCTCAATCTCTTTTGAAAAACCTAGGCGAGCAAGCAATCTTCATTAAAGCACTGATAGCCTATGCATCGACACTAGAAAATGAGCTGAAAAATAATAAAATAAATGAGGCTAATGTAGTTAATTTTATTCAAAATAAAAAAAAGGAATATAAAGCTCTCTACACAAAGTATGGAAAGCAAAATTTGAAAACTGATCCGATACATACCGGGCTAAACCTATTCTATGATTTACAAAAAGATGATAATAACAAATTTAAAACTGCCGATGAAGCTTTTGAATTATTAGCAACTGATATAAATAAGCATGTAGAGATGAATAAAAATATATCAAGACCACCTTTTACTATTGATGATTTATTAATTTTAAATCCTGTGGCCTTTTTTCTTGCCACTGAAATACGCCGGGGTCAACCTACAAAAATTTTGAATCTATCAAAAAAAGGACTTACCAGAATTCAAGGCTTAAACAATATCCCTGAGAACCTAAAACAAGCTGTTCAAGTTATTGATTTAAGTAATAACCACATAAGCGATATTCCAGTAGGCGCTTTTGTGAATTTTCCAAAACTCAGAAGAATTAATTTAAAAAAAAATCAAAATATAAAAACAGTGGCGCCAGATGCGTTTGAAAACCTACCATCATTAAAGGTCATAAACTTTGGGGAAAAAATCTCTCTGACATTAAAAGATAACTTGAGCAAGGCCCTGAAAGATCGCGGTATTAAAATTAACTAAAACCTTATAAATCTCATAAACCGCCTTCTGTCAGCGCTCCAAAAAGATCGTGCGTTCATCCCTTCGGCACACTCAACTACGTTGAACACTCTCGTCATTGCTATGTCTATACCGGACACGCAGGATTAAACATTTGCTAACAAAATCATCAAAGCCAAAACAGCTAAAAACTCCCAAGACAAAGGGTGATTCGCACAAGCAATTGCATTTCACTACCCCCCCCCAGTGCTAACATAAAACTAGATACGTTAAGTGGTTTAACGTAAACATAGTTTCAAAAAAAAGGCCCTTCGACAGGCTCAGGATGAAAGGAAAGATATGAAGAAGCTATTATTGAGCATTGCGTTGTTAGCAAGCTGTGCGAATGTTATGGGAAATGATAAAACACAAAGTATTTTAAGCATGTTTGGCGCCCTTCCTACTAATATGCCAACACTCAACTTGATGGGTCCTCCACCAAAATCACAACCAGAACATGCCGAAGATGAAGAATATTTCAAAATAATGAATAAAAAAGCACCCTTAACGGAACAAGAGAAACAACGCAAAATCTACTTAGAAAAACGAATAGATGATAGGCCAAGACATTTATAATACCTATATATAAGTTAAAACTTTTGTGCGTATTCTTTTAACCCGTGCCAATAAAGTTTGGCAAGAAGTATTTCAGATCGTCATCACCAAACCTAAAACCGGCACCCAGGAAAATCGATTTATTGTCTTTGCTCACAAAATCATCAAAGCCAAAAGCTAAATAAATCGAATTAAATAAAAAAATACGGTTGATCCATTTCAAATGCGGTTGTTCATCATTGATGCGATTTTGCCCTTTAAAATCGTACATTTTAAATGGCAAAATTAAACCATGTTGCTCTTTATTATAATGACTTAATAAAACACGTTTAGGCCTATTGCCAAAGAATATTAATCGGCAATGCAAACATATCTTTACCAAAAGGCACACATTTTGAACCACCATATAAAACTATACCTTTAACAAATTTATCGGGAACTTTTTCTTGCAGATATTTCAATCCCTTGAAAGAACCTGGATTTACCGATGCACCACTTTTAATTTCGATGCCAACAATCTGTCCTGCACGATTTTCTAAAACAATATCAATCTCTTTTCCCTCAAAGGTACGAAAATGATAAAGCTCAGGCCTTGTTTTACTCCATGTTGCCTGTTTCTTCAGTTCACTAACAATAAAATTTTCTAATGCTTTGCCCATTTGAATACTATCGATTAATGCTCGTTTCATGTTGATACCCAATAGATAGGTAAGCAATCCTGAATCGATAAGAAAAACTTTTGGGGATTTAATAAAACGCAAACCCAAATTAGTATGCCATGGCCTTTGTAATGAAATAATAAAAATTGTTTCCAATAATGCAATATATCTGTGAACAGTAGTCGCAACCATTTTGCATTCTCGCGAAACCTCTGAAACATTAAGTAAATTCGAGGCACGAAATGCTAAAATTTTTAATAAATTGGGCAATTCAGTGAGCTTTTCAATTTGTGCCAAATCCTTAATGTCACGCTGCAATAGCAAATTAATATATGCGCGCATCCATGCCTCAACAGTTTCTTCATCTGCGCCCTGAACTGACGGATAACCTCCAACTAAAATTTTGTGATGGAGCTCTTGTTTTGATAATGTTTTTTTTGGACAAGTAAAAGACTTATCGCTAAAAGCTGTATCGATAAAAGTTTCGGTGATGCCCAAAATTTCACCTTGTGATAATGGCATCAAATCAACAATTTCCATGCGCCCGGCCAAAGAATCCCCCAAACGCGGAATCAATAATGGGTTTGCCGAACCGGTCAAAAGATATCTTCCCGAAACTCTATTCTTATCAACATCCATTTTGATGGGTAAAAATAGTTCTGGCACTCTTTGCACTTCATCAATAATAACCGGCTTTTGTATATTCTCTATAAAACCAGCCGGGTCAGCTTTGGCTGCTAAGTAGACCGTTTCATCATCAAAGGTGAGATAGTTAAACTCTCCTTCTTTTAAAAACTCCAATGCTAAGGTTGATTTACCAACCTGACGCGCGCCATTGAGCAAAACAATAGGGCTTCTTTCGAGGGCTTTCTTCAATGTTGGCTTAATATTACGTTTAAACACACTTTTTCTCCTAAATAACGGTTGTTGTTGTAAAATATAACAGTTGTTGTTGGATTTTACAACAACAGCCGTTATAAATACAAACACCATTGCTATTAAGCCTCATTTGCAAGTAAAAAATAGCTAAAGTAAGCGTTTTCCATTCCGTTGAACAAAAAAGCATTTCATTTATCATCCTGCCTGTGCGGCGAAGTTTTAACATAGACGTGAGTGCTATTCAAAAAATTGTGTATCGATCCGACTCTGCCTAGGGGCTACTTCGGACAAGCATACTCATCGCCAAATCTAAAACCGGCACCCAAGAAGATCGCGCGGTCACCCCTTCGATACATTCAACTACGTTGAACACTCTCGTCATTGCTATGTCTATGCCGGACATGCAGGATTAAACATTTGCTAACAAAATCATCAAAGCCAAAACAGCTAAAAACTCCTAAGGCAAAGGGTGATTCGCACAAACCATTGCTTTTCACCCCCCCCCAGTGATAACATAAAACTAGATACGTTAAGTGGTTTAACGTAAACATAGTTTCAAAAAAAAGGCCCTTCGACAGGCTCAGGATGAAAGGAAAGATATGAAGAAACTATTATTGAGCATGGCACTCTTGGCAAGTTGTGCAAATGTGATGGGAAATGACACAAAACAAAATACTTTAGGTTTAAGCATGTTTGGCAACCTTCTTCCTGCCAATACTCATATTCCAACACTCAACCTGATGGGTCCTCCACCAAAATCACAACAAGAAATAGCCGAAGATAAAGAATATTCAGAGCTGATGAGCGTGAACATTAGAGGACCTTTAACAGAAAAAGAAAAAATACGACGAGAATACCTTAAGGAACAAATTGATAAGCGCCCTATACATTTCTAGACAAAAAAAAATTCATCCCGTTCCAACAAAATTGGGTAAAAAATATTTCAGATCATCATCGCCAAATCTAAAACCGGCACCCAAGAAGATCGTGCGATCACCCCTTCGATAAATTCAACTTCCAGCCTTTGCCGAGGCTTCGGCGAACAGGTCGTTGAATACTCAGGATTAAAAATTTGCTGAAAAAATCGTCAAAACCAAAACAGCTAAAAACTCCCAAGACAAAGGGTGATTCGCACCAACTATTGCTTTTTACCCCCCCCCAGTGCTAACATAAAACTAGATACGTTAAGTGGTTTAACGTAAACATAGTTTCAAAAAAAAGGCCCTTCGACAGGCTCAGGATGAAAGGAAAGATATGAAAAAACTATTATTGAGCATTGCCTTGTTGGCAAGTTGTGCAAATGTCGTGGGACAAGTACATGATATAAAAACTCAACCAGGCATCGACATGAGCAAAATCGACATGAGCAAAGGCATCCCTGTGCAATCACAACGAATATCTGCGGCAAACGAGGATGAGACGCGACACCGACCTGATCGTCTTCGTGAACGCAGCACACCACCGACTTTTGTACCACATCTGTCGCCAGAACAACAAATGCGACAAATGATGCGAAAGTCAAACATTGCCCCCCCTTCTCTAGCTCATGTGGGGCAGAAGGCAACCGGTAAAAAATAACAGCAAGCGTATGCATATTGCGCACAAAAGAAGTTCAAACTTTTGTGCGCATTTTTTTTTATATTCCCACGAAGTTGGGCAAGAAATATTTTAGATCGTCGTCACCAAATCTAAAGCCGGCGCCAAGAAAAATCGATTTATTGTCTTTGCTCACAAAATCATCAAAACCAAAAGCTAAATAAATCGAATTAAATAAAAAAATACGGTTGATCCATTTTAGGTGAGGTCGTTCATCATCAATGCGATTTTGCCCTTTAAAATCATACATCTTAAATGTGGAGATCAAACCATGGCGTTCTTTATATGGCACAAATAGGTCAAACGCAAAACCGCCGGTGCCTTCAATCAATCCTGCACGTAATGCAACATGATTAAACAATTTCCCAAATTGCAGATCAACACTGAACGCGTTCAATTTAACGCGTTGTTTATTTTTATTAAATAAGTATTGATACTTTGCCCAATCAGGCAATGTTTGATCTTCAGGGCAAATTTCATTCAAGCATTCATCGGTAAATTCACGAAATGTGGTTGTCCGTTTGATATAACCCTGTTGCGAGGTTGTGACACCAACTAAGTAGAAATAATCATCCTGTGGATAAATACGCACATTGAATATGCCTTTACTATTTTTAAAGCACGAAAATGATGCACGCTCAAACATTTCCTCTACGTGCCCATCATAGGTGAAATAGAGGCTTTTAAATCGGTCAAATGCATGTGCAATTTGATCAGTGCAAAATCGAACATTGTTATATACTGCATCATCATTCATCATTTGGCCAATAAGGCCATTGCCTGCATTAATCTCGGTTGCAATGCTGTTCACTTCCTCAAAACCCTGCACCATATGCTCAGATGCTGCATCAAGACTATCGGCTGTTTGCTCCACGCGAGCAGCAAATCTGCCAAAATCGCGATCAATAACTTTGGCTATTGTTTGCACACTTTCGGTGAATGCGGGCATAACTTGACTATTGAGTTGATCAACACATTGATGCACACCGGTGACCACCTGAGCCACATGATTAATATCATTTTGACCGCCCAATGCAGTTTTTATTGATTGTGCAATTTCATGCACTTCAGTAACAACGCCTTTGAAACTTTGCATCAATTCATCCATTGATGCAGGCTCAGTTTGCGGACGAGCCAATGATGAACCGGGCATAAGTTTTGGATATGCAGGATTTCCAGGCACAATTTCAAGAAAAATTGGCCCAATCAGGCCCTCTTGGCGCACAACGCCATATGCGTCTTGATACAATGAATAAGCTTTATCGACCATCACATCCGCACGAGCGCACATCCCATCTTTATCTTCTAATAAAATATCATGCACCCAACCGACATCAACACCAGCAATTTTAACTTCGGCTTTTTTTAATAAGCCTGAAATGTCATTAAAATACAATGTGTGCGCAACATATTTATCTTGATCAAGACGAAATATCCCTAAATAAGAACTGATGATTGCAAAAACTGCACATGCAGCAAGCACAAACATGCCGACCTTCGTTTCTTGGGTATATTGCAAAGTTGTTCCTTAACAAAGATCACAGCCAATACACTTTTTTTATTGTTACATCCTCGGGTTCGTCACCTTTTGCAGGTGTTCGTTCAACAATAGTTAATAAACGCTGTGTAACGCGCCCTACCGTTGCATAGGATAAAATAGAAAAAACGGTTGCTTCAAAGGTACCACTCAAAAATGGCTGTAAACTTTTTGGTATACTATTATAATCTTTTCCATAAAGTGGCTTTAATTGGGTATTCCAATCTGTTTTCCACTGAGCCTTTAGTTTAAATGGTTTGAGCCATTGTGCAACTCCCTTTTTTCGTTCAGCCTCATCTTGCGCTTGCGAAGGCTTTAAACCAAAGATTGCTCCAACCGAATCTGACATCAACCATGGGTTAATTTGCGCACTTTGCGTCCAAACGGTAAATATATCCATAAGGTATAACGGACGACTTTTTGGGCCATCTTTTACGGGCGGTTCATAAAACACTGCACCCTTGAATGGTTCAAATGCCTGCGTCATAAGTTCCGTTGCATCATTAAAACGTATATCCCGTTTTTTTAATTGTACTTCAAATACACTCAGTAAATCTTTACCCTTGTTTGCCTTTTTTACGGCTTCAAAAATTGTTTTGCATCCTTTTTGAGTGTCATCCTTTGTTGCAATATCAATAAACTTTTTATCTTGAAAATTATACAATGCGTTCAAATTAAATTTGCCATTTTCGCACATGATGCAAAATTTAATCGTGGCATCAATTCCTTCAACTGCTTCAGTGAGCGTAACCACTTGCCAACGATTTAAGTTGGGCAAAACCACCGTGAGCATATCTTTGACTTTATCCTCTTCAGTTGGCTTTTTCTTTTTGTTGGCTTCCGGCGCTGAGCCTTTTTGAGCCTTCTTTTCGACTTTGGGTGTTATAATCTGACTAATTGCAAGTTCTGCACCACTTTGCGCAAGAACATATGCTTGTTTGCGCTCAATAGCAATGGTTGCATATGGCACAAAGGTTGCCCCACGATTTGCAATATACATAACCAAAAACATGCATAAAAAAATGAGCATAAGGCTGAGAATGAGTATAAAACCTGGTTTTTTATTATGTTTTTTTGTCATGTTATGTCCTGAACATTGCGCGTAAATTTTGCACTACAGAATTTGCACCACTTACCAACATCTCTTGTTTTGTTGATCTATTATTTTGTGCAAGTTTATTGTTTGGCGATGGCTTTTGTTCTTTTTTGTCCTGTTGTGGCTTTTGCTGCTTTGGTTTAATTGTTGGTGGTTCTTGAAAACCTGCTGCAATACGCACACTAAAGACAAATCCCTGGCTTCTTTTTGCCAGTTCATCGGCAATGGTGATTTTCATTGAAACTTCATCAGGAATTTTTAATCGCGCGCGCACATCTTTTTTATCTTTGCCAATAACCCAATCATTGAACTCTTTAATTTCAATATCTTTTGATTTTGATTGCTGTTCATCTTTGCCCTTTTTTTCGCCCTCTTTGCCCTGTTCGCCTTGTTCATCGGCAACAACAAAAGTGAGACTACATGCAGTAATATTATCGGCAATGAGGTATTTTTGAATCGAGCTTTCTTTTTTAGTGTAAGGTGCAAGTTCCAGCTCTTTGCCTTCTTGGCGATACAACTCATAACGTGGGCTCTTCTTATCCGATTCTTTATTGGCCTCTAATGTATACACAATACGCGCAATACTCGGTTTTGGCTCACCCGTTTTCTTGCCCCAATATACGCGCATTGGATTTGCCGTAATGAAAGTGAACATACTCAGATTTTTTCCGGCATTTTTGCTTATAAATGGATCTTTTAAAACTACTCTTTTTTTTGATTCTTTTTTTTCAAGCGGCTCTGTTGTTTTTCCATCTTCCTGCCTGCCCGCCATAGCTTTAGCGTCGGCGGGATTTTTCTTGGTTTTTTCAGGTTCTGGATCTTCGATCGCTTGCACAGGAATAAATGCACCGGAAATATCTTTTGATATTTGCTGTTCAACTAAAATCGCCGATTCATAAAGATCAGTGGTATCAGTGACATAACGCACAACGTTATTAATTTGATCGTATGAAAAGAACAGTGCCGTTGTTAGCAATGACGCAATAGCAGTTGCAATTAAAACTTCAAGTAAGGTAAACCCTGATCTCATTTTTTACCCCCTTTTTGCTCTGATTGAGCAGGAGATTTTGCATCTTTATTTTGTGCTTCTTTTTTTGCGTCTGAAGATTCTTCATCTTTTTTCTTTTCAGGCTCTGGAGGCTCAAACAATATATTAATAAATACATTTGACCTTTTGCGGCGCCTATCTTGCCATTGCCACGTTGTTTTTTCGATATATAGATTGTTAAATGACTTGTGCAACTCCGAATCTTTTGGGATATCTACAATTTCATAGGCGAGATCCATAACAGGATCATCGCTTTTTTTGGTTACCTTCTTTTTATCATCACTTTCATCTTTTTGCGCCTCAAGAAAAAAATCAAAAGCTACAAACATTCGCTGCACAGCTTGCGTCATATTAAAAACGCGATCCATCACAGAGCTTTGAATCGAATAAATCGGCGTAAGCACAATCCCAACCATTGCGGTGGCCATTAACACTTCAATGAGCGTGAAACCATTATTTTTTGAATGTATCATATGCTTTAAATCGCGCATTAAAAGGATTGAGGACAAGACCAACTTTACGTGGCCGATCATTTTGATCTCTATCGGCAACATCTATAATATTCAACGTAACTTTTTGAGTTAAACCATCAGGAACCACAAAAAACCAGGATTCGCCCGTATCTCTTCCGGAAAAACGCTTCATTTCATCATAGCCTTCAATGAAGAAATTTTTTATATGCAGGTTCTCAGGCCATGCAGTTTGAGTGGGCAAATAGGTGATTTGAACTGCCTCGAACCTTGGCTGCCCTTGCGCATCTTTTGCTTGTGTTGCCTGCTCCACAAAAACACTCTTCTTTTTAAAATCAAATACCACTTTATGGAGTACATTTTGTGTTAATGCATTTTGCCAAGCAAATTGTGTGAGCTGATTCAACTTTGCAACAAACGCTTCGCGCTCTTTTGCAGCCTTTCTTGGCCCAAGATTGGGAACAATAACGACTGCCATAACCGCAATAATGGCTATGGCAATCAGAATTTCTAGTAAGGTAAATCCGGGCCCTTTGATACGCTTCAAATTGCTCAGTACAAACTTTCTCATTCAATCAACTTCCGTTTTAGTCAAAACTTCGTTGGACAACTCAGGATGTACTTATGCGTCCCAAACACTGATCCATTCATCTTTTGGTGCACCTCTTCGATTTTTGCCATAAGAATAGAGATCGTAAGGTCCCTTCTTGCTTGTGCCAGGGAATTTATATTGATATCTTTCGCCCCACGGATCTTCAGGCAACTGCCCATCTTTCAAGTATGGACCGTTCCAGCTTTTTGCATTTGCAGGTTTTTTGATCAAATCTCGTAACTTTTCTGGATACTTACTGCTATCCATATAATATGTCTGAATAGTATCTCTCAAACCGCGCAAACTTGCTTCTGCAGCCTTGTCTTGTGCACCCATAAATCGCGTCATAATGTTTGGTCCAACCAAAACACCCATGATCGCCACAATTGCTACCGCAATCAAAATCTCCATTAGGGTAAATCCATCACGCGCACCACGCGCTTGTGCTATTGACATATTGACTCCTTATAGTCTTAAAAATCACCAAAACTCATCATTGGCACTGCAATTGCAATAACAATGACGCCGACCACCACGGCCATAACCAGCAAAAGCGCTGGCCCTATTATTGCTGTCATACTGTCGGTTAACTCACCCAACTCTTCTTCATAATTTTGCGCCACCGTGAGCAACATTGTGTCCAGCTTGCCCGTTTCCTCTCCAGTCTTGATCAAATAAATCGCAATTGCAGGAAAGATACCGGTCTGTTTTAAATATTGTGCAATCTTACCTTGCTTGATAATATTATCACGTGCATTATCAAGTGCATCGGCAAGCACCCTATTGTTAATAATATTAACTACAATATCTAATGACTCTGCTAAGTTTACACCACTTTCGATGAGCATACCAAGGGTTGAGCTGAACTGGACCACCGCGCTTGTTTTTGCAAAATATTTAATCAAAGGCATTTTGAGCTTAAGTTGATCGACTGCTCTTCTGCCTGCTTTGGTTGAAACCCAATAGGTATAGCCTGCGATTAAAAGCCCAATAACAATCAACAGCAAAATCCAATAGTGTTGAATAATTTCTGATGTGCCAACTACAAATTTGGTGATAGCTGGTAACTCTTTTTTTTGCGATGCAAAGTTTTCCGCCATTTGAGGCACCACAAAAACCATCATGACGCCGACCACAATAACGGCAACAATCATTTGCAACATGGGCATCATTAACGCCGAGCCTATTCTTTTTCTTATCTCTTCACGTCGCTCTAAAAAATAAACCAAACGTTCAAGAATGTTTTCTAACTTTCCGCTTGCCTCACCTGCACGCACCAACTGTATATAAATGTTGCTAAAAATTTTAGGATAATCTGACATTGCATCTGCAAGTGATTGACCTTCTTTGAGTTCATCTTTGATTGCAACAATCACATCTTGCAATCTACCCTCAAACTGCTCCGACAGCAACTCAAATGCTTGCAATAAAGGGACGCCTGCTTTGAGTAAAACAGCAAGTTGCTTTGTGAACAATATTAACTCTTTAGGCGATACACCTTTTTCGGTTAATCGTTGCCACCAGCTCTTCTTTTGGCCACCAACTGCGCGCTCAATTTTTGTGGGATAGATGCCTTTGCGCTGCAACTGTTCTTTGACGGCAACTTCAGAACCTGCGTCTAAATAGCCATTAACTTTTTTGCCATCTTTTGAAAAAGCTTGATAATAATATAAAGCCATAACGTTTACTTTTTATAATTAATTGCATGAAGTAGTGTGATATGTACACCTGATCTTGCTTATATGTCACATTCCATGATAGGATAACAACTAATTAAAAAAAAATCCTTTTATTTTAGGGGTATATATCATGTTTACTCTACTACTAGTTACGTGCATATGTATACTATCTAGTCATAATGCAATCGGCAAAGATTTTCAACTGACAAGACATAGTGCCACCGAAATCAGCAATCCTATTGCATTTGATAACACACATTTTTTACAAAAAATTCGCTTTACTCAACGTGGAATGCGTTGCTTTATAGAGCATAAATATAATCACTACAAATATGCTGACTTTTTAGCAAACAACTTCTTTCATTTTGTACAATTTTTAAAACGCGACTCACCGCAAACACGTAGCTACTATCAATCAGTATTACGCATGTTTGGCAATAAACTCAAGCAAAGTATGTATATCAATCCATATGCTTATTGCCAAATGCTCGATGAAATCACACCTTGCTTGCAAAAAGCCTGTTCGGATGAACACACACCTATATTCAAACAATTGCAAACCAAAATATCATCGACAATGTATAATGCAATGCTGGATAAATTTGATTATCTTAAAATTGATCCTGAGGCTTATTTTCATGATTTATCAGAAGACATTATTTCTTTAGTTAACACTACCCAAGAACTTCCAGGGGATGCTTCGATTGAAGAATTGCGTAAATCATTTATGGTCTTTTTTGAAACAACGGTGAGTAAGTTGATCTGGAGCCCAAACCAATATGAACATGCATGGCGCAATGTAAAAATCATTGGCGATCAGCTCGCGCGCCTTTATGAAAAAGATATTCTCAGCGATCAAGACGACCTTAATGATCTGTTTATCACATTGCTTGAACGGTTTTGCTTATACCTGGATTTATCATATGCTGAAATTCCGGTTGAATTCTATCAAACAGTTCGCCAAGATATTCAAACAAAAAATCTTTTGTTACTCGAACTTGAACAAGAACAATTTATTGAAACAAAAGCACAACGCCTTGAGCGTGCAATCACTATGACTGAAGCAAAAACACGTGCCTACCACTCGGGCATTTTAGTTTCTTAGCCCCTGGACAAGCTCAGGTTGATAACGGTATAATTTATAGGGCAAAAATGAATACACTGCCAAAAGAGCTTGATAGCAAAGCCCCTGAAAAAATAATTGCAGTGATATGCGCTCTTCAACCAAACGCCAGAATCTATCTCTATGGATCACACGCACGAGGTACAAATGCACCGTTATCTGACATTGATCTTGCAATCGATATCGGAAAAAAATGCTAATCATCGAACGAGGTGAAATAAAAAGTGTTCTAGGAGGAACCAACCTCATATACAAAATGGACATCCAGGTAAGCTCGCCTCGGGCAATCATCCGCGAAGCGGCTCAAGCAAAAGTCATTTTCCCTGAAAAAAAACAATCTGCTCAAAGATGTCGAAAAGCGCAACTTGACCTCACATGTTTATAATTAAAATGTTGCCGAGGAAATTATTGCCTATATTCCAGAGGCACATAATACATTGCAAATCATTCTAAAAAGAATACATTTTTGAATCTAGCACATTTCTATATCTCGTTTCCACACATAGGCGGTTATAAGGCAAAATATTATAGTTATTTGTGGTCAAAAGTTTTTGCACTCGATCTTGCTTATGAGATAAAAAAACATGGCTTTTTAGACTCAACCATCGGCCAAAAATACATTGATGAAGTTATTGGCCGTGGCGGAAGTGCTGATCCAAATGAATTATTGCGCAACTTCTTAGGCCGTGAGCCTTCAAGCGATGCGTTTTTTGAGGATATGGGAATAAGCTAATCCAGGGTCACAAAAATCAATCAATATCATAGTCATCTAAAAGGGGAGGCAGATCAGAATCACTTCCTTGATC
>JAJCZC010000039.1 GCA_029262575.1 Candidatus Babelota bacterium | reverse complement strand
TTTCAAGAAAAAGGAAAAAATATGAAGAAACTATTATTATTCGTGCTTGGTATTTTAACAATAGGCTCTGTGCAAGCAGTTTCATTTTCTTTAACACAAGTGACTTATTATACATCAGACCGGGCAGCAAGCAAAGAACTCGCAAAATGCGCACGCTCAAATCCAGTGTGCAATGGCCTTAATTGCCCGCCCGGCTACTACCACGATGTTGCATGCGTAAACAAACTACAAAAAAAATATCCTGGTAAAATACATGAAGTATCAAGGTGGTCCCCTACAAGTAGTCCGCATGGTATAAATACAGGCAATACATACGGTATATAGGGCAATACTACTAAGCTGCTTATACCCCAACCAAGTCGCAACACAAAAGGTTAAAAAACCATTTTGCTTTAAGACTGGGCGCTCAATCTGGGCGCCTATCTTTATATAAACTTTTTCGCCCCTTCGATACTTTCGATAACATATCGAAAACTCAGGATTTTAATCGATTATCTTTTTTGACCAAGCCAGAAATGATCTGTTCTTTTTCAAAATAATGCATCTAAGTTGCATTTACTTAAGTTTTTCCGCTATCTATTTTCAATCATAGCATATTGCGCTATCCTAAAGAACATGAAGATAAATAACGACGAAAAAATCAAAGAGAAAATCATTAACGTAATTCACGCATTAATCCCGCAAGCAGATATTTACCTTTTTGGATCACGCGCTACAGGTCAACATCATGCACGATCGGATTATGATATTGCGCTAGATGCAAACACAAAAATTGATCGTTTAGATATTGGCGAAGTTCGAGACATGCTTAATGCATCAAATATGCCCTACAGTTTTGACATTATTGATTTTCACAATATTGGCGAAGACTTAAAAAAAGATATTGAACGCAAAGGAATATTATGGGCAAAGAAAAAGTCATCAATAAAATAGATAATTTCGAAAAAGCACTTCAAACATTAAAGCTCGCCCTACTTAAAAACCAGCAAACCCCCGAAGACCATGAAGATTATATTTTTTTTCGCGACTCATTAATACAACGATTTGAATATTGCACCGACATGTTCTGGAAAACAATACGCGAGTTCATAATCATTAAGCATGGCCTTGATGTTCCTGCAAGCCCCAAAATGGTGATAAAACAAGCATTAGACGTGTACCTGATTAACGAAGATCAATATAAAGAACTCATCGCATCCATAAATGATCGCAACTTAACATCTCATGCTTACCGTGAAAATGTGGCCATACAAATTGCATCACATATTTCAGCCTATTATCAACTCATGCAAGAGATAATGAACAGAGTTAAAAACGAACTAAAATAAAGACTCGTTTATAAATCCTGACTTGAATCTTTACAATCGATTCTTTTTTTTGATCAAATCAGAAGAAATCTGTTCATTTTGATCAGTCCTGAATAGATGAAAACACCTTAAATAAAATCTTTTTCTGCAAACTCTTGCATTTCACCCCCCCCCCCCAGTGCTAACATAAAATTAGAGATGGTAAATATATGTAGTTTCTAAAAAGAAAGGAATAAATGTGAAAAAACTATTATCTTTAAGTATTGTGCTTTTGTTTGGGAATGTGTATGGTATGCTCCAACCACCAATAAAAGGGTTCGTAGGAAATGCCCGTATCCCGATCTACGCGACTGAAACTCCTTCTCAAACTTTTGAAACTCCATCACAGTACTATTCAAAAAATCCTCAAATTCAAAAGGTACTTAGTTTGTGCAAAAAACAGAATTCCGGGCTTATGATCATCAACGACAGGGATAATGAATGCATTGATAAATTAAAAAAAATATATCCCGGCAAAATACTGAAGAAATAAGCAACAAAAAACTATATATAGATATAGGCGCTCAATGTGGGCGCCTATCTTTATATAACCTCATTCGGATCTTTTAATCGATTCTCTTTTTTGATTAAACCAGAAACGATCTCTTCTTTTTGGAAATAGTCCATCAAATCTAAAAAATATTTTTCAGTGTCTTGCGGCACAAAAAACTCAAACAAGCTTTCTTCTTTATTTAATGTGCGATCGAAAACAACATGTTCAAAACTACGCATAACGCCGGTGAAAAACCATGCATGAATAGGGACAACGTGTGCTTGATAATAGGAGCCAAATCTCATATTTTCCAATAAAAAAAAATTGCGATATACTACAATGATATTATCTAGAAGTATACACCTAAATAGAGCGTTTTGGAAAAAAGGATCTACCATGACTACACATGCTCCATCAAAAATAGGCGTTATTACTGCCACCATCATAGGATTGAATGCTATGATTGGTGCTGGTATTTTCACCGCACCTGCAGCAATTGCATCACACGTTGGGCCTGCAGGAATCGTTGCATTTTTATTTGTTGTCGCCTCAATTTGGTTTATGGCCGTTTCCATTGCACGACTCGCCTATCTTTTTCCTGAAGAAGGTTCTTTTTATACTTATGCCAAACAATGGAGTGGGCATCTTGGTGGCATGTTAGCCGTGAGTGCATATTTTATCGGCTTACTTATTGCCATGGGATTATTGTGCCGATTATCGGGCACCTATTTGCAAACATTTTTTCCTGACTACAGTTCAAACATTTTAGGATTAGTCGCCCTATTTATTTTAATTGCACTCAATATGTTTGGCGTGAAAATGTCCGAAGTTGGGCAACACATCCTCATTGTGTGCACCGTATTTCCCCTAATTGTAACGACCGCTATGTGTTTAACCAAAGCATCATGGGCAAACTTAACACCTTTTGCACCATATGGTTTTACTAATGTAATGAAAGCAACACGCATTGTTATTTTTGGCTTCTTTGGATTTGAATGTGCAACATCATTGTTTAGCATTGTAAAAGATCCTGCAAAAAATGTGCCTCGTGCATTGACCTATTCAATTGTCTTGGTTGGCATTATCTACACAGCATTCATCGGTTCCATTATAGTTTCTACCCCAATGAGTTATTTTACTCATGAGAGTATGAAAATTTCCGATATATTGATCCAACTTTTTCCTAATTACACTTGGATTGCAAAGTTTGTTGATTTTTCAATTTTAGCTGCAATAGTTGGCACGGTACATTCAATGATTTGGGCGGTTGGCAGCTTACTTCAAGTGATCATTAAACGTGCACGCAATCCATTGACTAAAAAATTGGTGCAAAATGGTTGGGTCAACACAAAAACAACCGTCTTTTTTGTTGGTTTGTGTATTTTATTAAGTTATACCACGCTGCACAACCTTAATTTATTTTTCTATTTAACTGCTTGCTTCATTGTGTTTGCCTTTGTTATGTCTATGATTACACTCTTGCATATAAAGGAAGAATGGAAAAGCCAGCAAAATATAAAAACAATTTTAGGCATCATCACAGCAACTGCGATTTTTGCATTTGCACTTGAGGGCATTGTGTGCGAGTTGATATAATTTTTTAATTGACGCACACCAAGAATTGATGGTAAAAAAAAGTAAAAATGAAAATCCACTTAAAAGGATAGTAATGTTATTAAAATGTCATAAACGATTAATACTTTTAATATGTATGATTTCATATTTTGCGCCTGTCTCGGCTGTGCCGACTTCCTATTCACGCAATGACCCTTTTCCGGTATATACTTCACTCGATCCTTACACCTTTTTATACAAAAAAGAACGCTTTATAGATAAAGACGGTATTGAACGCCAACGTTATGTGCCACAAGCGTTTTATCTATCCCTTTCGCCATTTGGGCAAAATGCAGATAGTTCGCGTGATAATTTTAAGAATTTAATTCCCCTTGGTGATATCACTGGCCGATGGAGCATGTTGCCTTTGTTATTCGGCTGCACACCTGCATGCGACACGTTGCCACCCGTTTTGCTTGAAGCACAACAAGCATTATATCCCACCATTACCCCACCCATTTGCAATCAAAAAATTGATAAGTGCGAACAATTTGCGTTCTTTTCAGCTAACACAAAATATCGCAAACGCGGTTTTCGTTGGGATTTGAATTTGCACATTTGTGGCGACGTTGGCATAAACATCCAGGGTGGTGTTTCTGATATTTGCAATACCGCTTCGTGTATTAACAACCTCACTTCATGTTCAGATTATAGCGATGAAAACCCCTTTGATCCATGCAATCCTGCACTAACAAAAGAAAATGTTGATAAGTACTTAATGGATAAACTCAAAGTTATCGCGGATGAAACGTGCCTTGATATCTGCAGTTACCATCTGACCACTATGGAAGATTTACGTTTTAATCTTTTTTGGCGACATGCCTATGAAGGCAATACAATCATTGATCATTGGCCAGATTTATATGTGATGCCATTTTTAATGCTAAGTGGTACCGTGGCTATCGGCAAAGAACGCGATCCAAACAAACTGTTTGCCCTTTCGCATGGTAATAACGATCATCACTCAATAAGTGGTACAGCTGGTATTAATATAGATTTTGTAGAAACAGTTGAAGTGGGATGTGAAATTGGCGCAACGCATTTTTTCCCTAGAGATTTTTGTGGTTTTAGAGTGCCAAACAATGAATGCCAACAAACGATATTTCCATTTAACACCGACATTCATAGATCACCGGGCTGGAACTGGCACTTTGCAGCAAAACTTGGCGCATATCAGTTCCTTGAGCATTTATCATTCTATTTCCAATATGTTCTTGTGCAGCATCAAGATGATAAAATTTGCCTAAACTGTTGTGACCCATGCTTTGAACCTGAAGCATTAGAAAAAGTTTCAACGTGGAAAACACAACTTGGTAACACTGGATTCAACTATGATATTTCGCCACATCTTTCACTCGGTTTCTTGTGGCAAGCACCATTGATGCAACAATTTGCCTTTAGAAGCACAACTTTAATGTTCTCACTCAATGTATTCTATTAATCGAATAATCAAAAAAATTAGGGTTTGGCAACAAAGCACCAAACCCTAACATCATTTTTATTCTTTATATTTTATTGTAACACACACCTGGAGCTGTTTTCTTGAGTTTGCCATATTTTTAAATCTGCAGCTTCTTTTAAGTCATTGATACTTAAAATTCCTAAAGATAATATCTCAAAATCAATTTTATCTTTATTTTCTAAAATAACTGATCTAATTTGTGATTTTAATGATTTCACGTGTGGACGAATCAAATAATCTGGATCAGTGCCAGTCATCTTATTATGATTCCTTACAACCTCAAATAACGCTTTATTTTCAGTGTGCTCATATGAAGGCAATACATCAAACTGCATGGTCACAACTTCTGGATCTAGAGCCTTGCTCACATTCTCTTTAGCTCTATGAAACTTCAAAAGCTTTGATGAAAACATAATACGATTACCTATATCAGAATTAATACGTCCATATTGCCAGAAAGTACCACAATCATTTGATGCACCATCAGTCTTGATAATTTTTAATTTTACTGATGCCCACAGCACAGGCCAGTTTTCATACACTTGATGTGTATATCCATATCGCTCATCAGGATCAAACTCATAACCTGTTTCATTAACAATCGCAATAAACTTTGATCGATCATCTAAACCTGTATAGGGAATACCCACAGAAGCTGCATAGATGATACTAACATTAGATAATATGGCAAAACACCAAAAAATAGTCTTCTTCATATATTAAAAACCTCCAATAATAAACTGATACATTACCCATATCCTCACATAAAAGAAAAGCCGTCAATGCCAAATAGACTTTTTAGCTTTAATGCCAAACTATATTGCTTATACATTCTGATGCAAACAACTAGACAAATTCGTGCAAATCGCATAAAATATGATAAAAGTGTTATTTCGTGTCTTAAAAACTGAAAGGTAAGGTTTAAAACCGTATGTCTAAGAAAAAACCAAACATCGAAGTACAAGTTACTACTCATGTTGATAAAGCCCTTCGTAAACTAAAAAAAATGATTGAGCGTGAAGGTGTAGTTCGTGACATGAAACGTCTTGTTTATTTTGAGCCAAAAACACAAAAACGTCGCAAACGTTTAGTACGCGCAATCAAACAAAATCTTATGCGCAGAGCTTCTCAAAAACTACTATAAAAATCCTTTTGTTTTAAAGTTTATATCTTATGGCAAGAACATTAGCCGATATTAAACGTGCTCAAAAAGAGTCACTTTTATTGCGTGAGCTATCCAACTTTTATTTACGTATCACTATGGATGATGATCGCTTGAGAGATATTAGCCTCAATCGAGTGAAGTTATCAAAAGATAAAAGTGTTTGCTCACTATTCTTCTTTTCTCTCAAGGGCGTAGAGCATTTTCAAGAAACAATGCCTTTCTTGATCTTGTACAAACCTTCAATGCGAAAAGCATTAGCTCAATCCATCAATGCACGCTACACCCCTCAACTAGTTTTTAAGTATGATTCTCCATTTGAGAAGTCTCTTAAACTTGATGTTCTTCTTGATCAACTAAAAGAAGAGACCCCTGAAGACAAAGACGAGCCTGCATAACGTGATTGATTTTTGGATAGTCTTTACTTTGCTCTCATTGATATGGGGCTCATTTTTGAATGTTGTGGCTTATCGCCTTATCAACGAAAAAAGCATTGTTGCCCCTCGCTCCTTTTGCCCACATTGCAAAACAACTATTGCTTGGTATGACAACATTCCGGTTGTTTCCTGGCTATTACTTGGCGCAAAGTGCAGACATTGCAAAAAAGGAATTTCTGCACTTTATCCGTTTATTGAGCTTTTGACAGTCTTTTCATTTGTTTTGCTCTATTATTTTGAACCAACCTTTTTTCCGGCATATGCACTATTCTTTTCTGCACTCATAGTAACCATTCGCACCGATCTTGAATATATGCTCATCAGCAGAATGGTCACACTTGCCTTATTACCTGTTGCGTGGCTATTGAGCTATTTCCAGCTATTGCCTATTACGTTAACACAAAGCCTCATTGGTTCACTGCTCGGCTTTTTTAGTCTCTTTTTTATTGCACAAACCTTTTATTTTTTGACCAAAAAACATGGTATCGGTGAAGGAGACTTTGATTTACTTGCCTTGATTGGTGCTTTTACGGGCGCCAAAGGGGTGTTCTTCACTCTGTTGATCGGCTCCTGGATTGGATCAATTATAAGCATCGCCTACATCATTATTGCTGGAAAAAACGTGCAGGCAAAAATACCTTTTGGCCCATTTTTAGCACTCGGCACAATGAGTTACGTCTTGTGGCATAACTCAATCGAACAAGCTGTAATGTACTTTGCTCTTTAATTGACCAAGTCATCTTGTAATACAGTGATTTTTTTGTTCTGATCAATGGATAAAATATCAACTTTACCATCTCCATCAATATCACCTGCAGCAATCACAACAAACCCTGTATTATTTGCCTTCCCTGCCGATAAATGTGATGCAGGCGCACCGAGTTTGCCCATTACGTAGTTTTTCCCTTCGGTGCCTGGAAAACCATACGTGTATAAAATTTCACCTTCTGGCTCCCAACCAATTGCTTGCAAATCATTTGAATAAGTACCATGATCAGCTAAATAAATTTTTTCTGCTGTTGCTAATGCATGTAAATTCATATGGGCCTCTGTTCTTTTTGCCTTTGATAGAAATTTTTTGAAACTTGGAATAGAAACCATCGCAAGAAACGCAATGATGGCAACAACAATCATTAACTCGATGAGAGTAAAACCTTTTTTCACGAAAACCTCCTTTTTTATTGATAATACTTGTTTTCAATAAAAAAGGTCAATAATCATATGATTGTTATTGCTTAACTGAATCAAATAATTCACGAATCTTTTGCTCCGAGACAGAACCATGACGAACCATCTTTAAGTCATCGCTGGTTAAATCAATAATGGTGGACGCCACTTTATCGCTCTTTTGGTCATCACTAATCACGCAACAACACGCGTCGAGAATTGCTGTATCAACTTGATCAAGCCCTTCAGGAATCGCCTGACCACTGATATTTGCACTGGTTGAATACAGGCCATAATCAAAATAACCACATATTTCACGCAATGGCAAATGATTTGGCATACGAATAGCCACTGAATCAGCTGAACCCACATAATCGGGCGCATTGGAATTTTTGGGCAAAATAACGGTAACTGGCGCTGGCCAAAGAACCTCTAAGAATGCCTTTATGCCTAATTTAGCGACATCGGCCAATTGAACCACCTGTCCCATTGAATCAACCAAAACAAGATAGGGCTTTCCACGGCGTTGTTTCACTGCATCAATCTTATGCCTTACATCCGGAAAAACAGCTCCCATAAGGCCAAATACGGTATCGGTTGAACCAATAAAAAGCTGTTTTTTTTGAAGTTTCTCGACCAATTTGGCTCGATCATCAGCTTTTTTCCAATCAAATCTATTAAACATGTTCAAAATCTCCCGATAACCTGTAGCTTTTCATCAAAAACATAAGATAACATACTATACCTATTTTTTCTTCTTTGAACCTGGATTATTCTTTTGTAAAAAAAGATAGGCCACAGGAGTAATAATTGCTAGTTTGACAATTATGGTAATTGCGGTATATTGGAGTTACATGCATAGTTTTATCCTAGATTAAAACTGTAGCTACAAGCTAGATTATTCAAATAGATAATTTTTAGTGGAATTAATGTATTTTTTAAGGAACATTTGTTGGAGATATCATGAAAAACATCAGCAAGCAGTCGCCAAAAGGAGCAGTGCCCGTAGGGAAGCAAAGAAGTTACAATGAAATTGTCGAATTTTTGGACAAAAAGTGGTCCAAATTCGATGACAACCGTACTTCTTGCCTAAAACAACTGGATCAAGCTTTTGGCTCAATTGCAAAAAAAATAAATACCGTTTTTGTTGCGGGAAGCAACGGCAAGAGTTTAACTATGAACTTTGCTGCTCAACTTCTCGACGATGAGGGCTTAAAAGTAGGTATGTTCTATGCTCCACATGTGCTTACCTATAACGAACGCTTTTGCATCAATAAAGAATTTATCGCAAATAAAGCATTCGCTGATTTGGCGAATGAAGTTATAAACACAGCTGAAGCAGAAAAATTGTCTGCAGATGCTTTAGATATTTTAACGATGGCAGCTCTTCTTTACTTTCATAAAACCAATGTGGATGTAGCATTGTTCGAAGTAAATGAAGGTGACCCCCTTTATACAACTAATGTCTGTTCTCCAAAAATTTCTGCTATTACACGTATCGCAGCACATACTGAACCAAACTCAGAAGAAAACACTCAAGTGCTTAAAAGCATGTTACACACGGTTCAAAAAGGCACCCATGTCATTTCAGCTGATCAAAGTAAATTAAACCTACAAACAATGCTTGAAATTGCTGAAGAAAAAAGTGGCATTTGGGCTATGCCTATTCGTAAATTAGCCGCACTGAGCTATCCATTTGAACAGCTTCATGGACGTTGTGCAGCGTTAGCTGAAAGAATTGGTGAAATTTTTATCAATAATTTTGCATCAAAAGAAAAAATAAAAACTGATTCGCTTTTGGCTAAACAAAAAGGCCAACGCGGACGCCCGACACTGGAAGCAAAACGACAAGCGGAGTTGAACCCAAAAAGAACTATCGAACAGTTCTGGACTGAAACTGAAAACTCATTAGCTTGCCGTTTTCAATTACTTGAAAAAGAAAAACCGACTGTATTGCTTGATAATGCAAACAACCTTGATGCATTTAAAAATCTGCTTCTTGGTATTCGCTTATTACATTACCGTCGTCCACTCAAAGGTCTAAGCTTAATCATCGGTTGCAACAACCCTGATTTAGAGCTTGATGAGTTTCTTAAATTGTTACGTTACTTCTTCAAAAAAACATCTGGAAACATCATTGTTTGCCCTGTAGCACCAATCCCTGGTGATACAGATGCAATATCTTGGGATGTTGAAAAAGTAACCAATGATATTAAGAGCATGAAAATTAAAGCTCGATCAGCAAAAAACTTTAAAGAAGCAATTGAACTTGCACAAAACTCTGTTGACGAACGTAACGGCTTAGTTGTAATCGCCGGTTCATCATCACTTCTTGCTGAATATTGGCAACACAAAGGAACCAAAAAGTTATAAGCAACATGGTACATTACATCATTGGTTTATTCTCAGGATATTTCTATGGACTCTTCTTCGTTACACAGCGAAGAAGAGTCTTTTTGCTTGAAAAAAGACAAGACTCTTTTTTAGCTACCTTTTTATTACCAACCTTCATTCGCATCGGTTTGTTTAGTGCTATATGCTATTATCTATTGATAACATCATCAATGCAGTTTATACTTACCATGGTATGTTTTATTGCAGGTTTTTGGATCCAAATTTTACACATAAAGGCCAAACCCCATGGAAGGCTTTGAACTATTTGATGAACATTATTGGCAACCTTTCGCACGATTTGGATATACTCATCCTTTTTTCAATATCAATCGTACGACGCTTATATCAACATGGATTGTATTAGGAATTGTTCTTGTTGCCGGCATTGCAATTCATTATCTTATTAAACGGAAATCAACAGACACTGCACGACATGTTGTCATGTCATTCGTTGTGATGTTTAGGGATATGGCTACGCAAACTCTAGGGTTCTTTTCTTTAAAGCACTTTGCATTTATTGCGGCACTTTTTATCTATATTGTTTTATGCAATTGCATTTCACTCATACCTGGCACGGAAGAACCAACTCGAGATTTGAATACCACTCTTGCACTTGGTATCATTTCATTTTTATATGTACAATACTATGCAATTCGTGCTCATGGCTTCTGGGCCTATATAAAAGAATATTTTGCGCCATTTTTTTTGATGCTGCCGCTCAATGTTATCGGTAAATTAGCCACAATCATTTCGATGTCATTCCGTCTATTTGGAAATATTTTTGGTGGATCTACTATCACCGCTATATATTTCAGCATTATTTATGGCTCACCTTTTTTTGAAAGCTTAGGCTCATTTACTGGCATAAATCTACTCATGATTCTCTTTTTTGGTGTTTTTGAAGGTCTTATACAGGCATTTGTTTTTGCAATGCTCACCTTGACCTATTTATCGACTGCAATAACAAATGAATTTCCTGAAAAACAAAAAGGCATAACATGATAGAGCATATCGGCAGTTTTCTACATTTTAGCACTGTAGCACTTACAGTAAGTGTCAACTCTATTGGCGTTGGTTTAGGCGAAGGCTTAACAAGTCGTGCCGCTCTGCAAGCAATTGATAAACAACCTTCAGCTCAAAATGAAATTGCACGTGTTGCAATTTTGGGCACCGCACTTATTGAAACTTCAGCAATCATGGGCGTCACAATCTCATTTTATCTATTACTAGGAAGCAAAGGAGTCACACAGTCATTACCCACAAACATCGCCGAAATTGGCATTGCTTTGGCAATTTGCTTATCCGGTCTTGTGATTGGTTTAGCCTCATCATTTCCTGCACGCGAAGCATGTTTGGCTATTGCTCGACAACCATTTTTTGCAGATAAAATTTTACGCTTCATGCTCATCACCCAATCAATTATCCAAACACCCATAATTTTTGGATTTATTATTGCAATCCTTATTCGTTCACAAGCGACCAATATATCAACTATTCCCGAGGCATTAGTACTCGTTGCTTCTGGTTTATGTATTGGACTTGGTAGCATCGGTCCCGCAATCGGTTTAGCATCATTTGCAAAGCAAGCATGTCGAGGCTTGGGCATTAACCGAAAGGCATACGGCAACATCATGTCATTTACTTTCATTAGCCAAGCTATTATTGAAACGCCAATGATTTTTGCATTACTCGTTTCACTTATGCTCATTATTTTACCCACCAACCCTTCTTTATTATCTGGCATTTCATTTATTGGTGCAGCTTTTTGCATGGGTCTTGGTACTTTAGGGCCCGGCATTGCATCCGGAAAAACGGCAGCCTCTGCGTGCCATCAAATTGCGCTCAAACCAGAACTTTATAGCTCGATTTCAAAAGTGAGTATGTTTGGTCAAGGATTAATTGATACCTGTGCAATTTACACCTTTTTAATTGCCATATCACTCATTCTTCTGACTTAAAAAAAAGGGCAAAACAATGAAGCACAAACAACTACATATTGTTTATATTATAACCAAACTTGAACTTGGTGGCGCCCAAAAAGTTTGCCTCGCATTACTTAACGGTATGCATAATCATGATATACATAGTATGTTAATTTCGGGCAAAAAAGGCACCTTAGCTGAAACTATCGATAAAACTTCTGACCTTTTTTTACTTGATGAACTCACTCGCGAGATACGTATTGGCGGCATATTCAAAGAACTCTTCTGTTTTTTTGCACTCACTAGAAAACTGCACAAACTGAAAAAGCTATATCCTGACATTATCGTACATACTCATAGCACAAAAGCTGGCTTACTTGGCAGATGGGCCGCGTTTTTTGCTGGTATAAAAAGACGCGTGCACACCATTCATGGTTTTGCATTTCATGAGCACCAATCAAAACCAGCTCAACTCATTATCAAATGCTTAGAGTGGCTTACTAGTTTTATTACCTCCCACTTTGTTTGTGTTTCATCAAAAGATGTAAAGATTGGCATAAACAATTTGCACAGCTTTGCCAATAAACACTCAATTATTCGTGCAGCAATAGACTGGCAACAATTTTATATACCTGCAAGAACATGTGCATCTTTTCCCACATCAAATACACCATTTATTTTTGGCACCATTGCATGTTTTAAAAAACAGAAAAATATATTTGATCTGCTCAAAGCTTTTGCATATGTGCATAAAAAAAACTGTAATACACGCTTAGAAATTATTGGGGACGGCACATTGCGCAATGATATTGAACAATGGATAAAACACAAAAAATTAAGCTCTGTCGTTACATTACATGGTTGGCAAAAAACGGTTGCACCATTTATGCTCAATTGGCATGCCTTTGTGCTTAGTTCATTGTGGGAAGGCTTGCCTTGTGCTATTGTTGAAGCTCGTTTGCTCAAACTTCCCGTATTAAGTTATAACACAGGCGGGATAGCAGATATTATTATTGACGGACAAAATGGTTATTTATTTAAACAAAAAGATTGGCAACATTTAGCCCAAGGAATGCTCAATTTAACGCACACCAGAGAAACCTATCAAACCTTGAGCGAATGCAAAGAAGATCTTTCTGATTTCAAAACAGAACAAATGGTTGCACAACACGTTAATTTATATCGCAACATGTTTTCTCAAGAATAAAAAAGGGGATTGAACATGCACAAACACATTTTTCAAGCAATAGGCAATACACCATTAATAGAGATCACCGTTCCACGCGGTAAACTATATGCAAAATTGGAGTATCTAAATCCAGGCGGAAGTGTTAAAGATCGATCCGCACTGTTTATGATCGAACAGGCTGAAAAAGATAGCACCCTCAAACCTGGAGGGACAATTATCGATGCATCTTCAGGCAATCAAGGTATTGCAACTGCCATGATTGGAGCCGCAAAGGGATACAAGGTAATCATTTGTGTTTCAGATAAAATCAGCAAAGAAAAGCTAAACACACTTAAAGCATTTGGCGCCCAGGTTGAAGTGTGTCCCAACACCGATTGCTTAGAAGATCCTAACAGTTATCATAGTCGTGCAATGACACTACACAAACAAACACCTAATTCATTTATGCCAAATCAATATTTTAATATTGCCAATGCACAAGCACACTACACATTGCTCGGTCCTGAAATTTGGCGCCAAACAGATGGCCATATTACACATTATTTTGCCGCATCAGGCACCGGTGGTACCGTTTCTGGTGCCGGACGATTTTTAAAAGAACAAAACAAAAATATAAAAGTTTTAGCAATGGACTCGATCAATTCATACCGTGCAACTGGCGGACGCCCAAAACCATATAATGTTGATGGCATGGGCATGGACTTTATTTCGCCAGTATTTGATGAAACCGTAGTTGATGAAGTTATATTGGTAAAAGATGAACTAGCTTTACCCTTGCTCAAAACATTGGCACATCAACATGGCATGTTAGTTGGACCAAGCAGCGCCGCCGTTGCATGGGCAGCAATCAACTATGCTCATCAGCATTTTGACAATCAAAGTGTAGGTGTTATGATATTTGGCGATTCTGGAAGAGCATATCTAACTAAACATTGTTACACTGAAAATGAAAACCCCAGACTTATTAACTGCACGCCAACCAAAACAAACCAATCTAAAAAATATGCCTCATAAAATCACTTTGCAATTTTCTTAGCAATAAGGACGACTACTCTTCCTCTATCTTTTCGTTATGGTCTTCCTTTTTATCATCTACAAAATTAATTCCTTCTAAAATAGAGTCCGCCATATTTCCTTCAAACTCACTAAGATCAAGCTCACCAAGATCCGGATCGTTTAACTGATTTTCATAAACGAGATCAACCACTGTCTGACCCTTATCATCTTTTCCAACAACGAATTTTTTTTCTCCAATATCTTTTAACAATTCATTGTTATTAGCATTTTTTGAGCTAGAGGCACCCTTGAGCACAAGCACTCCTGTCAATAGCAGCATACTAAGCAAGTGTATCTTTTTCATATTGTATCCTTTCACTTTAAAATAATTAATTTAACATAGACATTGATTTATCGATCTAGCCCATACACTTACTTCACAATAACAACAAATAACGCCTAATTGCAATAAGAAATGGCGTGGTTCCAGGGCGATCGCACTTAAAATGCTTTAGATTAAGGTGTTTTACAGAGAAAAGAATATTTTGTTTTTTTTCGATTTTTGATAAAAAATCGAACATTTTTTGACTGAAAATTAACTAGTCTTTGAATTTTAGATAGAGATATGCCACTCAGTTCATCTTAAAAACGCCTTAAATAGGATATTCGCTGGGCGGGCAATAGCTCCAATCATATCTGCAACATGCTCTTTGAGTCTATTTTTTAATGTCTTATCAGGTAAAATACCTTCTTTTAATATCACAAATGCAACTATGGCCTCACCTTTTATCTCATGCGGTTCAGGGCAACTTCAGCAACCGCTTCATGGTCAATCAATGCTGACTCTATTTCCATTGAATCGATGTGATGGCCACTTACGTTTATAACATCATCAATCCTATCAATAATCATTTTGAAGGGTAATCAGCCAATTGCTCTGTGCATCATCTGATTACCCTTCAAAATATCCATGGGGCAGCCCACGATAGCAAAAATAGTTTGGAGGTGCATTTGTGCATCCCCACTTTTTTATTCTTCTGCCGCTATTCGCTTACTTAAATATTGATACACAAATGAAAGCAATATAATCAAAAGCCCCACAACAAGAAATGCCACAATGCGATAAAGCGTATCTTGAAAGCTCCAAATAATTTTCCACAAATTAATTAAGGTTAATCCAATCAATGCAAAACCAAAATAGCGCACAACTGAATTTCGTTTTAACAAGCCGACGGTCATACAAGTTAATGCAGATAACGCATAATAAATGGTAAGCAGTGCTTCCTTGAGCGTATATAATTCATCATATCCAGATAGGCGGCCAAAATAAGAAACAATCGCAACATGACCCCAAATGAAGCCTACAAATGCTACTAATCCTTGCCCAATCGGCACAAAAGCCTGATCATCTTTATCAAGCTTTTCTTTATACCTATTGGTAATCAGTGCACATAGCAGACTCACTATAGTCAATGAACCAAAAATAAGATGTGTCATCATTGGCAAATTATGATACACAAACTTATTATAGTTAAATGCAATGTAGGCAACATTCGCCAACATAGACAATGCCCCTACAAACAACCACAAACGTTTTTTATTTAACAAGCCAACAACATAAGTAATGCCAGCCCAAAGAATATAATATGCAACGAGAATGGAATTTTTAATTGTATGTAGCTGACTTTCCCCACTAAATTGCTCAAAATAAGAAACTATGGCAACTCGTCCCCACATAAACCATCCAAGGCCAACTAAAGACTGAATTATGTCCGGCACTAATGGATCATCATTACTGGTATGTTCTAGGCGATATCGTCTAAACAATTCACATAGTGTCGCAGAAATTGCAAATGCACCAAAAGTAAGATGAGCAATCCAGCTACCAGATCCGCATACCAATTGAGAGTAATAGAATGCCACAAATCCAATATTTATAAATACAGCAAATGCACTCACATATCGCCAAACACTTCTACCTAAATAGCGCCCAATGATAAAAACTGAAGCCGCAAAAACACTAAACCCCACTGAAACATATTTGAAATGCCAAACGTTGCTAAACATCAAGGACATAATGCTCAATAAACCAAGCACTTCAAAAATCTGTTCCCATCCATGCTCAACCTCACTTAACTTCTGTTTACACTTATTTGTAACATATGATGCTAAGAAAAAAGTGCCCGCTAACACAAAAGCCGATAAAGTCATGGAATTAAATAAAAAATCAAATTTGGTATTTTGCGTAAAATAAGTTACTCGGGTAGCATGATTAAGTGATTCTAGGTAATGTAGCACTGGAAAAGCCCAAACCCCCTTAGACATAAAACGCATAACTCGCGACGGGGAATAACAGGCACCGACAATATATAACAACACGGCATATACTGCCAGCACAACTATGCGCATATGATTATCAAAATGAGCCCAAATAGCACCTGCAAAACTTGCAATGCTCAGCATTAATAATGTGCCGCCCACTTCCTTATATAGAGCTTCATCTTTTTTATAAGCCTGCAGCACAAGATACAGTAATCCATAAAATAAGCCAAACCCAACGAGGATTAACGTTGCAAGCTGCTGTATCGTATAGACCCCTTTAAACATATGCTCTAAATTAACCAAAATACGCGGAAAGCTATATATGCCCGCAAAGAAAATAGAAAAAGAGGCAAACCAATTACATTTTTTTAGCACACAAAATAAAAGAGGAATCAAAGTGAAAATAGCAAAAATGCCAACGATAAAATGCAGGCTATACGATGTTTTTTCGCCAAAAAGATTAAACATTGTCGATAAATCGACAAATACAAGACTTGCACAAGTGGTAACAAATAGGCCTACCCAATCATAACGACATGCCAAAAACACTGAACATGCACTAAGCAACAAATAATAACCTGCAGTAAATGACGGATCAAACGTTTGATGTGTTATAAACATTGGTAACACGTAACTTCCTAACACACTCAATGTTGCCACAACTTGAGAGTTATAACGTATCGCCAATGATAGTCCTAAGGCACCTGCAAGTAAACTTCCTACCACCGCATAGTTAATGGAAAAAAGATTATAGTATTCATAGCCATAATAGATGGCACCGAAAAGGAGTGCTACACCACCGCCCAAACACGCATCTGCCCACTTCTTCTTTTTTTGATGTATATATTCTGCAAGGCCAATAAAGCCTAACCCTGTCACAATCGCTGAGGCAAATCGCATAATTGGCGTAATCCAACCCTTTTCAATTGAATATTTTAAACCGAATCCTGCTCCAAAAAGAAAGATAATGACGCCTAAAATTTGTAGGCCATAATTACCTACCCAAAGTTCGATGTCACCCAATGTTTGTTTTTTTTGTGCAACTGGCTTTTTCTGAGGGTAACTCTCTGGCCCTTGTGAGGGTTGTCTAGCTGGTCCCCTTGAAATTTCGCGCTGCTTACCTTCCGGTTGAGGGGCAAATGGCCCCCTTTTAGGCTCTAAAGGTCGTGCACTTTCTTTGACAACCTGATGATCAAGCGTTTCCTTCTCTGGCTTAGCTTCATGTTGTTTATGCACTAATTGATTTTTGAGGTTATTTATTTGTTGCTGTTGCTCACGCAACTGGCGCTCAAGATTCGACAATATTTTTAAAATAGCATCTTTATCCATTAATCGTACTCCTCTTTAAAATAAAAGCATAATGCGCAAAGCATAAATAAATCAATAATGCTAACTACAATCAACTACGCGATTTGGCAAATTGATAATGCTCTTTGAGCGAACTCACCACCTCTTGATTTGCTAATGTTGTCATATCACTCAACGGAAGATCGTGGACCATTTCGCGTAACAATCTACGCATGATTTTGCCCGACCGAGTTTTAGGCACATCTTGAGTAAATATGATCGTCTCGGGACGAGCAATCGCACCAATCATATCTACAACATGTTTTTTGAGTGTATTCTTTAATGCGTCATCGGGTAAAATATGCTCTTTTAATATCACAAAAGCAACAATTGCTTCACCTCTAATTTCATGCGGCTTTGGCACCACCGCAACTTCAGCCACCGCTTCATGATCAACCAGAGCAGATTCGATTTCCATTGAGCCAATACGGTGACCACTCACATTAATCACATCATCAACTCTGCCTATAATCATAATGTTGCCATCTTCATCTTTTGCTGCAGCATCACCACAATAATAGGTATCATAGTCTGGTGACCTAAAATAGGTTGCGCGATAACGAGCATCATCTTTCCACAATGTACGCAACATTGATGGCCACGGTTTTTTAATTGTTAACAACCCTGAACCATGTTGAATTTGATTACCCGATTCATCAACCAGCTCAACCTCAATGCCAGGCAATGGTTTGCCTGCATAACCCGGTTTTTGTTTATCAATACTTGGCAAGTTGGTAATCATAATGGAGCCAGTTTCGGTTTGCCACCAGGTATCGACAATAGGGCATTTTTTATTGCCCACATGTTCATGATACCACATCCAAGCTTCTGGATTGAGTGGTTCGCCAACAGAACCTAACAAGCGCAATGAACCTAAATCATATGCCTTGAGAATGTCTGCGCCCCATTTTGAGAACATACGAATTGCCGTTGGAGCAGTATAAAATATAGAAACCTCATACTCTTGAATAATCTCCCAAAAAACACCTTTATGCGGATAATTTGGCGCACCTTCATACATAACTTGCGTCATACCGTTTAACATTGGCCCATAAGCAACATAGGTGTGTCCAGTAATCCAACCGACATCAGCTGTGCACCAAAAAACATCTGAATCTTTGATATCAAAAACATATTTGGTGGTGGTGTAAGCGCCAACCATATAGCCGCCCACAGTGTGTACGATGCCTTTAGGTTTTCCGGTGGTGCCAGATGTATATAAAATAAACAGTGGATCTTCTGCATCCATAGGTTCTGCTGAACAAACATTGGCAACACCCTCAACCAATTCATGATACCAAACATCCCGTTTTGATGTCATAGCACATGATTCCTCGACAGTTGAGAACACCATCACATGTTCTATGGTGGCACAATCTTTAACTGCTTCATCAACCTGCTTTTTAATTGGTATTTTCTTGCCTTTGCGATGCACAAAATCTGCCGTAATAACCAATGTGCATTCTGCATCATTTATGCGTTCGGCTAAAGCGTGGGATGAAAATCCGGCAAAAACAACCGTATGAATGGCCCCAATACGCGCACATGCCTGCATGGCAACAACCGCTTCGACTATCATTGGCATATAAATGGCAACACGATCACCCTTTTTTACGCCAAGTTTTTTGAGCCCATTGGCACATTTTTGCACCCATTCATGCATATCGCCATACGTATACATTCGCTCGCATCCCTCATATTCCCCACGCCAAAAATAGGCTATTCTATCCTTCAATGCCGGCATATGGCGATCAAGGCAGTTATAGGAAATATTGGTTTTACCACCTATAAACCATTGGGCATGCGGCGGCTGCCAATCGAGTACCCTATCCCAAGTTTTGAACCAATGCAGATTTTCAGCCTCTTTTTGCCAATAATCACAATAATTGTTGTCGGCCAAATCAAACAAGGAACGATCTTTTACTCGAGCACCTTCTTTGAATCGTTGACTAACTGAAAATAAGCGATCTTCTTTGAGTAGATTTTGCATAGTATATTTCATGGCATCTCCCTGTGCAAATAGAAAACAGGATAGGTAATTTTAGGCAAAAAACATAGCACTAAAAACAAAGTTTTTCAAATATAATTAACAGCACACAATACAAAACTTCTAATTGAAATTGACGTAAAATTACAAAGGGAAACAATCCTCGATTCGTTGACTCTTCAGGGGTTTTATGTAATAATTATTAATAATACGTTACGCGTATGTTATAAATGGAAGGTTATTATTATGGTTAACAAAAGATTATTTTTTATCACATCATTATGTGTTCTGTTAAATTTCTCAAATGCATGCAATGCAAACACATCTGCACTTACACAGCAAATTAAAGAACTCACCAAAACAATCAAAAGCCTTTCTGCTAAAATTACGTTACTTGAAAAACAGTTGCCAAATGTTACACCCACAGCTGTGCGCTTCTATAAGATTCGCTCTTTGAGTGATTTTGGTTCATGGTCGTGGAACAACAAAGGTAATATTGCACTTACTGGTTGTGGCTTAACACTTGTTTATGTTGTGTGTAGCGCATCACAAGAAGCGAGAAAAACGCGTGCGTTGCTTATGCAAGCATTTGATAAAATAAAAAGATACTTTGAACAGGCTAGAAGAGATAGGCAAGTGATGAATGCTAATATTATCAGAATCGGCAACCATCTTAACCTTCAAGGTTTACAACCGTTAGAAAATGCAGAACAACATACACTAGACAATCCTGATGATAGCTGGTTAGCAAAAGCATGGAAGGGTATGCGCAACTTTGGAAGCTATACTAAATCTGGTATTGGTGCAGCCTGGAAATTGATTAGCTAAATTGACATTGATTTAAAAAATCTCATCTATTATGAGGGCCCCAGTTCTTGGGGCTTTTCAAATTTTAGACAACACAGTTTTTAGAAAAACTTTTGTAAAGCATCTAGCGAAATTGCTTGTGGCTTTTTACCTGCACGTGCAGAACCGCCGACATCAATTGAAGTTGCTCTTTGAAATATAGGTTTTGTTTGGAAAACTGAGGTATAACCGATTTTTTTTAACGCTTTACTTGCGCGATCAATATGCGAACCTCCCGCGATCGCGCAAACGCGTTCCACTTGTTTATTTTTTACAATTTCATGCACGATTTTCATATCAAGCAAACCTGCATCAAAAGTAAGCAAGCGATTAAGGAATGGCAACATTGGACGATGGGCACACGAAAGATATTCTGCAACGGTCGCATCCGTGCATGATGACCAATCAAATGCACATACCTTTTGCTCTATTTTTTTGCATTGCTCTTTATACCAACTGTTTAACTTTGAGTCATCTTGAAACAATGAAATTCTATCAAGCTCATTATTGATTTCATTCGTTAAATCACCTATACGTATTTTGCACGTTGAAGGAAAATTGAATGGATTTTGCTTTAAGTTATTAAGCACTGGGCCCAATGCGCAGACTCGCGCATATCGATATTCAAGGTTATCTGCATCAACGCCAAAGTTTCGACATGTTTCGGTTAATCCGCCCAAAACACCTCCTCGAGAATTGACAAAAAAACCGTTGCTGGCAAAGCAGCCGTCACTGTTGGCCACACTCAAATCTTCAGTGAGTACTTTGGTGTTATTCTTATCCATACGAGCAAATAATGCTTGCAGCTGTTCTCTATGTTCTGCATTAATAGGATGTTTTTTATTATGAAAATCACCCAGGCCAATAAAATAATGATAACGCTGCAAGTTTTGATGCCACTTTTTCATCACAATCGCTTGATAAATATAAGCATGCATGCCACATGTTGCAAATATTAAAAGCAGAACAATGTTTTTTTTCATAATACATGCACCTTTATTAATGTATTGCATACAAACAACGTACAATACAATTTTTGTACCTAACCCCAATATATTCAAACTGAATTTTAAATGTAAAGAGTTCAATCAAAGTTAAGTTAAAAGATATAATGGATACTTAGTTTTATACGCTCCATTTCAAATACACTTTACAAAAAAGCGTATTGACATAATCCTGTTGACACTCACACCAAAACTAATTACGATAAAAAATGTATATTAACATAACTCTTAAATGGAGGAAGAAATGGTTTTTAAAAAATCATTATTTTTAACTGCGGCACTTATTTCTGTGCCTCTGTGTGGTTTTAACTTTGACTATGCAGGTCCTGATCCGATTTTGCCCGAAGACATCGCTTTACGCGCAAACCCCGACCAACTTTTTGATTCAGCCCCTGCAAGTTTTAAGAACTTCACAAAACTGATTAAATTAGATCCGATGCCAACGCATCTTTTGCCTAAAGGCTTCATATTTTATGGCCCTCCAGGAACTGGTAAAACGGAAAGTGCAAAAGCACTAGCTAAAAAGTCTGGGTTTCTTTTTTACAGCGTAAGCATTGCTGATATCGGCAGCGCATACGTTAACCAAACTGCTCGTAATCTTAAAGCTACTTTTGATAAAATACACAGCGACTTAGGCAACACACACCCAGGAAACAACGATCCATGGGATGACTATTACTATTACGATGATTACTACTATGATGATCCATGGGAAAACAATAACAACAATAAATCCAACAAGTACCCTGCAGCAATATTATTCATCGATGAGATTGATTCAATTTGCGGTAAACGCGGTGGATCAAGCAGCCATAATGAAGATGACAAAACGCTTTCATATTTACTTGGTGAGATTGAAGGTATTTATGACTCTGAAAAACCAATTATTCTTATTGGTGCAACAAATCGATTAGATATGATTGATAGTGCAATTATAAGTCGCCTATGCATAGTTCCCATCGATTTGCCCAACGAAGAAAATCGCCTTCTTGCTCTTAAGCAAATCATGCCGCTATTTTTTAACGGGCCGACTAAATTAGGCGATTATGCTATCGACTATATCGCACAAAACACTGAAGGCATGAGTTATCGTGACCTTAATGATATTATGCGCGAATGTGCTATCAATTGGTATCTAACCAAAAGTGTATCGATCCGTGATATCGAAGAAATCATTGAACTTAAGTATCGCTCACTTTAGATATTTAAATCAATTCAGATAATTAATATGGGAGCCAGAACTGGCTCCCATATTTTTAGCTAGAGACTTTATTAACATGCTTATGCTTTGGCTTTTTGCTAAGTGCATACCAACAAAGCATTTAATAATCTTTTTTTCTTTTTGCCATCAAGTATGCATCGAGGATGACAAAAAGGAACCATTTTTATTAAAAATATCCTAGAAAAGTTTTTTTGCTTTCCCAACCATGCGCAACAATTTTTCCTACGTTGCCAATTTCTCGTAATATAAAAACTCGCGTTATACTCGCTTTTCGATTTCTGGTTGCACAGCAGGCGCTTGAACAGCATCTGGCAAATCAATGCGCTGTCCAGCTTTTAAGATATGCAATTGTTCAGGCAAGACTCCATCATTAAGATGCTCTTGCCACACTTTTTTGAGCAAAGTAATAGGCATATCAAATGAATCGGTGCCAAAATAGAAGGTACCCCAATGCATCGGGATAAAATGTTTGGCATTAAGATCTTTAAAGCCTTGATACGATTCACGTGCATTAGCATGCGAAAGTTTCATCCATTTATGCGGTTCACATGGCCCAATAGGCATAATTGCATAATCAATCGGTCCAAACTCATGACCAATCTGTTTAAAATGATGTGAATAGGCAGTATCACCGCCAAAATAAATTTTCTTGCCTCCAATTTCGATCATCCAACTGCCCCACAATGATTTATTTTTATCAAACATACCTCGTTGCGACCAATGGAACGCCGGCAAAAAGGTAAATGATATCTGATCATGTTTTGAAGTAAAAGAATCTTGCTGCCACCACGTATATTCACGCACATTGACAAACTCTTTCTTATCAAACCAAGCTTTATCACCGAGCGGTACCAAAAAATAACAATGAGGATTGCGCTCTTTGAGCACCAACAATGCTGGCTCATCCATATGATCTAAATGATTATGAGAAACAATCACATAATCAATGGGTGGAAGATCGGCTAAAGTGATCCCAGGTTGCAAAATACGTGGAAACAAAGATGTGGCATCGCCAAAAATCGGATCCGTGAGAATATTGATTCCATTCATCTGTATCAAAAAGGTTGAATGGCCAATCCAAGTAATTACAGGTTTAACACTGCGTTTAATTGGCTTTATTTTCATGCGCCAAGAATCAGTATGCGGATGATAGAAGAAGCGATTTATATATGATTTGAGATAAATATAACACGATCGAAATAGAAATCCCTCTGGAACTTCGTTGGGATAATTATAAAAGCGCCCATTCTGGACATGAGGATAATTTTTTTTCTTTTTCATCTATCCACAAAAGTTTACCCCCATCCTGACAGAACGTCATGGATAGGGGAAATGGAGGTTATCTAATTAATTGATGCTTTAATAGTACATGATATTTTTTTGAAATGCAAACTTTTTCTCGAAGATCTTCACTTATTCTAAGCACCTTTTCCAGAAGTAGAGGATCATATTCACATTGCACTTTTACTACATAATTTCGAAAAAAGTTTTTCATATTTTTGATTCATATGTAATGACGTGTAACGCGACACAATCGCCTCTTTTGCATTTTTTGTCAAATTATTAACAACATAATCCTTTTGCTCAACAACCGAACATATAATGCTTGCTAATTGTTCAACATTGCCAGTCTCACACACGAGCCCATCAACACCATGGGTTATCACTGAATGCACAAAAAAATCGCCCATGACCACACATGGACACTCAAAAAACATAGCTTCCAGCAATGCCAGCGAAACACCCTCTTTTGATGAACTTTGCACAAAACAATCAAACAAGGGGTAATAATTAATAGCTGATACACCAACCACAAAATGAACCCTATCGGCTATCTTCAAATCATGAGCTAATTGACGCAACGCCCCTTCTTCTTGGCCGCCGCCAACTAAAATTACCTGCACATGTGCATGCCGGAGTATCACGCGTGCGGCAGCTTTGAGCAATATATCAAATGATTTAACCGGCACAAAACGGCCAACAGCTCCGATAACGAAATTATCATCGGCAATGCCCAAATCTTTTTTGGCTATATTAAGCTCCACTTGTGGCACATTAATGCCATTAGTTATCACTTCAATCTGTTTAGCCGGTTGCCAATAGTTTTTAACTGATTGGACAACTTGCTCTGAAACAGCCACAGGCTGGTCACACATAGATGCAGTTAAACGATCGAGCATAATGCGAAACAGTCCATCCTGCTCAACATTGTTGTGATACACATTCACCATGGGTATTTTAAGCGCATAGGCACATAAACGAGATGAAACATTTGCCGCCCACAACAATGAATGGATAACATCCGGATTGCATGCTTTAAGCTCGTTGAATAACCGCCAAAAAAAGATGGGATCATACAAACAAAAGTAACCTGAAATCTTAATTGTGCGCACACCCAATTGCTCAATTTTTTGCACAAATGGGCCATCATGAAAATAGACAACCATTTGATCAAATGTTGCCTGCAAATGTTTAACTATAGTAAACAATATGCTTTCGGCACCACCCATTTGCAAGCTTGATGTAACATGTACTAATCTATTTTTACTCATCACCAAATAGCTGTTTTTTGAGTTGTTTTTTATTTATTTTTCCAGTGGCTGTTAACGGCGGATCTTTGCGTACCATGATAAATTCTTTTGGCATTTTATATGGAGCAAGTTGCTCACGACAACGTTTTTTTAATTCTGGAATCAGTTTAGGATTTTCTGCACGCACTTGCAATATTGCAATCGGCACTTCTCCTGCCGCATCTGGTTTACCAACAACCGCTGCACGCACAACATCAGCATGACTTAACAAGACATTTTCAATTTCTTGAGGATAAATATTAAATCCCTTGTGAATGATCAGATCTTTTTCGCGTCCGGTGATAACAATTTTATTTCGTACATTTATATAGGCCAGGTCTCCCGTATCAAACCACCCATCTTTTAAAACCTTGTCGGTTGCTTCTGGTGAATTGTGATAACCAAGCATAACGTTGGGCCCCTTAACCCACAGCTGCCCTATCTTGCCATGTGGCAAAACATTGCCTTGAGCATCGCGAATCTGTACTTGCACGTCAGTGCACGGCGTGCCCACACAACTCGTTGGCTCCGTCATGTCATCAAGATCTACTGAAAGCAATGGCGAAGTTTCGGTCAAGCCATAGCCATTACATATTTTACGATTATAGATAAGTGAAAAAGCCGAGCGAATTTTATCCGGTAATGCATCGCCACCACAAATAAATAATTCTACACCAGAAATTGGTGCCGTTTTCATCAAGCACATCAATCCATAAAGTGCCGGAACCCCTAAAAAGATGTCAGGCTTTTTTTTCAATCCTTCCAAGATTAATCGGCGATCAACTTTGGGCACCACAATAACACTACAACCATATAGCAACGGAATCCAAATGCATGCATTTTGCGCAAAACTATGAAACAAAGGCAACACACACAACACTCGGCATTTCTTAAATTCTTGACGCGCAATACCCTGCATAGCATTGATAAGCGCATTTGATGAACTGATCATCACCCCTTTGGGTAATCCGGTGGTGCCCGAAGTATACAATAACAAAGTTAGAGCATCGGGATCCTTATCAACAATCTTGCAACTGTTCAATGTTACCGGTTGATCCAAGTTAATAACGTGCTCTTTGAGTAAGACAGAAATATCTGCATGTGCTTTATCCAAACGTTCAAGAAATGATTCGGAAGTAACAATCAACTGTGCATGTGCATCTTTGATAATATGATCAAGTTCGCGTTCAGTGAGATAAACATTAAGTGGTGCAACCACAGCGCCAACTTGCAAAACACCAAAATAGGCAATATAAAATTCGATTGAATTCTCCATCCATACCAAAACGCTATCTCCCGACTTTATACCCTTTTCGCGTAATAACTCACTAAACATGCATGCACGAGCAAAAAGATGGTTATAGGTGATTTGTTCGTCACGACAGATTAATGCAATTTTATCGCCATACCTATTTGCTGCCCATTCAAGCAAGTGACCCAAAGTCATTAAATTATCGTTTTGTGTTATTGAAGCAATGAGTTTATTAAAGCGCTCACGTTCGCGTGGTGACACATCAATCATTTAACGTCCCTTTTTTTATCCTAAATAAAGGCAAAAATATTATTTTTCTTGTATACTAACATAACATGTTATACGCAGTTTGATTCAACAAATGAATTATTGCAAGGCCTAAACTATGAAACAGAACGGTTTATTAATTTCTATTGAAGGTATCGATGGCTCGGGCAAAAGCACGTTAGCCAAAGAACTATATATGCATTTTAGCCAATTTCATAAAACACTGCTGACCAAAGAACCCGGTGACTCAGAACTTGGCGCACAGATTCGCACAATTGTGCAAAAACAGGATGTACCTGTATGCGCAAAAGCAGAATTCCTTCTTTTTGCTGCAGATCGTGCACAGCATTTTGAACAAAAAGTTATCCCCTCGTTACAACAAAATATGATTGTCATTTCCGATCGCATGGCAGATTCTTCCGTTGTATATCAGGGAGTTGCTCGAGGCATAGATATCGACTTTATCAATACGGTTAATGCTTGGGCAATGTCCAACCATAAGCCCGATGTGACCATTTTTGTGAACACGCCCCCACACATTGCACGCGAACGACTGATCATGCGCAACAAAATACTCACGGCATTTGAAAAAGAACATACACAATTTATGCAACACGTACACGACGGTTTTTGTACGCTATTTAATAATCGTAAAAATGTTATAATGATTGATGGTGAATGTGATGAGCAAACCGTATTACACGACACTTTACGATCTTTAACTCCTTGGCTTTCTGATTATGAAACAAAACAAATTAGCACCGGCACAATTGTGGACCGGCACGCATGATAATTTAATTGCGGAAGTTATTCCGTACTTACAAAAACGTTTTTGCCCCGATGAGGGATGCGGTGTCTGCATTTCTTGCAATCAAATCAGAGAACAGCAGCATCATGCGGTTGTGTGGATTTGCCCTGAAAAGAATTATACTCTTGATAATTTAAAAGTAGTTCATGAACGACTATCTTTTGCACTCAATGATGATCAGGAGATCTTTTTTGTTCTGCAAAAGGCTGATTTTTTGAGCAAACAATGTGCAAACAGCTTGCTCAAATCGATTGAAGAACCACCCAAAGGTTATCATTTTATTTTGTGTGCGGAGCGAACTGAATATATACTGCCCACCATAAAATCACGATGTTTGCTGCGCACCTTTGCAAAAGATATGTTTTCAGGTCAGTTGCAACACCTTTATACAACCTTTAGCACTCAACTACAAGAGCCACTTTCCTTTTTACAGTATCTGCAAAAAAATCCAATTAACGAGCTTCAAACACTCGACTTGATTGATCAACTGTTCGCATTTTGGATGAACAAGTATAAGCACGCAGTTGAACACAATGAAGATAAAAAACCGATTGCCAAACGTATTACCATATTAAAAAAGGCATTGCTCAAACCACCAATGCCCGGAGGCAGTAAGTTGTTTTGGAAAAATCTATACTTACAATTTAATGCATGCAGCTAACAACTAAGCCTTCAAGGAATATCCTCATGAAACAAATGATACAACTTTTAGCATTACTGAACGTATGCGCTTTATATGGATCGGCCGATAACCACGAATTCGTTAAACCCAAATCCTATACTATGGAAGAACTTGGAATCCGTAATGCACTATTGAACACAGGCATGCAACAAGAAGAAGTCGATTCCCTTATTCAAGCAAACAAGCAGCAAACAACGATACCTAACGCACCACCAGAATGTTACGCATCTTCTACAATAAAAAGCAGGCCTTCAACACCTGATCCTACAGACCTACCAAGCCCAAAAAAAAATAAGGATGCTTTTCGCAAAAAAATGGTCGAATTAGCTAAACAGAATACGTTTAGCAACTTGGGCAAATAAATTAACTATTTACACCAGCTCTAAAAAAGGGGTAAACATATACAAGATATAAAAAAGGATATCTTGTGAAGCACATGTTTACCCTCTTCGTATTTTTCTTCGTACACACTTCCCTTTGCAATATTGCACGTATTGCACATCTTGCAAAGCAAGCTATCTTTTCTACATCCCCAAAAATAGAACGTGAACTCCAACACGAGTTAAAGAAAATCAAAGCAGAACAATTAACATGTATCAATACATTATTTTTACTCATACATGCACTCATACAAATGCCCACACCTGTGGCAATACACGGACAATGCATACCTTCTTCCTATAAACTTATTCATGTTCCTGGCTATCTTAACACCTTACGTTATATCGCAGCCAATCCTTATCACGAAAGTATCGTTAAAGGCTATTCCTATGAACTTGAACGAGCTCTCGAACTTATTGAAACCGGCCATAAAATTTTGCGTTTTCACCACATACTATCAAATGGATCAATTAGTCGAGAAATAGACATTCATACAGATCAAGCTATGGTTGAATGCAAAAACATAAAATGGCCTAATTGTTTTAATGAAAAACTGTTTAATCAATTTTCTGATCAACAACGATTAGTAGAAGATTATAACAAAACATGCAATTGTTCATACATTTTTCAAGTCAGCTCAAAACAATCTATTTCAGAACGATGGAAAAAATGGTTTGCCACACGCAACATCAATACTCATGAAAGCTCTAAAAAATAACGTACAAACTACTACAAAAAATACAGATCATAATAAAACAAGCCCCGACCAATATGATCAGGGCTTATTTACTTTCCTTTAGATTCGTCATTCTTTTTTTATAAAATGCCCCAACCGTTATCATCACCATCGAATTGAATTGACTTCATTTTTTGTTCAATAGATTTATGTTTTATTTCTTCTACTTTTTTTTCTATCATTTCTTCTATTTTTTTAACTTCTTTTATAATACCAAAAATAACCGCGTCATAGCCGCCTGCTTGCGCAAGCACCGATAGATCAGACGAATTATACTTTCCAGCCATTTGTAACCTCGAATCAAGATCTGATATGATTGATGGATATAACTCGCGCAAAAGCTGCAATAATTCCGTTGAAACAGCTAAATGATCTTGATAGCGCGCTGAATCTGTTAATGTTGAAATACCCCATGTTAGATTTAATTTAGGGCGATAGTTTTCTATTTGGTACCTATAGCGCTCTAATTGGCTAATAAGTATTTTGATATCCTCATCGCTCGCATGCTTATGCCTAGCTAAAATACTTTTTAGATCACCTTTCAGCGACAACATTTGTTTGTATTTTTCAAGCTTATCAGTAAGCTGAATAATTGAATTAAATTTTTTTCTAAATTCTTCGTAAATAGCATATCGAACACGCCCTTTTAATATATCATTTGCTGACCACGGAACTGACTTTATCCATAGCTCAGGATAGATTGAGCTATCCTCTCTTGCTTTTGCACTAATTTCTTGTATTATTCGGCCAAGCTTTGCGCGCTGGTCTTCAAATTGTAGAAAATCCTGCTCAACCAACTCAACTAACAATTTCCTGCGGTAAACTACTGGGATCATGCTTCGTGATTTAGGGAATTTAATTACCAATAAGAGTGCATTGCTTTTATTATTATTTGCTTGCTTGAGGAATTGTGTCATTGTTGCTAAAGCATTGAAGTCACCTTGTTTGACGGACTGATCATATAGCTTGGTTGCGAAATCAGGCTTATTTTTAAATAATTTTGCAAGTTTTTTTATTTGATTTATATCCCAATCAGTGTCTACTTCACCTATCAATGTTTGATATAATTGGTGATAATCCCTTACTTTTTCATTCACAAATTCAAATGCGCCTTGAAGTGACTTTTCCACTTGCACGTTAGGAATTTTGTGCTCTTTAAGACTAGTTTTTAATTGGTTGAAAATGTTCTCGTCAACGCCCTTTCTAATGCTGTTGTTTATATTGAAGGCTCCTGTAATTTCAATAAACATAGTTCCTGGTGTAAAAACACTTCTTAAACCTTTTGGTTTGGCAACCTTTATTTTATCGGAGTTTGCAGCACCAAATAAACAATTCGTGCCAACCAAAACAAAAAGCGTTATAATTATTCGTAACTTCTTCATAGATTTTCCTTTTTTTAAATTATCAATTTTTAATTACCAAAAATAGTTTGTTTTCCTGATCGCAACGTGTTGATCACGCGCCAACCTTTACCGCCCATTTTCTTGTGATATTTTATCACATATTTAGCTTGTGAAGCCGTTGATGCTTTAGTTTCTGCTTGAGCCTGTTCTTTCATTTCCGGAGTCGCTTCTTGACTATTAATTATTGAAGGACTTACCGAATGTCGAATCGAAACAAGGATTTCTTTATTTGTTGGATCTATATCGGCATCAAGGTCATAGTTGATTTTGTAAGTATGATTAATATACCAAAGAAGTTGTGGCAGATAGCCCACAACCGCCTCTTTGTTCACGTGGGCAGGGCTAATACCAGTAAACTCAACTCGAATGTTATATATTTTTCCACCATCGCCTTGTGCATTATTATTTTGCGATATAAGAGCTTTTCTTGCTCCCCAGTCGCCTAATATGTTTGAAAAATTAAGTCGTGAGATATTTATTGAACCAATAAACTGTATATGATCAGACGTTGAATAAATATGATAAAGAGTTTTAAATTTAGCAGTGTTTGGCGTAAACCAATCAATGTCGGTACGGATTGGTGTATATAGACTCACAATGGTATCAAGTGGGCGAGATATGCTATGTGTTGCTGCATTTACAACATTGCCACCATGACTATGCGAAATAGTGTTTAGGCTTAAATATTTTTGACGATCATTATAATAATCATTCATCAGTCCTGCCAAAAATTGCCCTGCACCTATACGATCAGTTGCTGCATTTTTACCTGTCCATTCAAGCGCAACAACTTCAACTGAATTACCGAGTGATTCAGCATAGGCTAATATATTTTCAAATGTTTTATCATCAGGATCATAAAATTCTTTGCTTTCTCGAGCAAAAGTACCATGAATTGAAAATAACACTTGGCGAGGTTTATTCAAAAGTTTTTCTTGGACTGGGTTATTATTATTCTTATCAAAATAATAAACACGACGTATATAAGGCGCTTGATGTTGATTAAAAGTAGAGCGCTTCAGATGAGTGATATCATTCCAATAAGGGCGATCTATTTTTTTAATAGTTTGTTGATCTGAATTTATAGCCGGGCGCGACCAATTATATGAAACGGTAAATGTGTCTTTTGACCAAAACCAACGAGCCTTCTTGAGAGAAATAGTAACCGTTAGATCATCGCCTTGATGCCCTTTTTGGTTTTCAAATGTAGGTAATTGCATAACATTATAACACGATTCCTTGCCTGATTCCCTACGAACTTTCAAGTCCAGCAATAAGGTAAAGTCACCTAGATTCAATTGTGCATTAGATTCTATCGTTGTATTTTGTTCAAATTTTGCAAAAGTTGGCGGATTAATGCCAATTTGCTTTCTTCCCGACACTTCAATCGGAACTGATGCTTTATTAATAATTGTTATTTTTCCACTATTACCATGCAAATTAAAGGTCAATAATACAAAGGCGCAAGCCCATATAGCACTGTTTTTAATCTCTTTGAACACCTTCTTTCCTTTTTTTTAATTAAAAAATCATACCTACAATATAAGGGTTTAATAAACCCACTTAACATCAGTATTGCAAATTGAAAATAAAAAAAACAAGTCTTTAAATGAAAAACAGGGGAATTGAGTGGATAACTTCGAATTTATAGGTGCTTTTCAGGGAACACCCTTTTAAGCATTTATGTAAAGATGTGACTTTGAGAAATAACGTTAAAATTTGAGAAAACAAGGCTTGAGGCAAAAAACAAACTCTAGTCAAATTCTTGCTTGATTTTCGAGGTGAGCATAATGATGCTCACCCATTTATTTAGTTATTAATTACCATCTTTTGTACTGTTGTCTTTTTCTAAGATTTGATAAGCATGATTAATCAATTTAAAGACTTGTCCAGCTTCGGGTGATTTGTTTCTATCAGGATGCCATTTGTGAGCCAATTTGAAATACGCTTTCCTTTTAACTTTAAAGTCAGCATCTTCATCTACTCCAAGTATAAGAGCGGCTTGAGCACGTAGCATAAGAGCGAATTGAACACGTATATTTTCTAGATTTGGATCTTCTTCTTTTTCCTTTAGATATTCATATGCTATAAATTCGCCTGTTATAAATTCGCCCCATTTTCCAGGAAAAACTTTTTTAACGTTCAAAATTTTAAGCAGTTTTGTTGTTTCAAGCTCAAGATCTCTTTTTACTCGAACAAGATCTGTTTTTACTCGAAAAGGCCTACGATCAGAGTATATAACTTCTTTTTCCCATTTCCATTTTAATTCTCCCTCTAATTTCCAACTATATCGAGAAGGATAATCCAACAAAAGCCTATAGCGTCCATCGAGATTTTCCCACCTAGAATCTGGAATAAGTTTATCTTCAAAAAAGTCCTTCGAAACCGCTCCGGTTATGATATTCATGGTTTTAACCACTTGCTTCTTTGAGAAGTCAAATTCGGTTGTTGGTAGTGTTCCGATTACGCCGAGTTTCTCTATAGCTTTAAAACGCACAACAGGTTGAATTTCATTGGCAATTAAAAAATGCCTTGATCTTGGGGGTATAATATCCTTTGTCCAGCCTTGTTCACTCTTTTTTTTATATTGAAATTCTATTTCATATTGGCTACCTACATTGAAAACTTCTATAGTAAAGGGCCATTTAGAAATAGTTTCACTATTTTTTTTCGGTTGATTATTAGCTGCTCCAAGCGCATTTTGCGCTACACCTAAAAATAAAAATAAGGCAATCGTTCTCTTCATAATATATATCCTATACTTATGTAACACTTATCAATTATTTACATCCACACCATTATGTTACCAACCTGGCGGATAAAAAAGCAATAGTTTGATAAAAAATTGAGATTCTTATTATTTGGTCATTTATCGACAAAACAGACAAACAACGTGTATGATCTGAATAAAAATTATCCATAAAGGATCGTGCATGCTAAAAAACATTCTATTTATCAGTTTTTATTTATCGCCTATATTCGGCGCATCCAGCAGTACCAATGTTTTAACATCAAAGAAAACACCCTATAAATCTATAGGGTACATGCTAGATCGTAAAGAAATTAATGCCAACTTTCTCACATTCGAACAGTACGATTTAAATAACAAAGATATAACGGACCTAAACGGCATACAAAACGTCAACTACATCACACATTTAAGCGCAACAAATAATCATATAACAGAGATTAAAGCTCGCAGGTTATCAACCAACTTGGAACTCCTCAACCTTGCGAATAACAAGATTTCATATATTGAATCAGGTGCATTATCACAAAAGCTTAAAGGTCTTTTTTATCAAACAATCAAATGAAAATCATCAAAAGAAACACTTTACCCAAAAATTTAAAATATCTAGACCTACAAAATAACCAAATAGAAGAAATAGAAGATGGCGCACTTCCAAAAAACCTTCGCTCTGTATATTTTCAAGGAAATAAGCTTTCACCTCATGCCATCCAAGCTATACGCAAACAACTACCAAAAGATTGCTTCCTGTTTGCTCAAGACCAGGATTATCAATATAAGTATAAATTGCACATTATACAGTTTGCTAGCTCAAAAGCATATCTAATAGATGAACTAAGCAAGATAGGCATGAAAAACGTAAGTGCAGATAGGGGCTATGTACGCACTATAGCTTATGCGGATGTCCCAAAGGAGAGATTCGCTGAAAATATGCCATTCCTCATGGAGTGGCTGGCCACAATTGATTGTATTGACGCAGTCACCATGCATCACTGGCAAAAAGATGCATATAAACGCCTACAAGCCTTTACTATTATCAATGGTAAAATCTCTAAAAACAACAAAAGTTAACGTTACACATGTAGACCTAAACTAATACCAACTCGACACCACCACGGAACTATTTCCATATAGACAAAAAATTTTTTTTTGTAACACTTACATTATACAATATAAATCTTTATGCAGGAAAAACATGTTCAAAAAAATTGCCCTTCTAAGCTTGTGTTCATTTTCACCATTATTTTGCTCATCGAATAACACCGCCTATTTATCAGCACAACGAGAATTATATTCTTACAAAATCAACATCCGACAATATGGTAACAAAATTGATATCCGTAATGCACTACAAAAAATAAACCTAAAAAGCATAACAACAACAACAACAACTGATTGCGTGACCATAACAGCCTATACGAATGTTTCACAAAAAAAGTTTGATCATAATCTACCAATCCTCCTTTCACGTTTTGCTGAAGTTGATACGATTGACGCAGTAATAACTTATGGCCTAAACCAAAACAATCAATATAAATGCCTGCAAGGCTTTACCATCATTAACGGCAAAGTCTCTAAAAACAACAACCATTGATTTTACCTATTTACACTTTCAATAATACCTACCGAGCATTATTGAAACACTTACTAAAATAAAAGCTATAATGATCTATTTTTAGATAAAAATAAAAACGTTTCTCTTCTCTGTAAAACACCTATGAATTCGATGCTTATTAAGCAATAGCCCTAATGTTTTTTCATAAAACCCTTACATGCCCCCACATTTAAATACTATTATGAAAAAAAGAAGGAAGTCTAACCGTTTAATTAACCATAACAAAGGAGAACGTTATGAAATTTTTAAAAGCGCTTTGCGCCTTAGCACTGTTAAGCTCAACTGCAGGACTAATGGCATTAAAGGTTGCTGCAAATAGTCCAATTGGAATTTGCACCCATAAAGGCTATAAACAAGGAACGGCCGAATTTGAACAATGCCTTCAATTATATCAACAACCGGTAGGAACATCTCAATTTGTCATTCCTCAAGCTTCCACACTTGGACTAAGGAAGCTGCCTCCTAATTATACACCAATAAGCTCTAGTGCATACCCATCACAATATGGCCCACAAACGGGCATCGTTCCACCACATTTGCGTGGACAATAAGAAAAGATTAGGGAGCCCACAATGCGGCTCCTTCTTTTATTGATAAAAAACAATGCATGCATATACTCTAAGCATAAAAGATTGCCCTAAGTGGAAAGTTCATGCTAAAAACAATTATATGTATCGGCTTATATGCATTACCCATATGTTGTAGCTCTAATCAAACTTCATCATCACATCAAAGCTCATCTTCGCACACAAAAAAATCCGTTCTCGATCTGTTAGACCAAAAAGAACTTGACTATGACAGCATTACCTTTGGTATGTGCGGCCTCAACAACCGTAACTTAACAAGTCTGAAAGGCCTAAAAAACACACGGGCCGTTGAGCATATAAGCGCAACAGGCAATCATATAACCAAGATTGAAGATGGAATATTCCTCGGAAATTTAAATGTTCTCAACTTAGCTGACAACGAGATCTCAAGCATTGAACCTAACGCATTACCGCCAACGCTTCAAGGGCTATTTATTGCGAATAACAACATGCGCATTATCAAAAAAAACAGCTTATCCAACAATTTAAAATATCTTGATTTGCAAAATAACCTCATCGAAACGATTGAAGATGAAGCATTATCTAAAAACCTCCGGGTTGTGTACCTAAATGGAAACAGGCTCTCACCTCATGCCATCGAAGCTATACGCAAACAACTGTCAAAAAATTGTTATTTGATCTGCACAGATCAAGACTATCAATACAGATATAAGATACACATCATGCAGTTTGCCAATCGGAAAACATATCTACTAGATGCTCTGCGCAAAATCGGATTAAAAAATATAAGCGCTGATACAAGCTACACTCGAACTATCGCCCATACAAATGATTTAAAAAACGGCTTTGATCAAAATGTATCAGCCCTCATAAAATGGTTGGCCCTATTTGATAGTATCGATGCTGTGACAATACATCACTGGAGCAACGATACATATAAACGCTTTGCGACCTTTACCATCATGAATGGCAAAATAAACAAAAAAAACTCCTAAAGCCCCTACCATTATTACCCACCCTTGATCACCGCAACCGGCAATAATCGTGCAACTTTGCGTGCAAGTTTAGCAATATGTAAATTAAATTAGTCAGCCTCAAATTGATCTAATAACACAAAAAACACCTGATTGCGCAGTAAAACAGAGGAATTCAAAATAAATTGAAATTTGCAATTTGTAAAAAAATGCATATAATAGGTAATATATAGTTAAACAATCAATCCCCATTAGGAGAAAATTATGAAAATGAAGGTTACAATAACTCTGATCGCCGGTTTAATGCATATAATGTCCTTTGCCTCAAACAGCCCTGATTCATTTCAAGATAACGTTAAAGAGTTCAGGAAAGCTGTTGCCAACAATAATGCTCGGCTCGCCTTAGGACACTATCAAAACATGCAAACACTCAATCAAAAAAAAGCAACCGAATTTGCACTTATAACCACAGGATTTACTGATCTACTGCAACGCGCAAATAAAAACATAAAAAACGAATTCGCGAAAACAATTTCACAGGCAAAAAATTCAGAAAGCAAAGATCTACTCTTCAAAATCACTAGAGCAACAACACTTAAGGGAAATCTTAAAAGAGCCTTCGATAAATTCCAAAGCAATCAACAAAAACATACAAAATCTAATACTCAAGCATCGACTCAACAAAAAAACATCAAAGTAAGAACTTTAGACAATCACACATTTATTATTCCCCCTGAAAGATACAAGCATTTTGAGATGCTCGCAGGATGTGTTGAAGGTACAGACTATTATCAACAAGTCGACCGATCAACCATTCCTCTTGAGAACATAAGTGCACCATGCCTTGAATTTTTATTAAACCTTGCGCCACACCATGAAGATGACCAAACAGTCAAAGAAAAACTCAAAACAATCGATCTTAAAACCAAAAAAGGTAAGGATCTTTTGGCAGAATTAGTATATGCAAGTGACTATTTACTTGCCCCACGTAGCATCGCTAATGCTATTGCTACATATGCATACTACAATGGATTACTCAACCCAAACACCTTTCCTCACGATGGAATACGTATCATAGCAAAAATAGAAAAAGACTTATCAATCAGTAAAGGCAAATGGGTTGCACCACTATTATGCACATTCGGAGATGCGCCCTATGCTCACCATCTTGCTACTATACTTCCAAAACAAGATGCTTTAGTTTTAGCCGCTCGACACAATCTTGTTGATGTTGTGAAACAATGTATCGAAGACAACGTAGATATTAATGCCGGAATGACCAATTCAAAAGACACGACAGCATTGAAACAATGCGTAGTTTCAAGCAACGTTGAAATCGCTGAGCTACTCTTACAGCACAAAGCTAAGATACAAAACACCTGGATAGCTAGCTGCTGGCTACAGCATTTAAATGATTTTGATAAAGATGAACTTGATAATCAACTAAGATCAAGAGGCAAAATATTAGACCTGCTGATTGAAGCAGGTGCAAGCCTCGAAGAAGAAAACTATGATGACGCAACACCGTTAATTACTGCATGCCAATATTATGGACCAGAACAAGCATTAATGTTGCTTGAAAAAGGCGCGCAAGTAAACGTACAGAATAACTATGGAAAAACCCCCCTTTATTTTGCCTGCAAAAGAGGCAACGTTGCATTGGTCAAAGAACTCATCGCAAAAGGTGCTGATATAAGCAACTCGGAAGATGTTTTGGCAAACGCTTGCGAAAACAAGGACGCTGAAGTTCCAATTTATCTTATCAATGAACAAAAACTAAAACCATCCGAAAGACATTTAAGACTTGCTGTTAAGCATGAAAATATAAAACTTGCACAATTCTTACTAAAAAAAGAATGTGCATATACAAAAGAAAACTTAAGCACCTACTTATACGAAGCTTTAAACAACAAAAAACATAAAAGTGTCGACTTTTTAATTAAACAAGGAGCTTCAATCAATCAAGTGGACGAAAGCGGCTATACTCCTTTGAGTACTGCTTCCAGAGGACTCAACATAACCATGGTGAGATCATGCCTGACTCTCAAGGCAGATGTTAACCAATCGGATGCTCAAGGGAAATTCCCGCTCATTGAGGAACTCAAACCTATACCAACCACCGATCGAGAGCAAGAAGGACTAAGAAAAAAACGAACTAAGATGGTAAATATATTACTACAAGCCAATGCTGATCCAAATAAAGAATGTTCATGGTCTCATCGCCGCGCCCTCGACTTAGCTATTCAGACCGCACCTGAGCTTGTGCAAACACTTCTTAAGCATGGCGCTGATCCAAATTACACATGCGCAGGAACCAATGTTTGCTCCGACAAGGAATCGTGCCTAAACTATGCTATACGATTACTTCCCCACAATGGATGGGAAGGCTATGTCCCTAACACCCTCATTCCGCTCATTAAAAAAACAAACAACAAAAAACATCTATATCAAGCAATGTCATGTCTCTTGAGACGCTTCTTTCCTGCGAGGCTCGCAACACAAGAGGCCAGCAATATTATAAAAGAACTTGTTTTAGCTGGAATGGATCTGAAAGAAACCGACACTGAAGGCAACACCCTATTAATACAACTATTGCAAAAGACACTCAATGGAGAAGATGGCTCATGGCCCAAAGAAATTGTAAAGTTGATTGATCTGTTTGTGCAACGCGGAGCAGATATAAACCATAGAAATAAAGACGGTAAATCTGCTCTGAGGATAGCATTGTCTTTTCATAAATACTCTTCATGGATGATAAGACCAAGAAATGCTTTCATCACAGAAAAAAATTATCAAGCAGTTCAACATTTGATAAAACTGGGCGCACAAATTGATGGACAAATAACAGATCAATGCACCTCTATCAATGGCTTAGGTGCTAATGAAAAAATCAATCAGCTACTGACAAAAACCCTGCACAAACAATATTCTGAGGCTGCTGCTAGACAACAAGCTAATATACTTAAAATGAATAACGAAAATGCAAATCAATCAGAAGAAGACAATAATGATCAGGAATGGTGCACCATCGCATAAATTCCATAGTTGCGTTGCAGCTTGCAATAGAGCTGCAACGCATCATCCACCCTTAATTACCGCAACCGGCAATAATCGTGCAACTTTGCGCGCAATCCTAGCTTCTTCCACAACATTAACCACGGAATCGACATCTTTATAGGCTAATGGTGCCTCTTCGGCTAATCCTTTATCAGAATCACAACGTACAATGATATTATGATCTTCAAGCTCCTTGCGCAATGCAGGTCCACGCACCAACTTTTTTGCTGCAGTTCTAGACAATCTTCTGCCTGCACCGTGACAACATGAACCAAATGCAACATCCATACCTTCCGTCGTGCCGGTCAACACATATGAACTGGTGCCCATTGTGCCAGGAATCAACACTGGTTGGCCAACATCTTTATAAACTTCAGGAATCTCCGGGCGTCCTGGCCCAAATGAACGTGTTGCACCTTTTCTGTGCATAATCACTCTTTTTTCTTTACTGTCAACTGTGTGTGTTTCAACTTTACCAATATTGTGAGAAACATCATAAACGGTTGATAAATTAACATTGGTCACCACCTTATTAAACGCTTCGCGCGTCCAATGGGCAATAAGATGCCTGTTTGCCCAAGCAAAATTGGCCGCAGCTGCCATTGCATAATAATAATCTTGTCCCTCAGGCGATAGGAATGGCGCACACACCAATTCACGATCTGGCAATTGATAATCCCACTGGCGCATTGCATTGTTCATAATGCGCACATAATCGGTGCATGTTTGATGGCCCAAACCACGCGAACCACAATGGATCATAACCGTTAACAATCCTTTACACAGGCCAAAAGCATTGGCAACCTCTTCATCATAAATTTCATCAACTTTTTGAATTTCAAGAAAGTGATTCCCCGAACCTAATGTGCCCAATTGATCTGCACCCCGTTGTTTTGCACGATTTGTAATCAGATCAGGATTGGCAACCTCCATGCAGCCACCTTCTTCACACCGCTCAAGATCTTCTTGTGTGCCAAAGCCACGTTTGACCATTTGCTTTGCACCATGCATCAATACTTCATTCATTTCATGCATATCTAATTTTAATCGCCCACCTTTGCCAACACCAGATGGCACAGCATTAAATACTTCAGTAGCAATTTTTTCAAGATAAGGTTTAAGTTCATCATAGGTTGCATCGGCAACTAATAAACGCACGCCACAATTGATGTCATAACCAATGCCACCGGGTGAAATCACGCCACCTTCATCGATTGCCATTGCAGCAACACCACCAATAGGAAAACCATAACCTTGATGCATATCCGGCATCGCAAATGCTGCTTTTTGAATACCGGGCAAGGTGGCAACATTAGTGAGTTGTTCAAGTGATCGATCACCTGAAACATCTTTGAACATTTCATGCGTCATAAATGCACGCGCGGCCACACGCATGTCATTTCTGAAAGATTGAGGAATTTCATAACACCAATCGGATAATTTTATCAAATCTTCCCACATTACTTGCTTGCTCATACTTTTCCTTATTTAAATATCAAACACAATTTCCGCCTGCCAAACATCACCAACCTGCTTGATATAAAGATCATGATAGGTCACCGCCTTAATTTCCACCACATCAAAACCGGTCACCTCAACGCCAAGAATGGTTGCCTTTATATTCGTATCGGTTAGCTCATGAACCTGTACATCTAAATATGCTTCATTATGAACATCTGATAACCATAACGCATCGGAAAGGAAGTCGACAAACAAACTTTCAACATCTGGAGAGGACACCTCTATATCATGTTTTTTTGGCAATTCAGAACAAACCAACGCATCACCCTCTTTATTGCACCCTTTTACATGAGGCCCAACAACCTGAAACATGCCAATCAATGCATGCTTAAACAGCTCTTCCTTTGTTTTACCAAACACACGGATTTTAATATCTGCCGTATGAGGCAATTGTTCAAATAGTTTCATTTTTTTCTCATATACTTTGATAGATTATTACAACATTTTAACAATGCTCAACTTTTCTTGTATACTACTACCTATGACAAAAACAATGAAACGCCTTCTGCATGATTTATTCGATCATCAGGAAAATTGGAAAATCACCCTACTCAAAAATTGGCCCGATATTTTGGGTAATTTGAGCACAAAAGTGCATCTTGAAAAAATAAACAATGATAGCCTTGTTTTAGGCATTTCCGATTCCTGTTGGCTACAAGAACTTTATATGCTCTCACCGCTTTTAATCCGCACTATTAACAAAAAGCTAGACGAACCGCGCATCAAATCTCTACGCTTTAAAAAAGTAGGAATAAAAAAAGAAACAAAAAAAAGGGCCGTTAAACGCAAAAAAGCTCCATTTATTGCACCACCACTATCACCCAAAGAAAAAAAGGCATTAACCAGCATCAAAGACCCTGATTTACATAGGGAGATTCAAGCATTTTTGCGTCGCTGCCAACAGGAGAATTGATCATGAAAAAGCTGCTCATAATTATCATGTTGAGCCATACAATATGCGCTGATTTCAATACTGCCGATCTACACAGTTCATTTTGGGCGAACTATAACAGCTTCGGCAACAATCCAAAAACCGCATTTCAATGGTACAAAAAATATTTAACTAAACCTCATTTACCCGGCTATATGTATCGCGGACTTTTACACCTATTTAAAAAAACTAATAACATACGCCAAATAATTTCACTCATGCCAGTCATCGAAGATGCATTTTCGGACGATACTGAAATGCAACTATTATTTGTCCAATCCTTGCAACAAGCTGGCATGCAAAAAACGGCCGATGAGCGCATACTTAAACTGCTGGATAAAGTAAAAGATAATCAAGAAGTAGCCTTTCATGCTGCACAAATTTATATTCGACGCAAAGAGCCTGAAAACGCACTCAAAACAATTGATGACTATTTAGCTCATGCGCCAGGGCGACTTAACAATTTTGTGTTCTATTTTTTAAAAGCACAAATAAACATGCTTATGAACAACAAAGAAGAAGCATTGGTACAATTGCAAAAGAGCTTAGACATTCATCCAAGCTTTGATAAGGCTTGGCTCATGTTTGGCCTCCTACAAGAACAAATGGGCAAAATGAAAAAAGCAATTAAAGGCTATACCGCCTTTCTTGAAATCAGCGATAGCCCAATTCCCTATATTCAAGAACATTTATTACGCTTAATGTTCAAACAAAAAATGGCCGAAGCTCAATCTCAACATGTCACCATTAATTTAACTTGCTTTGAACAAGCATTGTTACTATTCAAAGAAAAAAAATACCGCAAAGCACTCGACAAAATTGATGATTGCCTCACCAAAGAACCACGAGACAACGATAGCAAGGTACTCAAAGTACAAATCTTAAACGCAATGCGTAAAAATCAAGATGCCATTGAGCATATCTGTGGATGGATTAAGGCCGATCCAAACAATAGCTTATGGCTTGAATTGGCACATCTGATTGCAACACAACAAAAAATGGAACAATGCCTCATCGACAATTTCCGCACATTGCAAGCTGAAAAACCTCACCATCTTTATATTTCATTGTATTTAGCTGATCTTTATGCGCGAACTCAACAACCGGATGCCGCCATCGCACAACACAAACGTGCTTATCAGCAAACATCGGATACGCATATGCGAGCCCAACTCCTTTCTCATCTGGCAATCTTATATTACGATTACAATAAAGTTGATCAAATGGCCAATCTGGCAAAACGAGCTGAAACCTTGCCCCATAATTTTGCTCCATTGCATAATGTTGTTGCCTACTATTACGCAACCAAAGGAAATGATATTTCTCGCGCACAGCAATTCGTTGAAAAAGCCTTAATAAAAGAGCCCCGTAACCCTTTTTATATCGACACGCAAGCAGTAATCTATTATAAACAAGGCAAATTCACACAAGCGCAGCACCTATTTGAGCAATCAGCAAAGTTGGTACCGGATGAGCCGCTCGTTTTAAAACATCTGGCAAAATGTTATATTAAACAAAATAAACAAACATTGGCATTATCAACACTTGAAAAAGCACGCATTCATGCTAATGTTAACCAAAAGCAACAGTTAGACACCATGATAAGGAGCTTGAATCTATCACTCGCATAAAGAAAAAACAGACCATTTGTTATGTAGCAGGCAAATCAGGCGGACACATTATTCCTTGTTTAACGCTCGCACGTGAGCACAAGCAAAAACGCCCACAAGATAACGTACTCTTTTTTACCACCGATAGTATTTTAGATATCGAAATTGCCAGTCAATCGCACAATATCACCTGGCATATTCCATTGCCTCTCAAAACGGCCACACCCAAACGATGGTTTGATATCTTTATTATCAGCTTCAATCTCATGAAAACTATCACAAAATCATTTTATTATCTCATTAAACAACGCCCGAAAAAAGTTGTGTGCAGCGGCGGCTTTCTTGCCATTCCAGTGATTATCTGCGCACGCATTTTAGCGATTCCCGTTGAGCTTTTTGAACTCAATGTTCAACCCGGCAGAGCAACAAATTTTCTATCTTCTTGGTCTATCAAGATCTTGACCTGTTTTGATCAAACACAAGAATATATACCCAAAAAAAAATGTATCAAAAGTTCTTACCCAATTCGCTTTTTTGGTGCAGATGCTCAAATGAGTCAAAAAGAAGCTTTACATGCAATCGGCTTTAGCAATCAACGCAAAACATTAGTCGTTTTAGGCGGCTCTCAAGGATCATTGGAAGTTAATTCCCTGATTAAACAATGGATTATTCAACATCCACATCTGCATAATCATATACAAATCGTGCATCAAACGGGGCGACAAGACCCTTTCAATTGGCAAACATTTTATGCGCAGCACAACATGCCTGCAAAAGTATTTAGCTTTTCTCATAAAATGGCTGTCTATTATGCTGCTGCAGATTTGATCATATGCAGATCTGGCGCCGGCACATTGTTTGAAATTCTCTTTTTTGGCAAACAATGCATCACGATTCCTTTACAAATCGACGAAAACAACCATCAAATGGCAAATGCTTTGGCTATGCACGAAGAATACGGCAATCGATTTACCGTTATATCCACAGAACAATTGAAACACTCAAAACAAAGGCTCTATACCTCTATCATCAAGCATCTTGATTTAGATTACACGCAATCAAAGCCCTCTCCATTTATTCCCCATGAACTATAAATCCATGTCAAAAAATGAAGCTTTATGATATACTACGAATTACAATAACCAATTATGAATGGATGTATCTATGAGCATTGATCCAATAGTTTTATTTTTTTTAGGTGGTATTACAGCGAAGATTATATTTCCTCAACTAAAAATACCTCTATTCATTTATAACATCATAAGCTTTTTCTTACTTGCTTCAATTGGCCTAAAGGGCGGCATTGAACTTTGCGCATGGGCAAGTTGGACCTTGTTGGCGCAAGTAATCGGCGTCATCTCTTTGAGTGTGTCAACGTGCCTTATCGTCATGTTCATACTCAAAAGAATAAGCTCTTATGCAATAGACAATGTCATTACCATTGCTGCACATTATGGATCTGTTAGCGTTGGCACCTTTGCCATTGCTATTGGAATACTAGAAAGCGCTGGCATTAATTATGAACCATATATGCCACTTTTTGTTGCACTTATGGAATCTCCAGCAATTTTAATGGCCTCATTAATGCTAAAAAAAGTGTATCAAAACGATCAATCAATCATCAAAAGCGTAATAAGCGCTTTCACGTGCAAAAGCCTACTAACATTACTTACGAGCATTTTGGTTGGTTACCTTTTTGGACCGTTTTTTATAAATATTATAGAGCCCGTCTTTTTCGCACCATTTAAATATGTATTAGCTCTGTTTTTGTTTGAAATGGGCATCTTGGTTGGACATCAAATAAGTTTTATCAAAAAAGAACTATGGGCCATCGCGACACAAGCTATAACATTATCCCTAACCTGCGCAGCGTTAGGACTGATTATGGCCTTGATCATGCAATTAAGTCTCGGTGGCGCTATACTACTCATGGTGTTGGCATCAAGCGCATCATATATTGCTGTTCCCGCTGCATTACGCCATAGTTATCCACAGGTTAATGTGCCATTGGCCCTAAGCTATTCATTAGGAGTAACTTTTCCATTTAATGTATTCATTGGCATTCATCTTTATATGCATGCAGCCACATGGATATTCAATACATTCGGCCTCACCAAAGTTGCATATATATGCAACTAAAGCTATAGCATGCGCCTAGCACAAAAAAATTAATTCGCGTTAAGATATTTATGCAAAAGAGGGCTTTGCACAAAAAAACAAAGCCATCTTTATTATTTCCAAAAAACTAAACTATCAATCCTTGAGAATCATCGGTCTCTTTTAACTGCGCATGTTCAATATGCACGTGATCATGATTAAGGGAATAATCAGATAAAGCCAGAAAATATACAACGAGGAACATCAGTACATGTGTCTTAAGCATGGCACCGCTCCTTAAGTTAAAGTGTTACTTAAATGTTGTATATGTTTATAACGCAGAAAAAAGCGATTGTAAACTGCCCCAAAAAAAGATTGATAAAACACATAAAAGCTTAAAACTTTTTTGACTCTAAAGAAGATGGAGCCAATCAAAGCATCTTTTTCAACATAACCACCCTCTTTTTTCTATCGATCATACCCTCACTTATCACTTGACGGTGACGACGACGGCGAAGAAAAATTAGAAATTGCATGTGAGTTGATATAACTCTTAAACATGCTTTTATAATCATCATTCCATGCTGCCACTTTTTGTACTAACGGCACAAACCTTTCATCTTTTTTCAATTCATCTTTTTGGAGCGCTTCATATAGCCCCTCTGCAATATCTTCTTGTATACGATTGATATTTTCATTACTTACAGTCTTGCTTGCCATTTCAATAAATAAAGTCAAAAACTGGAATAACTTATCTGCATCCATCTCCTCTATGTCACTATAAATAGGTTTAATATCGCCAGTAACAAGCATTCCCATCTTTTCCTTAGTGTCCGCATTAAGCAATAAACTTTTTCTTAAGTTTTCACTTCCACCAGCTCTTTTATCAAAAGATTTTTGATTCTTTTGATATACATCAAATACAAAATCAATTTGTTCACCATTCATCAATAAAGCATACAACGGAATCACCACACGAGTTGGCAAGCGCCCTTCATTATCTTTTTTTAATAAGCCATCACTAATAACTGCCTTAATCTTATCCGCTTTTATATAGCCTTTTTTGTAAAGATCAACCAACAACTCAGCATAATAATCTTGACCATAATTAGTATAAACCAGGGGTAAATTTTTGAATTTTTCAATAAGTATGATAAGTTGCTTTTGGCTATCGGAAGCTAAATTTAACAAAGTCAACTTGCTTAACAACCGCCAAAGAATCTTATCGTTAACCTTATTTTCATTGATAACTGTTTTTATATTTTCAAATATTGTTTGGTCGTTCTTTTTAGCAAACTTAAGCTCACTAAGAATAAGCCCAACTAAATCAAAATAGTTCGCCCCTCCTGTATTCGAAGTCAACTCAACTACCTTTTGTAGGGTTGCTAGTCTAGGCAAAATATCTGATTTCTTCATGATAGAATAAAATATTTTAGCATTTGGATCGGGCATATGAGGTGTCAGAGAAAATAAAGTTTCTCGTATGCTATCCTCTTTTAAACCTTTTTGCTTGACTATCTCTATAACTTTCTTAACAATACCTTCAAATGTAATATCCTCTATAAATGACGCCCGCATACAAAGGTTAATTAATTTAGCCGCTTGCTCTTTATTTTTATTGGTTACTTCCCACGCAAAAGATAAAGTTAGAGCCGTTCCCGAACCCACAAGCTCTGGTTTCTGAGCAATTGGCAAATCTAACATTGCCGAAAATGCCAAAATAATGCTCCTAAGGAACTCCCATCGTGATTCACCTTGACCCATTAGTTGAACCGAAAGAATCATCTTTCCTGTAGCTAAATCATAATCAACCTGCATAGCGCTACTGTGATTACGAAGCGGTATATTATAAAATAAGATCAAGTGCTTTTGATCCAATTCTATACCGATCAACGATACCTCATAGTTAATATCATGACTATCAGAACTAGCCGAATATTTATAATATTGTATATGCTTCTTAAGGGTCGCCTCAAGGGCCTTTATTTTTTCCGGCTTACTAAGATATTTTGTGTTCTTCTTAGTAAGCGCATTAAGTACCATCAAAAGATCTTGATGAATAAGCGAAAAAACATCCTCAAGCGAGACTTTGCCAGTTTTAGCCCGCCCTAACAATGCAGCACTTCCAATTGTTGCAGCCTGAACACTTAAGTTTTCCGATGGAACAAGTTGCTCAATATTCTTTTTGCCCCTAACCTCATTCCAAAGCTGATTCACGAAGGCAAAATATTCTTTTTCTTTTTTCTTAATGGTTTCATATTCACTTGAAGGTAAATCCCCCCATGCATCTAATAAATTCTTATAATGGCTCAATACTTGTGCAAAATTTCCTACATTTTTGCTTGCCTTGAGAGCTTTAATTGATGTATCAAATATCTCAACTAAGTCGCGCATCACAGTAATTGCAGCTAATTTCCCAATTGTACCAGCCTTATTATACGCTCCAATAAATTCTCTGCTTTCAAAATAGTTCAAAATATTGTGCGAAAAGCTGGTCACCAGCTTTTTAAATAGTTCAGGCTTTTCCCAATTCTGTACATTAATGCTATCAATTGCCAACTTCATCTTTTCAAGTTGCTTTATAAAACCAATTGATTGAGTATATTCATCAATCAAGTTTTTTGTAATTTTTTGCGGTTCATTGATAAATTTTTTCTGTACATCAGCGAATGAAACATTAATCCACATCGGCATCAACTCAAGATTAGAGATCGTTTTAATCATATGGGCAAACGTGCGTTGCATTAGCTTATCTTTTGAACTATTAAGTTTTGCCAAAGATTTTAAATATAGATTCCATTTTTGCGCAACCTCATCATTTAGCGCATATTGCTTTGCTTTTGCATATTGCACAATAAATGGACGAAGCTTTTGTCCTTCAAGCCCAGCCTCTTTAATCAACTCCTGTTCTTGTTGTTCTGTTTTTAACACTGATGCAAGAGAATAGCTATTGACAATACCCTGTTTTGGAATTTGGCGAATTAATGCCTCAATAAACGTAAGCGGATAAAGTCTTTCTAATTGATCATCTGTACGGTTGATAACTTGATAAAATTCAGCTGCACACATCAATAAATGAGCAAATACCCCTTTTAGCTGGAGAGCCATCTTTGTATTTGCTTGTATCTTTGCTTTTTCACTTACCTCTAATTGCGCAGCGGCTCTGGTAATGGCTTCATAAACGCGACGCAAAATAGATCTAACAGCCCTTATTGCCTCGTCCTTTGGCTCCGTTTTCAAGATTGTTATAAGCTCCGACGTTTTTGTGCCCTTAAAGAACTCTTTTGGACTAACAGTCTCAAGAATCTCTTTAGTAAAATCTTTTTTTAAAAACTCGTTAAAAATAGAGACCCGTTTTGAAATCGGATGAGAATACCAACCTTCTTGAATTACCTTATTCGATTTAAATAAATCCAATGGCACAATAAGCTCTTGTTGCGGATCAATCAATAGAGGAGTGTCGCCACTTATCCATTTTTTTATCAACGCAAGATCATTAACAAAAATAACCGGCTTATTATTTGCTCTAAAAATAGTTGCCTCATGTGAGGTTGACGGCGCCATTTGACCAACGATAACCGCTTGAATGGCATCCTTATCATCTCGGCTCAAAAATGTACTCAACGCAACGCGTATATTGTCTTCCACCAATACTTTCTGCTTATTATTAATCATTCTCACACTTGCACCACCAACGCCAATTGCAGCGCCATGCACAATGTTTTGTTTAGTAATATTATCAAGCGCTTGTGGCTTAATATAAGAAGGATTAATTTTTTGATCCTCAAGTGGTCTAACCTGCACTAAATAAATATTATTATTCTGAATTACAAACTCGATATCCACTGCATAATTATAATGTTTTTTGATAATCCCAGCTGCGTGATGCAAATCAAGAACATTTTCTTTTGTTAAGCATGGAATTTGGTGAATATACTTTGGATTGCGCATCAATACAAGCCCTGATTGTGACGCTTGTTGAACAGTTTGTACACCATTTGAACTTGAACTCAACGAACTCGAGCTTGATGAACTTGATAACTTTGAAGCGGCAGTACCTACAGTAATTAATCGATCACGCTTTACGCGCACAACAGGATGAATAATATCAGCTATGCCAACATAAAAAGTGTCAACTGAAACTAAACCGTTCACCACTGCTTCATTGTGACCCCAAGTGGCTTGAATTGCACTTACACCCGGCGTCTTTCCTTCTGCTTCTGGTTGAAAAACAACACCCGACGCTGGTATTACTTTGTCATTACCACCTGCAGGTTCACCAATCATAACTTGCACTAAAACGGACATGAATGGCGCACTATAAATATCCTTATCTTTGAGCGCTAAACGCTGACCAATCGATTTTTCACCAAAATAGGACGCAATAACTTCACCCATAGCTTTGGAAATTGCGTTAATATCAGAGCTTACGGATGAGACGCTCTCATTGCCACCAGCATTAGATAATTCCTTGCTATCTTCTCGACCAGTACTTCGCACCATAAGAAGCTTTTCTTGCGCGTTCTTAATAAAACTATTAAATTCATCTCTTCTCTTATCACCAATATCGAACGATCCTTCAAACGCTCTATGTACAACTGCACGAATATCGGCAAGTACCTTTTTCGCACCAGAAGTGATTGTTGTTTTATCTTTCGGTTGTGCTTTGGTAAATTCTTGCCATTTTGCACTAATCACATCGTATGCAGCTTTATTGCCATCACCATTTTTCACTGATTTCAGATAATCAACCACCTCTCGATGATTTACGCCAAAAAAAGTCGGGACGACAAACGTTGTTTCAATTTTATTATCACTATTAATCTCTTTTACAACACTTTCAAGCTCATGCAAATTTGCAGTTTTATTGCCATATTTTTGTGCATATTGTTTAAATGCTTGTTCATTAAATGAATTATTTGAAGCAGAAAATGTATTTGAACTAATAAAAAACAATGAGAAAACAAACACCTTTTTCAACATAACTACTCCATTTGGTGATACTCAAACTACTTTTTTTATAAGTTTAACCGATGCGCTCATAGCATTTCAATGACCTACCTTTTCAACCTAACTGATTAATACATAAGCATTTTTTTAACGGAAAAAAGAAAATCAAATTAACAATCAATAAAATAATATCCATCCTAGAAATCGAAAAACAGCCAAATTTAAACAGATTTCAAAAAAATATTATAATTGTCCAAATTTGGCTATTTTTAATTAAAGCTAACCTAGCTCACAAATTTCTTGCCTACGCTGGTGACAGGCGAGCGAAATGTCAAACAAAAATAGAAATCGCTCCTTTTCGCCTTGCATCAGCAACTCGTTTGCCAGATTTTTCATCAATGAAAATTTCTCGCAAACTAGGATCAAACGAAAAATGTTTTTTATTTGAGATAAGTTCACGATGCAAGCCGATCCAAACGGGAAATGCTGTATGCAGCGGATAAACACTCTTACCCATAGAACGGTTATCATCGCAGCCAATATAAACACCCGTAGTTAATTCGGGCGTTGAACCCACAAACCAACATGTGCGATGATCATTCGTGGTTCCCGTTTTGCTTGCAGCTTGACAATCAATCCATTTTTGAGGCATCAATGCGCGCACACGGTCCAATCCCAAACCAAGAACTTTCAACACTTGTCCACTTATATAAGAAGGCAATATCTGCTCAGACACAGATCTGTGCTTATATATTTTACTGCCCCATGGATCTTTAATCCAAACAATGGTGTGAGGCTCAACATAGGTGCCATGATTAGCAAATATATTAAACATCCCCACCGCTTCGTGCAACGTTGTATCAATGCAACCGAGCGAAAGTGAAGCATATTGGTGAAATGGTCCGAGCAAACGTGCTTTTTTTGCTAATGCTATAATAGGTTCGGCACCAACTTGAGCAAAGGTTTTGATTGAAACAATATTATTTGATCGAGATAATGCATATGCCAAAGTAATTTCACCATTAAACTGCAAATTATAATTGTTTGGCTTCCAAACGGTGCCATATTGATCAGTAATTTCGATCGGTTCATCAACGAAAACATCTGCAAAACTCATCCCTTGTTGCAATGCTGCTGCAAAAATGAGCGGTTTAAACACCGAACCTAATTGCCGACGCGCTTGAAATGCTCGATTAAACTTTGACGTAGTAAAATCTGCTCCACCAATTAATGCACGAATCTGACCGGTAGCATTATCGATTGTTAATAATGCACCATCAATATTGGCATTGATTGTTTTGCGGATTTTGGCAACATGTGATTTAAATGCATCTTCAGCTTTTTGCTGTGTCTCGACATCAATAGTTGTTTGCACACGATAACCTCCCGTATATAACGCATGTTTGCCAATCTTTTTTTCTAAAAAACGCCGGATATGTTCACGTGCATGCAATCCTACGCGAAAACATTGTGCATCATTAACTTGCAATGGCTCAGCAATTGCAAGTTCACAAACCGCTTGATCAATAAAATTGAGACGCAACATTTTGCGCAATATCACATCACGCCTTTTTCGTGCTGCTTCCAGATTAAGTAATGGACTATAAGTTCCTGGGGAAGACATAATTGCCGCCAACATTGCCGCTTCATCCAAAGTTACTTCGGCTGCCGATTTGCCCCAAAAACGTTGCGCTGCTGCCTCAACACCGTAAATGCCACAACTGAAATAGACATGATTCAAGTAGGTTTGAAAAATCTGATCTTTGCTAAATTGCATTTCAACCAACAGGGAGACCAATTGCTCTTTTATTTTACGCGTGAAAGTACGCCTATGATCAAAAAATAGCAATCGCACAAGTTGTTGCGTTATGGTGCTTGCACCTTGCACAACACGCCGATGATATAAGTTTACCAAAAATGAACGGACAATACCCTTGATCGACAAGCCAAAATGATCATAAAAATGCCAATCTTCTGCGGCCAAAAAGGCTTGAATTAAATGTTGGGGCAATTCCTCAATGCGGATTACTTTTCGTTTATCTAAAGCGAATCGAGCCCATTCATTACCATGGCAATCGAGTAAAATCGTTGCCCTACCAGGATCATATCGCTCAAGCGCTGAAAAATCGATGCATTTATTGTGCATGATAAAGCTCACACAGCCAAACATAACGCTCAACATACACACAATAAAAATCGTTAAAAGATATAACACCCGCTTCATATTTTTCTGTCTTTACTTTTTTAATATACTGCTTGCTTGGCTTAAAGGTTAGCAGAAATAGGATGCATAACCAACACTGATATTGCCTTCTATTGAAATTGCACTCCACACATAGTTACACTAAAACAAAGATGAAACATAACTTTGGAGGTTATATCTATGAATAAGTGTCTTATGTTGCTACTTTGCGCAACTGCCGCAATATTTGCAAAAAACAAAGATGAAAAAAAAGAGATGAAAAAGCCGGTTGAAGCTCAACACAGCAATATTCATCTGCAAAAAGTAACCAATAAATCACAGCGCTGCGTCTTTGTTGCCTTTGAAAGAACTCATATAATGGGCAAAACGGTGACGAACGAACCAATAAACATTGCAGGACACATTATGCCAGAAAAATCATTTGAAATAAAAGGCCCCCATGGAAACACGCACTCAGTCATGGTTCCCGTTTGGCAGAACACATTTCGTGGCAATACCATCAACCTGGTTACCTTATCAGGTTGTCCCGGCAAAATTTCTTATCTTTATGCAATCAATGGCCACTTATGGGCAATAAAGGCACCATCAAAAGAAAGCGAATTAAAAGGTGTCTATTTATTGAGACCCTCTGAGGAAGACCGCAAAATTGAACTTGAAGTTCATAACAAAAATGTTATTAAAGTTCATGTGCTCGATGAAAATGGCAAACGGAATGGCGAGAGCACACCACTTGCTTTTGATGAAGATACCGATAATTATGTTACTCAAAAAAAACAAGAGCAAAGATACGCAAAGTAGTTAGCAAATATTTGGTTGTATCCTTCGATACTTCGCTTACGCTCAACTCAGGATGAAATTTTATAAATTTTTATTTATTTTCGTAACTATTTAGACCATACTAATAAAAAAACAAGATAACGTCATACATAAATGTCCATTATCATCCTGAGTTGAGCGTAAGCGAAGTATCGAAGGATACATCAATGCTAAACAAATCAATCATATTGCCACCTCTATTATTTTTTATCGATTATAGCGCCTACATATTATTAGATGCGCCGCTCGTATTGAGCCTAGCTTGTTATACTGTTGTACAATTACTTGCTTCAAAAAGAGCTCATGCCACATTTTATACTTCTATCTTTTTTTTAGGTCTTAGTTCATTCACCTTTTATGGGAATATTGGAATAATCTATGTTGCCCTATTGCCCATTTTGATGAGCAGCTATATCGCAAAAAAATGGCTTAAATTCTCCCCCTGGGTGATTGCATGCACCTTATGCTTGTTTATGTTAACCCAAAACAGCCTTTTATTTCTTATCTTAGGCCAAAAGACACCGCTGAAAAGCTATACTATTTGGCAATTTTGTGTTAACATTAGCATTGTATTAAGTATGTCTTTGATAATTTGTGTTGCTGGTAAACGGGACAATCGCTTGTAGTTTAACACTGCAAGAGGAAAGTCCGGACTCCAAATGAATAAGGTACCTTGGGAGATTCACCTCAACCAAGGAGGGCGTAAGCTCATGGAAAGTGCCGCAGAAAATAACCGCCAATTATGGCAACATAGTTGGTAAGGGTGAAAATGTGTGGTAAGAGCACACGGGCATGATTAGTAATAATTATGTGGGGTAAACCCTACCTGGAGCAAGGCAAAGCAGCGTGTTTCGATCGTTCATTTCGGCTCAACGCGCGGGTATGCCGCATAGATAAATGATTGTCAGCAAGCTTTTTGAAAAAAGAGCTTGATACAGAATCCGGCTTACAAGTTCACCAGTAACACAAATTTAAAATCTAAGCGATTTTTTTATGAGCCACACATTATCCAACAAACTCAAGCAATTCTTTTGGCTTCTGCCCTTTCTCGTCTTTTTTAGCACATATATTTTGCTTCACCTATGGTTTAAACCAGAAACAATCTCCATGCCTAATATTGTTGGCACCAATCTAGTTCAAGCCACTAAAATATGCTCATCAATGCACTTGTGCCCACAAATTGTACACATAAATATCGATCAAGATCTACCGCAAGCCACCGTTACTCATCAAGTGCCTTCCGCTGGCAGTATGATTAAAAAAGAACAAACGGTATATATTGCCATTACTGAAAAACCTGCATTAAAAAAAGCACCAAATTGTGTGGGAATGCCCCGAAGTGAAATCAAAACAATGCTTGAGGCACATGATATACGCATAAAGTTTTACCCTATTGAATACGCCTATTTATCTGATCATTGTTTTTGCCAGTGGCCTGCACCACATGCATCACTCAAAACAAAAACCATTATTTGTTATGTTGCCCAAAAGCCAAGAAGGATGGTGATTTGGCCCGATTTGAAAGACAAAGCTTTTAATGAAGTTAAACTAAAACTTGAAGAATGTGGTATAGATATCAAAACAAACATTACCCCCGACGAACATTTTACTTATTATATCTATGATCAACAACCTAAAGCTGGATCAATCGTTGATTTCACCAACTCAGCTATCACAACATATCTTTATATCAAAGCAAAAAACGATTAAAGCTGTTCCTGCTGCTCAACCTTTTGCAAGAACTTTGAAGTTTTTAAGAATCTCGGCAGTTGTGATAATATCCCCCAAGCAATAATTGTTGCCCACATTATTGTATTATAGTACTTTGGATTAACTCCAAACAATTTGCCAATCTGAACGCCAAACTGTGCTAATAAACCCACTTGTATCACGAGTAACACCCCAGATAGGACTAGCGCCAAAACCATACTTCGCTCTTGTATTTGAAAATAACCAAATACACCGACCGCAAATAGATTAAGCAAAATAAATGCACTAACCGTTATTAACATACCAAACAACACGCGACCCTTGCCCTGCATAATTACTCCTTTTTTTAAATAATTTAGGTCTATACTCGCAAACCTAAGCCTCTTAATGCAAGATAAAAAGCATAAATCCTAAATAGATCATACCCAATACAAGCCAAGCAATATGTTTTATTTTTATGATATTGTTATACTTTTTTCGGCTCATTTTTGATAAAAACCAAATGATTATTTTATCAGCTAATAATGCGATACACCCAAGCATAACCGCAACACTCGCCGGAAACAATAGCATGGTTAGCATCGGATGAGTGAAACTAATAAAACCACTACAAGAATAAAACAGATGAAAAACAACGCTAAATACAGCTATACAACCAATCGATTCAAATGTGTTTTTACTCATACATATCCCTTTTTAAGATAAGCAAAAAAAGATTCTCCAGTTGTCAATTCGACACGGCGGGTGATTATGGTAAGATTATAGCATGAATGGATTCTAAAAACAGTAAAAATGTGAGGTTTTTCCTATGATACGCTTGTTATCAATACTTTCTTTCAGCCTGTTAACATTAGCTATTAACCCTGCTGAGCAATCCAAATATACTCCTGAAAATCTCATCATCGCCACCGATTTAGATGATGTATTGTTAAAGCGAAAGAATGGTGCAATTTTCAAAACCATTTTCACCAAATTCCCTCAATGCAAAAAACTTTATAAAGCCTATAAAGAACGCAAAAAAATAGCCGGATCAACTGGCGAAAAGTTTGGCGAAGGTTTTTATCTTTATCTTAAAGAAGAAGGTCTCGATGACCTTGCTAATATCATTAAAGATATTTGCCTGGCTAAAAAAATAAAAAAACGCACCCTCAAAATTATGCGCAACATGGCCAATCAAGGATATGAATTCTATACAGCCACCAATATAGGCAGCATCTTCTTTGCAGAACTGCAGAAAAAATTCCCTGAAACATTCAATAACGTATTTATCAGACATGGCATGACAGTCGACTTTACTCAAGAAGAAGTAATCCAAAAGCCTGATCATCGCTATTTTGAGCAACTCAAAGAAAAGCTCAACCCAAGCAATGATAAAGATATTTTATTTATCGATGACAAATTAGAAAATGTAGCTGCTGCGCGCGAATGCGGTCTATTAGCAATTCACTTTAAATCAGCTAAACAACTTAAACGTGAATTACATAATTATGGCATTTGTACCTGCAATTGAAGTAAGATAAAAGAGTCCTTAACTTATTAGAAGGAATATCCTTCGACAAGCTCAGGATGAAGTTTATTAACAATCATACATTTTTATTATTGTCTCATCCTGAGCCTGTCGAAGGATATTCAATTTAAATGGAGAACAATATGTTATTCAAAAAAACCTTACTAATAATAAGTGCATGTATCATCACTCAAACATATGCAGCTGACACACAATACACACCACAAAACACCGAAATCTTTTGGGACATCCACAAGGTTATCATTCAAAAAAGCAAATCTGATATGTTGCAAACACTTTGGCAAACGCCCAATAAACTTGCCATACTATCACACATTTTCAATTGGGGGTTGCTCAAAGATCTCTATGCAATCAGCAAAACCGATTCATCCGGCGGCGCATATGTTGAGCGTCTAAGGGAAGAAGATGAACGATTGGCTGATTTTGCAATGAACATGGCAAACAGCCAAGTGCTTCTTGATGGCATGGAAGATTTAATCCTCGATCTCGCCGATAAAGGTTACACCATGTATGTGGCATCCAACATCGGTTCATTGGTGTTTGATCGGCTCAAACAAAAGTATCCCCACATCTTCAATGAAAACGTAATCAAGAACGGCAAAACAGTGGATTTTCAATCAGATAAGCTATTGGAAAAACCCGATTCACAGTTTTTCGTTGAACTTGCCCAACTACGCGATGAAAATAAGCCCTATGCAATCTTTATCGATGATAAACAAGAAAATGTTGATGCCGCTAATAATAACGGGTTTATTGGCATTCTATTCAAAAACAGTGAACAATTGGTCCAAGAACTCAACTAAACCCACTTAATCTTGTCTCTTTTACAGCCAAAACGGCTAAAAACTCCTTTAAAAGAAGCCGCAACTTTTTTTGACAAAAAATTAAAATATGTTATATTTGTAATAACACGAAAGGTTTTTTGATATAATTTTAACTGTTTTATACTTAAATAAATGGAGATATTCTCATGAATTTCAAAACAATAACAAAATTAACGTTTGCCGTTTGTGCAATGTTAAACATGCATGATGCGTTTAGCGCGGCAAATGATGATCGAGTAATACTGCATGATGATCGAATTGAAATAAATATTCACACAGGTGAACCTGATTTAACTAATCAAGAAAAAGACACAATCTTAAGATATGCAATCTCTGAACATATGAACTATCAAGGCCCTAGGGATTACCCTAACATTATAGAGGGCGCTCTTAACGAGCTTCGCGAGCTTGAACAAACACGACAAGAAGCCCTGGTAGAAGTACATGACAACCAAAACGTACCCTTGATACAAGCGCACAGACACTTTATAACAAAGCTGAAAAAATATGCTGCTATAGGTTTTGGAGCAGGGTTTCTCACACAAACGCTCGTTGGCAACAATTCTAATAAACCAAAAACAATTGCCATGTTACAAATGGTTGCTCCAATAGTATCTGCTCATTTATATACAACGCGCGTTGCCATCCCAAACAATGACGCCCTAGGTTATAGCAGAATAGTAGATACTGTATGTCCAGCTATTGTTGGCAGTGCCGCTGGAACTTTAGGCGCTCTGGCTTTGAATTGGCTAACTGACGTAATCAGAACAACACAATAAATTCAATGAAAGTTGCATTCACGAGCAACAACGCTTGTTCTCAAATGTAACTTTCATTAAATCAGCCAACATGTCATGCAATAAAGAATTACCAAAAACAACTCGATGAATGCCGCTAATAATAACGGGTTTATTGGCATTCTATTCAAAATATAGTGAACAATTGGTCCAAGAACTGAATCGTTAAGCATACCCGGTCAACATTTCCAGAAACTCTTCAACAACGCCTTCCTATAAACATTCTGTCGAAACTCACAACATTTAATTGCAAATAGACACCGACTTGTAGCATTATTAAGATAATAGATACTATTTTGTTAATAATGGAGAAAAAACTATGAAGCCTTCTTTTTATATACTTTTTCCCTTACTTATAAGCAGCACACTTTATTCAGGTAGCATCATCAATGTGCATAACACAACCGAAACCCCTGTATATGCAACCATCTACTGCAAGCCTCTTGCCAAATCAACAATCGAGCGGTTAAGCCCTGTAGTGACAATTGGAAAAAATGAATCTTCTGAAATTGCACGCCCAGAAAGAACTGTAAAATGTAGGCGGCTTCTTGTTTTTTCACATGCTAGTACACAACTAAAAGAAAAAATATCAAAAAAACAACTTAACCGACTCGCCTCAATTAGCATTGGCGTTTCAAAAGGATTCAATAGAGCCTTTGATAATTTTTACATCAGCATAGATAAAGATAAAATCAAAGGCTATAATCCAGTAGAATGGAAAGGCCATAAAGCTAAGGCTAAAATTAATGACGCATGGTCTTCGTTAGTGGAAAAATATAGAGCATCTTCCCTTGCTTCAAATCCTCTTGTATCCCAAAACACTCATCAAAATCAAATAGCTCAAGTCAGAATTGGCCCTAACCTTCCACAGGCAGAACTAGACTTCTTAGACACACGAAGAAAACAGGTTAAAAAAAGCCTCGAAAGATTACTTTCAAAAAAATTAAACGGCTCATTCATTCCCAACATAGCATTAGTCAATAGTGGAGGGGGCATTCGAGCATTGCTCTCAAGTCTTGGTTTTCACATTGGAGCGCAAAAAACTGGACTCTTAAATACAATCACTTATGATGTTGGACTTTCTGGCGGCGCATGGTTTGTTTCATTATGGCTTATGAGCCGCACACAACCACAAGCATTCAAAGATATGATCAAACCAATTATGCAAAGAGGTATATTGCCGAAAAAATCAACCTTGGGTGAAATTAAATCGGTAACAAATGCCGTTCTTGTACGATCAGCACTCGATCAACCAGTAACACTCGTCACACTATGGGGAGCACTTTTAGCAAACCGTTATTTACAAAATTTTCAAGACAACCGCCAAAGAGTCTTCTTTTCATCGCTTGGTGACCGCAACATTGATCAACGCTTGCAAAATGGCACCATTCCGTTTCCTATACTCACAGCAGTAAATGGGTACGATATGGATATCAATAAAAAACGGAGTAAAGTTAATTGGTTTGTATTTACTCCCTATGAAGCGGGCGGCATTGGAGATTGGCTTGGCAACCGTAACATTCCTATGTGGGCAATTGGCCGGACCTTCGTACATGGTCGATCTAATGATACACGCCCAGGATACGATTTAGGACAGATTTTAGGCATCGTTGGATCAGCTTTTGCACCAACTTATGCTCGAGCTTATGAAGAATCTGTAAAGGGTATCCCTATAATCGGCCCCGCTATACATTTTTTAGTGAATAAACTGATGACCTCAGGAACAAAGTATTATCTTGAAAAAAAACGTATTAGTGTGGCTAAATTACCCAATTTTGCAAAAGAGGTTAAGAACCCTACTATCGCCGGCAAACAAAATATTCGACTTGTCGATGGTGGCCTTGCGTTCAATCTACCTATACCCCCAGTGATACACCCTCAACGCAAGGCTGACATTATCATCACCTTTGATGCCTCAGCCTCACTAAAAACAAATGAAGCGCCAGCATTGAAATTTGCTGAAGAATATGCACAAAATAATCAATTGCCATTCCCTCAGATCGATTATACTAATATAGGAAAAAAAGCCATAAGCATATTTAAAGATGAAAATAATTCGGACACGCCAATTGTAATATATATGCCACGTTCGGTTGATCGCACAAATATCACTTACCCTGCATTCATTCCTAATGCATATACAACTAATTTATCTACAACCAAGTTTGAATACTCAAATGATGAAATCAATCAACTGACAGGAGTGACTGAAGCAAATCTCACACAAAGCATGCCCAAAATAATAGAGACCATAAAATGGGCCATTAACCAAAAAAACGGATTTGAATAGATTCATGAACAGCAACGCTTGTTCTCAAATGTAACTTTCATCAAATCGGCCAACATGTCATGCAATAAAACACCGCCAAAGACAACTTGATAAACGCCTTGGCATACTGGCATAGGAACAAGTTTTTGCTTTCCTAATTCATGCAATGATTGAACCGTATTAATGCCTTCAGGGATATAGCCTGTTTGCTGCAAAATAGCATCTAAAGATTGCCCCATTCCCAAACGTTTGCCCACTTCAAGATTGCGGCTTTTTTTGCCCATTGCCGTTAATGCTAAATCGCCAACACCCGCAAGACCATAAAATGTTTCTTGTTGTGCGCCTATTGCAATGCCCAGTTGTGCCATTTCGTGCAAACCGCGCGTGAATAAAAATGCTTTTGCATTATCAGCAAACCCAGCGCCATCAAGCATCCCGACACCCAAGGTGATCACATTTTTAAGTGCTGCGGCAAGTTGTACACCGATCATATCCAAATTAACATATGGCCTAAAATAAAGATTGGCCATAACCTCTTGAAGTTGATCTGCAATAGTACAGTCTGTGGCCGCAACTGCAACACCGGTGATATCTTTGCGGGCTAAATCATAGGCAAAACTTGGACCAGCAATTACGGCTTTTTTTGGCTGATATCCAAAAACATCATCAATGATGTCACTTGGCAACATCAACGTATCTTGTTCAATGCCCTTGCTTGCGATAACCCAAACTTGATCTTTTGAAAAACAATGAATGGTTTGCTCCAATGTTTTGCGCAAAAATTTAACGGGAATGGCTTCAAACACCCATTGCGCATCACAAATTGCTTGAGAAATCGTATCGGTTGCACGAATGTTATCATCTAACTTAATACCAGGTAAATAACGCTTATTTCCATGCGCATTATTAATATCATCAGCAACTTCCGATTCATAAGCCCAAAGCAAAATATCATGACCATTGTGAGCAAGCAATGTTGCCAATGCTGTACCCCAAGCGCCAGCACCTAGTATTGCAATCTTCATTTACCAAAGTTCCTTTTACATTGATTAAAGCGATCAAAAGCTATTTGCAAATCATTGTGTGTAACTTCTGGCCATAAATTATCTGAAAAGTAAAATTCGGCATAAGCCGATTGGAATAACAAAAAATTGCTCAAACGATTCACACCACCTGTGCGGAAAATCAAATCTGGCGGCGGTGCATCACCTAGCCATAATGCATTTGTTATCGTTTTCTCATCAATATCTTCGGTGAGCAATTCCCCTTTTTGCACACTTTGACTAATTTTTTTTGCAGCATGTACAATTTCCTGCTGGCCACCATAACAAAACAAAAAATTTACTTGTAGAGTTACGCCCTGTTGTGTCTGCTCTTCAACCTCTTGGCACGCTTTGATCACATCTTGTGGAAACAACGATCTATTGCCAACAAATCGTACTTGAATGCCCTTTTGAATAAACTCATTAATATGTTTTTTGGCCTGTTCAACCAACAATGAAAAAAGATAGTTTTTTTCATCTTCAGAACGTTTAAAATTTTCGATGGAAAACGTATAAAGAGATAAAAATTTAATGTTTTTTTTGACACAAAAATCAATAGCCATACGCACCGCATCAACACCTTTTTTGTGCCCAATCCATGGCTTCCATCCATGCCTTTTTGCAAAACGACGATTTCCATCCATAATGCAGGCCAAATGTTGCATAATGTGCCTTTACTTCAATGATGGCGTCGTATCGGCAAATCGATTTTGCAACGCAATGGCTCCAGCATGCAACAACCAAACTACCGAATGATAAGAAATACACATGCCCATAGCAAACAACAATCTTTCACATGCTACAACTGGAATAAGATTAAGCCACGCTACTGAAGACATGCTATTGATGATATATAAATGCATCACTGATCCAACCGCATGTGCAGTAAATGTACTTGCTAATGCAGTCAATATAGTATTGCGTGTTTGCATTGCACCAATCACCATTGGTATTAACCAATAGAGAGTGTATGGTGCGGCATAGTAGCCAACTGGATGCAATAAGAATAAGACCATACTTCCAAATGGAATACCAATCCTAATAGCACGATTTTGCGTTGCCCAACATAATGAGGCCGCAAAGGTTGGCAACCCGAAATATGTATAGCGCATAACACCAAACAGTGAACCCGCCAATCGAACACTCAGCATACTCCCCAACACACTATATGCCCCAATAAGTCCACAAAATGCCCCCATCAAAGGAGCCAAACAATGTGAAAATGAAAACGAAACCCTGGAAAGCCCGGTAACGCTACTCAGGGTAAAGTGGCTAACAAGTGCAAAAAGGCCACCAATTGCAAACAAACCGAATATAGGTAAGATAGTTCTTTTATTCATGTACAATTCCTTATATTAATACCTATCAACATTACTATAAGTTTATCAGAGGAAAAAAAATATGAAATATAAAGCTATCATTTTCGATATGGATGGCACCATCATCGACTCTGAGATTATCTGGCAAAAAGCCACGAAGGAGCTTATAAAGCAAAAAAATGTTCCTTTGTCTAATGCTCAAAAAAATGATCTTGCGCAACAACTGCCTGGTTTGGCACTTCAAAACAGCTGTTTTTTAATCAAACAGATCATGAGACTTGATGACCCGGTACAAGATTTAATGCGCGAAAAACTATACATCGCCAATCAAATGTACCAACAAAATGTAACATTTATCCATGGTTTTTTTGAGTTTCATCAAATTGCACAACAATTTTCCCTGCAAATGGCCGTTGCAACCAATGCAAGTAAATATACGGTTGAAATTGCTGATGCCGCTCTTAACTTGAGCAAACTTTTTGGAAATCACCTTTATAACACCTCTCATGTTAGTAACCCCAAGCCTCACCCCGAACTGTATTTGCATGCTGCAGATCAAATCGCAATCGATCCAAAACAGTGCATTGCTATTGAAGATTCTGCTCCTGGTATTAGTGCGGCTAAGGATGCCGGCATGTTTTGCATTGGCATAAATACATCAAAAAAACCCGAAACACTCCAAGGGGCACATCTTATTATTGATCAATATGATCAGATAGATCTGCAAGATTTATTGGACATCAAAACATGAACTGTTACCCTTTTGCTTTGCAAGATGCTAAACTGACAATCAGATAATTTCTTAGGGGGACAGCTTATGTTGTTATTTATCTTCACGCCAATGGTCTGTTCATTTGCATTCACATATGGCCTTTCTTATATAAAAGCGCATCGCACTAACCAACAAAACATTCGCGAGGGGATGCCATTTTCCCCTGAAACTACTATGGTTGTATTCGATTTGCACGGCGTAGTATTTAGTCATCAATACTTTAAAATGATCCAAACGTTTTTCCATAGTCCTCTAAAATGGCGATTGCTGCGGGCCCTTCTTAACCCGTGCTTAATGTGGGATATTGTTAAGTTGCTCTATCGACGCCCCGTGCCAGAATCATTCTTTATGCACTTAGCGCATGATTATAAAGACATCCACGACATATTGCCACTGTTGATTTCGATTGCTAACCTACAGACACCAAATCAAGGAACTATCCAAATTATTAAAGATCTCAAACAACAAGGATACACCCTTGCTGTACTATCTAACATTGGTCAACGAATTTTTAACGATTTAGAACCTCTACATCATGATCTATTTCACATGTTTAATTATATTATAGTGTCAACGCCTGAGACACGTTATATAAGTAAACCCAACCCCAAAATTTACGAACGATTTCTCGATGAAACCGATCGTAATAAAAATATGATCCTAATCGATGATAAAGAAAAAAATGTGTGCGGCGGCCTAAAGTTTGGCATCATTGGCATAACATTCAAACATGCAAAGCAACTAAAAGAACGACTAAACCAATTAAACATTAAGCTGTAGTCTGCCGTTTATTTAAAGAATGGCGCAACTATGTTATACTTGGTTAACATAAATAACTAATTATAAAGATTGTAGGGATTGTTATGAATGTTTTGCTTTTTCTTACCATTTTAGGAGCCTTAGCAACAGCATATCTCATCTTTGGCTATATCATTTCACGCAAAGTAACCACAACACAAGATTATTTTTTAGCAGATCGCGACCTAGGCCTGGTTCCTATCACGTTTACCCTTATTGCAACACAACTTGGTGGTGGCATGTTATTAGGTACATCTCAAGAAGCATATCAATATGGCCTATGGGGCATTTTATATACCTTTAGTATGATAATTGGCTTTTTAATCCTCGGCTCCGGAGTTGCTGCACGCCTACAATCACTCAATGTTTCCACCACAGCACAACTTTTTGAAACTGTTTATAATGCACCGTCATTAAAAAAAATTGCATCATTCCTCTCAATGCTCACACTCAGCGGATTACTCATTAGCCAAATGGTGGGAGCACGTGCATTACTATGTTCAATCGGCATTTCCCATGTACCCATTTTCACTATATTTTGGCTTTTCATTATCGTCTATACGATGACAGGTGGCCTAAAGGCTGTGGTTTGGGCAGATTTAATACAAGTTACTTATATCTTTATTATCTTTTCCGTGTTGTTTGTTTGGTGCCTACTCCAAGAACCTGCATCATTTTTTTCATGGCATAACCTACAATCCATGCAACGGACATTCGCTCACATGGATACCTCATACGCCGCACTCGCTGCCACCTTAGTGCTGCCAGCACTTTTTTCACTTATTGAGCAAGATTTAGCCCAACGATTTTTTGCAGCACGCACAAAAAAAATCGCAGCTGCCGCCGCACTATGCGCAAGTCTCTTACTCTTTTTATTTGCACTCATTCCCGTATATTTTGGTGTCAAAGCACACATGCTGCAAGTTCCTCTGCAAGACAACGCTAGCCCACTATTGCCAGTTCTTGGACTTTTAACTAATAAATATGTAGTCATTGCCGTTGTGTGCGGCATTTTGGCAGCAATAACTTCAACAGCTGATTCATTATTGTGCGCAATAAGCTCAAATATGTCACAAGATTTTGACATTCACCTACCAGGCATAACAAATAAGTTAATAAGTTCTAAAATACTCACATTGCTTATTGGCGTAAGTTGTTTGATCGTGTCATTCTTTGTACCCTCTTCCATTATCAGCATCATTATCAGCAGCTATGCAATTTCAGTTGTGTGCCTCTTTGTTCCACTTATATTTGCCTACTACAACAGAAAATTACCCAAACAATCGGCCCTTTATGCCATTGTTGGTGGATTTATTGGATTACTCCTATTTAGTTGGTATCCCATTGACATGATGCCAAAAGAATTTTTAGCAATCGCATGTTCTTGCATTGGATTTATGATTGGCCGATACTGGCGCTAATAACTTCATAGACAAGATCCTCCATAAGGCATTCCAAAAGAAGGCTATGTTTAAGCGCATCATGCAGTTTCTCGTGCAACCGGTTGAGATTGGGACTCACACGCTTTACAAGTTTAGTGTGTTCGATATATTCATTAAAAAAATCGGGATCATCCTTTATTGAATCCCTCCATAAAATAAATTGACACTTAGGATGTAAAACTGCCATTATCTCACGTATATGTTCTGCAAATAATACAAGGGCTTTTTGCTCTTTACGTTCTAGATATGTTTTCTGAAGCCGATTTAGACTCATAAATAATGTATCTGGTACAACCTTCGTGAGTAGTGAAAAAACAAATTCATCAAGTGAATAATCTAATGTATGATCAGAATTACTTTGCGACTGAAGCAAGTATGCGCAAACCCTAGGATCAAACTGATCAGAAATTATTTTTTCACCAAACTTTGCAAACATACTCGTGTGAACCTTATCGCTTCCATCGTGAATAACGCCCAATCCAGTGATATCGCTCACAAATGTGAGATACGCATCCAGATCTTTGAAAAAATTGTGGTTTGGTAATTGTTGTTTTAAATAATGTGCACGCTTTAGGGATGCAGTCAAATTATCATAAAAAGGATCATTAAAAGGATCATTTTGATCGCTTGATGCAGAATAACACTGCATTGCCAAAAATAGAGTGAAAAGAATTGAGAGATATTGATACATTATTTACTTTGAAACATGTTCTTTATATTGATCACACACCTGTTTAATTTGCTCATAAGCCTCATCTGCAGAATCGACTACCTTAAAAAAATCCAAATAATATTTTTCCACATACCCTTGCGCTAAAGCTTGATTTTTTATCCAATCAACAATTGGTTGCCAATATTCTTTGCCAACTAACATAAGAGGAATCGGCGGCACACGTTTATGCTTTTTATAATTAAGGACATCAAATAGTTCATCAACTGTACCTAAACCTCCTGGAAACACAACAATTCCCAATGAATATCGCACCAATAACCATTTACGTATAAAAAAATAGTCAACCCAAAATAGAGGGCTACATTGATTTTCAAAATCGACATCAACTCGCGATACAGCAATACCCAAAGTATTACCTACCTTATCATCTTTCTCTTTACCTGCTTTTGCGCCACAATTTGCTGCATACATTATGCCCGGCCCACCACCGGTGATACTCGAAATACCCGACTGGGCAAAACGCTTTGAAAGCTCAAACGCCTGCTTATAATACGTGTTATCCTTTCTTGCCTTACTTCCTCCAAGAATGGTAACAATGGGCATCCTTATTTTTGATAACATGCAAGCGCCACGCATCATTTGAAATCCCAATTTTATGGCATTCATAAATAGGTAGCCGCCATGCCGGAAGCATGAAATTTTCATGTATTCTCCTTTTTATCATTTTTTTTTTCAGTTGTTCGACAAGCGTCGCGTACAATGGCAAATGCCTCCTGCACATCATCCGTGAGCACAAAAAGCTTCAAATATCCTTCTTCAATATAGTTATGGCCAAGGGCTTCTCGCTTGAGCCAATCCATAAATATTTCCCAATACTCAATGCCTATAAGAACAATGGGTACAGCAGGCAATTTTTGTGTTTGTACCAATGTAATCACTTCCGCCATTTCATCTAATGTTCCAAATCCTCCAGGAAAAACGATAAAGCCACTTGAATAACGTGTCAGTAACCATTTTCGCGCATAAAAATAATCTAATTCAATATAATTACTCACACAGTGATTGCGGCCTTCCCCTAAATCCTTGACTCCAATACCAATCGACGAAGTGGATTTTTGTTTTACGCCACAACTTGCCGCCTCCATAATGCCAGCGCCACCTCCTGTTACCACAGAAATTCCAACATCGGAAAACATTTGTGATAGTTCATGCGCCCTTGTAGCATAGTCATCTTGTTGAGAAGCTCGCGATGCCCCAAAAATAGTCACGGTCGGTTTAGGCAAGCGTAATAAATGAAAATAACCATAAGCAACTTGATACGAAACTCGTATTAAACTGAACCATAACCTTATCGAAGCAAATAAACGTTGAATAAACATTGAGTATTCTCCTTATGAAATCATGCATTTTTTTCCGAACGTTTTGTTCGTTGCCTATCATCATAAAACATTGTAAAAATCAAATACGAGTGTTTTGGCCGCAAAACTTTTTTTACTACATTAAAAGGCACATATCGCTTGCAAGATTTACCCTTTTAGTTATTATTTAGGTTATTAATTAAAGGATGCGTCATGAAAAAAATATGTTTATTAAGTTCAATCACCCTTTTAAGTTCAGTCAGCGGATGTTCACAAGAACAAAAACCAATCGCACAAGAACAAGGAGCACAAAAAACTATGGCTAAAACTACAGATTCTGGATTGCGTTACGAAATAATCGAAGAGGCCCCTGAAGGAGCAAAAGAAGCTCAAGAAGGCACTGTTGTCAAGGTACATTATACCGGTTGGCTTGATGAAGAAGGTAAAAAGGGAGCAAAATTTGATAGCAGTGTTGATCGTGGACAGCCATTTCAGTTTGCTTTAGGAGCAGGACAAGTAATTAAAGGTTGGGATGAAGGTGTGTGCGGTATGAAAATCGGTGAAAAACGCTGTTTAATTATTCCAGCAGAACTTGGTTATGGCGCACATGGTGCCGGCGGTGTTATTCCACCGAATGCAACCTTGATTTTTGACGTAGAACTATTAGATGCTTAGTACATTTAAGCTCTATGTAAATAAACCACTTTGAAACAATTTTCTATTTTCCCCTATAGTTTAAACGCTTTTTACAACAACTTTGTTTACTATTTGAATTTTTTCACATCTTTGCATATACTATATATTAAGAACAACGAGCATCCATTAACATGAAGAGAGAATTATAGGGGAATTGATCGTGAAAAGACTACACATGCAATATATATGTACGCTTGTGTGCATGTTGAGCATATCTCATGCACAATATATGCTTGCTGAAGATTGTTGTGTGCACGATCAAACAACTCAAAATCACCAAAAAAAGGTCCGGCTTACCTTTTTTGTGCATGGTATTATGAGCATCAAGCCTCACTTATCTTTCGCCAATTTTTTCCGTTTTATCACCGATCGCATTGAAGCAACGCTCTATTCTGAAACGGTTAAATATATGCGCGACGATAACTTTTTTTATAAAAATCAGGCAATGCAAGGCATTGGCTTACATAAAATCGACATCAATAGAGTTGAAAAAGGCTATGCATCTGGCTTAGTAGCACGACAATTTGAAAAGGTTGAACAACTATCTGTTCCATGCTCAAATTATGAAAACCATTATTATACCTATGGTTGGTATGGTTTGCTGAGTACTCGTATCAGATATTTTGATGCAATTCCCCTTTATCGCAGTATAACTGCAGAAGTCGCAAAATTTCGTGCCCAAGGCATCGAACCAGAAGTTCGTCTTATTGGTTATAGTCACGGCGGCAATGTGTGCCTAAACTTGGGTGCGGTGCGCCAAAATGAGGATGTTGATCAAACTATCAAAATTGATGAATTAATATTGCTTGGGGTACCAGTTCAATGCGAAACGGACTTTTTGCTCGCAGATCCGATCTTTAAACGCGTTTATCAAATCTATTCTCGTGGCGATCGCATTCAAAAATTGGATTTTTTCTCAACCAAGCGATTCTTTTCCCGACGTACATTTACCTCGCGTAAATATTTTAAATTGCCCAAAAAGTTAACTCAAATTCAACTGCGCATGACGCGTGGCGTGAGAGGCAAAAGGCGCACCTGCTTGCCATGCTTCAACCCAAATGATGTACCGAGTATTTCGGGCAAATCAATGCGTTTTCGTGATGCAGCTCCAGGACATATTGAGTTGTGGTTTTATGGCTGGACACCAGCAAATTATCGTCCAAACTTCATTCTACAACCATTACCACTTATGATTTTCGTACCCTATATTATAGATCAAGTTAACGAAAATTTATGCCGTGCTCAAAATCCAAATCCTGCAAAACCGATCATTATGGATATTCGCCCTGAATATGAACATATGATAATAAAGAACCAAAAATCATGGAAAGATGTCACCATAGTCGAATTCATCGATAAAAAAACCATGGATGAACTCAAAGAAATGGTGAAACCATATATTCCAGACGAATACGACATCCAAACATATGATGATCATATTCAAACATCGCTCGAAAAAGCACAACAAGATAAAATGAAACGCGATGCGCGCTATAAAGGCCGCAAAAACCGCAGAAGAGCTGACCGAAAAATACGCAAAAGAAAACGCCATCGCCCTTTTGCATCAATGTTGATTTCATAAAAAATGAGGGCGCCAACTGGCGCCCTCGTATAATCCCATTGTTTACTATTATAGTGTAGCTTCTGTGATGAGATATGAGTTTAGAGTTCCAAGTAGGCCATCAGGACCATAGGTATTGATATTTGAAATCAATAAACCATCAAGATCTAGATCATTCGTATTGTTATCAAAGAATTCAGGATTGGTTGCACCACGAATTGCAGCAAAACTGTTTTGTGTCACGGTTATTGCTATATCAAAACCTCTTATTGTAACCGGAGCATCATCACAATCTGAATTACTTGTAGACAAACCTGAACTATTACGAATAATGACCCCAGTGTTTCCTGGCGTACTAACTTCATCACCAGTTAAAACACCGTTTGGCCAGTTGATATGCGAACCATCCTCAACAAGTATAGCTGCTTCTACATTTAGCACATTATATAAACGGCTAGCATCTATTGAAAGACGAGCACCCTGCACAACTCGTAATGTACTCGCAGAAAATTGACCATAGGCAAATGATCCCGCCTTAGAACTCCCAGCTAGCACTTGCGCGAATGTCCCAAACACGCTGTTAAACACAAAGTTAGGCTCACTCGTAATGCCAAAAATAAGCGCTGCTGTATCCGCACCACCTGCAGTTTGCAATACAGTATTAGGCTGACAGTTATATGATTCACGAGCTGCAATACGCACTATACCCTGGATAACAGAATTTGAAAGCTCAAGTTTTGTTTTGACACCACCTAAATATAGACCTTCATTTGCATTACATGCTTCCTCTGCACCGATCCAATTTAGAATTACACCACGAACTTTTAAATTTTTGATGCCAGTAACACTATTAACCGTGCTGCCTGTTAAAGTAACATTTGGCTTGATCACAAAACCAACACCCAGATCACTTGTCAGCTCACCTAAACCTATCACACCTGAAATATCTGCAGTAAATGTGATACTGTTTGCTGAAGTACTTGCAACGGTAAACTCAGTAATGCCACCATCAGTATCCACAAAGCAAACTTTCGTTCCAGCCTCTACACTGCTAAAATCTGGTGCATTATTAACAAGATCAGTTGTCACAGTAACTATCATCGTCTCGCCAGTTGGGCGATACACGTAGTATTGATCGCCTCTACCAATTGCAGTATTTTCACCAATTTGACATTGTAAGTTGAACCCCGGATCGTTGTATATGCCACCTTGCATAAAACCAACACCTGCCAATGGGCTTGTGTCACCTTGAATGGTTATATCCTGTAATGATTTACAAACATTAAGATCTCCTGCTGCATAAGTTCCAGGTGCTAAACTCAAGATAGTTGGGCAAGAGTTTTCGCTACAATCAGCAAGTGCGTTTAACGTGTCATTTATGCTATCTGTTGAACGCAAGTAAATCGTGTGAGGAACGCAGTTACCTTTAACAAGGAAATTACCACAAATAGTTGCATCACCACCAACCTTTAGTTTTTTTTCAACATCTAAATTCTTAACAACAACAGAACACGCTGTTAGTGTGCCTGTTTTTAAGCCCCAGAAGCTTTCACACTTGCGACTACGAGTTGCATCATCTTCATGCTCACCATCAGAAGATGCAAGCCATTCGCGCTCTTCCTCTTCTGTTGGTTTTGCAGCAGGCTCCACTGCATACATTGAAAATACTGCCATTACCATCAATAATGAAAAAAACCGTCTTTTCATTATCTCTCCTTAAATAAAGGGGTTAATAATTTCCAACCTAAAGTATACAATTTAATATGGTATTATGAGCAAGAAAAATCTACAGTTTTTTTAATATCTTTGTGCAAGCACTATTTTTGATGCATTTTTTTGAAGCAAAAAAAGCATCGTTAAGCCTTCTGACCCTTAACATGCTTCCTTTTACTTATTTAGAACTACTGCAATATAAATTGCAAGCCATTATACATTTACTTATAAATATGACTAAAGAAAATTTTCAAAAAAATAGCATTTATTGCAATTGCTGCCAAATATGTAAAAGTTCATCCATATTCAATTGTTGCCCGCGCTTGGCCAACAATTCATCTGAAAAATCACCTAAATCATAATGAGATTGCACTAGATTATTGCGCAAAGTACGACGAGGCTGTTTAAAACAAACTTTGATAAACTTCCAAAACCCCTCTTCATTTTGAATTTCGGGAACATGTGTCTTTGTTTTAAAATATAAAAGACGCGAAAAAACTTTTGGCGGTGGATTAAATGCTGTTGGTGGAATTTTATCAAGTAGTTTCCAATCGAAAAACCACTGAAAAAATATTGAAGCAAAGCCAAATCCACGCCCTTTTGTTTTGACAATTTTTTGAGCAACTTCTTCTTGCACCATCACCACACCCTCTTTGAGCAGATGACGATGTTGGTGAAATCGATACAAAATAGGAAACGTAACTTGATAAGGCAGATTGGCCAAAATCGTCCACGGTTTATGTTCATCAAACATTGAAAAATCGATATCAAGAAAGTTTTGCTCAAATACGGTTAGCTCTTTGCATGAATAGGTTTCGACTATATATTCAGCCCAATCAGAATCAATTTCAAATGCCCAAAGTCGTGCAATCGGACATTGCAAAATAGACTTGGTCAAAAATCCGCCACCAGGACCGATTTCAATCACTGATGCATCTTTTATTTCAACCGCATCAATCATATGATCAACAACACGCTGATCGGTCAAAAAATGTTGCCCGTATTTCTTTTTGAGCAGAATATCCTGAAATTTACCGTGAATCACTTAACACATACCTTAAAAAAAATGATTAGTTATGTTAAGTGTACATCGATATAAGCCCCTTTGCAATGAAATCACGCGAATACTATTGATTCTTTTTTTGGGCTAAAGCAAAAAGCTCATCTGCAGATTTACTCTGTTGGTATGCTTTAAGTAGACAAAAAAAGCTCGCTGCTCCAGCTACTGAAATAGCTCCTAATCCTAATACGTCAGGCACAACGGTACAACCTTCACTCTTGCCTAAGAGTACAAGGGTATCACATGTCCCAACTATACAGCCTGCACATACATAGTTTGAAGTTTCATCCGAAACATGATAAGCCAATTCTTTAAGAGAATATGAATCACTGTTTTGCGAAAGACCACTGTTCTTTAATATTCTCGTGGTGCTTTCAGTCATGGTTATAGAATTAGACGACCTCTTTCTTAACTGTTGTACTGGTTTATTCCCTGCGCCAAATGTAATAAAATTCATAGTGACTAAGAAACAAAAAGTCATTCGATACATGCTTATCCTTTTCGATGATATTAATTATTTTTAAAATTTAATAGTTGTTTCAAAGTTCCCATCGCCCAGTGCTGAGTTTATAAAACATACTCACAGACATTATAATCATACCAACACCCAACATTTCATGAAGAAAACGCTCACCCTGCAATGTGGTATTATTATCTGATCTAAATACGTTAGTCGACGGCACAACAGCTGTTTTTAGCACGAGTTCATAGTGTTGCTTACTTTTTTCCAATGAATCAACTGCTTGCAAACAACTGGAAACAAGTGCTAGTAACAATAATTGAGTATTGAAATATTTTCTAAACATATGTTCCTCTTTCACTCGTGTTAGCAATGTGAAACTATTTCATCAATGCATCACGAAATGTATCAAGTTCTTCAAGAACTTTACCCGCACCTTTGACTACGCACAACAATGGTTCTTCAGCAACCCTTGTTGGCAAGCCGGTTTCTTTTGAGATTAATTCAGCCAAGCCACGCAACAACGCACCGCCGCCGGCAAGCACAATGCCACTATCGACTAAGTCAGATGATAATTCAGGGGGTGTGTTTTCCAGCGCAACACGTACACCTTCGACAATGTTTGCAATCGTTTCGAGCAATGCTTCATTGACTTCTGGTGCTGATAAGTTGATCGTCTTTGGCACACCAGTGACAAGGTCACGACCTTTAACGTCCATGCTTTCTTGTTCAGAATCTTTTGGCAATAGCGCTGAGCCAATTTTCATTTTAACTTTTTCCGCAGTCCGTTCACCAATCAACAAATTGTATTTACGTTTAACGTATTGTACAATTGCGCGGTCCATTTCATCACCGCCAACACGCACTGATTTACAATAAACAACATCTTTTAATGTGATGACGGCAACTTCAGTTGTGCCGCCGCCGATATCGACAATCATACTTCCACATGGTTCTTGAATAGGCAAACCTGCACCAACCGCTGCTGCCATTGGCTCCATAATGGTATAAACTTCGCGCGCACCGGCCTGTTTTGCTGAATCTTCTACAGCACGACGTTCAACTTGCGTGATGCCTGAGGGCACACCAATTATCATGCGTGGTCGCACTAACGTTCTGCGATCATTGTGCACGGCACGAATGAAATAGCGCAACATACTTTCGGCCAATTTAAAATCGGCAATCACACCATCACGCAATGGACGGCTTGCAACAATACTCTCAGGGGTTTTTCCCAGCATCTCTTTGGCTGCTTTACCCGCTGCCAACACTTGATATGAATCTGATTTAACTGCAACCACTGAAGGTTCATCCAAGACGATTCCTTTATTACGCACATATACCAATGTATTTGCCGTACCCAAATCAATAGCTAAATCGTTGGAAAATATTTGAAATAATTTTGTTGCAGGAAAAAACTTCTTGAATTTTTTTGATGCGTCCTTCATTACCTACCTTTTTTTAGAAACTAAACTCTTTAGAAGCTAAATTCGACACCCAATACTATTTTATTTGTTTTTAGAGTGCGCTTGGTTTCAAGCATGTTTGATGGAATATCCCAAGCAAAATAAATAATTGGCTCATAACTACGACATACTTTGGTTTTACCAAAATCATAAAAAACATTCAATGTAATATAATCTGAACCCCAACCTGTTTCCTCTTCTATTGCACATTGATCTATGCAACACATCGGTGGGCAACATTGCAAATCCCATGAATCTTCCCAGTGACGACGAATGGTGAGCAATAATCGCATGCCCAAACCTTTGTGAATACCTTCAAAATTTGCCCAACCCATCGCTACAAAAGTAGGCCCAGGATTCACGTCAACTTCACTAACAAATGGACTAAACTGTTGAGGCTCACAATGCAGTGGAATTCGCTCACGTTTTGTGCGAGAAAAACGTTTGCTCAAACGCATAAATGCGCCAGCTTTCCAATCTTCTTTGAGTTCAAATTCAGCCTGCCCCTGAATATAGACACCCCAAAAACCATTTCCACCGAATGGAATAGAGGTTGGTTTATCAATATTCATCGATTGACCAGTTGGCAGCAAACCACCAATACTTGCCTGTGCCCAAATATTGCGAAATTTAAGCTTGTAATCCCAATCACGTTGCCACATAAAGTAGACATCCAAATCGCCAAAGCCAACTTGAGATGCGTGATCACCAGTTGTTAACCCTGCCATTACATTCATGCCACGTCGCACGCGATCTAATAACAATCTATCACCGCGAGGCAATTGTAGTGAGAGATCTGATTCAGTTAAATTCAAGAAAAATTCAGAAGTGGTATCAACTCGCATAAAATAAGCGTAAAAACCTGCATAAAATTCAGTAAACAATCTTTTTCGTCCTGAAAATTCAAGCCCTTGTGCCTGCAGTTTACCGTCCGCATTCCATATAATCTTTTTATTCTGAAACTCTGAAGGCAAAGGATTGGGGCAACCAAGTGCGACAAAAGTGCGCGCAACCGATTGTTGATTATAGATACCAGTTAATTCAGGAATACCAATTTCGCGATCAGCAATACCAAATGCTTTACTCGCAGTCGCAAAAAAAGCGTCTAATGTTGCATGCGATGGACGCCCCGGCACAACAATATATGGCCGTTGCAAAAATGGAATGAAGCGATTATCAAAAATAGTTGCTTGTATAAACGATCCGATTAACATGCAACTGATTACTAATAACGATGTTGTTCGTGACATATTTTGACTTCCTAGTGACTTACTCTTTTTTTTGATTGTTTATTTTGTCATTCTTTTTTACTGCGCTTACCTTTAAATACGAAGTGCGCAAGATGGCCTGCCAGTCATTTTCTACAAAAAATTAAAAATTCTATATCAACATTGCCAAACAAAAAACAAAGTTTACGAGTTGGCTTTATAAAACGACTGGAGGAGAGAGAGGGATTCGAACCCTCGATTCCATTTACATGGAATAATCGCTTTCGAGGCGACCGCATTCGACCACTCTGCCACCTCTCCACTTATTTCAATTCATTTAATAATACCCGAATTTCCCGTTTTGTTAAGGTAATGAAGGAACAATTAGGTTGTTTAGTATATCGAAAATAAAAAAAATTGCTGCCGCAACATACTATTATGGTTCAGTTAGACTTATACATCATTAATTGCTAAACTCGTCTCGTCGTTTTACCAGACTATCCTTCACACAATAAAAAAGAGGACCTGTATGATTGAACAAAACGTACAAGCTATCGTATTAGCTGCAGGTAAATCAACACGTCTAAAAACCGGACGCAATAAGTTGATCGAGAAGCTATGTGGTCAACCAATGATCGTCTTTTCCACCAAATTACTCGAAACATTAAAAATACCCACCACGTTAGTGGTTGGTCATCAACAAGAACTAATTAAAAAATGCATCGATCACTATAATCACAACGTTGATTTTGTTGAACAAGACGAACAACGCGGCACTGGACACGCATTACATTGCACCAAAGAAACCTGGCAAAAAGACCATGTTCTCATTTTAAATGGTGATATGCCATTAGTTACGCCTGAAATCATTCAAGCATTATATAAAAAGCATATCGATTCTGATGCCACCATCAGTTTTGTGATGGCACATAATGCAGATCCAAGCACCAGCTATGGCCGTATAGTTAAAAATGATGACGACATTAAAATTGTTGAAGCCAAAGAATTTGCAGGGGATGCATCCGAGCACTGTTGCATCAATGCAGGAATTTACTTAATTAAAAAAGTTTTCCTTGAGCAACATATCGAATCTCTTGAACAAAATGAAACTAGCTCAGAATATCACATTACCGATTTGGTTGCTATTGCAAGTAAAAACAACTGCACAATTTCAACTATAAGCGCCCCATTTGACTATGTACGTGGCATCAACAATCACCATGAACTTTGGGCGGCAGAGCAAATTCAACGTTCTAACATTATCAAATACTGGATGGAACACGGCGTACGTTTTTCAGTTGCACACAATGTGCATATTGATTTAGATGTAAATATCGGACCCGGCACATACGTCGGATGTGGTGTACACATTCTTTACGGTTCGCATATTGGTAGCAACTGTAAGATACACGAATATTCCTCTGTTGAAGGTAGCGAAATTGGTAATGATTCGCACGTTATGCCATTTACCATTATTAAAAACTCCACCATTGGCAATCATGCACATGTGGGTCCATTTGCACATATACAAGATGGAACCTTCATTGCGGACCGCGCAGTAATTGGTAATTTTGTTGAAATAAAACGTAGCACTGTGGGCGCTGACTCAAAAGCAAAACATTTAAGTTATATCGGTGATGCCCAAATTGGCAAATCGGTTAATGTTGGTGCAGGCACAATCACCTGCAACTTTGATGGCAAAAAAAAGCACACAACAATTGTAGAAGATAATGTCTTTATTGGAAGCAACAACACTATTGTTGCACCAGTGACCATTGAAAAAAATAGTTTTACTGCCGCTGGTTCAACCATTACAAAAGATGTTCCTTCTGATACACTAGCAATTGAACGAGGCACACAAATTAACAAATTAGGTTACGCTAAAAAATTGCGTGAAGATGAAGAAGAAGCATCTGAGCCAGTTTGCAAAAATGTAAATGACCCGAGATCAAAAACACAATTTATGGGCGCAGTACGCACCACCAATGATCCAATAGAAAACGATATATGATAAAATTTATTCATACAGCTGATATCCATTTTGGAATGGAAAATTACGGTAAAATTGATAGTCAGACGGGTATTCACACCCGTCTGCTTGATTTTGAACGTGCACTTAATTTTTGCATCGATGTTGCCATAGAAAAAGAAATAGATTTTTTCATGTTTGCCGGAGATGCTTATAAAACTGCCCATCCAAGCCCTACTCAACAACGCCTATTAACACGATGCTTTTTAAGATTACACAAAGCTGGCATTCCATTAGTTATTGTTGTCGGTAATCATGATAACCCCTTGAGCTTTGGCAAGGCTAATTCACTTGATATTTTTGGTCAATTTCCGGTTGGGCAATTTCATGTGATTGCAAAACCTGCATCATTTATATTGCAAACCAAAAGTGGCCCGATACAAATTGTGGGAATTCCGTGGCCAACACGTAATTCAATTTCAGTTTCCAAAAAACATGCTCTCAAATCAGCTATTGAATTAACCGAATATATCTCAAAAGCAGTTGGCAAACTAATAACAAATTACGCACAACAATTGGATTCAAAAATCCCTGCAGTTCTAACCGGACATTTAACGGTCAGCTCCGGCATATTTTCAGGGTCGGAAAAACGCGCTATTTATGGCACTGATCCCGTTTTATTGCCATCACAACTTGCAATTAAGCCATTTGATTATGTTGGGTTGGGACATTTGCATCGATACCAAGATTTGAACAAAAACGGCTACCCTTCAGTTGTTTATGCTGGTTCACCTGAACGCATTGATTTTGGCGAACGCAAAGAAACAAAAGGTTTTTGTGTTGTCACTATACATGAAAAAAACAAAACAACGCATGAATTCATCAAAACGCCACAACGCCCGTTTATACAAATTGAAGTTCAACTCAAATCTGGAAAAACCCAAACTGAGCAAATGCTCGATGCAATCGAAAAGCATGATCTTAAAGATGCCATTGTTAAGATTAAATATCACATTCCAGCTGATAAACGTGACAATGTTGACTTGAAAGAGGTGCAACGCGCATGTGCGCAAGCCATGTATGTGGCTGGTATTGTCCCCATTCGCAAAGTTGTTGCACGCGAACGACGCGCGGCCATGAAGGTGGATATGGATGTTGCCACATTACTCGATCGCTATTTTTCAGGCAAACCTGAATTAGCTGATCAAAAAAGAGCATTAATCGAAAAAGCACTGGCCATTCAAGATGAGATTGAAAGTCCGCACGTTGAAATCAATTAAACGTAAATCACTTTTTTTCAGATACCTCTATTTCCTCACCGCATACTATTTTTGATAATTTTTTTAACTTATTTACTAAGGCATTATAATCATCAATTGTTAGATAGACCTTTGACGGTCTCCCTTTGTTATCGTGAATGAATTGTGGTTCTACATATTTTTTTTTATTTTTTGCCATGTTACTTCTCATAAACATCTTTACGATGGCCTATTTTAATTACCTGTATCAATATCTCTTTGTGATGCACTTCATAAATAACCCAATAATCTGCTATCCGCAAACGATAAAGAACATCATGACCTTTTAGTTTTTTCACATCTACATTCTCAGCACCAGAAACTAATCTTTGCAATCCTGTATAAATTTTTTTTGAAGCTTTTTTTTCAAGCTTCTTTAAAAATTTAATTGCGCTTGAGGAATAACGTATGTCGTAATCTTTTAAACCTTTATCGTTCATGGTTTAGGGTTATCTTCAATTAATTGTTTAACTTCTTCGGAAGAATAGTATCGTTCTTTCCTGTTCTTAATTTCCTCCACATCAGTCATATCCTGTAAGTCCTCAATTAATTCAATCAATTCTGAAAACTTTTTAAAAGAAAGAACCACCCCTTTTTTGTTTTCATCTTCATCAAAAGTAAACACCGGATTCAGCAATATTTTCTTCATAAATAAACTCTTTTCATACAAACGATAATAAACGTTTTTATTTTTTTGATCATAACTCAACCATGCAATATAGATCATAAAATCACAATTGGTAGCGATAGCTGCTTAATTTCAACTATTCGCACAACAATGGATTATTATGAAAAAAGATATATATTGAATAATAAGCATACGTAATTTCTTCTATTTTTATATGGAATCAACTGACATGAATCAAAAATACATAATCCCAATCATAATAACATTCATTTTAATAGCCTTCATGAGCCTGTTTTCATTTTACACAGTGCAACCAGGTTTTACCGCTTTGCAATTGCGCATGGGCAAAATAATTGCAGCTGAGGATCAATCTGGCATTAAGTTCAAGATGCCTTTCATTGATAAAATCATATATATTAACACACGTATTTCAAAAGCAAGAGAACAAACAACAGCTTTATCGCATGACTTGCAAACGGTTAATGTTGGCATGGTGATAAACTACCGAGTTATAAACCCTCTTAAACTATATCAGAACATTGGCACACACTTTAAAGAAGTGATTATTGATCCGTTCTCTCAAGAAAGTGTAAAAGCCATCATTGCTCAATTCACCGCCGAAGACCTCATTCAAAGTCGACATATCGCCAAAGAAAAAACGCTACAAAATTTACGCTCACGACTCCAGCCTCTCTATATCGAACTTGTTGATTTTAACTTCACTCATTTGGATTTTTCAACAGAGTTTATTAAGGCTGTTGAAGATAAACAAATTGCCGAACAAAGCGCCAAAACAGCTAAAAATCGCACAGAAAGCGTAAAGGAAGAAGCTAATCAAGCACGTATTCGTGCTGAAGGAGAAGCCTATTCGCTTAAAGTGAAACGTGAATCAATCACACCAGAACTGATTTCGTTAAAAGAAGTCGAAGCACAAATCAAAGCCATTGAAAAATGGGACGGAAGATTACCTCTATATACAGGCAATTCTACCCCATTAATTGCTCTACCTTCAGTAAAATAAAAATAAAACAGTCATCCCCGGCATACATTCAAATGCCGAGGACTCTTTTTAAGCATAAGCTTCTTTGAGCATCTCTTTTTTAACCCTATTGATCGAAGCAAAATAGGCTAAATCATCTAATTCTCATCATTAAAAAATACGTTTTTAGCTCTTTTTAACAATGTTTCAAAATTTATTGTCATAAACTCTTGTGCTCCTCACCCCCCCCCCTGCTATATTTATAATAGTAATAATTATAACTGTTTTTCGTAAAAAGGAGAAAATCATGAAAAACAAAAAAATGTTCATCGTATTGTCTATTGTTGCTTTGAGTTCATCATTAGCACATGCCAACGAAGCCGGCGAGCAAGTGGGCCAAGCTTTAGGTAAAATGTTAGGTCAAATGTTTGCAGGTTCAGAACAAACAAAAGAAGTCCTCAAAAATGCCCTTGAACAGACTCAAACTGCATTTGCAGAAGATCAATCACTCAATGAACACCTAGAAGCCATTGCAAACAAGGCACACACATTCAAAATACCATCAAACGTTAACATTGAAAAAGCGCAGGCATTAGGCAAACAATGGAAAGCTGAAACGGAACAACTTCCAGCGTTTAATCAACTCATAGAGAAAGCTGCAACAAAAATCAAAGGCGCTCTTGACGCAAATACATTGCAAGCATTAAAAAAATATCAAACACTTGTAGATTTAAGTGAAGAATTCCAAGCTGAAGTGCAAGCTCTTCAAGCTAGCCCTAAGTATAAATCATTACTCACAAACACAGGCGACTTACTTACTTATTCAATGTTCCTTGGCCAGCTTTTAAATGCTGTTGATACGCAAGGAAAATTGAAAGGTTCGCAAGCTACGCCATTTGTTCAACAAGCATTGGGTAAAGTTTTTGGTCAATAAATTTAGTTGAACCTAAAAATAATCCCCGGCATCAGACAATCCTGCCGGGGATTATTTTTAAGCATAAGCTGGCTTCAAGCATCTCTTTTTTAACCCGATTAATCGATGCAAAATGCGTCATTTTTTCGACTATTTAGCTGTTTTTAACAATGTTTCAAATTTTATTGTCATAAACTCTTGCACTCTTGGGGGGGGGGGGGGGGGGGGGGGGGGGGGGGGGGGGGGGGGGGGGGGGGGGGGGGGGGGGGGGGGGGGTGGGGGGGGGGGGGGGGGGGGGGGGGGGGGGGTGGGGGGGGGCGTTGGGGCTCGGGATGAGGTTCGAGATGAGCTTCGGGTTGGTACAGCAGGTGTTAAATCCACCTGCGCGTATAATTGATTATCCGAATCGAATACGGTTGCTGGCATTGGTGGATAATCGAAATCCATTACTTCAGCA
>JAJCZC010000038.1 GCA_029262575.1 Candidatus Babelota bacterium | reverse complement strand
TACAATATGAGCGTAAGAAGAATAGGCTGAAAAACGTAGAAAGCGCAATAAAATCGATAAAAGACTCAAGTTTTGAAGATGTAAGATCGCAGTTTGCTCGATCTGCAGAGATCTTTGGTGTTGCTTAGCGGAAGTCCTGAACAATCATTTGTAATACCTAAATTAAATCGAGTATTTGCCAATATGAGATTTTGACCGATTGCTGCTAATAATTGTTTTTCATCCTTGCTCATATTACATACATCTCGAATTAGTTGTGCCAGTTTATTAACCACCGCATCTTGAGTATTGGCACTTGCTATAGAATCCATAACATATAATGCAATATCATCGTCCACTTTACGAGCCAACACTGCTATCCAATGGCCAGATGTTCCTTTCATTCCAGAACCTGGAGCCGATGAACCAAAGTGCCTCATATTACCCAATACAAATGCATGGCAATTGCCATCAGCTGCACACAATTCATCAACCTTAGCTATGAAATGCTCATCCAAATGTGATTCAAATGCTAAAGTGTATGGAATAATAGTAAAACTGTCTTCATCCATTCCAAATTGCTGTGTCATTAAATGATGAACCGCAGCTTGCTCAGTCCAATCACCAACTAACGAATCTGACGGCAAATCAGCACTATTAAGCGTTTGGCGTATTTCACCTATGTTTGGACCCTGGCGCAATTTATCAATAATATTATGCTCATAATTTTGTTGGGTAAAATATTTAAATAGCTCACTCACGTTGAACACAGAATGCATTCCGCACGTTGCCCCCACTTGCCCACGAACCAAAGAACTTCGATCATGTATTTTAACGCCATTCTCATTACTTTGAGGAACACGAAATGGCTGATATTGATATTGTCGATCTGCTGCTTTAGAAAATTCGTAATATAGTCGATATGAATTGCAAATATTATACATAGCAATTTTAGTTGTAAGTCTTTTTTTAATTTCATCGCTCGGAATAGCAATGTTTAGGCTAACTTGCTCGCGAGCATGATTTGCCAAAGAGTCCAAATGCCCTTGATTGGAAATATATTGCGCAAATGTTGAACGTATATAATCTCGTGCACGATAAAATGGCAATGCACTTTTGCACCCCCAATAAATTTCAGGAATGATAAAATAGGCGCCTGCCGCTATAATTGCAGCTGCAACATAGGTTTTTGGATCTTTTAACTTAGGCAAAACTTGCTGCTGGAATGTATCTGATTTGGGATTAAACCAATCAGTCCAACCAGCATGAACTTGCTGCTGACTAAAAACAGCTAAGAATAGGAATAAAACAGATAAACGCTTTGTGCGTAAAAATTGCATAATAACCTCCAATATAGAACAATTCAGCTTTTAGTATAGCACAAACCAAATAAATTACAATTGGCACATGCGCAGAATGAGCCCATAAAAAAAAGACGCCCTAAAAAGGGCGCCTCTCATATATTTATACTGTTAAAAACAGCTAAAACAACCCTTGTTGTTCGTCACTATTGTCCACATCAAAATGCATTTCATCATGTTCAGTTGCCTCAACGGTTACGCCCGTTTTATTGTCTGTCACTTTGATTGATTTATCAATAGTAACATCCACATGTTGTGTCGGCATTTTTTGTGCCGGCATCACTTCAACCGCTTCGACAACTTCAGCTGCCTCGGGTGCGATTGTTTCTTGTGGCTCTTCTGATAGTTCAACCTCCTGCTCAGATGCAGGTGATGTTGTCACCGTTGCAGCTTGTATCTTTTTGTCTTCAGATACAGATGCCTCTGCTTGTGCTTTTTGTTCATCTTGATTTGGCCCAGATCCATCATTTGGCCCGTTTTCATCATCTGATTCTTCAAACGCAACAACCGCTGCTAATGTTTGATCTTTTTCAAGCTTGATAAGACGCACACCTTTTGCTTGTCGACCCATGGTGCGAATTTCGGTTGGCGCAAGACGAATAATCTTACCCGCCTGATCGATTAATAACACGGTTGATTTATCGGTTACTAATACAAGGCCAATAACTTCACCATTGCGTTTGTTGGTTGGAATGGTCCGCACACCAACACCGCCACGATGAGCAACACGGAAATCTTGAATTTTTACGCGTTTTCCATAGCCGCGTTGAGTTGCAAATAACAAGTCTCCACCATCGGCAACAACTTGCATACCCACAACAAAATCGTCACCTTTTAAACGAATACCTATCACACCAGATGCTTGACGTCCCATTGAACGAACTTCATCTTCTTTGAATCGAATTCCTTGGCCATGCGATGTTGCAAGCACAACTGAATCAGTGCCCGTGCTAATTGCACAGAATGCTAATTCATCACCTTCTTTAAGCGTAATCGCACGAATTCCGGTTTGACGTATTTTTGCAAATGCCATTGCATCGGTTCGTTTTACCAAACCTTTTTTGGTTGTCATGACAACTTGCTTATCTTTCATATCTGGAGTACAGAGTAGTTTCACTACTTTTTCACCCGGTTGCAATGGAAGCAAGTTCACAATCGCACGACCTTTTGAAATACGCGAACCTTCAGGAACTTGGAACACTTGTAGGCTATAAATGCGACCTAAGTTGGTAAAGAAGAGTAGTTCATCATGTGAACGAGTAACATAAATATCTTGGACCACATCATCAGCTTCATCTAATGATGCCATACCCATTTTGCCTTTACCGCCACGATGTTGTACACCATAAGTTTCAAGCAGCACACGCTTAATATAACCCTTCATTGTCAAGGTAACCACAACATCTTCTTGTGGAATCAAGTCAGCTTCAGTCAGTACATCAAGTGCGCCTTCGATGCGTGTTTTACGTTCGTCGCCATAAGTAGTTTTGATTTCTTCAAGTTCTTGTTTTACTTCGTTACGCAACACATTTTCATCAGATAAGATCAAGCTTAAATATTCAATTGTTGTTTTGATTTCTGCAAGCTCATTGCGAATCTTATCTTGCTCAAGTCCAGTCAAACGTTGCAAGCGCATTTCAAGAATGGCTTTGCCTTGTGCCGGAGTTAGAGAATAACGTTCATTTAATATATTAATAGCTTCATCAGGTGATGCAGACTTTTTGACTATCGCCACCACTTCATCAATATTATCAAGCGCTATAATGAAACCATTGAGAATGTGTTCACGCGCTTCAGCTTTACGTAGTTCAAATAATGTACGACGATAGACAACTTCTTTGCGATGGAATAAGAAATGTTCTAATAATTGACGCAAGTTAAAAATCAGCGGCTTGTTATCAAGTAGCCCAAGCATCAACATAGAAACGGAAGTTTGCAATGAAGTATGTTTATATAGTTGATTTAGAACAACGTGTGGATTTTCATTACGTTTAAGCTCAATAACCAAACGCATACCACGCTTATCTGATTCATCACGAATATTGGAGATGCCTTCAATAATTTTGTTGCGAGCTAAATCAGCAATTTTTATAGTCAAATCTGCTTTATTAACCATATAAGGCAACTCTTTGACAATAATGCTCGTGCCTTTTTTGCCTTCATCAATATCAACAACCGCACGCAAGGTCAAACCTCCACGTCCCGTTCGATAAGCTTTAACAATACCGGCACGTCCACAAATGATACCACCGGTTGGAAAATCTGGTGCCGGCACAAATTTGAAAAGTTCTTCTTCGGTGAGATCCGGATTTTCTAATAATGCTAATAATGCATTAGTAATTTCAGTTAAGTTATGAGGTGGAATAGAAGTTGCCATACCAACGGCAATACCTGTTGTTCCATTTATCAATAAGTTTGGCAACTTACTCGGCAACAACGTTGGTTCAGTAGTACTTTCATCAAAGTTAGCTACATAAGGTACCGTATTTTTATCTAAATCGGTGAGAATTTCTTGTGCAATTTTCGCCATTCGAACTTCGGTATAACGCATTGCTGCTGCGTTATCACCATCAACAGAACCCCAGTTACCCTGACCATCAAGCAATGGATAACGTTTTGAAAAATCTTGAACCATTCCAACCATTGTATTATATACAGCTTGGTCACCATGCGGATGATATTTACCAAGAACATCACCGACCACACGTACAGATTTACGATACGGTTTATTATGATGCAGCCCCATTTGATGCATTGCATATAAAACGCGACGATGCACAGGTTTTAAACCATCACGAATATCAGGTATCGCACGACTAACGACAACCGACATTGCATAATCGAGAAACGAATCTTTTAATTCATCCTCAATAAGCACAGGGACAACACGACCTTTTTTCAGATTATTTTGATTGGGTTCCATAAATTTCTATCCATCAATTAAAGCTCGGCAGTTTTTGCAAATATTATATATAATAAGGATACATTCATTGCCAAAATATACAAGACGTTGACCGTAGGTTAACATATTCATCTGTCATTAAACATGTCAAGAAAATCTGCCTGCACAAAATAAATGAATATTTTTTATCCGCAAAAAAAAGAGACTTTACAATAAATGCAAAGCCTCTAATCAAAAACATGTTTTTTATAACTTACTCGCTCAACAAATGAGCACGCAACATCCAAGCAACTTTCTGATGCTTAACAATCAGATCAGCCAAGAAATTTTCAGTACCCAAATCTTCTTTTGATGCAGTATATTTTATCTGTTCGCGCAATTCACGAATAATTGCTTCATGATCATTGAGCAATATCTTGATCATAGTTTGCGCATTTGGATTGACACCAGGATCTTCTGAAATTGTAGTATTTTCAATAAACTCAGCTAACGACCCAAATGCCAAAAAACCTAAAGCTCGCACTCGTTCAGCAACCTCATCAACAACTACTGCAAGTTGATCATACTGTTTATTGAACAATTTATGCAGTGGGCCAAAATTTGGGCCAACAACATTCCAATGGAATTTTTGCGTTTTAATATAAAGCGCATATTCATCGGAAAGCAACTTATTGAGTCTTTGAGCTACATCTTTTCTTAATTCCTGCGATAAGCCTATATTTACCATCTTTTCACTTCCTCCCATAGGAACATCTTTTACCGTTACTACTGATTTAAAACCCTGCTCTTCTGCGGCAAAGGCAACTTGAGCCAACACCATTAAACAACATATATACTTTTTCATATCAATCCTTTTATTTTTAAAACCGCTAAAATAAGCTGTTTTATAGTTCTTTTTGCCTACTTAATTAAATGATAACAGGTTGAAATGCAGACAGTCAATACTTTCACAGACATATGTAAAAAGCAATGGGGAAAAAGCAAAGCTTTTTCCCATCAAGCTAAAACTGCGCTATACTAAAAAAACACATGTTTAAATATAAAAATAATACAAAAAAGTACTCTAGTAGGGAAAAAACCAATAATGGACTTATCAAAGATTAATTTAAAAGATTTTCAATCAACTCATGTCCGCAATTTTTCAATCATTGCCCATATTGATCATGGCAAATCTACCCTATCCGATCGCTTACTTGAATATACCGGTACCCTTTCGGCTCGCCATAAAAATGAGCAATTTTTGGATAAGCTCCAAGTGGAAAAAGAACGTGGCATCACCGTAAAGGCACAAACTGTATCAATGTTCTACGAACATAATGGTGAACAATATCTATTGAATTTAATTGATACTCCCGGACACGTTGACTTCAGTTATGAAGTATCTCGTTCACTATATGCTTGTCAAGGAGCTTTATTGGTTGTTGATGCAGCACAAGGCGTGGAAGCACAAACTATGGCTAACTTCTTTTTAGCATTCGAGCAAGATTTAACCATGATTCCGGTTATCAACAAAATTGACATGGCAAATGCACAACCTGAAAAAGTCGCGGAGCAACTTGAAAAATTGTTCGATTTTCAAGAAGATGAAATGATTCCTGCATCTGCAAAATCAGGCATTGGGATAAAAGAAATTTTAGATGCAATTATCACGCGCATTCCTGCGCCAAAAGGTAATGTTGAAGAACCTCTAAAAGCTTTACTTTTTGACTCCTGGTTTGATGAATATCGTGGCGTTATTTGTTTGGTTGCCGTACAAGATGGCACACTAAAAAAAGGTGACGATATAACTTTGGCTCAAACTGGCAACAATTATGAAGTGCTCGAAATTGGCTTAATGTATCCCGACCAGCAACCAACTGAAGCTTTGTATCCAGGTCAAGTAGGCTACTTAATTTCAGGTATGAAAACAGTAAAAGAAGCACAAGTTGGTGACACAATTTATGCATATAAAAAGAAAGTTGAGCCATTTCCTGGCTTCAGACCGGCAAAACCGATGGTTTTTGCTGGCATTTTTCCCGTTGACACCAATGATTTTGCTGAACTTTCAGACGCTATTGAAAAACTCACATTGAATGATGCAAGTGTTACCGTTACTAAAACATCTTCGCCTGCATTAGGGCTCGGCTTTGTGTGCGGGTTTCTTGGTTTGTTGCACATGGATGTATTCAAACAACGCCTGGAGCAAGAATATAATCTTTCTGTTATCGCAACCGCTCCAAGTGTTCTATATAAAATCCATCTAAAAGATGGCACTAAAATCCAAGTTGAAACACCTTCTGATTTTCCTGATCCAAGCACAATAGAAACTATTTATGAACCAATGATCAATGCAACCATTATTGTGCCAAAAGAACATTTGGGTAATATGATCAAATTGTGTGAAGAAAAACGTGGATTGCAAACTGATCTTTCATATATGGATGAAGATCGCATTATTCTCAAATATAAGCTTCCACTCAATGAAGTTGCAACCGATTTTTATGATCAACTAAAATCGCTCAGTTCAGGATATGCAAGTTTTGATTATGAAGAAGCGGGTTATGAAACATCTGATTTAGTCAAAATGGATATTTTACTCAATAAAAAACCGGTTGATGCTCTGTCGGTTATTGTGCACAAAGAAAATGCCTATCATTTAGGCCGTGAACTGGCTGAACGTTTGCGCAAAGTTATTCCTCGCCAACTCTATGAGGTTGCTATTCAAGCAGCAATTGGCGCAAAGATTATTGCACGTGAATCCGTTGCAGCTTTGCGTAAAGATGTAACGGCAAAATGTTATGGTGGTGATATTTCGCGTAAACGTAAATTACTCGAAAAACAGAAAAAAGGTAAAAAGCGCATGAAGCAAGTTGGTAGCGTTGAAGTGCCACAAGAAGCATTCCTTGCGATTTTAAAAAAATAACGTATTCTTTATCACGATTATCAACATACTTTAACAACATAGGAGTTTTATATGAAAAAAATGATGCTGTGTGTCATGTCTCTTTTATCCCTTTATAATATAAGTTTTGCCCAAGGTAATGCGGATGTCTTGAAGCCCAATATAACCAAACAAGAAAAATGGGAACAGTACGAACAAAACCATTCGCAAGAGAAAACAGCCTGGGAAAGAACTAAGGAACTATTTAGCGAACTACTTACAGACATTAAATACTTTATGCCCTTTGACATTCTCTTGTTTAAAAACAATAAAATTGAAACCGAGTTTGTAGAGTCGTTACTCAAAAAGCATGATTTAAGCTTAGATGATGTAACCATACTACACAAAGACTTAAGAGGATTCCCTCTACAACCTGGCTTTACCATCTTCAATGCAGTTGTTCTTGATCAATATGAAATGGCAAAGTTCACCCAAGAAGAACAAGCCTTCATACTTGCTCATGAGCTCGCACACCTTAAACAAAGGCACTGGGCTTATAAAGTTGCTCTAATGTGTGCATTTGAAAAAATGCGCCTTAAAAATGTGTGTAGAGCTGATAAAATCCTTAATCCAAATGGCATAACTCATTCATTATTGAGCTATTTTAATATGGCGTTTGGACAACACCCATCTTTTGAGCAACGGATTGCAATGCTCAAGCAACACAATGCAGACATAAAAGAATCATAACGTTTATATATTCATGCAAAAAAACGGCATATTTATTGCAGCAGTTATAACTTCTATAGCTGCTGCTTCACTTTTTTTATTTCCCGCTATTTACACCAAAAGAGAATGCTCGCAATTACACATTACCGCAACCACGAGTATTATAGCTGATGCTATCACACAAATTGCTGGTGATAAAGTTGTAATCAAAACGCTCATGGGCCCAGGCATTGACCCACATTCTTATCATGCACGATTGAGTGATATGCATGCTCTTATGGCATCTGACATTGTGCTTTATAATGGCCTACATCTTGAAGGAAAAATGGCCAACATTTTAGATAAAATGCAAGCTTATAAACCAACGTATGCTATCACCAAAAAGATGTCTGAAAAAAAGTTTATCAAATCAAACGAATTTGATGGCATCTACGATCCACACATCTGGTTTGATGTAAAGTTATGGATGCAGGTAGTTGGATATATTACCGATATCTTATGCAAACACGATAAAACCAATGCTACATTTTATCAAAAAAACAGTAATGCTTATATCAAACAATTAGAACAACTCGATACTTGGATCAATAATCAAATCAACACAACCCCAAAAAATAAACGCTTTTTGGTAACCACCCATGACGCATTTTCATATTTTGGACGCGCATATGATTTACGCGTTATCGCATTGCAAGGAATTAATCTTGATGCCGAACCATGCATTATGGACATGCAACAACTTGTACATATAATTTGCTCATATAATATTCCAACCATTTTTGTTGAATCATCCTTGCCTCACCGCAGTATGCAAGCAATTTGCAAAGCCGTACATGCGCAAGGCCAGCAAGTCAACATTGGGGATGAATTATACTCTGATGCCCTGGGCTCAATCCATTCAAACGCACACACATACATTGATATGTGCAAACATAACGTAAATGCTGTTGTAAAGGGTTTAAATTCCTTGTAAACTGTTGAGCATACGCTAGACATTTTATACTTCATAAGGGATAAACATGATTGCATTATGCGCATCACTTTTATTTTTATACACAGTATCTTTATTGCAAGCAACTGATAATTTAGACAACCCAAAAAATAATATACAAACAGAACAATCCCAAGACGCACAAAATTCATCTGAAAGTGACTCGCTAGAACTTGAACTCGATGATAAGCAAGTGCACCAATTCGCCATGATAATGCTCGGATTGCAAGCATTTGCTGATCGACATGGCGTTGATTTTGAAACGCAGGATTTCATCGATACCGTAAAATGGAAAGTCTTCGCAAAACATTATGGCATAAAAATAACGGCACCTGAATTTTGTGCACACCTAATGCAAGCAAAGAATAGCGATGCACAATGGGCACTATTTTGCCAAAAACATACAAATATTGATAAAACAATAACGCCGACAGAACTATGTGGTCAACTACTTGAAACTATAAAGCTAAAAAACGAACGGCACTCTAAACTTAAATACAAGGGCATTCCATTTTTCACCCTATTGGGAGCCACGGGTGGAACGGTCGGCACATCGATGCTCATCGCGCACAACGTTGATGAAATAACAAAAGCTACAATATATGATCAACTAAAATCTGCTGCTAAAAATGTCGCCTCTATAGTCGGCTTTTCAACTTTAGAATACATGCCGAATGTCATCGAAAAAGGCTTGGATGCGTATGCATTTTTAAAAAAAACAAGCATCTTAAAAAAATATAAATTGAATACCATAGGGCGCGAAATCGACGATTTATTTGTTCTAAGGGCTGAACAGTTAAGATACATTATCGCCTCAAAGCCATTAAATGAGCTAAAAAAAATTGCTGCTTCATGTAATTTAGATTGTTCTGGCATGCCAGTGGACGAACTCCAAGACCGTATCGGATCACACCTTATTAAAGATATTCAAGCCATAAAAGGCAAAACATGGAGCATTAAAGGGGTGCCCATCATCACTCGTGATCAATTGCTATTGAATGTTCTAGGCAAATCCGTGAGTGAGGGAGTTGTTTACCAATGTGAAGATACCGGTGAATTCACCAAAAGCTTTGTATCTGACTTGGCCCAAAAGATTGCCTCTGAAAAAAATCCCGAACTGTCAAAACAACACAACGTAAAAATTACATCAAATGCTACTGAATCCATAATCGGTATCACAGGCACTGAACTCACACAAAATGTACCGAAAGACCTGTTTAAGGCAGAAGGGGTTGTGCCACATCTCATGAAGCTCAAATCACCCGAAACGGCTATAAAGATCAACAAACACTCCCCGAATACCCTGCAAAATCAAGGGGTCGATGGTGCAATCATTTTCAGCGCAAATTTGTTGGACACCGTTATTGATAATGTGGGCAATCATGCAATTGAAAAAATTGCAGATAAACCAATTATAGCATTTAAAGATGGCACTTTTATAATCCTTTCTAGAAAAGATTTAGCACAGATCACTAAACAATCAACTCAAGAATTTGTGACCCATGCTTTATATTCACAGCTTTCGGCTAACAGATCAAAATTAAATGACGATTGTTCAAAATTAAAACTCCATCCAAAAGACTTCTTTATCCTTTTTGGCGTCAACACTGTCAACGAAGCAACTTATAACATTGTTTCTCATCTTGGAAATCCCTATCTTCCCGAATATCTACCCCGTAATGGAAAGCCTCAAAATATACAACAAACATTGGTAAAAAAAGGTGTAAATTTAGCCGTTGAACGTATCCTGCTCCATCCAAAAAAATATGCTGAGCTTGCGCCTATGGCAATACGTTATGCACCTGATGCAATACGTTGGCAGCTTCTGGCTAATAATTCACCAGATAAAGAATGGGGCATTACATATGGCAATAATAAAAAAATAAAAATAACATCACGCAATCAATGTATCGATGTTATCACTCAAACTTTATCTGATATTGCTAATCACAATGTACGCATTGTGGCTCCAGATAAAAACAACAAGTTTGACCATTTCACATCCTTAATCAAGCATCATCACTCAACGGAAGTCGGTGATCGCGATTTACCCAGCCTAAAAGATTGTGGTCTCTTTGTATCTCGCCGTTTAATTGGTAAAGCAATTGATAATCTGGCAAAAAATGTCATCAAATTTACGCCGAGCCTTCAAGAAGATAAACCCATTGTGCAGTGGAGAAACACCGACTTGCCGGTAATCACTCGCCAACAGGCTATGCACGTTGTGAAAAAGAGTGCAAAAGATTGCGTCGCACATGCACTTTTGTCGAAATTAAAATCTAATCAAGGAAAAGATAATGAAGATGCAACTAAAAAGAAAACACTGACGGCCACCGATGTTGCAAGCATTGTTTCATTGCACACTGCAAATGAAGTTTTATATAACGTTATTGCACGTTGTGGCAACATATTCTTGCCTGAATACTTTCCTGAAAATGGCACCCCTGAAACGGCTATTCACGCAGAAGTTAAAGACACCGTACAAAAGGTTACTCCATTTGTGCTTATACCCGCATTAAAATTGGTTGGAAAAGGCATTGAAAAATTTGGAGATCATGTAATCCTCCCAGCACTTGTTGCTACCATACCTAATTATCTTCCAATACCTTCTTAATTTGGAACTACCATGAAAAAAATATTTATATTGTTTTTAGCGTACAGCTCCACTCAATATGCACAGAATAACGAGCTGACATCCATAAACATTGTTGATCTGCGCAAACAAATAGAAGACCTAACTCGCACACCAAATATACAACAAAAGCCCTATAAGTGCGGGCATCAAGTTCAATATGAAAAAATGAAAAAAAAATTAAATAAGTTAACGCCAACGAAACTTATATGCTTAGCACTGAAGCAAGCGTATGCATACTTAAGGAATTCATAAATACTATCATGCAAAGCGCCCTTTCCATTTCAAATATCACCGTTACGCACCATGAACATGTGATCTTATGGTGCATTAACGCCAATATCTCTGCCGGGAACATTGTGGGCATTATGGGCCCAAATGGAGCCGGTAAATCAACATTACTCAAAGCTATGGTTGGTAACATTAAGCCATTTGCAGGTGAAATACGTTTTTTTGGCAAAAACTTTAAAGACTATGCACTCAAAGTTGCCTATATACCGCAACGTGCTGGTGTTGATTGGGATTTCCCTATAACCGTCAAAGAGGTGGTGTTGATGGGAAGATATGGCCATATTGGCTGGTTTGCAAAACCAAAACAACGAGATTATGATATGGCAATGCATGCACTTGAAATGGTTTCAATGCATCATTTGGCAGATCGACATATTGCAGATCTTTCGGGCGGTCAGCAACAACGCGTATTTTTAGCGCGAGCGCTTGCACAAGAAGCTGAAATATATCTACTAGATGAACCTTTTGTTGGCATTGATGTAACCACTGAAAAAGCAATTATTAAGATTTTAAAACAGTTGCGAAATGCAGGCAAAACGGTTGTTATTGTGCATCATGACTTGCAAACGGTGCATGAATATTTTGATCAATTATTACTCCTTAACGTCAAGCAAATCGCTTATGGACCCGTCAGCGAAATCTATAATCAGCAAATCATTCAGAAGACCTACACTCAACATGCGGGAATGCTATGATCCATGTTGTGGAAATTTGGCATGATTACACGCTGCGCACCGTGTTGCTTGGTACCGCACTTTTTGGCATCACAAGTGCATTGATCGGTTGCTTTACGTTCATGCAAAAACAAAGCTTATTAGGCGATGTTATTTCTCATGCCACATTACCGGGCATTGTTTTAGCTTTCTTTTTCACCCACAGCAAACAACCTATTGTTCTACTCATTGGCGGCACCATATCGGCACTTATGGGCACATTGCTAATGCATTTAATTATTCAAAAGACAACGCTCAAAAAAGATGCGGCTTTGGGCATCATTTTATCGGTCTTTTTTGGCTTTGGTTTAGTGTTACTCACGTTTTTACAGCAATTTCCTGATGCGCAACATGGCCTACTCATTAAGTATATTTTTGGCAATGCAACCACCCTTATGCAAGAAGATGTATATTTGATGGCAGGTGTGAGTTTATGTATTTTTGCAACCTTGGCATTGTTTTGGAAAGAAAGTGTTATGATAGCCTTTAATAGTGATTATGCACGGCATATTGGTTATAACACTGCAGTACTTCATAGCCTACTTATTCTTTTGACTATTATTTGCATTATTGTTGGATTGCAATTGGTGGGAGTTGTATTGATGAGTAGTTTTTTAATCGCACCAGCTGCCGCAGCCCGGCAATGGACAACACGATTTAATATGATGGCCCTATTGGCTATGTTTTTTGGCTTTATTTCTGCAGTATCGGGCACATTGATCAGTGCGCAATATGAACAAATTCCAACTGGACCTATGATTGTAGTTGTAGCAAGTTTTATCGTATTTATTTCACTCATAGTTGCTCCAAAACGTGGCGTATATCAAAAAATCAAACGAAGAATGCATACACAAAAACACATACCTCAATGCCCGATCACGAAAACAATACACAACAGGATGCAACTAGATGGTAATTGACATTCAGATTATCACTATTGCATTATTAGTAGCCTATGCATGCACATTGCCAGGCATATTTCTGACATTGCGCGGTATGGCACTCATGAGTGATGCAATTAGTCATGCAATCTTGCCCGGTATTGTGCTGATGTTTTTAATCACCCATAACTTGCATTCGCCCTTTTTGATGATTGCCGCATCTTGCACGGGCATTCTAACCGTTATGCTCACCGAATCACTCATTGCAACCAAATGTCTCAAAAAAGATGCTGCCATCGGCTTGGTGTTTCCACTCTTTTTTTCGATCGGTATTATTTTAATTTGTCTCTATGCGCGCACGGTACATTTGGACATTGATATGGTTATCATGGGTGAAATTATTTTTGCACCATTTAATACACTATATATCTATGGCTATCCAATGGGACCACACGCATTATGGCATATGACTGTCATTCTTTTGCTCAATAGCTTATTTGTCGCCACTTGCTATAAGGAACTTAAAATTACCACCTTTAATCCAAGTTTCGCGCGAGCCCTTGGTTTCACTCCATGGATAATACAATATCTTTTAATGTGTTTAACAAGCATCACTTGTGTTGGAGCCTTTGATATTGTTGGCTCAATTGTGGTAGTTGCTCTTATAATTGGTCCAGCTGCAGCCGCCTATTTATGTGCAAACACCGTTGATCGTATGATTAAAGTAAGTTTTATAACCGCTACACTTTCTGTGTTATGTGGATACGCAGGTGCACGTATATGCGATGTTTCAATTGCAGGTTCTATTGCCACCATGAATGGCCTGTTATTTATTTTAGCACTTTGCTTTGCACCGAAGCGTGGCCTCATATGGCAATACTGGCAACAGAACACATTGTGGTATGATCACGCCATAAAACTTTTATGCTATCAAGTAAGCAAAAGCAAAACATATCAAGCAGAGCAACTACAAATCACTTTAAACTGGACAAACAAACAATATATCAATACAGAAGGCTTAGCCATTAAAAAAGGGTTCTTGTATAAATGCAACAACCGGTTAATCTTAACTCAGTTAGGCCTACAAATGATCATTTCCAGCAAATATTGATCGTTATATGCCTTATTGTTCAGATTTGCTTTCATCTATAGTAAAATTGATCGTACCATCACTAGCCAAAATCGCGCGTTTAATCATACTCAAATCTCTTGTTTGCAACTGTGTTTGAAGCTCATTAAGTAATTCATTTTTGGTGATATAATTTCTTTCCATCTGCTCCCATAGTATTTTTCCATTTTTTACCAACTCAACTGGAGGTCCCTTGAGTAAGAGCTCTAATGGAGGAATATAAAAAGCCAACATCGTTACACTCACATTCATCAATAGCAAAAAAAAGAGCGTGGCGACCACTGGTAAAAAAAATTCTGGCATAATCACGCCGGTTGCAAGCATGGAACCAAGCATAACAAAAACGATAAAATTCAATGGATTACGTACACCCACGAGTTTCTTATGAAATCGCGCCAACAAAACTCCTAAAATATAGACAATAGCGGCACGTATAATCATATAAAAAACAGAACTAACACTCAGAAAAGACGTGCCAAACAAAAGATTCATATCCACAATATCCTGAAAAACCATCTGTATCCCTTTTTTATTTTAAGTAATTGCACCAATATCTTGAATTATGATATATTAATTCTTAATTAATACTCAAACAAAGGATTGCTTATGCCTGAAGAAACACCGACATCACAAACAAAAAGCCATAGTTTCACCGGTAATTTGTATATTTTCCACGCTTTTGATGTTGGTGATGAAATAAATTTAGAAGCGGTAAAAGATCAAGAACATATCATTACTCGATCATATACCGTTCCCAAATTTTTTAAAAATTATCACATGCCCCTTGAGATTGATCTGCCACATCCGCACAGTAGCTCCGTTTGCCACAGTGTTCGCTTGCATAATTTTGGCACGATTGCTCTGACATACAAAATCCCCTTTTCCGATACCTTTGACAATGTCCGCAGTATCATTGAAGAAATTAACAATAAATATCAAGAGCAAAGCGTAATTGATGCTTCCAATGTATTTAAGGCGATAAAAAAACAATCCAAAAAAGGAAAGTTTTTTCACACCAAGTCTTCCTATATGGTTATTCAAGTTGATGTTGAAGAAAATGATCGCGTTACCGTTGACGAACTCAAAAACACATATGGTAGCACTATTGCATCAATGCTACGCTTTGAAAAGCAGACACTTTCAGAATATCAAATTAAAGATATTCTGAGCAGCGCCATCGGTTACTTTAAAGGCGACTTGATCATTGTCGATACTGAAAGTTCATTCGTTTATGATCCGGATTATGAAGAGATTTTGTACCTTTTTGAATTTGCTAATATTCAAGCACTTGAATTGCGATTCTTTGATCGCCTGCTTGACCAAAAATTGAATCTTATTTATGAAGAAAAATTCGGCAGATTAAATTTATACTCATATCTACCGTTTGTAGGCAGTACTGCCACCAGCCCAGTTGATGAACTCGGCAAACTGAAAGTTGATATCCAGGTGATTATTGAGCGTATGGAAAGTAGCATCAAATTGGTCGGGGAACCCTATTTTTCCGAAATTTATGGGCACCTGGTTGATCAACTTGATCTTGATGGTTGGCGTAATTCAATCAATCAAAAATTGGAAATTGTATCTGATATTAAAAATGTTATTCAACACAAAGTTGACTCAGTCCGTGGTGATATACTTGAAGTCTTGATTATTATCTTGATCGCGATTGAACTACTTGTTGCTGTGTGGAAACATTAGTCAATAAAAAACCTGGCTATATGCCAGGTTTTTTATTTATATAAATAAAGGCAAATTACTTTGCAACGGTCACTTTGGCAGGTCGCAACACCTCGTCACCAAACATAAATCCTTTTTGCACAACATCAACAATGTCACCTTCAGATTTATCAGGCATATCAACTTGCGCAATAGCTTCATGCAATGTTGGATCAAAAGTTTTCATTTGTTTAATTTCAACAACATTCATGTTGCCAAGAAACTTGTATAAACCTTTACCAATCAACTCAAAACCTTCAAGCCATGTATCAAGTTCAGGGGTACGCTCATGTTTTTCATGTTCAGCTAATGCACGATCAAAATCATCAACAATCGTTAGCAATTTAATCAAAACATCCTCTTGAGCACGACGCGTCCACATTGACTGTTCTTTTTCAACACGTCGCTTATAATTTTGCATATCAGCAGAAACTTGTACAAATTTGTCTTTCCATTGTTCACATTCAATCTTACATGCGTCCAATTGGCCCTGTAACTTGTTGTTGTCAGCATTTTTAGCTTCTAATGTAGCAGCATCTTGTTGATTCTGTACACCTTCATCTTGGATGTCGATATCCTTATTATCAGGTTGTTTTTGGTTCATTTTATCCGCTTCCATAGTCCCTACTATTGTAAAACTTTAAAAATATCTATATCTCTATATCTTAAGTATAACAAAGCATAAAAAACCAAACAAGCGCATCGGGTAGTTACACGGCTTTAAATATGTGCTAGTTTTATATACATTATTACGCGAATGGTCGTCCAAAAATGAACCGAAGGATATTTCATATGAAGCATTCAAAGCTGCTATTGACACTATTGCTCACCAGTTCAAGCATTTTTGCTTGGGATAATTTACATTTCTATCGTGCAAGTTTCTTTTTTGGAGAACCTCGTTTTGAACGACAAGGATTAACAACGCTCAATGCTCGTGTTGGCGCAGGCTCATCAACCACTGCTCGCAACGGTTGTTCAGATAAAGTCTGTTTACTCGATGTTTATGGACCACAAGTTGCATTCAAACTGGGTGAAGGAGTGCCGGGCAAAGATTTAAGCAATCCTCAAGATCTCACCTTGCAAATGCTTGAAAAAGTTCCGGCTCGCAACTGCTTTGGCCAGTTCTCATTTGGAGGCAAATTTAAAACAGTTGAACTTGACCTTCAGCTCTATCAAAACATTTGTGACGGTTTCTTCTTTGAGCTATACATTCCCATTCGCAAACTGGAAATCTCCAATATTTGCATGCAAGATCTCACCTCTGAATGTGCACCATGCCCAAACAAAAGCACACCAATTTGGCAAACATATTTGAATCAATATAATAACATCTTGAATCGCTATTGTTTGTGTTTTGGTGACATTGATCGATCAGGAATTGGTGATACTAGCCTTATCTTTGGCTGGGCCACCAATTATGAAGAAACTGAACATTTAGACTTTATCGATTTCATGTTCCAAGCAGGTGTTTTGTTCCCAACTGGACGCTTGAGTGACCCTAATATTATCTTCGATCTTCCACTCGGTTATAACGGACATTATGGTATTCCACTCAATATGAGCATGGCATTTGGCCTTTATGAATGGTTCACATTTGGTGGTCACGTATTTGCAATGCCGTTTAGCAAAAAAACACGTGAAATACGCATGAAAACCAGCACAACCCAAAATGGCTTCATTAAATTGGCCAAAGGATGTGCTGAAATTAAGCGTGGAGCAATTTGGCAAGTTGGCACCTACTTAAAAGCTGATCACTTTTGCCGAAACATTTCGCTTCTTCTAGGCTATTCATTTTCAACTGAACGTGATAGCTCAATTTGTCCAGCCAATTGCGCTATTTTTGAGCCAAGTGTGGCGTGTAGCGATGATATGTTTAGAGGCTGGAAAATGCACACCATTCATCTTTTAGGTGAATTAGACTTTTTAAAAGAGTGTAGTTTCTTTGGTCCACGTTTTGGCATCTTTGGTAATTTCATTATTGGTGGTCAACGCATCTTTAATACCCACATAGGCGGTGCCATGGTTGGTATTGATTTAGTTTGGAATTATTAAAAAATGAACTTAAAAAGGAATCTGAGTATGTACAAAAAAACGTTCATCACATTATGCTTACTTGTTTTCAATATCAACTTTGCAACACAGCTTATTCAAGGCGATGTTTCACCCACCACTGCTGCCGATGGTTGTCCTGCAAATGCCACTGAAACATTCAGCCAAGAAGTACAAACAACAACCTATGATCGTGCAAACGGCATTTATTACGTTGGTCTAGCTGCTGGTGCAGGTAATTATGCCATCTCTAGCTTTCAGCGCACCTTAGGATCGAGCCAAATTCCACGATTTAAACCACGCGCAACTGACATGACCTTAACTAATGAATCTATCATTTTTTTAGCCATGGCAACTGATTCCGGTGATACAAGTTCGCGCGTTGCAGGTGTTTCTGATAACAATGACACTGAAGTATTCATTTTTGATATCACCAACAAAGTGCGCTTTAGCGAAATGTTAAAGGTATATAGCTCTACGCTTAATGCCCCTGGTGGAAATGCTAGTTCCATTAATGGCCTTGAAGCAAATCGCTGTTTTATTTTTGCAGCAGTCAGAGATAGCTCCCAAGAAACTGATAACGGCATTGCTGTTGTTGCCATCAATCAAGAAAATTTATGTTTAGTACAAACAGCTGCTGTGCCTGGTGATATGGGCATCAAAGCTCAACAATTTAGCAGTGCTTCACCACAATTAAAAATTGGCAATAGTGGTCTAACCCTTGCAGATGAAAACGTAAAACTACTCTGGGACGACCAACTTGAACGTTTATATGCAGGTATTTCACTTTCTGCATCACTCAATGCTGATGGCCAGGGTGGCATTTCAGTAGCAATGGGCATTGTTGGGTGTTGCCCTGAAAAAGGCACACTCACACTCAATAAAATTGCAGAAGATGCTGCTTTCGCTGACAACACTATTGTTGGTGGCATCGGCAACAACGGAGACACTATTGATCTTACACTAAAACATCTTGAAATCATGCACTGTTCAACTGGCCCGAGTTATTTGATTGCGCATGGCGGCAATGGCACCGATACTAATAAGATATTTGCGTTACCATTAGTTGATACATGCAATCCAGACGATGTAAATCAAGGTAAATTAGCTAATAAAAATATGTATGACGTTGCCACCCATCGTTTCCGCATCCCTGCAACTGCAGCAGGGCAACTTGCAACAGAAGATGACATGTTTGCACAAGTTGGTAATGGGCGGCTGCCAATACAAGCAGATCAAACTATTTCGGATATTCAGGTGATCGGCGATGCAGTCTATGTGTCATTCAAAATTCCACAAAGTGATGATAATGAAACTGGCATTTTATACTCTCAAGCACAGTTTGACAATGTAGGCAAAATAAAAAGCTGGACTCCATGGACTAAACGTATGTGGCCAATTTGCGGTTTTCCTGATAGTCCATCGAGCGCACAAGTTTCATTCTTTACCGTTGATGCAGTTAACGGCAAAGTTATTGCGGTCGATGGCACACCACAAAAAACTGTGCGCATCACCGAATGGGATGAAGGTGGTGTGTGTGATCCATGCACACAAAGTTGCTCATTAGCCGCGGTCCTTAACCGTTCGTTGTGTGATGGTGCATATTCAGTGCTCGATTTAGATCAATCAACCACCGGCATTGGTGAGGAGATTAGATATCGTTATGCATTGTTTGGTGGCACCAACAAAGTTGATTTTGCCCTCACCAGCTCATCACGTGCAGCAATGGCACCATTCGACGTGAATCCAACAACAAGTACGCCATATCCTCAACGCGTTACCATTGATTATTGTTGCCCTGATTTCTTTTTAGAAACTGAATTACCTAATGCAGGTTGTGTTACAACGCTAGAATATGCACGCCGTACCTCTAACAATGTCCCTTCTAACTCAAATTATTTCTTTGCTGGAACTGGTAAAGGCCTTTATGTTTTTACAAAAAGTGATGGCAGTGGATTTAACGTAACTGAGTTTGGACTTCTTTCTGGATCGGCTTTCCAAGATGGCATGTGGCACAAAATTGCCGCATTTGAAAATCCGGTGATTGATATAAAAACATCCGGCAACACACTTTATGTGATGACCTTCCAAACAACCAAAGATGTGCCATTCAGTAGTAAGATATACCGCATTGATTTTATGGATAACATCACTGATATGTTCGCTGGAGGTAACATGACGCTGATCGCACAATCAACTTCTACCTCAACATCAACCGCCTTGCAAAATACCTTGTTGTTCACACAAATGGAAATCATTCAAACTGATCTAAATAACACCCAAGAACAGTTGGTGCTGACCACCAATAATGGCATGTTCCAATCGAAACAAGCTGGTGGTATTCAGGGCCCAGGCGACGAAATGGATGCAAACTGGACTTTGATTGCAAATCAAACATTGTTTTATGGCATTGGCGCAATTGACAATCCAACCATTATGAGTACGGTATGGCCATTTAGTGCACAAGATGCATGCGGTTGCAAAACATTTGAACGTTCTTCAATTCATCAACTCAATGGCGAATGTGCTGATGATCCAACATTCCGTTTTGTACCAACCTTCTTTAATCATCTGATTACCTGCGATAATGGTGCATGCGAATCACAATGTGATACCACGCAAAGTTGCTGTTGCACCGCTGATTGCACAACACCATGCGAAGAAGCCACGACCACCTGCGCCAAAAGTTGCGATCCATGTTGTTGCGTCAATCCAGTGCAAGTGAATTCACCATGCACCGATCTAAAATTATATGAAAAAATATGCTACTTCTGGTCAGATGGCGGCAGAAGGTTCTTTATCATTTCACCAAGTAATGCAAAACTTGCCTGCATACCATGTTGCGGCAAAAAATCGTGCAATTGTTGCCCACTGCAACAATTGCGCTATCTAGAAGTTACACCATTTAATTGGTGCGTATGGAATGTTTGCGATCCATCGCAAACCGTTTTGCGTGATTGTGTATTGCGTAATGAATCTGCATTCTATTGGGTGCGCCCTATTGGCATGACCGGCGTTATTTTGGCCGGTACGCAAACCGGCGTTGTTGCTTTAGAATAATGATATTTTTATATCATTATTCTAATAAAATAAGAGCTTGACCTTTTTTTAGTTTTTGTCTTCAACACGTCCATTTAGTTTTTTATTATAGCTTATCATGGGTGTCGTTAAGGAGGTTCGTGTCAACCTCCTTAACAATCCTGGACACAAAGGGTTTCCAAAGGCTCAGCCTTGGTGCCTGGAGTCCAGAGGTGTCGGCAAGGACACCTTTGGGACACACATGACTTTGAAAATAATAAACTAAATGGCCGTGCACAGCACAAAGATATTAAACAGCCGTCCGCTTAGGACAAACAAACAAGAATCACTCATCATTAAAACTATAATCTTCCGGAACGGTATAACCCAATTGCGATTGAATCTCCATAGCCGCCCGCCTTTTTTTGCCCCAATCGGCAATGTAGGTTCCTGCATCATAAGCTTTAATTGCTTCCTCGCGCAGCATATTAACCGCATCTTCGGCATTAGATGCTCCATAAGGCACAATCTCACCACGCCTATCGGCACAACAACTCAAATGCCGTTCTGCCCATTGTGGATGTTTTTGACGAATGCGTAATTTTGCTTGTAATAAGGCGCATGTAAAACATGCAAAAAGTATAAAAAAACGTTTCATGATAACTCCATTATTTAACTATGTATATACGCATTTTATCAACTCGAACCATCTGGTGGCAATCCTTTGTTCACATGTTGCTGTAAAGCACGTTCAAGTTCAGACATTTGATATTGCAACAGTTCTGATAATGGCTCAGAACGTGCGACCGAAAGCCAATAATAAAGATAATCAATATCTTCTTGTAAGGTCCGCTCAAAATCAACTTGATCTATTAGTCGTTGTGCGCGTAATGTCTTGCCCAAAACACTATCTTCAATAAAACGATGTTCATCCTCAGGAATTTTATGTCGCAACAAACCAATGATATCGGTCAAGCAAATAAGCTCTCTAAGTAGTGCCGCATAGGGCGTTGCTGCCAATATTTCATCAAAGTTACATGCATTATCCGCAGTTTGCACTGTTGCAGTGGTTAACATGCCAATTGATATGATGCGTATAGCACGCATAAGTTTGAGTTGTACTTTAAATTTCATGCATGAACTCCCCTAATTGTATGCATTTGTTTCACTTTCATCGTACAACTACTAAATCCTATTTGTCAATTATATTTTTGTATTAATAAAAAAAGACGCCTTCAATAGGCGCCTCTTTTTATTTGCAACATAATTTAATCTGCTAGAATGGCAAATCATCCTGGAATGGAGGCTCATCTTTAAAATCGATTTCACCCGTTTTTGGTGCTTCCGGTTTTGGAGCAACCTTTTTTGGTGCCGGTTTACTCACTTTTGCTTTGATTTCATCAATTTGATCCATCAATTTTTTTTCAACTGGATCATTTGGATTTAAACCCGGATTTTTTTGAGCAGGTTGCTCAGTTGTGCGCTCGGCACCAGCAAATTCTTGTGATGATAAGAATATTACGCGATCTGCAACTATAGTGTGACGAGAACGTTTTTGTCCCGTTGAAGCATCATCCCATGAATCAAACTTCAAACGCCCTTCAACCAATATTGGACGCCCCTTTTGCAAATACTGATTACAACTTTCAGCTTGTGCTCCCCACACATCAATATCCACAAAACAAACTTCTTGCACCATTTCGCCTGTTTGGCGATTGCGATATTGACGATTTGATGCTAATCCTAAACGGCAAACCGGCTGCCCTGAAGATAATTGTTTATATTCAGGATCACGCGTTAAGTTGCCACCAATAATTACTCGGTTATAACTGGCCATATTAAACATCCTTTAACAGTAAAATAGTATAAGCTTATAACTTTTGCATGAGCTCTTTTTTTATGGGCATATTCTTGGTTACATCTTCTTTGTTTGATGTAGCAGAATGTGCGAGCTCTTTTTCAAATGCACTTAGTAGATCACGTAATGCATGCAATTGTTTCGTGTATAGTTTAATTGTTTTGACAACTTCCGGCAACTGCAATCTATGTTTTTTGATAAATACGGTACCTTTATCTTCAAAAATATCCTCTAGATGTTTTATCACATGCTGCTGAACTGTACCCATTATAGTGGTAATATGACCGAACATAATGCTAATGGGCATAGTTGCATCAAAGTGCAATATTTGAGTAAACATCATTGGTGTCAATACATCCGACAATTGCAAACTATAGTTACGCAATTGTGTGCCAATGCAATTTAGGCGGTTGCGATGTTTCTTAGGCCCTAGAGGTCCCGAAGCCTGCAATTTCACTTGTATCTGACCAATCTGCTGCATCAATCTTGCAGATAGCCGTAATTGGCAACTTAAGGCATTAGCAGCATCTTCTTTGCATTTATTAAGCGAAATTCTACGTGGACGTTTTTTCTGAATAAATTCGTTAGCTGGCAAAATCGGCATATAGACACATAAGACAAACAATAACAAACGCATAGTACCCTTTTTTTATGAAGTTTGAACTACTTGCTTTAAACCCATACAAATATATTGCACGAACGATAGACTAATCATCAAGAGCATACCCGCCAACATCGTATAATAGGTTTTAACCGGCACCCATTGAAAATAATAACAAGCAAACAACCAAATAATAAAAGCCATTTGTACAACGGTTGTCGATTTACCCAACCATGTTGGCCGGACATCCAACTGTCTGCCACTAATCAAAATAAAAAAAGCGCCAAAAATCACAATTGACTCTTTGAGTACCACCAACGATACAAACCACCATGGAATAGAAAAAAGTGGCGTTTCAATAAAAAAGAGCGTAAAAAAGAAGCTGATCAGCAGCAATTTATCTGCAATCGGATCAAGACAAGCACCAAGAAAGGTCTTTTGCCCCCACATACGCGCCAAATTCCCGTCAAGGAAATCGGTGACGCTGGCAGTCAAAAAAAGCAGAAAGGCCAAGCCCCAGGAATGCATCACCATGGCTGCAACAATACAAGGCACCAAAACAATGCGTAATAAAGTGAGCATCGTAGGAATGGTCATACGCAATTCATGCGCTGGAATATCCCGAAAAACCCGGAGGTTAATTTTTTTTAATTTCTGCCACTGCAGCCGCTTATGTGACATATGATTGTGCAATCCTTTTGGAGAAAAATTGTTGATATTTCTTAGTTTAGCACAATATAGGCAGATGCCAAATTGCGGCAGGAAATCGTTAAATTGGCAGTTTTTTATCAATCTTCGTAAACTTTGGATATTAATGCTCAACCAATACATTAAATATTAGGCTGCACGGTTATTTTATATCAGTGTTTTTAGACGCTTGACATTTACTTAAAAAATGCTATTATGTATTTATATTCAATTTTTGTCTATAAATAAGGAGGAAACAATGAAAAAACAAATATTTTTAACTGCAGCAACGCTCATAATTTATTTTCCAGCTTTTGCCGCAAGTAATAATAACATCAAAGTATGTATCGAAGAATCCAAAAAATGTTGGAGAAAATTTACCCCGCTGCATATTGCCTGTCAGAAAGGATACATAGAAGCTGCTAAATACTTCATTGATCAACAACACAACGTCAATGCTAAAAATTTTTTCGACTCCACGCCTCTTCATATAGCAGCCTACTATGGAGAAACCAAAATTATTCACCACCTCATCAAAAACGGTTCCGACATCAACGGAAAAAACTATAGCGGCGCGACACCTTTACACATGGCATGTATGAATAAAAAGTTAGAATCAGTAAAAATTCTTGTTGAAAATGGCGCAAACCCGAACGCCGAAGGCGATTGTGAAGTAACCCCTCTAAGTGATGCTATCTGTAGTGGATGCGTTTTAATGGTTCAATACCTCATCAAGAACGGTGCCAAAATAAAACCTAAAAATCATCACAATATGACGCCCCTACCACTTGCATATGCACATAATAGATCAAACAAAACTGACCAGCTAAAGATGGTACGCTACTTGATTAGCAACAATTTGGTTGAAATTGATAACAAATCACTTATAATTGCAAAACAACTGCAGAAAAACAACATACTTGAATATCTTTTGTTAAAAAAACGTGAGTTCGAAAATTGTTTAAGCACTTAACCTGACAAATTTTTCTTTAAATATTGCTGGCTTGCTTGCTCTAAATGAATATGCTGAAATAACTGCACAGACATGAACAATAAGAGATATTGGACTCCTGAAATTTATATTTTCCAAGCTGTATTGAGCTTTCAAAATACCGATTACAGATTCAATTACACCGCGTTTCCTT
>JAJCZC010000037.1 GCA_029262575.1 Candidatus Babelota bacterium | reverse complement strand
CAACGGGATAAGTTAATTTACGTTCAGTTTTTCTGATCATTTGAGCTCCTCTTTATGTTTTTAGACTACAAAAGAAGAGCTCATTTTTTTTGAAATGTCAATCCTGAACAGATCTTTCAGTTATTTGCGGAGGTCCTGTTTGAATGCGATTGATGATATTATAGGTTCAGTGAAATTGCAGGGATTATTAGAATCCGATGCTTTCAAAAATAACTACTTGCCCGTGCTTGAAATGATGCTTAAAAGTTTTTCTGTAAATGGCAGTGATATTGACGCGGTGCAACGTATCGCACAACTGTGGGGCGTTTTGCATCCTAATCAAGACGCAAATAATGCTTCTACTTCTTCATCGAGTCAACAGCAATTTCTTGATCAAATAGACTTTTCTAGCTTTTCTAGCCTATTGATAGGCGGTTCTGGCGCCGATGATAATTCTTCATCAAGGTTAATAGAGTTTCATGATGGAGATAGTTCATCAAGTTCTGATGATGACTATGATTGGCATGAGACCAAAACAAAGTTCTCAACGAGCAGTGATGACGATTCGTATGATGACGGTTCGGGTGTCGGAATTTTAAAGATTATTAATGATTCATCAAGCGGGGATGAGTTCGGTTCGGATGATGGAACACTTACTTATTTGCTTTCAAAGGATCCAGATAGCGATGACGATGAATAATGATTAGCATTAAACCGCATTTTGAGTTAAGATAAAAATAAAAAGGGCTGTATCTACGGCCCTTTTTTAGTGCTTAATAACATTGTTAAAAAAAGAAATTATTATGCAACGTTCACTATTATTACATCTCTCGCTTATTGATGGTGTTGGGCCATCTGCCGTTTCGCGTATCATCGAATCGGGTCTTGGAGATGATATTAATGTATGCACAATTGATGATATGGTGCATAAGTTTGGCATCACACCCAAAGTTGCTACATCAATTTTTAAAGGGCTCAAGAATGCAACTGAGCTGGACTGTGAGCTTGAGTTAATAGAAAAGCATAAGGTTTCATGGACAACCATTATTGATGATGATTATCCGGAAATGTTGCGGCATATTAACGGGTCACCAACGGTGTTATATTATCGTGGTGCAAAACTTAATGATGCTGCAAAAAATATTGCTATTGTTGGTTCACGCAAAGCGCATCATTATGCCGAACAGGTTATCGCCGAATGTGTGCCTGAACTGATTAACTATAATTGGAGCATTATTAGTGGTGGTGCAATTGGCGCAGATACTATGGCGCACAAACATACACTTGCCCATAACGGAAAAACCGTGGCAATTCTGGGTGCGGGGTTGTTGCATCTCTATCCATGGCAAAACATTGGTCTATTTGATGATATTGTTGCCAATGGCGGTGCAATTGTCAGCCCATTTCCATTGCAATTTGAAGTGCGTGCGAGTAATTTCCCTGCACGTAATCGCATTATTTCAGGTATGTCGCAAGCAACTATTGTGGTGCAAGCAGCCAAAAAAAGTGGTGCGAGCATCACGGCAGAATATGCATTACAACAAGGGCGTACCGTGTTTGCAGTGCCGGGTTCTATTTTTGATCAACTTTCGGCCGGGTGCCATGCATTACTCAAAGAGGGCGCAACGCCAATGTGCTCAGTTGATGACTTGTTGATTGAGTTGGGTGATAAACAACCACCAAAAACTGAAAAAAGGGCGAAAAAGGGTAATCGAAATAAGGTTGAAGTACCGCCACAGCAACAATCCCTCGTTTTATCTGATACTGCTCCAATTAATGAAAAAATTATCTATTATTGTGCTCAAAAACCACTTTCAACTGATGAGCTACTAGAGCTGATTAATATTGAATTAGATGAATTGCATAATCATCTGTTTGATTTGCAATTGAGTGGGAAAGTAGCTCAAAATGCTGTAGGATTGTGGGCCATTAATTAGCTGTTTTAGGGTGCCGCAACATCTTTTTGATGAAAATACTTTTCTATAATTGATTTTTAATGGTACGCATTCATCAAAAAATCTTTTTGGCTGAATGCTTTTTTGCAATTTTAGCGGAAATCTGTATAGTTAAAGAGAATAATAATAGCATGATAAAAGCACATAAGTGCTTTGTTTTTGTTGTTACGTGTTGAAATAAATTCTATTAGTATTGGAAACTCCTGGAGAATGTGTCATGCCAGTACCAAAACGGAAGCGGAGCAGGCCTCGCCGAGACAAAAGGTTTGCAAATTGGGGATTAAAAGTTAAAGCTATTGCACGTTGTAAGCAATGTGAAGAGCCGATGCCAGCTCATCAAGTGTGTAAGGCTTGTGGGTTTTATAAAGGTGTAAAGATTTTGCGAACTAAAAACGAACGTGCCGAAACGCGCGGAGAAGCACGCAAAGCAAAAGAAGCACTGGAAGCAAAAAAAGCTGAACAGCAGAAAAAAGAAGGTTGATAGTCAACTTTTGGATGGAGGTTTTTTGCTTATCTTGTAATAAAAAATATAAAAAAGTTGGATGGTGGTAAAACTAACATGGAGTTAATCTATGATTCAGGCAAAAAAAGTCATTTCAGCTGTACAAGATCCAAAAACAAAAGCCACACTCATCGGATTAGGTTTTTTGACATTATCTGTATTAGGCTGGTTTTCGTTTCGTTGGTATAAAGTTTATACCGGTAAAAAAGCGCAACAGGTTTTAGGTGAATGTTTGTTTGAATACCAAAAGGCTGTCGACAGTGTGCATCCATTATGGTCTGAGATTAATCTAATGAATGATTTGGGTTATGATCAAGCCTCAGGTTCATCACTACAGCCGTTTTTTTTGGTTATGCAAGCACAATCATTGGCTCGTCAGCAAAAGATTGGGCAAGCGGTTGAGCATATGCAGCGTGCAATTGATGGGTTGAGTTCAACTTCACCTTACAAAAATTATTTTGCATTAACGCAATCTTTGATGCAATTAGACGCATCCAAAAAAGAAGAACGCCAAAAAGGTTTTGAGCAGTTGCAACAATTAGCACAAAATGCTGATAATCAATATGGCGATGCTGCGCAATTTCATCTAGGTGATTATTATTATGCTGATAATAATTTTGAACAAGCAAAAAAAACGTGGCAAACATTAGTTGCACAAAAAGATGTGTGGCAAGATTCACCATGGGTGAATTCGGCTGAAGAAAAACTTGCTACGTTATAAAAGTTTTAAGAAGTAAAAGGTAGCATTGCGTGCTTATGAATACGGAAAAACAAATGGTGCGTGTGCGATTTGCACCTTCACCAACCGGTTACTTACATATTGGCAGTTTTAGAACTGCGTTATTCAATTGGTTGTTTGCGCGACATAATAAGGGTACCTTTTTAGTGCGCATTGAAGACACCGATATTGAGCGTTCAAAACAAGAATATACCGATGCGATTGCTGATGCACTTGCTTGGATCAATATCAAAGCGGATGAGCCAATTGTAATGCAATCGGATCGTTTTGCCGAGCATGTAAAACTTATTCAAAGTTTATTAGATAAAGGTCTTGCGTATAAGGATTATTATACGCAAGACGAGTTTCTTGAATTACATAAAGTAAAAACCGGTACTGCCGAATTTGCAAAAGCGTTTAAAGTTTGTCGTGGCCAATTGCAAGATCAAGACAAACCATATGTTATTCGGTTTAAGTTACCGCTTGAGCGTAAAGAGATATGTTTTGATGATGCTATTCGTGGCCGTGTTTGTTTTGACGTTGAGCAACTTGATGATTTTGTGTTAGCACGCCCTGATGGTCGGCCAATGTATAACTTTGTGGTGGTTGCCGATGATATGCACCAGGGAATCACGCATGTTATTAGAGGTGAAGATCATATTTCAAATACGCCTAAACAGATTTTATTATATGAGGCGCTTGAGGCACAACCACCAATCTTTGCTCATTTGCCGTTAATTTTGGGTAAAAGTGGTAATCGACTCAGCAAACGTGATGCAGCAACTTCGGTTATGGATTATAAAGAGCAAGGATATTTGCCCGATGCATTGCTCAATTATTTAGTGCGCCTTGGGTGGTCACATGGTGATCAAGAAAAGTTTTCGCGCGATGAGTTGATTGAGCTTTTTGGCTTTAAAAGTGTTGGCAAAAAAGGCGCTATTTTTGATTCGGAAAAACTTGATTGGCTCAATGGTGTTTATATGCGTGAAGCTGAAAACCCATTGTTACTTGAAATGATTCGTGAAATAAAGCCGGATTTTGATCAAACATTAGATAAATCTGATCAAGATCTTTTGAGTTTTATTGAACTTTATAAAGAACGTACAAAAACTGTAGCCGAGCTTGCACAAGCAATTATGGATGTGCATGTTGCGCCAACAATCTATGATGATGCAGCTTGCGACAAATGGGTGCAAGAATCTACGGCAGATGATCTGAGCAATATCATAGCTCTTTTAGAGAATGTAGAGACGTTTGATCTTGCCTCAATAAAGAATGAGATAGTCAGTTACACAAAAAAGGAAGGCAAAAAGTTAGGTACTATTGCACAGCCGATTAGAATTGCATTAGTGGGGGGAAGTTCAAGCCCAAGTGTTTTTGAGTTATTAACACTCTTGGGTAAACAAAAATCACTTACACGTTTAAAACAGTTTGTTTCTTTTTTAAATAAACGTGCGTGATATATAAAATGACTTAAAATGTGAGGGAATTTTATGAAAATAGGGATGATTTTTCCTGGCTATGGTAGCCAATTTGTTGGTATGGCAAAAGATGTTTATGATGAATCTCGCATCATGCAAGAATATTTTGAACAAGCGTCTCATTGCCTTGATACCAACTTTATCAAATTATGTTTTGCATCTTCAGATGTTGAACTTTCAAAAATGCACAACGCTTATACTTCATTGTTTTTGGTTAGTTCATCGCTTTCGGCTGTTTTAGCCGAAAAGGGTATTGTGCCTAATGTGGTGACAGGTTATAATGTTGGCCAATTTGCAGCTATGCATGCAGCAAAAGGTTTAACTTTTGCCGATGGCCTATATATTTTGAGTAAATTTACCAAGTTCGCTCAAGAAACGCTTGAAAAAAAAGAACTGGCAATGATTCGTATTAAAGGTTGTTCAACGCAAGAGTTGGAACTTTTAATTAAACAGATTGCTCAAGATGAAGTTGCCATTGCGGTTTATGAAATGCCGAATCAACATATTATTTCTGGTCCGATGAATCCTGTTTATGCTTGCATGCAACATGCAAAAACATTGACTGGTGTAAAGATTGAAGAAATTCCAGTTGAATTTGGTATACACACTGCAGTTATGGAACCAGCAATTGAGCAGTTTAAAATGTATCTCGAAAAGGTTGATTTTAAAGATATTGATGTGCCTGTGATTTCAAATATTAATTCGCAAGCAATGCAATCAGGTATTTCGCTTAAACATGAGGCAATGCATCAATCGGCAAAACCACTAAATTGGGTTTCATCATTACAAGAATTGCACACGTGTGATCTCTTGCTTTCAGTTGGGCCAGGTACTATGTTGGTTGATATGGCAAAACAGCTATACCCAAACAAAAAGATCATGGCGATACAAAAGTTAGCTGATGTCCAAGAGCTTAAAAATTATATTGAAGAACAAGAACAACCGATTGAGCCACAACCGGTTGAGCAAAAAGAACAAAACGTAGGATTATAAATATGAGTTTTGAACGTACTGATACATTCAGCAAAGTTGCACAACTTGTTGCAGAAAAATTAAATATTCCTGTCGACGATGTTAAAGAATCCTCAACATTGCAAGATCTTGGTGCCGATTCACTTGATTTGGTTGAATTGGTTATGAAGTTTGAAGATGCGTTTGGCCTTGAGATCAATGATGATGATGCAGAAAAATTTGAAAATATAGGCGAAGTTGTTGCCTACGTGCATGAGCGCCGCAAAAAATAATCGTTTTTGATGATTTTGAAAGTTTGAAAAGCACCTTTTTATAGGTGCTTTTTTGTTTTAATGGCAAAATAACGGCAATTTAATGGCAATATTTGTGTAATTATGGTACAATGGCTACATAAGATAAAAAGGATTCGTTATGTTTGATCCCGTATATTCGATTACGCCATTAATAGCCAAATTGCTCATGCAGATTTCTGAGCTAAAGCAGGACATTGATTTGGCGCCAATAACACCAACGATGCTTGCACATCTACGTGCAACTGCGCGTATGAGCACTATTCATTATTCAACCAAGATTGAAGGAAACAGGCTTACCTTGCACCAGGTAAAAGAGCTTATCAAAGAAGGTGGCACTGTTGGTCGAAAGCGGGATGAGAATGAAGTTTTGGGTTATTGTGCAGCTCTTGATGAAGTAGATCTTTTGGCTAAAAATAAAACATTGACGCAAAAAGATATTCAAAAGTTACATGCAATAGTTATGAATGGTGGAAAAAAACGCATTAAAATTACGCCATATCGAGATGGCCAAAATGTTATTAAAGATGGTGTGACTGGCAATATTGTATTTTTGCCTCCTGAGGCTCAGGATGTTTTGCCATTAATGCAAGAATTGGTTAATTGGATCAATGATGCTCCAGAACATGATATTCCAGTGCCATTGATTGCAGGAATTGCTCATTATCAATTTGTGACGATTCATCCATATTATGATGGAAACGGACGTACTGCGCGGTTACTCGCAACACTCATTTTGCATCAAGGAGGTTACGATCTTAAAGGGATCTATTGTTTAGAAGAATATTATGCCAAAGATTTACCGTCTTACTATCGTGTATTAGATGTCGGGCCATCGCATAACTATTATATGGGGCGTGCAAAATCGGATATTACTCTTTGGGTTGAATATTTTTGCAGAAGTATGCTCAAGAGTTTTGAAAGTGTAAAACGAAGGGCCTTGGGTAATCTTAATCGCAACAAAGATATGGCAAAAGAGATGCGTCATTTAGATGCTCGAAAACGAGCGTTGTTAACTTTGTTTGTGCATGAATCAGAGATTAGTGCAAAAGATGTCGAAGATTTTTTCAATATCAAGTCTCGTACGGCTCGCCATTTGTGCAAACAATGGGTAGATGATGGATTTTTGGTAATTGTGAATCCTTCAAAAAAATTAAGAACTTATGCTCTGGGGCAGATGTTTAGAAAGTTGTTATAATCGATCTTTCTCAAATTGTTTAGTTATTGCCTACGTGCATGAGCGCCGCAAAAAATAATCGTTTTTATAATGATTTTGGAAGTTTAAAAAGCACCTATAAAAAGGTGCTTTTTTGTGTTTAATGGCAAAGTTAATATGTTCAAAGTGTTTTAGCTATGGCTTCTAAAGTTTCAGTTGACGCGATTTGAAACATCATAATAATATAAAGTGCTACTGCTGCAAATGCTGCTAATCCAGCAAGAATAATTGCTTTTTTTGCGGCCGATCGCGGTTTATCAAATATAGCTTGAGAAAACCAAAGTAGCATACTTGTCAGGACCAATGTATACCAACCAACCAAAAAAATGAAATAGCCGAAGATTGACTGCGCTTTTGGTATGCTACGTGGATCAAAAATTGTTTTTAGATCGAAGGGTGTATAAGCATTGATAGCTAAACCTCCCAGAACCAATACAAGCCAAGACAAAATGGCTATTGCAAAAGCAAAAACATAAGGAGTGCCAGCATAGTTATGCTTTGCCCAATTTGGCCACTCTTGATCTTTATAGGTCCAATTGGATATTTTTCGAGCTATCTTTATGCGTTCAAGATGTTTTTTGCGTAATGGCTCAAAGGGAAATGGCATGTTGAGCATTTTGCGTAAAACGAGATAGTGAACAATGCCGTAGATAGTTATAGGCAGAAGAATACCAAGTGCAATTTTATAAAATCCTCCAAGCTTATTGTTCCTTAGCAATGTCCAGACAAGTAAGCCTCCTGCGAGCAGATTGATGAGAATAAATCTCCAGTTAATGTTTTTCACTAGTTTTTCCTTTTATATTGGTTACTTAATAAAATGTTCCAAAGCTTTGAAAAGTAGGTATATGTATAATGCCGCAACAGAAAAAGATACAATTCCTGCAATAATAGAAGCTTTGGCCGTTTCTTTTAACGGTTTGTCAAAATATTTTTGTGAAAAAATGAGTAGCATGGCGGTTAGGGTGCAAGTGAATATAAGCAGCTGGAATAAGAAAATTTGTTGGAAATAGCTGATCAAGGAGATGTCTACAGAGTAATAGAAAAAGGTTTTTTTTGGCGCTATTCCAAGAAATTTTATGAAGTGTTCGAGTAAACTTAAGATACCAAAAAGTATAAGGCCTGAAAACAATGCCTTGTTATATACGATGCCAGAAGTGTGCTTTCTGAAATCAGAAATATTATAGTGGGAAGAGAGTTTAGCGAAGTTTTTAGGGTTATGTGATTTTAGCCATTCTAGATGTTTTAATCTGAAATGCTCAAAAGGGAATTTAGCCTTTAGTAATTTTTGTAGTGAAATATAGTGAATTGCTATAAAGAGTAGTAAGCCTAGCAGGAGTAAAGTGAAAAATCCCGTAGATAGAGCGATTAATTTAATATCCATTTGACGATCTCTTTCCTTTAAAAAATAAATATACGTTTAGTTTACAGTTTCACCGTATGCGAGGTTGTGCGTATCTACGGATCTAAAGATCTCGTATGATGAAAAAGTAGCTAAGGTTATGAAATATATGCAGATGACGGCAAACGATATAATGCTAGCAGAAAAGTTTGCGGTTATAGTTTGCATGATTGGTTTGTTGAGTATTTGCCGAGAAAAGAGTGTTAATAGGATTGTGAGAATTAATGAGTAAAGCGCAAAAAAGAAAATAAAGTAGGATATTGCAGGGTGTGCGAGATCGATTCCGAGTTGCTCTAAAATTTGTTCTATAATGGTTAGTATTTCTTTAGAAAGGTGTGGGGTTATCCTTGGTATGAGTAATCTAACGACTATGGTTATCAAAAGGCAAAACGTCGATAATACAAATGCATATTGATGTTTTATCCAATCGGGGGCGAAGTCAGTGCCTAACCACCGAGCAGTTCTTTCAATTTTTTTGGTGTGTTTTAGTCTTAGTTTTTCATAAGGAAATGTTGCGCCTAGGAATCGTTGTAGCAAAATATAGTGCAGAACATTAAAGATAAAATATGGCAATGCTAAAAGAAATGTGATGGCTATGAATGAACCGGATCTTTCAGGAACCCGTTTTCCTCTATATTGGTATAAATAATATGGAGCATATAAAATGAAAAGGGTTGTTATGATATTGGTCCATTTAGTTTTTTGTATCATCTGATTTGATCCTTCTTAATATCCAACGCCGGTCTTTAGCCAAACGCCCCATTGTGAAACGGCAAGTTTATTCGGTTGCAGATCTTTTGGACGTTGTCCTTCAAATTCAACTTCCAAACCAATACCCAAGAACGGTTGCCATGCACAAGGTTCAAAACGGTGCCATGCATAGTTAATGTTGCCGAAAAATTTGTGTGTGAGCATTCTTGATGATGCACCTGAATTGAGATCAACTTGTGGTGTGTTGGTAAATATCGGTGAATTCGCATCAGCTACTGCTGCTTGTTCAGTAAATTCGTCTCCATGCAAGGTTGCCATGCTTTGGGTTATATCTGAAGGGCCGCCCATGGCTAGTGCAACATTTTGTATGCCTTTTAGGCCAAGTGTATTTTCGGGCAAACATTCAAGTAGTTTGATGCGTTCTCGGCTACGTGCCCAGGCATCATAGCCAATATCAAATGCCCAGCCTTTAAATTCGAATGCAAACATGATGGCAATATCAAGTTGCACGTCAACGCTAATATCAGCAAGTAAGGTGGTGTGGTTAATTAATGGTACGGTGTTTTGAGTATAGTTGCCATTGCCATTGAATTCTTTAGTTAAAACATAGCGACTGCCAAAACCATCTTCAGGAGTCACAACACAACAACAATCATCACAATTGTGCAAAAGATCAAATGTTCGACATTGTTTATCAGCAAACATATGGGTAATATTTGCTTCAAGCCAAACACTGATAAATTTATTACAATCTTTTTCCCACAATAGACCTTGGCCATAAAAACCAACACCCAATTCGCCGTGGTGGCCGTTACCAACAATAGGTTCGAATAAATATTCACTGTTTGGCCGTGTACCGGTTGGGATTGAACCACGAATATTCACGCTCATCCAGCCATTTGGGCGTTCTAAAAATATCCAACCTATTGCTGCTTGAATTTCGGATAATTTTGTGGTGGCATCTGGACAACCAAGTTTACCGAAACATAACGGTTCAGTGACTTCACCATAGACTGCACCCTGACTAACTGCTTGGCAAAAACTAGAAACCACTGGTTGCACTGCTTCAGGCGCCATATATAATGCTTCAAATGGCATATTTGTGCCTGGATTGTCGATGCATTCTTCAATTAAAATTTCATTTTTTGCCCACACAATTGGTGCGTGCGCATGGAAATACCATCGGCCATATCCTGCATGAAAACGAAAATCGGCTAAAGCATTACGCAAACTTGGAATGAGTTTAACGGTACTGCTATATGTTTGTCCTAAACCAAAATAATCGGCAAGAATATCATTTTGTCCTCGATCAGTAACTTTGCTACCCGAAATTTGCAAACATGGATTACCAAAAAAATATTCGGCAATATCATCTGGTCTGAATGAATGTATGTATTCTGGTGTTACCGTGAATGAATACCAACTTTTTTTACCACAGCATATTTCGGGAAAGTTCCAATGCCAGCCGGCTAAATCACGTGCAGCATTCACACTTTGTGAACGTGTGAGCATAAATGTTTTGCCATGTAATGGAAAATCCATAACATCTGCGCAAATAGGTGAAATTAAAAATAGTAAAATGAGTAATATGGTGCCTCGCCCTGAGTTGAGCGAAGCGAAGTATCGAAGGGTTTTTTTTCTGTTCATGACGATCTCCTTTTGTTTGCTCTCACTTTACTATAATGAGATTTGTAAAATCAATTAATCGGAATATCCTTCGACATGCTCAGGATGAAAATACAGATTATGTTCTATATTTACTAAATAGGGATTTCAGTTTTTGTTGCAGGCTGCCTTACTTAACAACTAAAAAAATAATGTAACTCATCCTGAGCATGTCGAAGGATATTCATTTGATAATCTAAAAAAGGCCCGACACGTGTCGAGCCTTTTAAAGTTATTAAATCTGTTTTGATATATTAACCAAATACAAATCCACCTTTGAGCCACACACCCCATTGTGAGAGTGAGCATTTTTGGCAATCGTCTTTGGTGTTACAACTTGATTTGTTGTCTTTGCTTGGGTTACTACCAAATTCACCCATGGCACCAAAACCGAAGAATGGTTGCCAGCATTCGCAATCCCAGTAGTAGCTAACATGTGTGAATACTTTGTTAGATAATCCTTTGGTGCGTGCGGCACAAAAATCGATGTCGGTTGATTTGATAAATACCGGTTGAATTGACGTGCGAGTTGGATTATTGGCCGAATCAGATATTGGAGCATCTAAGCATCCGCCAGTGCTTGCATCCAATCTTGCAGAAAAATCGCCAACCGCATCACCTGCATAGGCAAAGTATGGCGAATCAATACCAGGGTTTCTTTCAGGGTTTGTCATGCCTTGGTTGGTACCTTTTTTGATCGTTGCACCACTTTCGGTTGCTCCTAATGCCATAGGATCTGGACATGGGAGAGGAGAGTTAAAATCGGTACATGCTGAGAAACCGTAAACATGAGCATCACCTTTTAACGCCCAGGTGTTTGCAGGAATTAAATTCTTAACGGCACAATCTTTTGGCGTAATCTTTTCACAACCGCGATACCAGAGCTCATAGCCAACATCCCATGTTAGGTTACATCGTGAATAGGTAGCCATAGCAACCCAATCAATTTGGACGTTTGAACTTACATCGACACAGAATGTTGTAAGGTTAGCAACTGAGGTAAATTCACCTGCAAATTTTGCATTGGATACGGTGAGATTTTCAAGATCAGTATTATCAGGGCATAGTTGGTCAACGCCTTGACCAGCAGATTCAGTTGTAGAACCTTGTAAGAATGGTTCAGTTGTATTTGGGCCAAGCTTTTGAGCCAACATATAGCGGCTATTCGGTTTGCCACATAGATCAAAGGTGCGGCATTGTTGTGAGTCAAATAAATGCGTAATGTTTGCTTGAGTAAAACCGGTTACGCGATGTGTGCCATCACAGTTTTCCCAGAAGGTGTAATCACCTTTGGCCATAATACCTGCTTCCCAATGTTTGCCATTACCCGCAATTGGTTCGAACAAGTAGCGACCTTCAGGAGCATTGCCTGTTGGCGCAGCAACAACAATACCTAAACCAAATCCATAACAATCACAATTGAGCCAATCATAGCCTAACCAAAAACGTAAATCAGCGAGTGCTGTTTCGGTACGCGTGCAACAGTTGCCGGTGTCAAAGCGAGCATAACCAAGTTTATTGAATGTGATGTCATCGCCGAGGTTTGGTGTTGCGCGTCCTGAAAGGAAATCACCTGCAGTTTTAACTAAATTTTCGTTTGCAATTGCCGTTGGTGCAAAGTAGCCTTCAACGTATGATCCGTCATTCGCCAACACATCTTCGCAAACGTTTAAATTCCATTTGGTGTGTACAACTGGTGCATGGATGTAGAAGTATAGTCCACATAGATAACGATCAAGGCGTAAGTATCCTTGGAAATCGCCAAGTACATTTGAAATGCGTGGATTGAAGTTTAACACACCCTCATAGTTAGTTGGAAGTCCAAAGTTATCTGCAAGCCAATCACTATCTGCACGATTTGCTACGCCACTACCCGAAATTTTAATTGCTTGGCAGCAACCATTATTTAGCAAACAATCACCGAAAAGGCATTGAGAGATATCACGGGCATTGAATGATTTTGTATATTCAAGAGTAACGCCCAAATATCCTGGCCAGCAATCATCGCTACAACGTAAATCTTCTTCGATATCTCTCACGCCAACTAATTGACGAGCCAAATCGACGCTTTGTGAGCGAATACTATAATATGGAGCAACTGCTTGAACGATAGAACTGAGTGTTAAGCAACTCAAAAGTGCTAAACATAACTTTTGTTTCATAACTCATTTTTCCTTTTTTAATTTCTTTATATATTCAAAAAATATATACGAACATATGCCCCCATTGATGATGTTATATGATATGTTACTCCTTTCGTTTTTTTATTTTTTGGTTCTTTTTTAATGACCTATTTATTATTAACGTATTAGTATACTGGGCATTATTTGTCAAGGGATTGCACGTTTTTTCAATGGACACTTTTTTTAAGTTTTTTGCTTAGAATTAATTAAATGCAAAGCCGCCTTTCAACCATAGGCCCCATTGTGAAAGGGCACAATTTTGACATCCGTTGTGTTGTTCATTTTGTGGTACATTCCGGTTACCAAATTCCATTTCCAGTCCACCACCAATATAAGGTATACGACACTCATTATGAAAATTAAGCCATGAATTACTTATATGGAAAAATATTTTATGCGATAAGCCTTTTGTTCGCGCGCTACATAGATCCAGATTATCTTCTGATATGAATATCGGATTGTTTGAACTGTTTGTTTGTGCGCCGCTGGTGATAGTATTATTCAAGCGCACGGGAGTTCCCTCGATAGTGGCAACAGCCCAATAGCGATTATCAATAACTGGATTTCTATCGGCTGCAACCATCATGCCATCAATGGTGGTTGCAATATTAGTGCCATTGTGAATAGTTGCGCAACTTTGTGTTGCCGAAAGGGCAACGGGTGTATTATCTGCAATTGGCGGTGTGCCAGGATTGGTGAAACCGTATACGTGTGCATTGCCTTTTAATGCCCATAGTTCTCCTTGCAGAGGTTTTTTGCATGAAGCGAGCGAAATTTCTTCACAACTACGGAACCATACATTGTATCCAAAGTCGATGCTTAAGTTGCGCTTTATATAGGTGAGCATACCAACAAGATCTAATTGCACAGCTGCCTTAACATTGACTTTGCGTTTAGTTAGGTTTGCTACTGAAGAAAATTTATTATCAAATTGTGCACTTGGTGTTTGCAGATCAACAAAACTATCAGGCATTTGCGCGGCTTGCAAATTTTGAACATCAGAGGTCATTTTTTGTGCAAGCATATAGCGACTATTTGGTTTGCAAATCAGGTCAAATACTCTACATTGTTTGGCATTAAACATATGGGTAATGTTGGCTAAAAAGTATGCGCTCCACCATTTTTCTTCATTTTCAGAGATGCAAAAATCACGATGTCCCCAAATTTGTGCTCCAATTTCCCAATGTTTGCCATTACCAATAATCGGTTCAAATAAAAAATCACCTTTTGGTGAGTTGCCTGTTGGCGCAACAACGCGCAAGCCTCCACCTAAATGATGCCATCTGCTTAGCAAAAAGTTATAACCTAAAACTGCTTGAATATCGCCAAGGCCGGCTTTTGTTTTATTGCAATCTATATTTTTTGGCGTCATGCGTGCATTTTGCAATGGGCAAAACGTTACTGTGTCACCCAAATCGGGTGTTTTTTGCCAAAACACAAAATCTTCAAAGTTATCAAGTAGGTCAATGCGTTTGACACCTATGTCTTCTTTGGTGAGTCCCATGTTGCCAACATTCTCTATATGTGCATTTTCGCTAAAATAGCCTGGAGGATAGTTGCGTATGCCAAGTTGGTCAACCACTTCAAAATAGTTTAGATCCCACTTTGTGTGCACAATTGGCGCATGGATGGTGGCATAAAGGCCGCATGCAATGTTGTTTAGGCCAAAATAGCCATAAAAATCAATTAAGAAGTTGGAGATGATCGGCTCAAATTTAATTGTGTTATCAAAGTCCGTTGGTAGGCCAAAATAATCAGCTAACCAATCTTTACAGTTATCTCTATCTTGCGCATGAATGCCGGTTACTTCAATTGCGGATAATGTGTCAGTGGCCAAATCATTGCCAAACAAACAATCGGCTATGCGATTTTCATGAAACGATTGTGTGTATTCTGGCGTGATGGCAAAAACACCATAAAAATGATTTGTTGGTTGATTGATAAAACGCGTTATGCCCACAAGTTCACGCGGAGCATTTTCACTTTGCGAGCGCATTGCAATATACGGCGTTGGCGTAATTGCGAGCGAAAATTGATGGGATAAAATGATCAAAAAGACGATGTAAAATGGATGCTTCATTTCTCGATTCCTTACTTTTTTGTACAGCTAACGTTGAGTATACAAAGTAAGGAATCACAATCCAAGCAAAAATTGTTTAGTCGGCTTTTAATGCATTTGCTTTTTTATAGTATCTGCGCGCTTTGGTTTCATTGCCTTTCATGGCATATGCATATCCCAAAGCGAAAAAATAGTCAGCCTGTTCTTCATCCAATCTTACCGCTTTATTGAGCCACCTAATCGCTTGGTCATAATTTTGTTGGTCAATTGCATGCATTCCCAACCAACTTGCAGCGGAGGGTTCACCTTTTTCAGCTGCAAGTTTAAAATGGCGAAATGCTTCTTCTGTGTTATCGGTTATTTGATAGGCATAGGCCAAATTGATTATATATTTCGGATTGTGTGTTTTGTTTACAGCTTTTTTTAACCATGTAATTGCTTCATCATAATTTTGTCGGTCAGTTTCAATCAGGCCTAATACATGCATGGCATCTGCATCCCCACGAAAAGCGGCATCCTTATATTTTATGATAGCTTGATCAATATCGCCTTTTAAATGATAAGCAATAGCAATGTTGGTTACGTAATCTAATTTGTTATCTATATCAATTGCTTTTTGAAACCATGTAATTGCTTCATCAAATTTGTCTTCTTCAAGGGCAAATGAACCGAGTGCATTCATAGCTCTGGGTCGCCCTTTTGATGCCGCTTTTTCATAGTGAAATTTTGCCAATTCATTATTGCCAATAGCTTTATAGGCTTGTGCAATGTTTGAGTTAAACGTGGGATGTTCACTTTTGATTTCAAGGGCAAGAATAAACCATGCTATGGCTTCATGGAATTCTCTAATTGAAAGGGCCATAACGCCAAGTTCATTCATTGCGAAAGGATTACCGTGCTTTGCTTCTATTTTTAATCGGTCCATCGATTGTTTGGTGAAACCACCTTTGCCTACTTTATCATGTGACATTCTTATCGCAACAATGTCATGAGAAGGTTCTGAAGCTGGCAAGCAAAACATGCATGATGATAAAAGCAATAGGGAGGATTTGTTCATGTTATTTCCTTTTATTAATGCTTTGAGCTGATTTTAGTAACGAATTTTTGCGTACATTGTTCTTCATACAATGATAAATTGGGCCATTCTTGTTGTGAATTTGCACGAAGGTTTAGGCTTAAATAAGCAGTTGCTATGATCAAAAGAGCGTGGTGTTTTTTCATGTTACTTTTTTGTTTGGAGATTTTCGAGTGTATTGTTTAAATATCCAATACGGTGGTGGTTATATAGCCAATATAGATTTGATATCAGTGAAGCGGGGATGGCATACCTTTCTAAATGATGTATGAATGCAGATGTCGATTGTGCTAGTCTGAAATGATGTCTTCCATGACGTTGTTGGTATTCGTAAATCAAGGTGTTAAAGAAATATGCAAGGATAGTTGCAGTTACACATCCTATTGACGCTAGGCATACTTTGGAAATCAAAGTTCTATTATAGATCCTTTCAGAAAGTTCTTCTTTTAAGATTAATTTTCTTTCTATAGTGCTTGGAAATAACTGTGTTGTTGACAATATAATGTAAAGTATTGTTTTTTTTATGTGCATTCGCATTCCTTATTGTTATTCGTAAAAGTTGATTGTAGTTTAGGGGTCTATAGAATTTATGCAAGGAGCTATAAGTATTTTTTTATACCTTCAATTTTTTTAAAAGGAATGATCATCAAAAAAAGACAGCATCATTAAAGTAGTAGTTCTGATATTTGAAACATTCTAACGCAATGACTTTGCTTTCGTAATATCATTGAGTTATTTTTTTATCAAATGTCGGATCTGATTTTTTAGATATGTCCATATTCTATCTATGTTAATTTTTTCTTGTGTAGTTAAAAACTCTCTCAAAATAGTATCACGATAATAGGCGCATTTTCTGTTATTGCTGGCTGGGTTTTCGTATCTCATAAATTTTCCCAATAGGCCGATTGATCTTCCTTTCCATAGGTCTCTATCATCAGCCTGATCAACTTCTTCAAGTGTAATATCACGGTCATGTTCAATATATTCATAGACCCATTGTTTCTGTTGGCTATCTTTAGGAAGGCGGTTGAGCATATATGATAAAAATACACATAGGTTTTTTTTCATGGCTTGTTTATCAGCGCCAAAAAGAGCAGCTTTCGTTATGTCTCGGTATGGTTCAAAGTCTATCATGGTAATTTTTTTTGTTTCTTCATGTACAAAAATATTTGAACCGCTAAAATCCCATAGACCTGCATATTTTGCTGCAATGCAAAGCTGCATAATGGCTTCTCTACTTAATATATCATTGATTTTCTCATGTGATTCAAAGTAGGTTTGAAGTGATTTATGATTATTCAACTTTTTTTGAAGAAAAATGAGGTCTTCATCTTTGAATGAGGTTGGATTTTTTTCATTTACATTTACTACATAGGAGGTAGGTGGTATCTCAAGTTTATCAAGTTTAAAGAGTCTTATCGCTTCAGCAAATCTATGGCAATGGAACATCCTGCTTGCGACGCCATAAGTGGCATCAACTTGCTTGTTTTCAATGTCTTTTCTTTGGTAGCCAATTTGTTTGGCGTAAGCAAAAGCTGTATCAACATATTCATGCAACATATTGTCGAAACTATCTTGATCAGATATGCAGTAAACTTGCATGAGTTTATACACATATCGACGGACCATGCCTTGCGGCATTCCATCTGATATGATTTCAATCATTTTTTCTTGTTGCCATTTTGATGGTTTTTTTGCAAGGAATTCTTTATCAAAACATGGTAAAAGATACTCTTTAAGGGTTGCCTTGTCTTCATCTAAGTCAACGTAATTGAGTGTTTTCCCTTTTTTTTCATTTTTGATTGTGCGAAGCATAAGGCCGAAGCTAAAGTCGATACCAAGTTCTGAAGCCGTATACAAAAATCGGCTTATAACACTTGTTATCTTCATGAAATAATTAGAGTCAGGCAATAAAATTACATGGTTCATACTGCCTGCATCATCGGTGTCAGAGTAGTCATTAAAGAACCGTTTTGCTATTAAACATAGGTACCCAACATCAACCATGTTACTTTGCTTGCTTAACAAGACTGCTTGGGCTCCCGGGTGTTTCTTAAGCCATTTTTTTACCTTTTGAGCAAGTTCTTGAGGTGCTTTTTCAAAATGTTGCTTAAAGGTTTCTGTAGTGATTTCTTTGTTGTTAATAGTGCTTGTTTTGAAAGTGTTATAAGGAATTTCATGAATATTGTGCTTAGGATTAGCCAGTACTGAAAGGTAGCAAGAGAATAATATTAAATATGTATATGATATTTTGATAATCAACTTTACCTCCTTAAAAGAAGGGCGGAACCGAATCCGCCCAACATTGTATTAAGATTATCAATTAATTAAAGGATACACCGCCTTTGATCCAGACACCCCATTGCGAAACTGCACAACGGAGGCAATCATCATCACAGGTGAAGCAGGTGTTGTTGGCCGAGCAAGCTTGCCCACTACAGCCACTGTTTGCGCATGGATTAGTGTTGCAGAAATCTTTTGCACATTTGTTGCTATCCTCTTGGGCGAATTCAACTTGCGCACCGAATCCTAAGTATGGTGTCCAGTCTTCATTATCAAGCCATGCATAACTGAAGTGTGTGAACACTTTTTGGCTTAATCCTTTTGTTTGTGCGCTGCTAAAATCGATATCAGAGCATGTTATAAGTACGGGTTCGTTTGAAGTATTTGTTTGATCGCCGCCAGGTTGGTTGAGCAATAATGCTTCAGCCGTTTGATTTTGCCCGGCAGTTGCCCATTGGCGATTATCAATAACAGGATTGCGATTTGGTGCAACCATCATAGCATCAATTTCGGTGGTAACATTGGTGCCTGCATGAACAGTCGCATTGCTTTGTGTTGCAGATAGTGCAATCGGTGAATTTATTGGCACAACTGGATCCATGCCAAATGCACGATCGGCAAATCCATAGACATATGCGTTTCCTTTGAGTGCCCAATTTTCATCCTGAACTGCAGGTGGACAATCGCAATTTATATCGATATTTTCACAGCTGCGAGCCCAGAAGTTATAGCCAAGATCCCAGGTGAATCCGCAACTGGTGTAGGAAAGCATACCGACTATATCAGCTTGTACGCTAACGTTCACATCAACAGTTTGTTGTGTGATATTGGCAACTGGTGCAAATAGTTTGTTAAATTGATTGGAAGGAACGGTGCTCATATCTACCATGCCGGCCTCTTCGTTTGAAAGAAGATTTTCAACATCGGTTGTCATACGTTCGGCAAGCATATAACGACTGAGTGGTTTGCATTTTAAATCAAAGAAGCGGCATTGCTTTGTTTTAAACAAATGAGTGATGTTTGCTTGCACCCAACCTGAAAAGAATTTTTCTTCGCATTCGCTACGCCAAAAGACAATATGCCCCCAAGCAAGTCCGCCGAGTTCAAAATGATGCCCGTTACCCACTAATGGTTCAAAAAGATATTCACCACTTGGGCGTGTTCCGGTAGGTGCAGCACCAATTATGCCTAAACCCGCATGATAATCTTCATCTTGGAAAAAGTTCCAACCGAGAGCAAAACGAATATCTGCTAAAGCGGTATCGCTTTTACTGTCACAACTCATACGTGCAAATTTGAGTGGTTCTATAAATATATCATTGCCTAGGTCGCGGCCATTGCAGTCACTCATATATTCCATAACTGAATCACGTAATGCGGTGCGAGGCACCTCTTCAGGTGTAAAGTAGCCGATTGGATATGCTGCCGTACCAGCATTTTCAACACATTCAGAGAAATTTAAATCCCATCGAGTGTTTACCACGGGCGCATGAATGAAGAAGAATAGGCCACATAGCCATTCATCAAGTCCAAGATAGAGATAAAAGTCAACGAGGTAGTTAGAAATATGTGGTTTAAATGACAGCGAGCTTTCAAAATCGGTTGGTAGGCCAAAATAATCAGCGAGCCAATCTCTTTGGCCACGATTGTTTACACCGCTACCAGTCACTTTAACGCTTGGACAATCACAACTTACTAAACTATCGCCAAACAAACAGCGTGCGAGTTCATCTTCTTTAAATGAATTCATATACATTGGTGTCACGGCAACGGTGCCATAAAATTTTTCCATATCGAAGATATTAATATGGTTGGTTAATCCTGCAAGTTCAAACACCGCAGCGTTGGCACCTTGTGAACGAGGTACAATTAATGGTGCAACAGGGCATATAGCCTCAAGTTGCCACGCGAGCAGCGCTAATAATAATATGGTTTTGTTGAATTTCATTCGTACAGACTCCTTTACGCATTTACAAGCTACCTTATTTAATTTCTGTTCTTACTCTAGTAAATTTATATTTTTTTTCAATATTAAAAGAAAAAGTAGGGCGGTTGCTGGATATTTTTTTGCGGGGTAAACTTGTGCATTGAAAAACAAATGTGGAGTAATAAATGTGATGTATTGTTTTTATATGTGGGCAGCCACTCAAATTATTTTAGAAAGCTTTCCTATCAGTAGTTCTGGACACAGCGCATTGCTCGCATTTTGGTGTCCTTTGCCACATTATTTATTAATGGCCAAGCCTTTTATCACCTATGTTAATTATGCATTGCATATGCCTACTGCGATAATCATATGTCTTTTTTTTATAAGAGAGTGGTCTTTTCCATTTATCCATTTCAGGCGTTGTTGGAAGATTATACTTAAAATTAGTGGTTTAACTGCGTTGGCAAGTATGGTAACGGTGGTAGGATATGGGATCACGTCGTTAATTCAAAAAATTATGCTTCCATTGCCCATTAGTTTTGCAATTACGGGTGTGATTTTACTGAGTTTGCGTTGGTGTCCACGAGGGGATGCAAAATGGAATACGCCTAAGGCAATTGTTTTGGGTGTGATACAAGCTTTTGCATTTGTGCCAGGCATATCACGTTTAGCTTGCACCTATGTAGCAAGTAGGTGGATGGGCATTTCGGTTCGGCGTGCTTTTCAGATATCTCTTTTAATACAATGGCCTCTCATACTTTCTGCAAGCATCTATAGTTGCATTCTTTTGCGTACTTCAATGAGTGAACTATTGAATATACCTTTTGTGTGGGTTATGCTAAGTGCATGTGTAATTGCCTATGCAGGACTATATTTGGTGTCAAAGATGGTTAAAAAAAAGATACTGTGGTGGTGGGGTGCGTATATGTTACTACCTATAACAGTAAGTCTTATTACGGGAGTATTGCATGCGTAAGCTAATTAATGTAATGTGGCCAGGTTCAAAATATGCAGGTTTTATAGGTGCGACTTTATGTGCGTTAGGTGGTATATTTTTGGCCGTTTGTTTGTGGACATTTTCTTTTACTGATCAGTGCTTAGTATATTATAGTACTCATCCTCTAAATATTGAAAATAAGCTTGGCATGTGTGGTGCGAATGTTGCGGGCTTTTTTTATTATCTTTTTGGATGCGCGAGTTTACTTTTTGTGCCATTACTTTTTTTTGCGTCATATATGTTGTTGAGACGTAAAAAAATTGCTCAAGAATGGGAGCGGTTTGTTGCAAGTTTTGTTTTTATTTGTTTTAGTGCTCTTTTATTCAACTTATATGCGATTGATGTTCCGGGAATTCTTTCGGGAGGATATGTCGGTTCTCAGATAGCCGCAGTTTTGTCGCAAAGGCTCGACTCTATTAATTTGTATCTATTTGTGTATACAATGCTTTTTGTTTCACTCATATTAATATTGCGTTTTTCATTTATTGGTCCGGTACATTATCTTGTTAAAGCATTGCAATTTTTATTAAGTCGGCGCTTTTTGCAGCCAGCCCATCAAGTTTTTTCTCATGTTGTTTGGGCGATTTCACGGCCGGTTGTGTGGCTTTATAGTTTAGTGCGCAACATACATGCACCTGAGACCATACATAACAAAGAGCATTCAATTTTAGAGTTTGAACGTGGCATAAAGCAAGGACAACTACAAGAAGATTCATTTTGGCAAAATTATTTAGAAACACAATTTGAAATGCAAGAAGACAATGATGCAGTTGATGCATTTTCGGGCAGTGTGTATGATAGTTCCGCTGAGTTGCAGAATATTGTTTCACGGGAACCTGAATATGAAGAGCAGCTAGATTCAGTTGAAAATGTATTTGCTGAAGCATCATCCTCTGAATCAAAGCATTTTTCGGATTCATTTTTTGGTGGCAAACAGCAAGAAAAAAGGGTTGCATATGCTTTGCCAAGTTTAGATATTTTTATCGGCAATCAAGAAGAGCGAGATGACCCAAAAATAATGCATTATTTGCAAGAAAGAGCTCAAACATTACAAGAAAAATTACAACGTTTTGGTGTGAGTGGTACCGTGGTATCTATAAAGCGAGGACCTGTTGTTACCTTGTTTGAATATCAGCCCGAGATTGATTGCAAAATTAGTAAAATAACCTCGTTAGAGGATGATTTAGCATTAGCTTTACAAGCTTTGAGTATCCGTATTATTGCGCCAATTCCAGGCAAACCATTGGTTGGATTTGAAGTTTCTAATAAGCATCGCAAAAATGTATATTTTGCTGATGTAGTACAGTCGACTGCCTTCACACAATTTGAGGGAGCATTACCGTTAGTGTTGGGGCAAGATACGGTAGGAGGCAATGTTATTGTGGATCTTGTGCGTATGCCACACTTATTGATTGCAGGTTCTACCGGTTCAGGAAAATCAGTTGCACTCAATGCAATGTTGATTAGCATGTTATGCAAGTTATCGCCAGATCAATTACGTTTAGTTTTAATTGATCCAAAAAGACTTGAGTTTGCTTCATATGCAGATATTGCTCATCTCTTATTTCCTATTGTTACTCATCCAAAAAAAGCGGCACCAGTACTCAAGTGGGTTGTGCAAGAGATGGAACAACGCTATGAAAAAATAGCGACTGATGGAGGCCGAAATATTTATGATTATAATCTAATCATGAAAAAAGAAGGCCGCGAACAGTTGCCTTATATTGTTGTGGTGATAGATGAGCTGGCAGATTTGATGATGACAGCTGGGCGAGAAATAGAAGAATTGATTGCACGCATTACTCAAATGGCACGTGCGGCGGGCATACATTTAATGGTGGCAACACAGAGGCCTTCCGTAGATGTTATTACTGGTTTAATTAAGGTTAACTTTCCTAGTCGGATGTCATTTCGTGTAACTTCTAAAATTGATTCTCGTACGATTTTAGATTGTTCGGGGGCTGATAAACTTTTAGGCCGTGGTGACATGTTATTTTTAGATGCGCATGGCGCAGGATTACAGCGTTTACACGGCGCATATGTTTCGGATCAAGAAATTAATAATGTTGTTAATCACATACGTAAGCAAAGACAAGTTGAATATTTGGATCTTAATGAACATATAGAGCAGTTAGAGCTTGATGCAGAACGAGATGACATTTATATAGATGTGTTGCAATATTTAGATGAAATAGATGAAGTTTCAATTTCACTGTTGCAACGCAAGTTCAAAATTGGTTATAATCGCTCTGCGCGTATTATAGATATGCTTGAAGCAGAAGGCGTTATTACTACTGTTGGTAATGGTAAAACACGAAGCGTAATCCGCTAACACCTGGCGCGCGATTTATATTGTATATCCAAGTTGATTTTGTAGTAAATTTAATTATTGCTTGACAAATGTTAAAAAAATAGCCATTTTTTTTTCATCATAGCCAGGTATTTATAAAGTAAAAAACTGGTAAAAACCACCAGGAAAAAGACGGAGATTTTCGATGCGATTTGATGAGCACTTTCTCAAAGATGTAATTCCAGAAGCTACTTTTGCATCTAAATCGTTTCCCGAAGAACCAAAAATTGCTGTTGACACACGAAAAATGCAAGATGGCGATATTTTTGTTGCTTTGGTAGGTTCGTCGCATGATGGACACGATTTTGTTCAAGAAGCTCTACAAAAAGGAGCAGCGGGTCTGATCATAGACCGAGAAAAGAAGGCGGTATTAGATAAAATAGATGTTACAAAATTAAAAAATATATTTGTTGCACTCGTTCCCGATACATTCAATGCGTTGAAAAAAATGGCGCATGCTTGGCGTGGACAATTTGATTATCCTGTTGTGGCCCTTACCGGATCTGTGGGCAAAACATCAACTAAGGAAATGATCAGCAATATACTCACATTGCATCATACAGATCATGTTGCTTCCTATGCCAATCAGAATACCCTGATTGGGGTTGCAATTAATGTATTTAAAATGCGATCTCATCATAAAGCTGCTATTTTTGAGTTTGGTGTAAACAAACGAGGCGAAATGGCGCAGATGGCCCAAATGGTTAATCCATCCATTGGATTAATCACAAATGTTGGACATGCACATATGGAGGGGCTGGGGTCTTTGCAAGATATTGCACAGGAAAAAAAAGATATTTTTAAATATTTTACCGAAAAAAGCATTGGTATTGTTAATGGTGATCAAGGGTTGCTGGCAAATGTTGCCTATGTGCATCCCGTGATTAAGTTTGGTACTAAAACAATTAATCAAATTCAAGCGCGCAAAATTCATATAAGTAATCGTCATATAAGTTTTATTCTTAAAATTTATAAGCAAAAATATTCGATTATATTAAAACAAACGCACGAGGGTGCGATATTTAACAGTCTGGCAGCAGCAGCGCTAGCACATCTTCTTGGTGTGCCAGGTGATGTTATTGCAGAGGGTGTGGCGCTTCCAGTTGTAATTCCTGGGCGTTTTGAAACATTACGTTTGAAGCAGAAAAAGGGCATTATAATTAGTGATTGCTATAATGCTAATCCAGAAAGTATGAAGGCCTCTCTTTTGGCGTTTCAACAGTTGGATACTAAGGATCAAAAAATAGCAGTGTTAGGTGATATGCTCGAACTTGGTGTTAATAGTCCATTTTGGCATCGTCAACTAGGAAGGTTCTTGCGTAAAGTTCCCTCGCTTAATCACGTGATTTTAGTTGGAAATATGGTACAATGGACTAAGAAGACGTTACCATTTGGTTTGACAGCAGATGTCGTTGAGACTTGGGAAGAAGCTGTTGAAAAACTTGAAGATAGACTAGATAAAGAAAGCACGGTTCTCGTTAAAGGATCATTTGGTATGGGTCTTACACATATTATTGACACTGTAGCGGAACAAAATATATGAACAACAATCTCCTTTTGCGAGACCTAATTTAATGTTGAATGAAAAGCACAAACCTGTATTGGTGAACGAGGTTCTTCAATATTTGGATATACAACCAGGAAAAACATATTTAGATGTAACTTTTGGCTCGGGTGGGCACACCCGAGCTATTCTTGATAAAGAGCCTACTTGCAACGTTATTGCAATGGATTGGGACGAAATTACTTTAGAGCGATTTGGCCAAGAACTTTTACCATTGTATGGTGATCGTCTTAAGTTTATTTGGGGTAATTTTGCCTTGTTATATCGCGTACTCAAACGAGAGGGCATCCAGAAGGTTGACGGTATTTTAGCCGATTTTGGAACTTCACAAATACAGATATCAGAGCGTCCTGGTTTGTCCTTGTTCAAAGATGCAGGGCTCGATATGCGCATGTCTCCTCCACATCAACAAGAAACTGCAGAAGATGTAATAAATCAAGTGAGTGAAAAAACTCTAGCTGACATTTTTTTCACTTTTGGAGAAGAGCGTCATTCTCGTCGTGTAGCTCGTGCGATTGTTGAGCAACGCGCTAAAAAAAAGATCAAAACCACGACGGATTTAGTTGCGATTATTGATGCCGTAGTCCCTACCACGCAGCATAATATTCACAAAGCAACGCGAATTTTTCAAGCGTTGCGGATTTATGTAAATCGTGAGTTGCATAATATACGTGCTTTTTTGCCGGCTGCATTACGAGCACTTAATCCGGATGGGCGTATTGTATGTATTAGCTTCCATTCTCTTGAAGATCGTATTGTGAAACACTATTTTAAAGAGCAACATGATTTAGGAGTGCTTGAAGTGCTCACGCCAAAGGTAGTTCGTCCAACATTGGAAGAGATTGCTGAAAATCCATCTTCACGTTCATCACGTTTACGAGCGGCTAGATTGATTTAATGTTTTTCGTTAAGGAGAGGAAAAAATAAAAAAATATACATTTTATTTGACAAAAGTTTTGGATATTATACAATTAAGTTGCAATTGGTTTTAAAGTATAAAAAAAAGGATGGTATTGGTATCATCTAGGGGTTGCCGACATGGAAATAACAGAAGTAAAGGTTTATCCAGTAAAAGAAAGTGGCCGATTGAAAGCCTATGCTACGGTCGTCTTTGACAATTGTTTTATTATAAGAGATTTAAAGGTTATTGAAGGTGATAAAGGTTTTTTTGTATCAATGCCCTCACGCCGTCGCAAAGATGGTAGTTTTAGAGACATTGTACATCCTTTAGATTCCGATACTCGCACCATGATTGAAAATCGTATTATAGAAGAGTATAAAAATTCAGCGGATCAGGCTGAATAGATTTTGATTCTAATTGCAGATCGTTCCCTGTTTTATTAAGCGATCATATTTAGTTTTGAATTATCACTGGGGCGTAGCCAAGCGGTAAGGCAACCGGTTTTGGTCCGGTGACGCGGAGGTTCGAATCCTCCCGCCCCAGCCATAAATATAAAAAAAGAGTGAATTGACAAATGTTGATTCACTCTTTTTACTTTCCATTAATGTTCGTTTAGTCTTTAAACTTTTGTTAGAATGAATCACTTCTGTTACTATTACATAGTACCTTCGTTAAGAAGGCGTGCGCTTGAAACTCTGATCGTTGCTGCGTCCAGATGATTAATTTTATAAAAAATGATAGTATAGTGTTTCTTCTCAACCATATTTTCATATATTATATATATATCCGATAGAGAAATGATGAAGCATTTCTTTTCTTCGTAACTAAAAAAACATTTAGCTTGGAAGTACATGTCAAAATCCGGTAAATTAAAGTCTGCTCGTGGTAAAAAAAGTTCTGGCGACTCACGCTCAAGAACAACATCAAGTAGCCGGGCGGGTTCGAGCCGTCGAGGTTTTTCTTCAGCGAGAGGCGGGCGTTCGCGCAAAGGTCGTGCTGCTACAAATAAGTTTAATCCATCCGATTTTATTAAGAGGGTCGAAGAAACGGTTCCTTCGCAAGTGTATGTGTCCAAACATACTTTTGCAGATTTTCAGATAGCAGATCAATTAAAAGAAAATATTCGCACAAAAGGTTATGAAACGCCTACGCCTATTCAAGATAAAACCATTCCTTTGGTGTTAGAGGGCAAAGATCTGGTGGCAACTGCAAATACTGGAACGGGTAAAACGGCAGCGTTTCTGATTCCTCTTGTGCATAGTGTATTAACAAAAAAACTTGATCGTGTTTTGATTATGGCGCCCACAAGAGAGTTGGCCGCACAAATTCAAGATGAACTTAATGGTTTTAAATTAAAAACCTTTATTTCGTCGGCTCTGTGTATTGGTGGGGCAAGTATTGTTCGTCAAATTGCTAAACTTAAAAAGAAGCCACAATTTGTTATTGGTACACCTGGTAGACTCAAAGATTTGGTGCAGCAAAAGATATTGAAATTAGAACCATTTAATGCAGTCGTGCTAGATGAAGTTGATACGATGTTGGATATGGGCTTTATTCATGACATTCGGTTCTTGTTGGATAAACTTTCAACTAAGCGTCAGTCATTATTCTTTTCTGCTACTATTTCTCCGGCAATTAGTACGTTGATGGGTGAATTTTTACATCAACCCATTGCGGTGAGTGCCAAGACCCGTCAATCGGCAGAAAATGTAAATCAGGATGTGATTAAAGTTGGCTCTAAAGACAAAGTTGAGCTGTTGCATGATCTTCTTATTAAACCAGGATTTGATAGGGTCATTGTGTTTGTTCGTACCAAATGGGGAACTGATAAATTATACAGAAGATTGATAGAGCGTGGGTTTAAAGTTGTTGCAATGCACGGTAATAAAACACAAGGCCAACGTAATAAGTCGTTGTCATTATTTAAAGATGGTAAAGCGCAAATTTTGCTTGCAACAGACGTTGTAGCACGTGGCATTGATATTGATGATGTTTCTCATGTTATTAACTTTGATTTACCTGCTACGCATGATGATTACATTCACCGTATTGGTAGAACCGGGCGTGCAAATAAGATTGGTCAAGCGATTACCTTTATTGATTAATGTTCGCATCAGAAACTGTATTTTTTCGAGAATATAACATTATAATATATGTTATATTCTTGCATATATCTTTACATTCTGTACACTCAAAGCTAATGTTTGCGTAATATACTACATTAAAAATATTTAACTTATAGGACGATAATGAAACGCATTTTTTTTCTTTGATGTTATTGTACGCTTTGAATGCAAAGGCTTTAGATAACACAGTGTTAAAAAACCATAAGTTAGTTCAAGACGGCACATCTCATAGCATGAATTTTGCTTTGCAGAAAAAGCTTTCCGATAATCAGTTTTCATATAAAGTTCATATTGTGAGCGAGGAAGATGAATCGCCTTACAACTATAAAAAAGATGAGACTACTAAATTTGTGTCACTGAGTGATAATCAACATCAATTAATAGATACAGCTCCATGTAGTGACATTCAACTTATAGCTTTATTACAGAAGCTTGCATTAAGCTAAAGAAAAAGCATTAATGGTGGGTGTTTGATGTATAATGTAAGGTATCTGTGCCTAGTTATATTATTTGCTTTTGATATTTGGTCTGCAGATAATAAATTGGAATTTTTTGGGCCTTTTGATAAAAAAAACAGGGTTATGGAATTTTTTCAGCTTAATCAAATAGGTCAACGAGGCCCAAATGTTGAGTTCCAATTAATACATATGATCTATGCATCAGTTGATTGTCTTAGACTTGATGCCCAGTGCAAGGGAGCATGGAAAGTTGCTTTTACACAAAAAGAACTTGGAGTGATTAAGTCTTCTTCTGGCAAACATCTTGAACAAGACACATGGAATATAGTAAAAAAATTAATGGAAGTGGCAAAAGTTAGTTTAGCTATACATGCTGAAATGCCATTACATAAATGAATTAACGAATAAGGTAGGTAATGAATACATTGTATCTTGGTTCATCATCTCAGTCACGTCAAATGTTGTTGCGTGAGGCACATATTCCCTTTACTTTGGTTGAGCAATCAGCTGATGAAACCAAGTGTGATTGGGGCATGTCTTTGCAGCAAGTTGTCGAGCAAATTGCTCTATTCAAAATGGAGCATGTTATTCTGCCTGATGGCAAAGAGGGTGACGTTTGTTTAGTATTGACGGCTGACACTTTGACTGAAAATAATGCTGGCAATCTTGAGGGTAAACCGGCTGACCGTAATGATGCGATTGAAAAACTCAAATCATCACGCAATGGTGTCAGAACAGGTACAGCTTTTTGCCTTGAGCGCAGAATATGGCAAAATGGCGCATGGCATGTTGATGTGCATATTCTCAAATATGTTGTAGCTTTCTATGTATTCTATGTTCCGGATAATGCCGTTAATTTTTATTTAGATAATGTACCTGTTGTTGGTTCGGGGGCGATTGCAATTGAAGGCTTTGGAAGTCAGTTCTTGCAAAAGATTGATGGATCCTATACTGCGGTTGTTGGTTTGCCCATGTTTGAATTACGAGAAGTCTTGACAGACTTAGGTTTTTTTAAATCGTTATAAAAAAAGCCTTCCAACTTAGAAATTGGAAGGCTTTTTTTGTTTTCTTTTTTTACTAATTAACCACCAGTTTCTCTTGTGAAGGATTCCAGTTTTGCAGAAGTTCTCTGCATAGGGCTTCCTTAGGTGTCTCATTAGCATTATTTGGCATATTTGTGGCGTTTTCCACACTCATACGCAATGTTTCATCGTCACAATTTGCCGTATCGATTTGATCGATCGATGGCAATAGATTTTTCTCTAGAGCTTTTTGTACCGATTGTTCATGTATCGACTCTATCATGTGTGACTCCATGATGCTAAAAAAATCGATAATCGCTTGTTGAGCTTCTTCTAAAAGATGTGAATCACTCATTTGTGTGTTATGAGGTATTTGATCTTTTAGGCCGGAGGCGAATGCTTTTTTTACTAATGTTGATAAAGCGTCATCTTCATTTTCGATTATCCACAAAAGCAGCGCAAGAAGTTCATATGAAATGATAAATTGATTGTCATTATTAAATTGATCATTTTCAAACATTTGCAAGTCCTCCTTTATTTAATTTTTGTAATGTTGTTTTCAGTTTTACATCATTTGGGTTCATATTAAAACATTTTTTGTTGTATTTCATGTAATCGCCTAACTCTGTCGCGCATTGGAGGGTGTGTTGAAAAAAGTGCTAATAAACCTTTGCCGGAAAATGGTTTAACAATACCGAGGGATTCGATTGGAAGATATCGCATGTCCTTTCTGAAAGGGCCACGTTTAGAATTTTGTTCAAGTTTCTCTAAGGCAGATGCTAAAGCTATAGGATCATGTGTTGCATATGCACCAGATTCATCTGCTTGATATTCACGTGAGCGAGATACACCTAATTGAATTAACGTTGCTGCAAACGGCGCAAACATTGCAATAAATAGTAACGTAATTGGATTACCCGATGTTGGTTGGCCATGCTTATCATATGAGCGCCAAAATGCAATATAACGTGACATATAAGCAAGATAGCTGATTGCGGTAGACAAGGTTGCCGCAATTGTGCCAATGAGCACATCCCGGTTTTTAATATGAGATAGTTCATGTGCGAGTACGCCGCGTAATTCTTCTTGATTGAGTAGTTCAAGTATGCTCGAAGTGACTGCTACCGATGCGTTGCCTGGACCGCGTCCCGTTGCAAATGCATTTGCAAGTGGTGAACGGACTAAATATAATTTTGGTTGTGGCATATTCATTGTTTTGCTTATCTCAGCCACGTCTTGATAAATATTGTTGTAGCGTTCTGGGTCAAGTGGACGTGCACGATAAAGATTTAATACGATTTTATCCGAAAAGAAAAATGACACAAAGTTCATAACAAGTGCTAAAACAAAAGCAATCGTAACTCCGGTTGTGCCGCCTAAATAATAGCCGACAGATAAGAATATCAGACTCAAGCCAAAGAGGAGTGTAAATGTTTTAACTATATTATTCAACATATATATTCCTTTTTTATGCCTCTTCTTCTTCATATTCAATGTCCCAATTGTCAATTTCAATATGAGCTTCGGGTATATCCGGGGTTGCATCTAATATGCTGCGTTGTTTTAACTGAACCAGCTGCTTAGCTGTTGTTCTGACCACCTTTTTTGTTTGTTCCGTTTCTTCATTAAGTTGCTCTTTTGCCTTGTCGAATGCTCGATTCATTTCCTTTTGCATTTTATCGATTTTCTTTTTCAGTTTCAATATCATTTGCACACCTGCAAGATTGATGCCAAGCTGGTGAGTGAGATAGATAACTTCCTCAAGGCGATCAATATCATCTTCAGAAAATAAACGTGTATTTCCCGAGGAACGTTTTGGGCAAATCAAGCCTTCTTTTTCATATAAACGTATGGTTTGCTGATGAACAGAAAACATCTTTGCAACCGCTGAAATTGAAAAAAAACCTTTATTTTTTTTTACTCTCATCTGCTTTTTTCTCAGAGTTAAAATGTCACCTATTTATTTATATATCGTACTTTATCTTATTTTACCACAAAAACAACATAAAGCATGGATTTTTGCTTGTAGATGCGCGTTTTATTAGTTTTATTCAATTTGAAATAGTCTAAAGGTGTTTTATACATTTTTTTATTGCATGATCTAAAGAAAGCGTTAAACTGTACACATCTTTGCAAGGTATTAGAAGCATAAAAAAAAGGACGAATCATGCATATTTATGCCATCATTAGAAAAAATAAATGCCTGTATGTCTTCATTTCTTTACTTACAACTTATTCCAGTTTTGCCTTTTTTGGGCGCACAGTAATCTTGCCTCGTTCTGAAACGGTTAATAGTGCACGAACATTAGCAGGTTGGCAAGAGCATATAAATGACTATGATGTGGGACGCACCTATTGGAGTTTTTATATAGCACCCGAATATAAACGATCGTTTAATAATCAGCAGTTGGTTGATTTTCTTTTGGGTGGGAAGCAATGTTTTGCCGTTCAAGGGAGTCGTTTACCAAATCGCAGCACACGAGGCGCATTATTGGCTGACTATTTTGGGTTGCCCCAAGATTTTTCGAGTTTGATACGTTTTGCCCCACAGATTACCGATTTTATTTTTGATATGAACTTCTATTTAGGTCTCGATGGCTTATGTGAAGGGCTTTATTTTAGAATGCATGCGCCAGTAGTACACACAAAGTGGGATCTTAATTTATCTGAATGTGTTGATATGAAAGGTACAAGTACCTATCCGGCAGGTTATATGGCAGCCACAGAAGTGCAACGTGATGATTTGGCATGTTCATTCCATGAGGCAATCACTGGCAGATTTTGTAGCACTTGCAAGCAACAAAAAGCATTTACCTTTGGTGATATGCAAGATGCACTAGGTTTTGGACGTATTATGGGACGAAGGAATCTTTCACGATTAAGTGATGTGCATATGGCATTGGGTTATAACTTCTTTCAAAATGATCATTATCATGTGGGGCTTAATATGCGCCTTTCATTTCCGGCCGGAAATCGGCCAGACCCGAAGTACTTTTTCGCACCCATTGTTGGTAATGGGCACCATTGGGAGGTCGGCGTTGGCTATACTTCGCATATGATTTTTTGGTCGAGCGAAGACGCATTAGATTTTGCGGGTTTTTGGCTAGATGCAAATATTACTCATCTATTTGCTGATGAGCAATGTCGATCGTATGATTTTTGCGATAACCCAGGCAGTCGCTATATGTTGTTGAGCAAAATTGTACCGGTGGATGATGCACAAGTACACGTTGATGGTATGCCCATTGACTCGCAATATCAAAGTCGTTTATATCCGGCGATTAATCAAACGACCCTCAGTTCAAAGATTAGCATGAAGGCGCAAGTTGATATGGTGGCAAAATTGAGCGTGCAAAGAAAGGGTATACAATGGGATATTGGTTATAACTTATGGTATCGCAGTGCAGAGCAATTGGATTCGCGTTGTACTTTTCCCGATTGTTTTGCATATAAAGGCGATGCGCAACTTTATGGATTCGTTTCGGCCACAATGGGTGACCTGAATATTAATGATCCACTGGCTTTAAATGTTTCGCAATCTGAAGCTACCTTATGCTCAGGCCAAGGTGATGGCAACTTTGTTGCTGACATGGAGTTTGCTAACGCTAATGCGGATAATCCTGCACTTGCAAGTGACGCCAATGGCAATCCACTCAATCAGTTGAACGCAAATGATTCAGCTTCTTTAATGATTGCACAACAACAAATTAACACTTCTAATGAACCAATACTACTCACTGACTGTGATATTGATATATGCTCTGCATTGAACCCTAAAGCATTGTCACATAAAATATTTACCAACATTGGCTATACGTGGGAACATCCAGATATCGGTTTTGCACCATTTTTGAATTTGGGCTCTGAGGTTGAATGGCGCTGTAATTGTGTTGATGATAATAGTGCAATTTCACAATGGGGCATTTGGGCAAAAATGGGATTGTCATATTGATTTTGTATAAAAGTAAGAAAGAGTGCATGTTGCAAGATGTGCGCCCTTTCTTTAATTATTGGCAAAGCTGAGCTATTTCAGTGAAAACTGGTCCTAGGTTTGCAAATGGATCATGCTGAATTTGTCTTGAAAAATCTTGATAATCAAGGTAATCGATTCTGTTTTGTTCAAGTAGTTTATCCAGTTTTTCTTTATAAGATAGGCATGTGATTTGTTGTTGTATCTTAAATGTAATGGCTGGTGGAGTTGTTTGATTTGTTTGCGGTTGCTCATCCACCTGGACAGCATGAAGAGCGCTATAAAATTGCAAAAAAATGACTAAATAATAGTTGCTAGGCATGGATACGTCTCCTTTGGTATAATATGTTTAGCAAGTTACTTAGAGTATCATAAAAATGAGTAATAAAAGGGAGTGATATAATGAAACAAACAGTGGCGATTTTTCTGTTTTTGTGCTCGGGCTGCATTTTGTCCAGTCCCAATAAAAAGCAGATATCTAAACATAGTAATGCTATTCCAGCATATATCAAGATATTAAAAGATCGTATGCGCGTAGCATTGAAGCGTAAAAATATTACCAGCTCGACTTCAAGAGGTATTATTGAAAAAAGTTAAAATATGTTTTTAATATAAAGGAGTTTTTATGAAAAAAGTAATAATGTTATTGGTTTTAACCGTTTCCAATACATTGTTTTGCTCGTCGGTAGGTGACGAGAAGGGTGAGGTTATTGATGCCCTAAAGAAAAAGCTGCCGGGTGCGACCTTATCGTATGTGCTAAAAAATAATGACCAGCCCGAGTATTATGCTCTTTTTTCAGAGAAGACAACGTCTCAAGATCCTTTAGCAGATGGCAAGACCTACACTTTGTTGATTGGAACAAAAGATAATTTGAAAAAATTTGAAGTTTCTAAGGTGAGTTTCTGCCTTGATGGTGGAAGCACTGAGATACATTTTAAGAATGCCGATTCTGATCCTCGAACTATTCTCATGAAGTATGGCTTTTTTAAGAATGCTTTTATAGATTGTGCTTTGTATGATCAAGAAACTAGTTTCAGAAAGGCTCCTTCTTTATACGGCGCGCTCAAGCATGTTGGACTGGAGGGGTTCAGGCAAAAAAATCCTGATGCGTCAGAGCAATATTTTAAAGAAGTTCTTTCTTCATTGAAATCAGCACCAATCAACAAAACTGTTTTGTCATTAATATTTGAGAAGTAGAACTACAACGAATAAAACAAAGGCGATCAATATATTGATCGCCTTTTGCTTTTTTTAGATTAACTTTCTGATGACTTTCGGTTTACCAGGTTGAGATAGTATTGTGTACCTTTATCTTGTTTAATAGTTCGCGTTAAGTCTTGGCTTGTAAAATCAACATGCACTAAGCCATACTTTTTATCGTATGATCCCCATTCATAATTATCCATGAATGACCAAAAGATGTAGCCACGCACATCATGCCCATCTTGTTTTGCTTTGCTCAAGGCATACATATAACGTTTGAAAAACAGCTCACGATAGTGTTCATTGTTGCATGCTAAACCATTTTCAGTGACGTATATAGGTAAATGTTTACCCGTTTCTCTTTTTATCGGTTGTGCCATTTCTTGGTCAAGGGTGCAAATTGCACGATGCAAACCTTCAGGGTATAAGCTATAGTTTGGGTTTTGAGTTTTGATTTCACATGGATGTGAAAATTTGGTCATGTTTTTCAAGAATGCATGGGAGTAGTAATTCAGGCCAATGAAATCGAGTGAATTTGGCGCATCCAAATTGGTGTGTTCAATATCAGCCATAAAAGGTGCATTATCAAACGGAATTTTGGCAACAAATTTACCTGTTGTGAAGAAGTTAAAGATGCATGTATCAGTCATTTTTGTGCCGATTTCGGTTGCAAATTTGTCTAACGGATGCCATGGACGCCATGGATCAAGTTGAATGATATTTTTGAGTATGCCAAGTTTTGCAGATGGGCTTACTTTTTGTTTAGCTTGATACACTCTAACGTGCGCTTCCATCATATTTTTAAGTACGGTCAGCGTGAGTTGCTTATCATTTTTTATGCCGGGTGGAAAATCGCCAACGTGATATTTATGGAATGCATAGCCACTTGGTGAATTAAAGGTGGACCAAAGTTCAACTTCAATACCATCTTTTTTGAATTCTTGGAATATACGTTCGCAAAATGTAACGAAGTAGTGGATGTTTTTTTCTTTTTCAAAAGCACCTAAATCGGCAAACCATTTTGGATCGGTATAATGATGGAACCCAATATGTGCTTTGATGTCATGTTGTGCTAATTCATTGCATAGATCCTTATAGTGATCTATTGCCTCTTGATTAAAGGTGTGTTCATCTGGCTGAATTTTATCCCAAGCAAGGGCAAAACGGTAGATATTTAAGCCCATGTCATGAATCAGTGCTACATCTTCTTTATATTTGTTCCACTGATCACATGCCATATTGCATTGATGTTGCACATGTTTCCATGCGCCATTTTCATCAGTTTCTCTTTCCCAACTTTGCCAATCGGTGTTGATGCAATTTCCCTCAACTTGATAAGCTGAAGTACCTGCACCAAAGATGAAGGTTTCTTCAAAATTGATAGCAGTAGTATCGATCTTATCCCAATCCCAATAATAACGATTATCACCAAATTCCACTGCATTATAATCAGTTTTGAGCAATGTGGTGGTCAAAAATGCACATGCCGCAGTTCCTGCTAAACTGTAGGTCGCCAATTTATGTTCATTAATGGCTTCTTTGATTGATTCAAATGTAGGAATAAAAAACCAAGCGTGTGCTTGACCTGCAAAGGTTGCTAAAAGTAGGAATGTTTTGAAACCGTTTTTTTTATACACGTTGTTCCCTTATGCGTGAAATGTTTGCGCAAAAGCAAAAGCGCCTTTTGTTGCTTGTTCTTTGTTATGTGGTAGATCGTAATATTTATAAAATGCCTGCACCACATTTTGCATGCGTTTTCCCTCATTGCCTAAAATATATTTGCCATGTTGGCCTTCATTCATTATGAGGTGATGCACTTTTTTGTGACCATGTGATCTTAGTTTTTCAACAATTAAACGAGTAATTTTAGTAGGCACCAGATGATCATCCTCTTTGCTGATGATAATGATTGGAATATTTTGATCAATTTTTTGTACAACATCAATGGGGTGAATGCTAGCATCAGAATATTGCCAAAAAATGAGCCCAACTAATTGTGGACTAATTTCTTTTAAATAAGGGATGTTTTTCAAGAAACATGATTCAACAATGTTTTGTGCAACATCTCTCATGGATGAAAAGGGTGCTTCGAGCACAACGGCATCAACTTTTTCCGGTTTATGCGTTGCCAAAAAATTGAGCATAGTTGAGGCACCGCGAGATAGGCCACCAAAAATAAAGCGTTGTTCTGGGTTTGCAGCTTTGATCTCTTCATAAGTTTCAAGTATGACTGCCATTTCATTGTCTTGGCCTAAACTTGTCCAAGGGAAATTGACGCGCCAAAAATGGGTGGTGGCATCAAGAAAATCTTTGCAGGTTATGGAACCATTAAAAATACACGGTTTATCATTATCTTTTTCAGATGATTTCCAATTATCTGCTTGTAGATGGGTATCGGCCAATCCATGAGCAAAAAGCATGGCATGCTTTTCAGCTACAGGTTTAATTGAGCTAAAAATGACTGAAAAGAGTAAAGGTAGGTATGAGGCTTTTATCAAGATTCTCCATAAGTTATATATTATTACACACATATTATAGCATTAAAAAGCGCATTTGTCGGTCAAATGCGCTTTTTTTTTATTGAATTATTTTTTTACACATTGAATCTAATTTCAATGAGATCACCATCATGTACGAGGTAATCTTGACCTTCTCGGCGAATTTTACCCGTATCCTTGAGCTTTTGCTCAGAGCCGGCATCGAAAATGTCTTTGCAGTTGAACACTTCAGCGCAAATAAAGCCGCGTTCTAAATCAGAATGAATTTCACCTGCAGCTTCGCGTACACTTATGCCTTGTCTAATTGGCCAGGCATGTGCCTCTTTTGGACCGCAGGTAAAGAATGTGATTAGGCCTAAATTTGTATAACTTTCACGTATGATTTTATTCAAGCTTGGCTCTTTTAGGCCAATCATTCCCATCATTTCTTGTGCATCATCTGCAGGTAATTGTGAAAGTTCATATTCGGTACGGGCACAAATGGGGATCACGCGGTCGGCACCAAATTTTTTGACTAGGGCTTGGTAATGAGGGTTGTTTTTATAGGCATCATCTTCAATTTCAACTTCAGCGATGTTTGCAATGATCAAGAAGTTTTTAGATGAAATAAGTGGTACCGTTTGTACGGTTGCCTCACGCACCAATTTTTTTATGCTAAGTTCATCACCATCATTTAATAACTTTAAAAGTTGTTCAAGTAGCTCTTGCTCTGCTTGCAAAGTTTTAAGTTCTGCAGGTTTGCCTTGTGCTCCTCGAATCAACTTGGTCATTTTTTCAAGGCGTTTTTCGACAGATTCGATATCTTTGAGCATCAATTCTGCAACAATAATTTCATGATCTGAGATTGGATCAACAATGTCACCACCTGATCTGATAATATCACCACTTTCAAAGCAACGTAGTACATGCAGTATAAGATCAACTTCACGGATGTGGCTCAAAAATTGATTACCCAAACCTTCACCGGAAGCTGCACCTTTAACGAGACCTGCGATATCCACAAAAGTCACTGTGGCAGGAATTTTTTTTGCTGATCCATAAATAGCGGCTAATTTATTTATGCGCTCATCGGGCACTTCAGTTATAGCCACATGAGGGTCGATGGTGCAAAAAGGATAATTTTCTGCAGGGATACTTGATTTGGTAAGTGCGTTAAATAGGGTTGATTTACCAACATTTGGTAGTCCTACAAGGCCAGCTTTGATGCTCATGATTTTTTTTCTTTCGATTATAATGTTATGTGGTTATTTTTAAACAGTTTTCTTGAATTCTTTTTAAGAAATTAAAAAGTTGTTTTTCTTCATTTTTAGAGAATCCATCTAGAACGGATTGTTCAGCTTTTTGTATTAGTGGCCATAGCAAAGCAACCTCTTGTTGGCCATGAGGGGTTATTTCGATTGTGTCATTGGCGATCTTTATATATCCCTTTATTATAAGTTGGTCAACGAGTTGAGGCATTTTGTTTAATGGGTGCCCTATATCGATAGATGCTTGCTGAAGTGACGTTGTTTTATCGCATGATAGGATCATTAATAATACTACCTGTTTGGCGGATAAGGGCGAGCACTTTTTTAATTCAACATCGAATGTCTTCCGTATCAGTTGTGCAGTCACACCCATTTCTCGTCCAAGTGTGCTTTTTATATTTTTTTGTAACATGGTCAAAACCATTCTTGTTTGAAGTTCATATATACTGATGCCAGCAGCTACTGCTACATTGAGTGATTCAACATCTCCGATTAAAGGAATTTGAATTGCGACATCAGCTTGCTTTGTTATTTCATCTGAGACTCCCACCGTTTCATTTCCTAGGATTAGTGCGATGGGCTTTTTTTGTAGATTTACTTTTGATTGCAGTTGTTTAGCATGGGGGCTTGTGACAACGACCTGTATATTATTCTCTTTAAGCCAATTAATGGCGTCTTTCGTCTCATCAAAGTGTAAATGTTGCATAGAAAATACAGCGCCTCTTGAGGCGTCTATGCTTTTTTTATAGAATAGATCGTTTTCGGTGCCGATAGATACCACATTTTCCACCCCGAAGGCTTTAGAGGATCGGCAAATTGCCCCTATGTTACCATGGTCTTTTACATGATCAAGTACCACGAAGAAGGCTGCATCTGTATTGAATGTAGGTTCCGTTTTGGCTACTCCTACTAGAGGGATGGTGTGTTTTGTTTCAGTTATCTTTTTTAATATACTTTCGGGAGTCAAGAACCATGTGTTGCTTGCATGCAGGATGCTTTCGTATTCTTTTTTGTCGATTTTATCTGAAGCAAATATGTATTCTATTGATAACTTTGATTTTATCGCCCATTGAATGACCTGCTTACCTAAAAGCAGTATTGCGCCTTCTTTTTTTCGGTTTTGCAAAGAATGCAAAGAACGAGCTTTTGCAACATGAGGGTCTTTAATAGAAGATATATTTTGAAATTCCATATAATCGAATCTTTTTTATTTAGGTAATGAGATGTATATATCTTTTTAAAATACAATATTATTGGCCACTTTAAAAATTTTGCTTGAAAAATGAACTTTGATCAATATATAACTTAGTAGAAGCTTATCTATTAAAGTGGCATTGATCTTATCTTTATGCTGGTGATAGTATAAAGTGGTGTATTTTAAAAAAGGAGACATATGGAAGGTTTTGAGAAAAAATCCCCATTTGGCAAATGGGCGAGCTTGGTATCATCTTTTGTGGTGGCATTTGCTGCAGTGTATTTAGGTGTTCTTGCGCTCGGTTGGGATTTGCTTGGCCTAGGTTTACTTATTCAAAATGCTCCAGCGTTTGCCTATCCACTTCTCTATGCGATTGGAATTTTTGGTGTGATTAGCTTAGTGCTTTTATTGTTAGATGCGCTCGGCAATGATGAATCAAAATCGAAATCATGGTAATAAAAAGTATAAATAAGCGTATGTGTTTTTTAATTAAAAAGGGTGTATTGTGATCTCTTCAATAAGACGTCTTTTAAATAGGTTGAGCTGGGTACTATGTGCAATCGGTGGAATAAATTGGGGTTTAGTTCCTTTAGGGCTAGATCTTTTTAGTCTTGATATCGTTCGAAATAATTTAAACTTTTTACAGACTCCCCTTTACTATCTTATTGGTGCGGCTGGCCTTTATAGCTTTATAACTTTTTTTGTTGGTTGTGGCGAAAGTTGGGATTAATGTTTGTAATATAAAAAAACAAGAAAGTCGTGTTAAAAGACTATGTTTTTCTTGCTTTTTGATATTATCTGCATGTTTGAACAATTGTAAAGTTATATAGTTATTCTAAAGAGCAAAAAATACATTTTGATTTTCAGCATTGTAATAAAAATTATAAATATGTATTTATGTTTCTTTAATAAAAAAGGGTCAATTATGAGTTCTAGCACAAAAGGTCTTTTGATGAGGGTGAGCTGGATGTTAGCCGCAATTGGTGCAATAAATTGGGGTTTAGTTCCTTTAGGGCTTAATCTATTTAATCTTCCATTTTTAAGTGATAATCTGGGTAAGTTACAAGTTCCATTTTATTATCTTATTGGCGCAGCAGGTATTTATAGTTTGGTGTCTTTTTTTACATTCATTACTTGTAGAGAAAGCTGCGGTAGCTAGCGTTGATTAGATACATGTGAAAATAGCTGCACATTCCTCTGGAAGTGCAGCTATTTTTTACTTTGATGTTTTCTTTTATTGCATGTGCATGCCATTACCCATAGTCGCAAAATGGAATCCGGCTTTTTTGAGTTCTTGTATGTCTAATAGATTACGTGCATCGACAATAACTGGTTGCCTCATATGTGATTTTGTTTTTTTCAGATTAAGTTTTTCAAATTCTGGCCATTCGGTCATAATAATCACTGCGTCAGCATTCTCAATTGCTTGTTCAGGTGATAAGCAGTAGGTGATATCAGGAAAAATGTTTTGCATGTTTTCCATCGCTTGTGGATCGTATGCTTTAATGATTGCACGTTCATCTTGTAAAACAGAAATAACGTCAATAGACGGTGAATAGCGCACATCGTCAGTATTAGCTTTGAATGCTAGGCCGAGAATGGCGATCGTTTTATTCTCAAGTGATGTGGCATCAAGTAGCCTTTTGACTTTTTCGATTGGTTTTATCTTTTGAAGTTGATTAGTTATTAATGATGCTTGCACTACGGGCAATGAAATGCCTTTTTTTTGTGCAATGCAGATGAGTGCTTGGCTGTCTTTTGGAAAACATGAACCACCAAAACCGGGTCCGGGTTTTAAAAAATGTTTGCTGATTCTATGATCCATACCCATAGCTTGAGCAACTGTGTGCACATGTGCACCTGTTGCATCACATACATTGGCAATTTCATTAATAAAGCTTACTTTTGCAGCTAAAAATGCATTTGATGCATATTTGATAAGCTCAGAAGTTGCAATGTTAGTGTTGAGTGGCAGTGCGCCATCTTTAAATGCGGATGCATAAATGTCATTCATGATGTAGTTAGCTTCTTCACTTTCTGTGCCAATCACAATGCGGTCAGGACGCAAGAAATCATTAACGCTTGAGCCTTCGCGTAAAAATTCTGGGTTTGATACCATTTCAAACTTTTGTTTGTTAATGCCCCATTTTTGCAACTGATCTGACGCCCATTTGCCTGTGCCAACCGGTACGGTACTTTTTATCACAATTAATTTAAAGCCATTCATGTGTTCTGAAATTGTTTTGAGTACTGCTTTGATATAGCGCAAATCAGCATTGCCATCTTCATTCATTGGCGTGCCAACAGCAATGAATATGACATCGCTATCTTCAATTGCTTGGCCAACATCATGCGTGAATGAAAGTTTGCCATTTTTGACATTGCGTTGAATTAATTGATCGAGTCCAGGTTCATAAATAGGAATGTGTCCGCGTTTTAAACGCTCTATTTTTTCTTTATCGATATCTGCACATATCACGTTATTACCAAACTCAGCCAATCCTGGCCCACTCACCAGGCCAACATAGCCGGTGCCTATAATAGCAATGTTATGTGCATTGAGTGAAAAGAAACAAAATGTTATTAATAGAAAGTTGTACCTCATAGCGTTCTCCTTTTTTGTGTGAGGTTTATTTGATGTTCATTTTATAGCACAAAAAAGGGTTTAGGGCCAATTAGGTAAATTGTTATGCATCCAAAAAGCGATTATATAACTTTGCGAACAACCAGAAGAAGATGAAACCCCCAAAAAAAGCTTGCAATAATCCCAAAATGACGATCAAAAGAGAGGTCTTGGCTCCCTGAATATTTATGGGCAAAGGCAATAGGTTTGTCAGTAACATAATACCATATATAATACTATATATAATAACTATGGCTGTCCCAGCTGCTGCCCCAAATTTTTTTGCATGTAGTTTCATTTTTTTCTTCCTTTTTTTAACATTGTAATATGATATTGAATGTATATTATTTTTTGGTTAAAGAGCAATCTTCTAAAGAAGGTATTTACTTATGATGTGTAGTTATCGTTTATCTAAATTAACTTTATACGCTCTTTTACCATTGCTTTGGGGATCATTGATTTCCTTGCAAGGTTGCTTTGTTACATTATTAGGATTTTATCATCCTCTTTTTGCCCAGGTTGGCGTCTTATTACGTGTTAGTGTCATGCTGTTTATCATCTTTTTTTTGCTTGGCAGACGTCTTACTTATTGTTCAACGCAAATAGATGTCTATTGTTTTGGATATAAACTTTGGCTACCTTCTTTACGTGTTCTCATTTTACTATTGTATGTCGCGCTATTCGCGTCCTTCTTTTTTGTACCACTGTGGGATTATCCAGTTGTGCAAAGTTTAATTCAAGGGTGCTTAGTTTCAGGTTTTATTGAAGAGTTAGTGACCCGTTTTTTTTTGATTAACCGTGATTTAAGTGTCAAAGAGTTTGCATGGTTAAATGTGGTTTCTGCAATAAGTTTTGCCGTGATGCATTCTTTTTATGGCTCAAATGACTCATTGTTTAGTTTGTTAGTTGGGGGGCATATTCAGTTTAGTATGCTCATGAGTTTCCTTACTTTTAAGGTACAACGAATCGAATTAACTATGATATTGCATGCTATGTTTAATATGCGCTATGCATTGTGTAGTTTGATTTTTTGTATCCCGCAGGTTGGGGCATTAATCTTTACTGGATGTATGATGCTGGTGATTACGATGATAGTTGGATGTTCTTATGTGGTTAAGCGTGAAGCAAGTATAGTTTAATCTTTCCAGCTTCGCCATTTTAGAAGTTCTGAATCGGGATCCTTGGTGACAATGGGTGTCACAATAGTGTAGCCTTACCCTCGCTCGGTCGCCGATTTAGTCTTCTTAACTCATCTTATCTGTATTATATCAAAGATTTAACTTGTCGTTCTCGCGTTTGCGAGGATGACAAAAAGAAAACAACTATTATGCCTTTATCGTCCTCATGCATTACAGCTAAAGAATTTATAGCGCGTAAGTTCTGGCGCAATATCAGTTCAATTATCCCTTGATTTTTTAACGCAGCGCTTGTTATGGTAAAAATATAGATATTTTTTAACAAGGGAATTAATGAAAGTTTCGCCTGTATTTAACTGCCGATGTCTTATATTATTGCTGCAATTGGGTAATTTAGTGTTTTTTTTTGACGCTGTAGCTTCAAGTAGCTCGGATTCGAACCTCGGCTCGGCGTTAACCTCAGTTAAAGTTGACGGGAAGATCTACAGTTTAAATAAAAATATGTTGCATGCAATGCCGTATTTTCGTGCATTGTTAGATCCTAATGCTTATTTGCAGGCTGTCTCGATGTATAAAAAATATCGTGGTGATTTCGTTAATTTTTCAATGAAGGCCCAAAAGATCCAGGGGATGTTTTTGGATGTTCCTTCGGGTGTAAGTATAAAGCACCTTAATTTTATGTATGATCAACTCAAAAGCATGATTGGGCGTTCTGAGGTTACCATTGAAGCAACTTTTGATAGAATGAAAAATAATCCACAAGTTGGGCCTAAGCATATTAAAGAAATGCTAAAAAGTGCTGAAAAACTGTTATCTGTTCAATCTATTCCAAATGCTCTTGATATGTTATGGGCGTCTATGATCAAACAAAGTTTGGTTCGGCCAAATGGAAAGATTTCAAAAGCATTTTTTTCGCCCAATGAGCAGATGTTGGAAGTTATATTGGGTCTTATTAAGGCTGAAAAAAAAGAAATTCGGATTGCCTGCTATGCAATGACCAATCGAGAAATTTTATGTGCATTGGCTCGTGCACGCCTTCGGGGTGTTAGAGTTAGTGTTGTTATCGACAATAATTTTGCAAAAGATAGGGATATTGCAGCTATGCGTGAAGCAGGGTCGTGGAGTTATTTGTGGGCTCGACAGTGGTTTCAGACTAAGCCTAAAATGCACAATAAGTTTTATATTTTTTCCGATAACATTAATAATCAATCCATATTGGTTACCGGATCGGCAAATTGTTCGTGGAGTGCTCAAGCTTTGAATCAAGAGAATACTGTAGTTATGAATGATAAAAAAATAATTGATCAGTTTAGTGAAAAATTTAAAAGTCTCAGAAACTTTTCACAATATGTTGAGCCGGCTCCCTTTGAAGTGACTAGGCGTTATGCCAAAGATTGTGTAAATATTAATGTTCAGCATCTTGCTAAATTTTGTCCATATGCCTCAGTGCTGTGGCAGGCTTTAGTGCGCTTATATGTTTTTTATATGAACCAGGGGCAAACAGATCGTTTTGGAGTAACTACAGAAATAGAGTCTGAAGTTGCATTACAGCGTCGTGAACTAGAAAAGATAAATAATGAAGGAGGGGTGAGATGATCTACAAAAGCAAGCTGTATATATTGATATTTTTACTTTTTAATGTTGGATGTCTTCGCTCTGCTTCATCTTCATTGAATGAGCTTAACAATCAGATGAAAGTTAATGCTGCCGGCTATAAGCCTAATCTTAACCGCCAAGTGCTTTTGCAGATGCCATTTTTTCAAGTGATGTTAGATCCGCGAGATATTGGAAAAGTGCATTATGGCCTTGATTATGAATACGCTGCTGCCTCGGATCAGTTTAATATGGCAAGCTTGCCTCGAATCAAGCTTCTAGAAAAAGTTATTGCAGTGGCTCAAAAACGCAATGAGGTTTTTTTGAGTTTGCATCCTAAAAAATATCGTTTTTTTGTATTTTTATATAATGTGCTCTTGGGTATTGTTAACGGAAAATTTGGAACTCTAGATGACGTTTTGGTTAATATGAAAAAAAGTAGTTTGGCTTCGCCTGAAAATATGCTTGCTCTATTGAGTGTGGCTGATCTATTGTTTTCGTCTCAAGCGACTACGGATGCTTTTGAGCTTATGGAGTTAAATTTTCTTAAAGACCTTCTAAGTGCGCCAGGATCAAATGATCTTTCGGGTGCGTTTTTTTCACCCGCACATGAAATTGAGTGGGTTGTATTGAGTTTAATAAAAAATGAAAAACAAAGTATTCGGATGGCGTGTTATTTGTTAAGTAATTCTGCAATTGTACGAGAATTAGCCAAAGCACAGCAGCGTGGTGTTAAAGTTGAAATTATTATTGATCAAGGTTCATCTATTGGCATAAAACAATTGTTTGAGGCCGGCCTTCCTCAATGTTTATGGCCAAAAATGTCTTATAAGCCTATGCCACTTATGCATAATAAGTTTTTTGTTTTTGAGCGTAATATACTTTCGCAGCCGATTCTTGTGACAGGATCAGCAAATTATACTGTTTCCGCACAAGAAAATAACGAAGAAAATATTATAGTTACCAATGATAATGCACTCGTTATGCAATTTTATAATCGCTTTGAGCTTCTAAAGGGGTCATCAAAATGTTATCCGTCTAAGAAACGCCAGTTAATTAAATCGAATCCCCATTTTGATGTTAAGAGGTTTGCACCAAAAGGATACCTTTTATTGCAGGCGCTAGCGCATTTATCTGCCCAATATGTAAGTAATGGAAAAATTAGAGTACAAAACCTTCCCCTTTTTATTAAGCAGTATGTTGAGCAACAACTAGATATTCAGGGCTTCCATAAATAACTGAAAAAACTATACAGGGTTGACATTCCACAAAAAATGAGCTCTTCTCTTGTGATCTAAAAACATAAAGAGGAGCTCAAATAATCGGAGAAGCTAAACGAAAGCTAACCTATCTCGTTGCATTGATTTTGTCCAGTGAATCTCGAAAAACCTTTGAATCGTTAGGTATAGCGCCCCCCGTTGTCAAGACCAAAAGTGATTCAGGCTTTAGGGATTTTATATTATTCCATCTTTGCTACGATAATACACGCTTTTGCGTCTAACAGAAAGTTGATTCGTCTTGACGTATTAATGCAGACTTCCAATCGTTTAATAACGATCTTGCGACCTTTCTAAAATATTATTTTTAACCTTCAGTTTACCAATGATACTTAACGGCCTTTCAACCTCGGTATCTTTCTTTTCGGCGTTATCCCATAATAGAATGGGTTATTGAGCATTTTTTCGATGGAGCTTTTCTCTCAGTGTGTTCATGAAAAAGTCGCCAGTTGCATAGAGTGCAAACAATAGTGCGTGATTCATATTCATCAATGATGATGTCAGAGTTTCCGCGTGAGTTTCTGACGTTGCTGTGGCCATATGGGAATGATTAGCGGTTGGCCCCTTTATGGGTTGCAAATAAAAGCCCTAAATAACCTCCATAAATTTGAACTATCCTTATTTGGAAGCTGAGTTCATTTCATTTTTTAATAGCACCCCATTGTTGACATATATAGTTTTTTGCGCATAACTGTAGTCACAATTATGATTTTTTTAATCTACATAGGAGTGTTTTTATGATAATTCGAAGTTTGAAAGATAGCCTTCTTTTTTAGCGATTTTTGCTAGCTATACAATGCATGGAGTGATAAAAATGATTAATCGAACTCTTGGCTATTTAAAGCAAGAACAGCCATACTGAATATACTGCACATCGAAATACATAGAGCATGCACTGATCTACATGTTGTCCTTTGTGTTCGCAAAAATCAGCATGTATTTTTTCAGAATTTTTGTTTTTCAATTCGGCAATTGATCTAAAGCCAAGATCATAAAGATCTTGTGCGATGCTTTTGCCAACACCGGGGATTTGTTGAAACTCTTTGAGGATGTGCGTTTTGTTGTTCATATTCAAGGGTCTAGCATTTATATTTAAAAAATTAAGCAACAAGTGTTATTGTTTTTAATACTTTTGTTTCGCATCCAACTTGCCCAAGATGAGTGAGATTAAGTCAGATATATAAAAGAGCCCGGGAAAGATCCGGGCTCTTAAATTAGCTAATGTTATTGTAGATTACTCTTCAATTTCAGCGTCAATTGGGCCTTCGCCTTTTGGCTCATCTTGTGATGATTCATCAGCTTGTTCAGCGCCTGGTTCCTGCGAGCCGGGTTGTGCGCCTTCAGGGGCTTGCTGTTTGTAGAGTTTTTCAGCAACTTTGTGTGAAGCTTGAATCAACGCATCATGCGCTTTTTGCAATTCTTCAGCGTTTTCTTTGTGCTCTTCTAGTGCTTTTTTAGCAGTTGCAATTTCAGCTTCAAGATCGGTTACTTCTTGTTCTTCAAGTTTATCTTTGTTGTCTTTAATGGTTTTCTCAAGTTGCAAGATCAATGCATCTAAGCTGTTACGCTTTTCAACAGTTTCTTTTGCCTTTTTATCTTCTTCTGCATGTACCTTTGCATCATTAACCATTTTTTCGATTTCGTCATCAGACAATCCACCACTGCTGGTGATAGTGATTTTTTGTTCTTTGCCTGTGCCTTTATCTTTAGCTGAAACATGCACAATGCCGTTTGCATCGATGTCAAAAGTAACTTCAACTTGAGGCACGCCACGTGGAGCAGCAGGAATGCCGTCTAATCTAAATTGGCCTAATACTTTATTGTCTTTGGCAAATTGACGCTCACCTTGCACAACTTTGATATCCACAGCAGATTGATTATCTTCAGCTGTTGAGAACGTTTGTGACTTTTTGGCAGGAATTGTTGTGTTGCGTTCAATCAAGCGAGTTGCAATACCGCCCATTGTTTCAATACCGAGTGAAAGGGGGGTGACATCAAGCAATAATACATCGGTAACATCACCAGCCAACACACCGCCTTGAATTGCGGCACCAAGTGCAACCACTTCATCAGGGTTCACGTTTTTGCTCGGTTCTTTACCGAAGAACTCTTTGACCACTTCTTGCACTTTTGGAATACGGGTTGAACCACCGACCAATAATACTTCGTTGATTTCATTTTTTGAAATGCCTGCATCGGTCATTGCTTTTTTGCAAGGTTCAAGTAAACGACTAAAGATATCTGAGCACATTGACTCAAGTTTTGCACGGCTCAGCTTTTGAACAAGGTGTTTTGGGCCGGTTGCATCTGCAGTGATATAAGGCAAGTTAATGTCTGTTTCATGCAAAGTGGAAAGTTCTATTTTTGCTTTTTCAGCAGCTTCTTTTAATCTTTGCAATGCAATTTTATCTTGTGAGAGATCGATGCCAGTTTCATTTTTGAAGCTATCGATCAAATAGTCGATGATTACATGATCAACATCATCACCACCAAGATGTGTGTCACCATTGGTTGATTTTACTTCAATCACGCCATCGCTGATATCCAAAATAGATACGTCGAAGGTTCCGCCACCGAAATCAAATACAACGATTGTGCCACTTTCTTTTTTATCCATGCCATAGGCTAGTGCAGCAGAAGTCGGCTCATTAATGATACGTTTCACGTCAAGGCCGGCAATTTTACCAGCATCTTTGGTTGCTTGGCGTTGAGCGTCATTGAAATATGCAGGTACAGTGATAACGGCTTCGGTTACTTTTTCACCCAAATAGTCTTCAGCATATTCTTTAATTGATGCTAATATAGCAGCTGAAATTTCCTGAGGCGTGTATTCTTTGCCTTGAGCCACAATAGCGATATCGCCATTTGGGCGTTTTACTGTTTTAAAGGGAACTCGATCGAGTTCTTTTTTCATCTCATCGAAAGTGTGGCCGATAAAGCGTTTTGCAGAATAAATGGTGTTTTCTGGGTTAGTTACTGCTTGGCGCTTTGCCAATGTGCCCACAAGACGTTTGCCGTCTTTGGTGAATGCCACGATAGAAGGGGTAATATTAGAGCCTTCTTTATTTGGAATCACCTTTGGAGCACCAGCTTCCATGAATGTAGCTACTGAGTTGGTGGTACCCAAATCAATACCTATGATTTTTCTTGCCATGTGTATCCTTTTTATCTTTAATAGGATGTTATTTAATTGTCTTGAAATCACCTATAATATACACCTATTTTGCCGGTGCTGTCAATCTCGAATGTAGATTTCTTTAGTCAATTCGACTAAGATTTTTTGAGCTATTAATTTCAGGTGTTTTGGTCCGATTGCTATGTCGCATAATTGCCTGTATTATATCTATATATCACAGTCTTTATTTCAGAGGACATTATTTCAGAGGACATTTTTATGGATAGAAGGATAATCTTAAGAAGGCTTTTGGGCAGCTTTGTTGGCGCGATCTTGCCTATGGGGCTTATTTTTTCTTTTGTGTATGGGACTTCTTATTTGGATGCTTTAACTAAGGTTGTATGGTCTGTCATGGTCATTAGCTTATATTATGCATTGTTTCCTGCTCCCAAAAAATTTTCAGCTTCATTGGTTAATGGTATTGTTGGCGGTCTTTTGGCTGCGCTTGCATTTAAATGTTCGGTCTTCTAGGTTTTTAACGATAACTCATTATTCGGGAGTAATTTTTGTGGTGCAGGTTGTATTGCGATGTTTTTTAATCGGCTTTTTTTTCTGGTCGTCCATTTTATTGTGTTTATATTATTTTTCTTATTTTTTTCCTGTTGATACAGCATTGAGTTCTTTATTTGTGCCGCTTTGTATGGGGATTGTTAATGTATTTTTCCCTTTGTGCTTCACGCCCATACGTTTTTTGCCTTTGGGCAAAGCTATCAAATATTTCTTTATAACGGTTTTGCAGGTCCATACATTCGTACTTCTTATATATGTTTTTGCGGGATAAACTTATTAACAATAAGCTAGTTTGTGTCGCATAATCAACGGGTGTTAGGTCTTTATATTGTGCGGTAGGCAATAGTTTTTATGCATTGTGCGGCATGGTGTGGCCGCACGTGAGTTCGAATCTGGCCATTCGGCCGATTTCTCACTCCGTTTGCGCCCCCCAGCCTTTTCCCGTGGGTACGCTCAGCTCGTTTCACTCGCTGTCGCTACTGGGGGCTGGTGGTCTTAACTGCGTGGGTTTGTCTCGTGTCCGTAACCTTATCTTTTGTTGCAACTCATAAATGATTTCTTAATTATTCTTCCTTTTTAGTAGATTCAAACAATGCGCTTTTTTCTGTTGTATTTGAATGTTAGCAAGTGCTTATATCTTATAGGGGCCCACTCATATAATTTCTTGAATTAAGCTAATACGAATAGGTGAAAAGAGCTATTGTATGCATGAAGGCATGCGGTTGTTGTTTTTGTCTTTGTATGTCTTTAAAGTTTCCCAAGAGAGTCAAATAAAGTATATGTGCGTGTTGTTAATATTGGAGTTTATGAAGGTCTTATTAAAGCGAGGGTATTGCACGCGAGAGTGAAAAAGGGCGATTAATTGAGGTAATTAATTGATATGAATGTGCGAGAATCTAAGCACGTTTTAACGGATTTCTTTATAAAACAAATAAGCAAATTTGGTTTATAAGTTTGTCTAGGATGTATACACCTATATATATATAAAGTGAAAGGGTACAAACGTATTTAACTGGATAAACAAGTCCATATTTAACGCGCGCCAGCGTAAGCATTATTAAAGAACTAACCAGTCGCACGCCATGTATTAACGTGATCGAGTGAAAAAGACCAATACACGTCATTATGTTTGTTGTGAGCAAAATGATAACCATAATAATGTAAGGCGTATACGCGCACGTAAGTAACACGTAATCTCTTTTAACTTCTAAGACTCTTTCATAAGGTGAACACATTACTTCCATAAGGAAGCATATACTTATTAATAAAAATATTAGAAAAACGTTATTGTCATATTTGATCATTACCTTATATTTATATAAAACACATACAACTCCTAAAAGGGGAAGAACGAGCGCGGCGATCTTCGTTGTTAATTTTTTGAAGGCAACCTGCCAAGTTTCTTTTCCCTCCCCCATGCTATCTATGTGGGCAAACAGTGCTGTGTCGGCAGTCCCTATAGATTTGATCACTATGCGATAGAATAACAGTGCCCCATCGTTGGCCACTTTAAACATGTTTGCCACTGCTGGGCCAAATATGTGTGTAAATAATGGTACCAGCACATTCCTTTCGGTCAGGCTTTTTATGTTGGTGTTGAACCACATAATTGATGAGTGAGTCATAAAGTTCTTATTGAGCTGATCTACGTCTATCTCCTGTTCTTTGATTTGGACAATGTTATGAGATAATGTTGGCAATTTGATGCCTGATAGTACCAACAGAACTATTCTTGATACTATTTTTGATATGAGCAATATTGCTAGCAATATATATTGATTTGGTATCAATAAGATGCAACCTAGATCAATGAGGATTTCGAGCATGAGGCTCATGGCATTCATACTGTTGAACTGTTTCTGCCAAAAGTATGCATGATAAATCAATCTGATGACCGAGATTATACCTTCCAGCAGTAGCAGTATAACTCCTGCATAGAAGTAAGATTTGAACTCTGTTAAGTGCAATATGTTTGCAAATTGATTAACTAGAATCATATATAGGGGCAACGCCAAGATGAGTATAATGATTTTGAATGTGAGTAATGATCGGATGAATATTTTTAGGTCATTGCTGTTTTTTGCATAAAATGGACAGAATCGCGGTATTGATTTTTGGAACCCAAAATCGATCCATAACAAAAGCAAAAACATAATGGCATTGAGATTGGCGAATGTAGAAAACGTCTTGCTATCAAGCTTATTATAGAGCAAAAATGTCAGCAGTGTTGCTGAAATTTTGTATATGAAATATAAAAAGGCGTTCCAATTAACACCTTGTGCAAACTTTAAATATAGCTCTTTAGTGTTCATTAGATGGCATAGTTGAAGATTAACATGTTCTTCAATTATGCCATCTATTCTTTATTTGTCTAACGTCTTTGTATGTTTTCTACCAATTTCTGGAAGGCTGTGGTTTCGCTTTGTCTTCTCGCAGATAATCCGCTAAATAGGTAAGCAATAATCCCTTTCCGAGTTTTTTCTTGACTTAAGTTATCGATTATATTGTTCCAAGGAACCTTATCAATTGTTATTTTTAAGTTTTTTGTAACGTTGTTATTGTGGTTTAAAACTTCTAATTCGATGAACCCATCAAATAATTCTGTATCACCTAGGTTTTTAGCTCGGTCAAGCTGAATATTGATTTTAATGTTTTTAAGTTTGCGAGATTCTTCATATCCACCATCAGGAGAGCGCTTATGATTTGCAATTTCACGCAACATTCCTTCAATATACGATTCACGAGAAGTGGAAGAATCTGCGGAAGAGGCAAGCATTGCGCTCGTGAAGGACATGCCGACAAGGCTAGCTAATAGTATCTTTTTCATTATATTTCCTTTGATTATGATACTAACTTGAGTCGAGACGACCCCAACTCTTAATTTTATAATAGCAATTAAGTGGGGGGAGCGCAAGGGTATTATGAAAAACAAATCGGGTTTTGGTGTGCAGCTTATAGGTGTTTTTATAGATTGGGCATTTTGGGCCAGACTTTTTATGAAACAGTTGAAGTGTGTTGCAATTTGAATTAAAAAATTGTTACTATAAAGGTAAATATAAGGAAAGTTAATGAATAAACAGTATGTTTACCTATTTATCAAGGCAAAATGTGCCATATTTCTGTTTATATTGGGCCTTTTGGGCATTCATTTACTTGCAGGTTATGCCTATGAGATGGATGAGCCAATTTGGTTCACTCCTGAAGCAAACTTGGATGATATCAGGAAATTGCTCAAGGATACTAATGGTGCCGATATTGATCAACGCAATAGTTTGGGGCAAACTGGCCTTATGTATGCCATAAACATTGGCCGATTTGGCAGCTTTGGGCGATATGATGCTAGCAGCGATAAATCGGGACTTGTTGAAACATTAATCTATTATGGTGCTGACGTGAATGCCCGTTCTGAGCAATCCCCCCGGGAAGAGGATCATAGTTTTGATAATACTCCATTGCATTTTGCTGTTATACGCGTGAATCCACGCAATACGGTTGCTATGATCGATTATTTGGTTGATGCAGGGGCAGATATTAATGCGCAAAACAATCTTGAGGAAACGCCATTGATGTGGTCGATGCAAGCAAGCCGCATGGAAACTCTGACGCCTATTTTTAAAGGTATGATTGCCGATTTAGCTGACGTGAATATACAAAATAATATTGGTAACACTTATTTACATTTAGTGATACGCCAAAAGGATATTGGCTGGATACAATATTTAATGGAAAACTTTGGTTCAATGTTTGATTTGACGTTGAAAAACAAGGAAGGGTGGACCCCCCTAGAATATGCGAAAAATACTTTGCAGCCTGAGAGTGAACGTGCTATTGAAGCATTTAAGCCTTTAGGGATTGGTGATAATGTAAATGAGCGGGATATGTTGGGGCGAACTGGTCTTATGCTTGCAATAATAAGAAGTGATCTACCATTTACTGAGCGGCAAGTTAAATATAAAGCAAATGTGAATATAGCCGATACAACTCGATTTCAAAACATGCCGCTTCATTTTGCCGTGATCAAGCAGTATGATATGCTGCCTTTTGTGAATTTACTATTAGCTAATGAGGCTGATCCAAATGGAAAAAATGCTTATGGCAATACGCCGTTACATTATCTCATTAAATATAATATGAAATCTTCAGAACGTAATGATGTAGCGAAAATGCTTATAAAAGCTGGAGCAGATCCAAACAAGAAAAACAAGCGTGGGAAATCTGCGATTCAAAAAGCAATGAACAAAAATCCAGGATTTGCAAATATGTTGAAAAAGTGGTTTGCGCAAAAAAAGAAGATAAAAAGATAGCAAACGCGACTATTTGAATTTGGCGCGGGTTATTTCATATAAGAGTAGGATGGGTTGTTTAAATTTAAATTTGGTGGCAATTATGCATACCATGTTTAAAGTTACAATTTGCCCTAAAACTTAATATACGTTTTTGTTTCCAGTCAAATGAAAAACGTTGCATTTGGTGATATCTTTTCATTTTTCGATAACAAATATTTTCTTTTTGTGCATCTATAGATATCTACTCTATTGAGCAATTTTTATATATAAAAGTTTGTTTTTTTAAAAAACAGAACCCTCATTTTTTTGTGGAGGTAATTTTTTTTATGACCCGATGTGATTTTTCAACTCTTTTTTCTAGTATAAAAAAACGCTGGGAAAATAACGAGGAATGTGCAAGTTCGCCGTTATTTCAACCTGTGTTTTTTTGCAAAACATTCGCTTTGCTTTCTGGCAAAATAAAATAAATGCGTATTGTGTGTTTTTAGATTTTATTATCATTGTATCTTGCTCAAGTATATTTATTGCGCTTTGTGTAGAATTGTGAAATATGGCCTTGTTTTTCTGGCTTTCATTCAATGCAACAGTGCCTTTCTATTTGTCGTGCGCGACATTTTTGCAAAAAGATGTTTTTTCGCATAGTCAATAAAGCCCAACTTGCTCAAGATCGCCCCATTTTTTATTTTTGAGCAAAGATTATCTTCTTGTAGTTAATCATAAAAGATGAGGTGTGAACTCTTTAAATTGAGGCTATTTTGTGTGCATTTTTTTTGTAGTTTTCAAAAATTCGCTTATTCTTGTTTAGTGCGATATTTATTTAATAACTTTGATGCGTAGCCTTCTTTGTTGACCTGTTGATTAGCGCGCGAGATTGCAAGAGCGCCATCAGGCACGTTTTTGGTTAATGTTGATCCGGCACCGGTTATCGCGCCTTTGCCGATTTTAATTGGTGCAACAAGACAATTATTGCTGCCAATTAATGCATTATCTTCTATACAAGTTTGATTCTTGCTTACTCCATTGTAGTTGCAGGTAATGCTACCAGCACCAACATTAACTTTTTTGCCTGTTATTGTATCACCTAAATAGGCCAAGTGTTTAGCTTTTGTTTCTGGACCAATTGTGCTGCGTTTCACTTCAACAAAATTGCCAATTACAGCATTATTGCCTATGGTTGTGCCTTCTTCAATGTGTGCAAATGGGCCAATTTCTGCCCCATCTTTGATGACAGCATTTTCGAGCACACAATGTGAGCGTATCTTAACGTTATTGCCGATAATGCAATTCTTGATAATGCTAAAATGGCCTATGGAACAATATTGGCCAATTTCAGAATTGCCAAGAATGTGAGCGCCGCAACCTATGCGAGTATGTTCTGCAAGTTGAACATTTTCATCAATAACCACAAATTGCGGCTCGTCAAAAACAACCCCTCCTTTTTTCCATCGAGAGATTAAATCTTTTTGAGAATATAATGTTGGTATAATAAGAATATTGAGTAAGAGCATAAGGCTATTTTTGTTGCTTAACAATTTCATCTCCGAATTAGAATCTTTCTGTTGATACTTTGACTATTTCTAACCCATTTTAGAGAATAAATCAATAATGAAGTTATGAAAATAAGAAACAGAGAAAAGCTATAGCAGCGGAGCCACAAAGATATAAAGGTTTAATGCCAAGCTTGGGGCGCATATTCCAAGTGTACCATGTGAAGGTTGATAATCCAATATAGTGTAATGCTCGTGCTATAAGTAACCCTAGCAATACATGCGTTAATGAGCATGAAATGCCCAAGTATTGCGTGATTGCCAATGGCATAAGGAGCAAGAGGTTGCTTGCAATAAGTATCGTTGCTTTTTCTTCTACAATGAAAAGATGTTCATGGGTAAGCGCAATGTTTTCAGAGAATAGTACGAGTAAAAAAAGGTAGATAATATAAAGGTGATCGTGGCACACATTGGGTGCAAGAAATTGAATATATCGGTGGTGAAGAAACATTGCCATGCAAATTAGAAATAATATGTGATATATATAGGTGCTTAATTTAGTAAATAATGATTGCTTCATTTTTAATGCTGAATGCTTCATCGAAGCGAAAAAAACATCACTTGTGATGCCAAATATATGTTGAATAATACTGTTTATACTATATGCACTCATACTGATAAGCTTGAGTAGTCCTGCTAATTCAAGTCCATGTTGTGAAGCAACAATAGGAATCAAAAAGTTACCTGAATATAGGCTTCGGCTCATTTGAAATAACATGTTTTTTATGCGTATTTTGATGATGCGCTTCCAATCAATTGCTGTTGAGCGCTTTTCTTCATCAAGAGATCTATATAGTTTAAGTATGTGCCATGAATATATGATGGATGTAATGAGGGATATAACAAGCATTGGAAAAAATACATGCGCAATAGAAGGACTATAACCTAAGCCGATGTAGAGCCACACCATCGCAACATAACCTAACAGTGTTGCTATTTCAGTGACAGCAATTACGCGCTGAGCAAATGCCAAGTGGAGCACCGTTTTGGTGATTTTTTTATATGATTCTGTAATAATTAATGGTGCACAAAATAATATAAAGTAACCTGATAGGTGTTTAAACAAAAGTGCGCTACCGATAACGAGAACTGATGCAAAACATGTCGTGTAAACGATCTGATTAATAACGAGCTGCTTGAATTGATATTTTGAACTGGTTGCTTGTTTAAAAATAGGCGCAATACTGATATCTAGGCCCATATTGACATAAAGTGCGCCTAAAAATATACTTGAAAACAAAATGCCAATCTGGCCATAGAGTTCTGTTGGTATAGTGCGAAAGAGCAAGAATTGATGCAGGAGTAATATGGCTTGATAGCCAATAGATTCGACACTTGTATAAGCTAATACTCGAGAAAAAGAGGGCTTGGTTTTCATGAGATAGATCCTATTTATCTATCTCTTCATTGTATCAGTCCATATAATTTTAGCAATTAACCGGTTATATAGGTATGATCTTTCGTATGTATTGCATGATTGTATTAAATATATTGCGCTCGATATCAGATTCGGTGCGCTTTGAGGCCTCCCAAACAAGATCGAGATAATTTGGTGAAGTGCGCAACTCTAGAAGATAATCTGCAAATTGAGATGGAAAATTTTGTCCAATCCGGACGCTGTCAATTATTTTATCAGCGGCAGCTCCTAGGACATGCACTCCAAGCAATGTTCCTGAGGTATCACAAATAAATTTTGCAATACCGTCGGTGGTATTATCAATTTGTGCTCGAGTAAATGACTCATAACTAAACCTATAAATGAGCAATTTTTTTCCATATTTTTTTCGTGCATCTTGCTCTGTTAAGCCAGTTGCGCCTAATGGGCGAGCGGCATAAATAAACGATGATGTGTTCGAATAATTGGCGATCGCGTCCTTTTGCCAAAAAGCTTTACACGCGTTATGTGCGGCAATTTGAGCTTGATAATAGCCTACGCGACTCAGTGTAAACAATTGCCCTATCACATTTCCGCAAGCATAAATGTTTGGAATAGATGTTTGCATTTTATTATTTACAATAATTCCATCACGGTATGTGTTTATGCCAATAGATTCGATATTCAAGCCTTTTGTTCTACCGATTCTATTGAGTGCGAGCATGAATTTTTCCGCACTGAATACATACTCTTTTGCGTATGTGTCTCGACAGAAAGTTTTTATCGAAGCTTTTTGTTGTTCCAAATCTTTAATACGCATGTTATAGTGAATATTGATGCCCTCCATTTTCATTAATTGATGTTGCATTTCTATCAATTCAAAATCATATTTGGGTAATATAAGGCCATGTTTTGTCAATAAAGTTACTTCTACCCCAAGGCGATTAAGAGCTGTAGCCATCTCAATTCCCAAAGGGCCCTCTCCAGCAATAATAATTGATTTGGGCAATTTTGTGAGATTAAAAAATGTATCTTCGGTTAGATAAGGTATCTTTTCAATATTTTTTATCAGCGGTACATAAGGTTCGCCACCAGTGGCAATGATAAATTTATCTGCAGTGAAGAGCTCATTATTTATAGACACTGTGCGAGTGTCTATAAAATGTGCATTTCCGGCTAGTAAGGTGATGTTTCCATCAGGAAGGTGCTTTGCTGAGTATAAATACGCAGAATTGGCGACCACTTGACGAATATGATCAAAAATATAATCGAAACCTTTCGTTTTTGTATCAATTTGAACACCTAGCTCGAAGGCCTTATCTATAATAATGGAAACTTGAGCAATGTTTATGAGCGTTTTGAGCGGAATGTCACTACACAGTGCATGCTTGGTTATAGATTTACTTCCTGTGACAATTGCTATCCGCTTGTTGTAATGAGAAGCGTATTGTGCAGCTATAGTTCCTGAAGCCCCTGCACCGATAATAATTAGATCGTAATCATAGGAATGAACTTGCATCATTGCGCAAAAAAAGAAATACGGCATAAAATATGTGGCAATTTTCACTATTCAACATCCTTATTTTTTAAGCTTCATCTTTTGCTAAACAGCTTAGTGTGAGTATAGCTAAAACTTTGATAGAAAAAAAAGTAAAAAAATTAAATCTGAGATTGCATTTGATTTCTTGAGCAAATAGCTAATAAATTGTTGCAAACAGATGTGAGCCTAGTCGATACTATGGTTAAAGACTTTCGAGATATAGGAACATACTATGTGGAAGACGTGGTTTTTAAGTATTACATTTGTTGCGTATATCTTTGGAGAAGACATTTTTCCTGAGCAAATGCATATTCAAAGGCGAACTGATAAAATTTATCATCGATATTATTTGATCAAGAGGTTAAAGCCTTCAATTGCTTTGCTTCATAATGAAAACGTTCAACATCTCATTGCATTTGAAAAGCTTGATCCCATACTATTTCGGCTGCCGCAAATGCAAACAATAGTTGAGCAAATAGTAAATGATAAAACCTTGGATTCTTTATTTGAATTATGGGATAAGTTTCTAGCTTATCAATACTTGTATAGCACAATTTTTGTAAATGAATTCATTGATCTTGTCTATTGCTTATATGGGCTAATCGGCCAAATTAAGCCAATCAAAACAGTGTCTTTTCCATTATCACTTGAACATAAATTATGTATAGTTGATCAGTGTGTCCGTGAGGTTGAAGGTGATGTAAAGTGCTCAAAAAAGTTTACCAATCAAGAGCTTGATAAAGTGACAACGGATTCTGTAGCAAAGAGGTTTTTTATTATCAAGCGGCTCCAAAAAAGCGTACATTTTTTGCATTATCTTCAAGAAAATATAAAGCATCCTTTCAAGCGAAAAGATATCCAACGTGTATTTGATGATGAAACGGGCTTGTTGAGCGAGATTGAACATTTTTCTCATGATAGAGTGCGAGAGTGCATTGAGGAGATGTGCAAGCGCAAGGACCTTAAGCCTCTTTTGCATGTGTGCCAGGAGTTTAAGCAGTATAGATTTGCACAGGATGACACGTTTTTGCAAGAGATGCTTATGAATATTTTTCTTGTTTATAAAAGTCTTTTGTTTAAAGATCTTTCAGCGCAAACTGAGCAAGTTGTGATGATCGAAATGAACCAGGTTTTGGAGCTTTATGAAAATTTGGAAACGCTTCCGTTGGATGAAACCTTGGAGGCCATAGATGTGGTCACAGACAAATTGATTGCAATTCAGGCGTTTGAAAGCCAAAGAAAAACAAGTTATATGCGTTGGGTTGTTTCTGGTATTGCTTGTGTATGTGCAGGCTTAGGGGCCCATTTTTTTATGAATTAAAACTATAGAGTAATACTATGAATGTTAAGATGATAAATGCCTGGCTAATAGTATATACATTATTGGGACCTTGTTTTGCGCATGCTCAACAAAAAAATGACGTCTCCATCAATGAGCAAACTTTTTTAGTGTATCGCCGCTATTATTTTGTGGCGCGTTTGGATAAAACTATAAGAATATTGGCCAAAATGTATCAGGAAGTAAATGCAATGCAAGATATGCTTGCAGGCAAAGCGATTGATTTTAATGACATTTTACCACCATCAATTCGGACTGTTTTTGAGCATAAACAAGTTCGCCGTTCTGTGGATCGTATAGTCCAAACAAGAAGCTTAAAGCCTTTATTTATGGTTTGGGATTCATTTAAATCTTATAAATCTCTTCATGATGACCTTTTGGTAGAAGATTTTAGTAAGGAAATTTTTATCATTACACGCAATACAATAAACTGCCTGCATGATTGCAACCGTATTGCTCATCCAAAGCATATATGTACGCATAATGCATGTGACGATTTAGATGTTCGCCAACGCATTGAAGCCATTGCGTTAATGACAGAACATTTGGCTGATAATTGTGACGGCATAGTTGAGAAAGCAGAATGTCGAATAAGCGAAATGGGCGATTTAAAGATGGTGATACATACCGATGAGGTTGCTTTTAGATTTTATTGTCTGCATAGGCTTGAACGAGCAATGCACTATTTGTTGTCTTTGCCTGCTCAAAGTCAGGAACTGATAAAGGATATGCGCTTGCTGAGATTGCCTCTTTTTTGTTGGCAAAAAAGAGGCAACCGCAAAACGCTTTCACAGTTATGGGATGATGTAACACAATATAAATATGTAGACAATGAAGCCTTTATACGTGATTTTACCACATTTGTCTTACTCTTGTTAAATAGTAAGCAGGAGGAAGTGAGTAATCGCACATTGTCACATGCAGATGTTATCGCAATTCACCAACAAGTTGAACAGTTGCCCATTGAAGAGATCTTAAATGCTATAGATGTTATTGTGAGCCAAGTTGGTGGCGTTATTGATCATTATCAAAAAAGCGGATTGACGTTTGGTCAATGGGTTAAGCAGTATTGGTGGGCGCCTCCCTTGGCTATTTCATCAATTATTTTTAAATTTGTTTCCTTTTATTATAAAAAATATCATGCATCATAATGTGAAGCAAGATCTAGCGATTACTTAATTAAAAATATTTTTCTGCTATACTATATAAGTGTAATGAGTTAAAGAAAATTTTGAGTTTAGGCCTTTCCTTATAGGAAAGGGCCCAAGATGTTTTCTGTAAATGAAAAGATTGTGTATCCTGGTCACGGGGTAGCAATCATCAGTCAGACGCTTGAGAAAAATGTTGCTGGTTATAAAGTGCGTTTTTTTGAGCTTGCTTTTCTTAATAAAGATATGACCATTCTTGTGCCGGTCGCAAGTTTGGATTCAACAGGCATTCGTAGATTGTCGTCTGTAAAAAGCATAGATGATGTTTTCATCATGCTTTCGCAGCCTACAACAAAGGATGTTCATGAGCTTACAGCAAGCAACTGGAATAAGCGGAACAAAGAGTATCAATGTAAGTTGCGTACAGGTAGCTTGCAAGAGATAGGACGTGTATATCGTGATTTGAAATTTATATCAACACAAAAAGAGCTTTCTTTTGGAGAAAAGAATCTTTTGCATCAAACAGAAGCATTGTTAGCTCAGGAAATATCGATAGTAAAGCAGGTAAATGAAGATAAAGCTGTTGAACAATTGAGATCTTTCTTTACTATGCATAAAAATAATGTCATAATGCATACTAAGCAAAGCGTGGCAACTTTAGCCTAAAAAATAGTTGAATTATATACATATTAAACAAGCAGGGAAGCTTCCCTGCTTGTTTAATATTGAAGTGATATGATATGAATAAGCAAAAAAAAATCGTGTTCATTTATGGACCTACAGCAAGTGGAAAATCCGATTTTGCTGAAAAATTATCCGCACATATACCTTCAGAAATAATCAATATGGATAGTGCGCAAATATATACACCCCTTACTATTGGAACTGCTAAGCCTGATTGGGAAAAAAGTCCTATTTCGCAGCATCTATTTGATTTGTTTAGAGATCCAGAGCACTTAACGGTTCATAGATATCGCACGTTGGTTCAAGCGAAAATTGATCAAATACACGCTCGCAACAAATTGCCTATTTTAGTGGGCGGTTCAGGGTTTTACCTCAAATCACTTCTTTTTAAATTAATTTCAGATACGGTGCAGGTTGGGGTGGTTCCAGAGATACCCGATGAAGAATTATGGCAAAAGTTATTTGCCGTTGATTCTGAGCGAGCACAACAAATTCATCCTCACGATCAGTATCGCATTAGGCGTGCTTTGGAAATTTGGTATGTAACTGGAAAAAAACCCTCACTATATAAGCCCTCATATGATCCAATATCTCCATTTGTGTTGGTTCATGTTATGCGCAACCGCAACCTTTTATATGATCGCATTAATAAGCGCGTAGTACAGATGGTTAAATCGGGCTGGATTGATGAAGTACAGCAGCTTTTAGGCACACCGTGGGAACCGTTTGTGCAGGAAAAAAGGATAATTGGCTATGCGGAACTTATAGGATATTTAAAGCATGCTTATGACTTAAAGCAGGCTATTGATTTGATTGCACAGCGCACTCGCAATTACGCTAAAAGGCAAGAAACTTTTTGGCGAATGCTTAAAAAGGAAGTGTTTTGTGCTCAAAAAGAGACTGGTGATAGTTGTGGAAAAATAACCGAATTTGACTTGACTTATCCTGATGATGACTTATATATTAAACAACTATTAGAAGACATTTCAACTCTAGATTGTGGTGATTATGAATCAAATTGAAAAAAATAATCGATATGAAATTGAGGCAGATAACGTTAATAAACGTCAATACAACAGTGTGTTATACTTGACAAATCGACAAGTGAGCTTTCTGACTGCATCAATTATGTTGCTTGCATTTTTTGTGTTTATGGCAGGATATTTTTTAGGACAGAGAAAAGCTTTGGAGCGATTTAATGAAGTTATTGATCGTGAAGTATCAGAAAATGTTATAGCTACACATACAGATGTTGTAGAAACACATATTGTACATAATGATAGTAGGTTGAGTCAAAATGAAGCCACCTCGAAAATAGTTGTACCAGAAGAACTATATAAAGCACAGCTTATTGGTTTTGGAACCTCACGAGCTGCCCATAGCTTCGCTGACAAGCTGCAAAATAAGAATATGCCGGTACGTGTCGATGAGCGTCATAGTAAAACTGCACAAGGAAAAGAAATTATCTGGTACCAGGTAACAACCGAGCCATTTTCAGATAAGCAAGAGTTGTTGGCGTTTGTGGAGAAAGTGAAAAAAGCGGAGCGACTCAAGGATATACGCATAGTTTCTTGTTAATAGATTAGATTTTCATATAAATAAAAAGGATACACATGATCACTGTTATACGTAGGCAAATAAAATCAAAACTTTTCAAGTATGTTCTTTGGTTTTTTGTAATTATTCTTGGCATTGTATTTATTATGCCCAATTTAGGGGATCGACTAAAAGGTCCTCAGTGGGTGGCTCGGGTTAATAATCGCGAAATAGACATAGCGTCATTTTATCGAGCAGTATCCAAACAAGAATATAATATTCGTGTAATGCGTGAGCAGTATGGTGCCTATGCAGATGTGTTCATGCAGATGTTGGGATTAGCGCGAGATCCAAAAATATTGGCCTATGAAGAGTTGGTTCGCGAATCGGTGGTTGATGATGTTGCAGATCACATACCATTATACATTCATGGCGATTATGTTGATCAGAAGTTTAACGACCCCATGTTTATACAGCAGTCAGGCCTTTATAATGTGTTGCCTCTTGGCTTTTTTACTCCACAAGGAATAGATCAACAGTCATTGCGTTTTTATTTATCGCGCATGGGATTAAGTTTTACCCAGTTTGAAACTATGGTTGAGCAGGCATTAGCTCGCTACATAGCATTAGAGCTGTCGAGTATTGCTAATTACACACCTTCATATTTGGTTCAAGGTGCTATGGGCGATGAGATTGCTAAAAGAAAGTATGCAATTATCAGCTTTTCTTTGGATGAAATTGAAGAAGAAGAAAGAAAAAAAGAGATTGCCGATACTGATTTAAAGGCGTTTTTTGATACGCAAAATAAAGGTGCAAAACGTTATTGGGTTCCGGAGCAACGTGCAGGTATAATCTGGAAGTTCAATCCGGTATCTTACGGCACGAGTGTTTCTCAGGACGAATTACAAGATTATTATGATAAGCATAAGGTTAGAAAATATATAGAAGCGCCTTCACAAATTCAAGTAAGGCGTATTTTATTAAAGCTTTCTGAAACAGAGCCTAAGGAACTTCTGTATCAGCGCGCCCAAGCGCTGCGATCAGAGTTGATGAAAAATCCAGATGCTTTTGCTCAAAAGGCAAAAGAGGTTTCTGAAGATGATGAATCGGCTAAAGATGGCGGATTGTTGCCGTTTTTTTCAAAAGGTGATCGAGACCCAGTGTTTGAAAAAAAATCATATCTATTAAAAGACGGGGCAATTTCAGAGGTGTTTCAAACCGCAGATGGTTTAGAAATTGTGCAACGTGTGAAAATGAAACCTAAAAAATATAAATCTTTATCAGTAGTAAAAGATGAAATTAAAAAGACATTGCTACAACAGGCCTTTGCAAAACAATTTACCAAAGACATGAGGCGCGTTTTGGATTCAACGGGTGTTGATGAAAATGCACTTGAAGTGTTTGTAAAAGAAAAGAAAAGCGAAAGTGAGGAGGTGCCATTCTCTTCAAAAGATGACTCAATGAGAATGCGAACTTTCTTTAAGCTTAAAAAAGGTGAAGCAGGGTTTTTTGTGGACGGGGACACTGGCTACATTGTGCAGCTTAATGAGATAAAAAAGCGTTATTTGCCTCAGTTAGAAAACGTAAAAGCGACTGTAACAAGCCATTTAATTGATGAACGCGCTCAAAAAACGCTTCAAAAACGTTTAGAAGAGGCAAAGCTAGCCTTAGGCGAGGAGTCTCCTCAGGCAGTGGCAAAAAAACTCGGCGGATCGTTGCAAGAAACTGATTTTTTGCGTAAAGATGCTGGTGTTGAGGGTCTCAAAGAGAAAGGTATTCCTGTTGATAAAATGTTACAATTAGGAAAAAAAGGATTGTCGGCTTTTCATATTGCTGATAATACAGGCTATGTTTTTTATGTTGCAGACGTTGCCGAAGTGGATACAGAGGAGTTGCAAGAGAAGAAACCTGTCATTGAAAATCGCCTACATAACGAGAGAAAAGCTCTGTTTATTCAAGGTTTTGTTGCTTCTTTATCTAGAAATGCTACAATTGAAACTAATAACTCAGTATTTAATTTAAACGAATCACAGGCAGTATGAAACAAAGAAAAACTACAGAAAAAAGCATCTCTATAGGCCTTTCAGCAAGTAATGAAGATAAAAAAAAGGCTTTAGAAGTTACATTTTCTCAGATCGATAAGCAATATGGCAATGGGGCTGTAATGCTTATGGGTGATGCACCTCATTCTGCAATAGAGGGTATTTCTACTGGCTCAATTTTAATTGATAAAGCTATTGGAATTGGTGGTTTGCCCAAGGGTAGAATTGTTGAGATTTATGGTCCCGAAGCATCTGGAAAAACAACTTTGGCTATACAGGTGATTGCTCAAGCTCAAAAAAATGGCGGAATTTGTGCTTTTATTGATGCAGAACACGCTATGGATCCAAAATATGCCAGTAATATTGGCGTTGATATAGATAATTTGATTGTATCTCAACCTGATTACGGTGAACAAGCCTTGGACATTGCAGAAATGCTTATTCGCTCAGGAGCAGTCGATGTTATTGTTGTCGACTCTGTTGCAGCATTGGTTCCTAAAGCAGAGCTTGAAGGTGATATGGGTGATTCACACATGGGATTACAAGCTCGTCTTATGTCACAGGCACTACGTAAATTAACGCCAGTTGTACACAAATCAAACACTGTGCTTATTTTTATCAATCAACTTCGTCAAAATATAGGTGGTCTACCATTTGCTCCAAAGGAGACTACTACTGGTGGCAAAGCGTTAAAATTCTATGCATCATTACGTATTGATGTGCGTCGTATTGCTAGCTTGAAGAAAAACGATGTGCATGTTGGCAATAGATTGTCTATCAAGATGGTTAAAAACAAGGTTGCTCCACCTTTTAAAAAAGTTGAAGTAGATTTAATTTTTGGTGAGGGTATCAGTAAGGAACTAGATTTGCTTGATGCAGCTATACATTATAATGTGATTGCCAAGTCGGGATCGTGGTTTTCTTATAAAGAAAATAAGATTGCGCAAGGGAGAGATCAAGCATTGAATTTCTTAAAAGTACAAGCTAACTTTGATGAAATCTTTGTGGATGTACAGAAGGCTTTACAGCAACCATCGGAATAAGCTGTGTATTGTTTCATAGTAAATGAAAGGTAGTAAAAAAATTGAAAGATAATAAGCGTTCTTTGCCGATAATTAATGAGCAGATTCGAGCTTCTCAGCTGCAATTAATAACAAAAGACGGTGAAAATATTGGACAGATATCTCGTTCAGAGGCATTGCGCATAGCAGAGGCGGACAACTTAGATTTGGTTCTGCTTACTGAAAAGGGGCCTGAAGGTTTTCCAATCGCAAAGATAATGGATTTCGGAAAGGTTCTTTATGAGCGCAAGAAAAAGCAAGCTGAAGCAAAAAAACATCAAAAAACTATTCAGATTAAAGAGATAAAAATGCGTCCAAAAATTGGAGAGCATGATTATCAAACAAAGATTAAACGTGCCGTTCAGTTTTTAACCACGGGTAAACGTGTGAAGGTTTCACTTTTTTTTAGGGGCCGTGAAAATGTTAACCGTGAGCAGCGTGGACGTGAAATTTTTGATAAAGTTGATCAATCATTAGAAGAAAATGGATTGACCAATTTAGTGAAAGAGCGTGAAACCAACATGGGACAGTGCTGGTCTCGCATATATTATGTTAAGTGACTTGCATATAATATAGGACATCCTTATGGCTAAAATAAAAATGAAAACTTTGTCAGCAGCAAAAAAACGTTTTAAGCGTGTTGGCAATGGAAAAGTAAAACGTGCAAAAGCATACCGACGTCACTTATTGACCAAAAAAGGTCCTAAAAGACGTCGCCAATTGCGTCAAGGTGGCATGATTTGCGCAGCAGATTTAAAGAATGTGCTTTCTTTGCTTCCTAGATAATTGAACACCGATTAAAAGTGATTTTAATGAAGCTGTATTTAGTTTAGTTATTTTTTTAGTATCGTAACTTGAGGTTATGAAAAACCATGACAAGAATAAAACGCGGAACAGTTGTTAAAAAGCGTCACAAAAAACTGTTAAAACAGACAAAAGGTTATTGGGGACAACGCAAAAATATTTTTAAGCGTGCAAAAGAAACCTTAATGCGAGCCTTAGCTTTTGCTTTTACAGGTCGTAAGCTTAAAAAGCGTAATATGCGTGCATTGTTTATTGCTCGTATTAGTGCTGCAACCAAACAACATGGAATGCCATACAATAAGTTCATTGCTGGATGCAAAAAAGCACAGATCGACCTTAACCGTAAGATGCTGAGTCAATTGGCAATATTTGAACCAGAAGCTTTTGGTAAATTGGTTAAAACAGTAAAAGAATAGTTCTCTCTTGACAACACATGTCAGTGATTATTAAACTGAGGCCAGAAATTATCAAAAAGATTGTTTAATAAGAGGGGGAGATCCTACATGAAGTTATTACAATCACTCGAAGCAAAGATCGCTAAGTTGGTTAAATTGGCTAATGATTTAAAGAGCGAAAATGAGCGGTTACAAAAAGATCTTTCTGGCCGGGAAGACGAGATTAAAAAATTAAAAAAACAGGTTGAAATGCTTGAAAGTTCTATGCTTAGCGAAAATAATCGCATGCAAGAACAATTGACCAAAGAGAAAGAACTGACCAAAACCGTTGTTGATGATTTAATTAAGAATATTGATGCCATAATTGAAAGTGAAAATCAACAGTGATGAATGAGGCAAAAAACTATACAATACGTGTTTTGAATGATCAATATGTTATTAAGAGTGATGAATCACAAGAACATATTGATGCTTCAGCTCATTTAGTAAATGAGCTGATACACGAGATTGTTGAACATAACAAACATATTGATCATAAAAAAGCGGCCGTTTTGGTTGCATTGCGCATAGCAAGTCGTGCTGTTCACATGCAAGAGGAATTGAAGTCCGTTCGTTGTAAAGAACAAGGCATTATAGCAGCCTTGGAGAAACAATTGTGTGCGTTAGAAGTATAGTTTTAGCGTGTTGATGCAATTTTGTGCTTCAAACAGCTAAAAGCATATAATTTTTGATGTCTTCGCCTTTTTTGGTTTTTTACTGTTCTATTGTCCAGAGCATTGATAATGATTCTGGCAATATATCAATTGTATCCTATATTCTTTCTCTGCAAACAAATTTTGTTGCATAAGTAAATTGTGCAACAATAGCTACATATGTTTTGATACTTAAAATCGTTAGGAAGAACTATGGTGAATATATCGTTACTTGTACTACTCGTATTGGCAGCCGCTCTTGTTGCTTTCGGTAGTTTTTTGTTTTTATATGCACGTAAAAAATTTCTTGAAGCCGATCGGTTATTTCAAGATGCTCGCAGTAAACGTAAGAATATTCAACGTGAAATAGAAAATGAAAAAAAGGAATCACTCTTAAAAATCAAAGATGAGATTTATAAAAAGCGTAGTGATTTTGAACTAGAGATGAAGCGTGAGCGAATTGAATTGGACCGTTTACAAGCTAAATTGAACAATAAATATGAAGCGCTAGACAAAAAAGAAAGCAATATTGACGAATTGCGTCGTGAGCTACAACAAAAAGAGCGGAGCCTATCACGTTCTGAAGATATTTTGCGAGCTAATGAAACAAAATTGAAAAATCTTTATAATGAACTAATTACTAAATTAGAGCGTGTAGCTAGCATGACTCGCGATGATGCAAAACAAACATTAGTCGATACGCTGCAAGCAGAGGTTCGTCTGTCAAATGAAAAGTGGATTCAGAAGGTAGAGGAAGACGCAAAGGCTCGAGCTAAAGAAAAATCGATTGATATCGTAACAACCGCAATGCAACGCTATACATCTGAGCAAGTTACCCCAAATTCATCGAGTATTGTACAATTGCCTAGCGATGAGATGAAAGGTCGTATTATTGGTAAGGAAGGCCGAAATATTAAAGCTTTAGAGTTAGCCACCGGCATGGAATTCGTTATCGGAGAAACGCCTGAAATTATAAGCATTTCGGGATTTAATCCAATACGTCGTGAAGTAGCAAAACGAACTTTAGACCGCTTAATTTCTGATGGCAGAATCAATCCGACTCGTATTGAAGAGACGGTACAACAGGTTGAAACAGAGTTGGAAGAGATTATCGAAGAATATGGTAAAGAAGTTGCTCTTGAGTTTAATTTACAAGGACTTAATCCAGAAATAATTACATTATTAGGTAAATTGCAATTTCGTACTAGCTTCTCTCAAAATGTACTTCAACATTGCAAAGAGGTTGGCATTTTTTCCCGCATGATCGCAGAAGAGTTAGGCCTTGATGGTCAAATAGCTTTACGATCGGGTCTATTGCATGATATTGGTAAAGCTGTAACGGCTGAAGTTGAAGGACCGCATGCGATGATTGGAGCTGATATCGCAAAACGTTGTGGTGAAGATCCTCGCGTTGTCAATGCAATTGCAGCACATCATCAAGAGGTGCCGTTTGCTTCTATATATGCTCCTATCGTTGTAATAGCAGATACGATTTCTGCTTCAAGACCTGGTGCTCGACGAGAAACTCTATCAGCTTATATTAAACGACTTGAAAAGCTCGAAGAGATTGCTCAACAATTTGAAGGAGTAAAAAAAGCATTTGCCCTTCAAGCTGGTCGGGAAATACGAGTTATTGTTCAAGAAGATACTTTAGATGATGAGCAGGCAGGAATACTCGCTCGGAATTTGGCAGAAAAAATTGAGCAAGAAATGAACTTTCCTGGTCAAATTAAAGTTAATGTTATTCGTGAAAAACGAGCAATTGAATACGCAAGGTAATACATGAATCATTTAAGAGTTCTTTTTATTGGTGATGTTGTAGGTTCGCCCGGTCGGATAATGTTTCAAAAACATATTGATCGTATTCGTGAAAAACACAAGATTGATGCACTTATAGTTAATGGCGAAAATAGCGATGGTCGTGGGCGCGGAATAACATCTAGAATCGTCGGTTTTTTTAAGCATAATGGGGCGAATGTGGTTACTTCAGGCAATCATATTTGGGCAAATAAAGAAATTTATAGTTATCTTGAAAGCAATACCGATCTATTACGCCCTGCAAACTATCCTTCTGAAACCCCTGGTGTGGGTGTTACAACATTCAATTGTAAAGGGTATGCAATTGGCATTATTAATTTGATGGGCCGTGTTTTTATGCGTGACCATGTCACCTGTCCATTTCGTGCAGCTGAGTCGATTTTGACTTATTTAAAAGATAAAACAAAGATTATATTTGTTGACTTTCATGCAGAGACTACTTCAGAAAAAAATGGCATCGGGTATTTCCTTGATGGCAAAGTTTCAGGGGTTGTTGGCACACATACACATGTGCAAACTGCCGATGAAAGAATTTTGCCTAAGGGCACCGCTTATATTACTGATTTAGGTATGACAGGCGCTCTCAATTCGATGCTTGGGATGAAAAAAGAACCTATCATACAGCAGTTCATCAAACAAATGCCGGTAAGATTTTCAGTTGAAGAATCGAGTCCTATGGTTATGACTGGCGCATGGATAGAAGTGGATGTGGCAACAGGAAAAGCGGTTGCAATTGAACGCATACGTATTGTGGATGAAGACATTCAGTTTGATGATAAAAAGTAGATTTCAATGTTCAGCATTTGCATTTTACGGGCTATTTTTGCTAGCTCTTTTATTGTTGTTAAACATAGTCTTTCTCTTATACGGCCAATCTTTCTTGTTGGTAGTCGTATGGCCATATGTGGCGCATTGTTATTGTGCTGGTATTTAGTACGTCACAAGGGCATTCGCATCAAAAGACGGCATATTGGCATATTTTTTCAAGTAGCGCTGTTTAAGGTCTATCTCACTTATGTTTTCGATATAATGGCGGCACAATATATCTCATCACACAAATGGGCTTTAATCTATTCGTTTTCTCCCTTTGTAACCGCTATGCTTTCATGGTATTTTCTCAAAGAAAAATTTGGGAGATTTAAACTCATAGGCCTATTTTTTGGGGTATTGGGTTTTTTGCCAATTTTATTTCTCACAAATGGTACAACTGAAACAGGTTCAAACTCAATACAGTTTATTCCTGAATTAGTTATAGTCATGGCAATGATTAGTTATTGTTATGGTTGGATCGTTACTAAAAAATTGGTAGATCAATATGAGGGGGCTTTGATTAATGGAGTGAGTATGTTTTTAGGTGGTATTGGAGCCTTAATAACTTCAATGTTTGTTGAACCATCTAGAGTTTTGCCGCATTGTACGGGACAGCAGTTTATAGTTTGGTCTATGCTTGCAATCATTATTATTATTGCTGGATATCAATTATATGTGGTATTACTTAGATATTATTCACCTACATTGCTTTCTTTTGCAGGTTTGCTTGATCCTATTTTGGTTGCATTTTTTGGTTGGTTCGTATACTCACAGTACATATCTTGGTACTTTTTGTATTCCATTGTTCTACTCAGTATTGGCCTCTATATTTTTTATCGTGCCGAATGGCATTCACAGAAACATTTTTAGTTAAAATAAGGACACCATATGTTTTTGCTTGTTATCTTATATATGCTTTTTGCAAGTACCTTTACTATTGGTAAAGCAGCACTGGCCTATACAACGCCAATATTATTTATCGGCATACGTATGAGCATTGGGGGCATACTTCTTTTGACCTATCTATATTTTTTCAAGCGATCAGAATGGTGCTTTAATCGCAAAGATGTAGGATTGTTTGTCCAAGTCAGTTTTTTTCAATATTATGCAGCATTTATTTTAGAATTTTTGAGTTTGCAGTGGATCTCTTCATCCAAAGCATGTTTATTGTTTAATTTTTCGCCATTTATAACAGCTATAATCAGTTTTTTTGTTTTAAATGAATATTTATCTAGAAAAAAAATTGTGGGCCTACTCGTAGGATTTTTAGGTCTAATGCCAATTTTAATAGCCCAATCTCCCGGAGAAGAACTTGCAGGTACAATTTCTTGGTTATCGTTTCCTGAATTAATGTTATTGGGTGCAGTGTTTAGTGCGAGTTATGGATGGATTGTATTAAAACAAACACAACGGCGAGGCTATTCAACCGTCATGATTAATGGTTTCACCATGACCGCAGCTGGGATTGCAGCATTAATCACGTCATTCATCGTGGAGGGGATGCCTACAATTGTACCGCCTATTAGTTGTTTTAGCCGATCACTACCGTGGCTATGCCAATTGTTTGGTCCATATGGCGCTGGTATTGCCATGTTTGTTATATATGCCATTGTCTTAATTTTTATTTCAAATATTGTGTGCTTCAATTTATATGGCTACTTGTTATCATTTTATTCAGTGACTTTTGTTTCATTTGTCGGCTTTATTACGCCATTATTTGCCGCATTATTTGGGTGGTTATTATTGGGAGAAAAAATTGGGTGGTCATTTATTGCATCTCTTATTATTGTTTTTTGGGGACTACTTTTATTTTTTCAAGAAGAATTGAAGGCGTCAGCTTGAGGGTTTCTCAATAAAAGTTTAATAAAAAAAAAAGCAGGTATTTACCTGCTTTTTTTTATTTTTTCATCTTAACAAAACGCTTTATCTTTTCTTTGCTGCTGTACTTTTAACAGTGCGGCGTTTTGCTATGACTTTACGCTTTGGAGCAGCTTTTTTAGCTACTTTGCGTTTAGTAGTCTTCTTTTTAGAAGCCACTTTACGCTTTGGAGCAGCTTTTTTAGCTACTTTGCGTTTAGTGGTCTTCTTTTTAGAAGCCACTTTACGCTTTGGAGCAGCTTTTTTAGCTACTTTGCGTTTAGTAGTGGCCTTTTTAGCAGCCACTTTACGCTTTGGAGCGGCTTTTTTAGCTACTTTACGTTTAGTAGTGGTCTTTTTAGCAGCCACTTTACGCTTTGGAGCAGCCTTTTTAGCTACTTTACGCTTTGCAGGTTTTCTTTTAGCAGTAGTTTTGCGCTTAGTAGTGGCCTTTTTTTTCTTTGTTACAGCCATTGTTATCTCCTTTTTGAGATTACATATTCTACTTTAATACTTCATTACTAATTAATTAACTATAGATATTATGGATATTTTGGAAGTTCATATAACCCATATCCAACAATGTCAAAGAGTCTTATTCTAGATGCATGAATTATGCATCTATTCTTAACTTAATTTTAAGATACTTCATTTTGTTTTTGAAATGCAATAGTTTTAAAACTGAAAAAACATCTCATGTGTAATTATTTTTTATAAAAATGAGTGCACATGTATTCCAAACAGTAGTAGGAATAATGCTGGGCAATCTGAAGGTGGGCATATAGAGGCATTATTGAATGTATTGCTGCAAATAAATAAAAAGATTTTTTTTTGTAGATAAAGCTTGAAATTATTTGCTTGTTTATTTGTGAATTTTGGTTGAATTTTGATCAAAGAGAGTTAAGAGTTAAACTTTAACGAAAATAAGATAAGCATAAAATAAAGGAGTATTCCAGCTGCTCAACATATGAACAGCTGGAGGTTATGTTAGCTGTTTTTTTAGGGTTTTTTAGGCAACAATAACATCGTGAGCATGACTTTCGCGCAAGCCTCCACTGGTCATTTGAACAAAACAACCTTTTTTATGCATTTCATTGATAGTTGAAGCTCCACAATAACTCATTCCAGATAGTACACCACCGATAAGTTGTGTGATAATATCGATTACCTCGCCTTTATATGGAACAATGGCCTCAACTCCCTCTGGTACGAATGGTTTTATCTCTTTTAGAAGAGTGTTTTTTCGTTCGTTTACTTCGCGACCTAAATTTGCACCGAATGAAGCCATCCCGCGAATTACCTTATATTTTTTGCCATTTTTAATAAATGGTAATCCGGGAGCCTCTTTTGTTCCTGCAAGTAAACTGCCGAGCATTACTGTATGCGCACCGGCAACTAATGCCTTAGTAATATCGCCACTATTTTTTATTCCGCCATCTGCAATGACCGGTATATTGTGTTTTGCAGCTTCTGTAGCACACTGGAGTACAGCAGATAATTGTGGATAACCTTTATAACAAACCAGTGAGCAACTCTATCAGAAAATCTATCTTTTGATAGAGCTTTGTGTATTTAGGACAGATTGTTATACTTAACATGTTACGTTTATTCTTTTGCTAAAGGTATTTTATGAGTAAATTGCCGGATATTAATAAGGATTTTTCTGATTGGTATAATGAGGTTATTTTTCAAGCTGAGCTTGCTGATCATGGTCCCGTACGCGGAACTATGGTAATTCGACCCTATGGATATGCCATTTGGGAGGAGATCAAATCCGTATTGGACAACAAGATAAAAGAAACCGGTCATCAAAATACCGCTTTTCCATTGTTGATACCTGAATCATTTCTTAAAAAAGAAGCTAAACACGTTGAAGGATTTTCCCCTGAGTTAGCAATTGTTACGCATGCTGGCGGTAAAAAATTGGAAGAACCATTGGTTGTTCGTCCTACATCTGAAACGTTAGTTCATCACATGTTTGCTAAATGGCTTAAATCATGGCGCGATCTACCTATTAAAATTAATCAATGGGCAAATGTAGTACGTTGGGAATTAAGGCCGCGAGCATTTTTGCGCACAACTGAGTTTTTTTGGCAAGAGGGTCACACTGCACATGAAACGCAACAGGAGGCATTAGAAGAAGCTGAGCTGATGATGGGGGAGTATATCAATTTGGCTCAAAATTATTTAGCAATTCCTGTTATTGCAGGAATAAAATCTGAATCAGAAAAATTTCCAGGTGCAGAAAAAACTTTAACATTTGAAGCAATAATGCCTGACGGAAAAGCATTGCAAATGGGTACCTCACATCTATTGCACCAAACTTTTGCTAAAGCATTTGATATGAAATTTCAAAATGCAGAAGGCGAAAATTGTTATCCATATTTAACTAGTTGGGGAGTGACTACTCGTCTTGTTGGTGCGCTTATCATGATGCATGGTGATGAAAAAGGGTTAGTGCTACCACCCAAAATTGCACCTATTCAAGTAGTTATTATACCTATATTCAAAAAAAATAGTGACAACAAAGCTATACTTGATAAAGCCCATGAAATTGCACAAGCTCTAAAAAAACAGAATGTTCGCGTTTTTGTAGATGCTGATGAAAGCAAATCGGTGGGCTCTAAATTCTTTAAATGGGAGATCAGGGGTGTGCCATTGCGTATGGAAATTGGCCCTCGTGATATTGAAAACAATTCAGTTATGTTAGCAGATCGTCTTGGGCTTGAAAAAGCCCCAGTTTCCATTGATTCTTTAACAGAGTTTATTCCTCAAAAACTTGAAATGCTTCAGCATCAGCTTTTCAAGCGTGCGCAACAAAAAGTTAAGGATATGTGGCATAAAGGTGAAAAACTTAAAGATTTTGGCCCAAAAATGGCCAAAGATGGTGGCGCATATCAAACTGGGTGGTGCCAGAATCCTTCATGTGAACAAGAATTGAAAAAGTTCAAAGCATTCACTCGTTGTTTGCTTCCTGAAAAAACATTAGATGTATGTTTTTGGTGTGATAAGCCAAGTATAACTGATGTGTTAGTTGCTAAGGCATATTAATTAAGGTGTATAGCTCTCAATTTAAATATTTTAAACTTATCCCACCAAAAATGAAATTTTAATGTGTTTGGTGGGATAAATTTAAGTGGTGCGCCAATAACGGCTATCATTTTGGTTTAATTCTACTCATCGCCATAGCATTCAATACCGAATCGAAGCTTCCATTTACAATAGCTGAACTTAGGATTGAGTCCCACATATCGTTATCATTGTTTTCGTTGGCATGATTTTTTTCAGCAATATTCTTGATGTTGTTTATATTTTGCTTTTGTATTTCTTCATTTTTTTATCATTTTGCTGGTCAATTTTTCTTTTATGCAGCTCTATCAGGGCTGCAATTTTCTTACCTCCATAAACATTTACTGAAAAAACCAGAATAAAAAGTGCCAAAGCTTTCTCCTTAACATTTCCCTAAAAAAAGTAAAAATATATAAGAATCACCTGAAATTTAACATCGTGTTGCTATTCAAGCAAGCATAGCTTTGAAATATTCTAGTCCTGATCAGGATTAAAGCCCAAGATGCACCACATTAATTTATGATATTTTATTTTATGAGGCTTTGTTTTGTCAGTTTTTTCAGTGGTTGAATGTTTAGATTTTTTCAATTTCGCTTTGTTTGTTATGTTTGTTTTAGTATTAGATTTAATCGTTTCATTTGCCCTAGCGTATGATAAAAAAGATAATACACTTAGTGCAATTAATCTTTTTTTCATTTTAGCTCCTTTAATAAAGGTTATGATTTTGGAACCTTAACATTCTGGTAATACACGGTCAATATTTAAGCTGTTTGAGAAAAATGTTAGTTCTTTGCTTTTTTCATTATTTTTATTGTAGCTTTGTGTGCAGAGAAAAGAATAAAATTAAAACATAAGTTGCAACAATCGTAAAATTTGATATTATGTAAATCTAAATAATGTATATCATTCACATAATCTAAACTCTAGAGGTGTCAGTAATGAGTAATGCTATTGTTCAAAAATTTTGTGGTTATCTATTAACCGAAAAACGTGTATCGGCAAATACGTTCGATGCATATAAACGTGATATTCAACAATTTTCAGATTGGTTGGGAAAAACGAAGATGCGTTTAGAACAGGTGACATTACCCGATCTAAAACAATATTTGCAGTGGTTGAAAAAAGAAGATCTTAAAGCCCGCAGTATGTCACGTAAGATTTCTTCACTTAAAGCCCTATATAATTATCTAAATAAACATTTAGGCTTTGAAAATATTGCTCGTGAATTGGCATTTCCTAAATTAGAGAAGCGCTTACCTTCTTATTTAACCGAAGAAGAAGTCCAACAATTATTAGAAACTGCAGACAAGGAAACAACATCTAATGGTTATCGCAATAAAATCATGCTTTACTTGCTCTATGTTTCAGGCATGCGCATTAGTGAACTTATTAATTTAAAACGTTCAGATGTGCACTTTGACACCGGATTTGTTGCGGTTGCTGGTAAGGGTGGAAGAGGTCGCATGGTACCTATCCCAGCACATATAATGACTATGCTTAAAAAATATCTTGAAACCGCGCACAAAGATTTTATTGCGGTAGATGAAGCACGTAGAAAAACTGATTATCTATTTCCTGTAGCATATGGCGGAAAAGTTCGTCCAATTACTCGTCAAGCATTTTGGACTATTCTGAAAAATCTTGCCAAAAAATCTGAAATTAAACGTTCAATTTCACCTCACAAATTGCGCCACTCGTTGGCAACACATATGCTTAAAAATGGTGCTGATCTAAGATCATTGCAATTGTTGCTTGGACATGAAAATCTTTCAACCGTTCAAGTATACACTCATTTAGAAACAGGATATTTGCGTAAAATTTACGATAAAAAACATCCTCGTTCATAAGTCATTGAGAAATTAACTATAAGTCCCAATAAGATTCATGCTTATTGGGACTTATTTTATGAACAATGTATTCCTAACAAAATACCCGCTGCAGTAAAAAGACAACATGCGGCACAACATTTGATGCATGCTACTGGTGCATTATTTTGGTTGCATGGATCATTCTCATCCTCATCAAAATAGATCTCTTGATTGTTTTCTTTATAGGGATCTATGGTGACAATTTCTTGGGTTGATATGTGCTCATTATGATTGGAGGCGTCATTAATAGATAACACATGTTCATTATTTTGCATGCCCAAAATGGAAAAAACCATAATAAAGGATGTGAAAAAAACAACCTTATGCATTTCTATAAACATAAGGAAAGCCTTCTTGATACCAATTATCAATATTCTTTGCAGTATGGCCTGCATAATTCAGTAAAAAACGACCTTCATGGGCCAATGATGCCTCGTGGGGCAAGTTGTGGCGCTTTAAGAAAGCATTTACAGCTTTTACAAATGGTGGTGTTTGATATAAACGACTGTGCGATTTATTCGCATCATCAATTACCAACAAATAAACGATGTGGCCAGAGTCGCGCAATACTTTAGTTATATCTTTTATTAATTTATCCGATACGAGGGCATCATGATATAAATGGCCAATAAATATGGGGATATGTTTGGGTATTAGTTTTAAATCATTAATATGTAAATCATCTTCAAGTCGATAATTTGGATGCCAATAGTTGATGACCTTATAAGCAATATCTTTTGAAAATGGTATTCGTTTGCCATAATTTTTACCAATTTCTTGTGTAAACTGTACTAAGTCCAAAAAAGGTGCATCGAGTATAACTGCGCGTACATGCTCAGGTTGTGAATGAGCTAAAAAATTTAAAAGAGCCTTTGAGCCTCGACAATTGCCAAAAAAGACAATATTGCTCGTGTCCTTGGTAAGCTTATTATAAATGGTATCAAGGCAATTTCGATCGTTATGCAATCCAAAGTCGAAGTAGCTGCGTGTATCAGGATAATCAAACATTATACATTTGCCGTTGATGATACAATTTTTTAGCCATTGTGCACCAACCACAACGCTTCCCCCACGTTTAGGGATAGCGCACATGCCGCGTTGCTTGCGTTTTCCATCTTCGTTTGGTTTTTCCGGATGCTCTGCTCCAGCATATCCACGAGAATAAACAAAAACAGTGTCATTGTGTTCGAGTGTGATACCAGGTTTAACATGCCACATTTTGGATATTTCGTCCTGTGTGCGTAGTTCTAAGTATAGTTGTTCATCGAAGGCTTTAGTGTCAATGTAATGTGCGAGCTTCGCTACAGATAAGGTAGCATTTTCGCCCACTAGATGTGTGGGGATTAAGGTAATGGTGTTTAAATTTTTGATAGTTGGCTCAAATGGCTTAAGAATCAACGGTTCATTGGCATCGATACCAAATGATGAAGAAACCCACTGTTTAACCCATCGACCAAAAATATTTTCTGGATGAACAGAAACGAATGTAGTTAAGCATAAAATAATGAAAGTTAGCTTAGGAATATGCATAAAAAATCCACTGATATATATTTGTATTACTGTTTTGATATGTGATTAGTATTACATATGCGGTAAATTATGCAAAACCTTCATATTTTTGGTCACCGTATTATACTTATAATACTCATATGAAAAGTAATATACACTGTACAGTTTAAAGGTCTTATTATGACAGCACAAAAAAACAGTTTTGTTGTTGACCAAAAGCCATTTATGGGTATTTTGTCATCAATGCAACCAATATGTACAAAACGTACAACGCTTGATGCAACAAGTTATATCCTATTTCAAGTTGGTCACAAAGAACTTGTACTCAAAGGTACTGATTTAGAGATAAGTTTGCAGGCAAGTTATATTTTCAAAGATGGAGATATTGCCGAGCCGCGTTCTTTTTTAGTACCAGGTCGCCGTATTTTTGATTTAGTAAAGGAGCTTGATGGCGAAATAAAAATCACTGTTGATGCCTCTCAATTAAAGCTTAATGCAGGGACAGCTCGCTTGGCATTGCACATTAAGGATGCCCAAGAGTTCCCTCCATTTCCTGAACGTATTGAAAATTTAATGGAATTGGATGCACCGTTCTTACTTGATATGATAAGTAAGGTAGCTTTCTTGGTGCCACAGAACAATGCCAATCCTGCATTAAACGGTCTTTTATTAGAAATATCTGAAAATCAAACAAAAATGACCAGTACTGATGGGCATTGTTTAGCTCAGGTAAGTACAGATAAATACACGCTAGATGAACCCAAAAAATGGCTATTGCCACGTCGTGCTATTTTTGAAGTAAAAAAAATATTGGAAGCTTCATCAGATAAAACTGTTTTTCTGGGCGTTTGCAATAATCAGCTCGTATTTTCAGGTGAATCATTTAACTTTTTCACTAAACTTTTAGTTGATAGTTTTCCTGAATATAATGCAATTTTGAACAAGGAAGGCTTTGTTGCCGCAAAAGTTGATCGTACTCATTTAATCAAAACACTGCGTCGCTCATCCTGTTTATTGTCAGGACAGTTTATTGCAACTCAATTTGCCTTTAAACCGGAAGCATTAAATGTATCAATGCAGAATAAAGAAGTGGGTGCTTTAGATGAACATGTACCCTTAGAAAATTTTAATGGACAACCGTTGGATGTTCGTTTTTATGCACCCTATTTATTGAGTGGATTACAAACATTTGGTGATGATAAAGTGAACTTTCATCTAAAAAACTCCTCAAAGCCAATTATTTTTGAATCGAATGAAAAAGAAAGCAATTTACTCTACTTGGTTATGCCGGTTTCACCGACACAAGCGCAGCAATAGTGTTTATTAAGCAAATTCAATTACAGCATTTCCGTTGTTTTAAAGAAAAAACCCTCAATTTTACCAATAACATTGTTTTAATTGAGGGTCCAAATGGTACTGGTAAAACAACTTTGCTTGAAGCGTTACATTATGCATGCTACTTGCGTTCTTTTCGGACCTATACACCTCGTGACTTAGTTCAATTTGATCAAGAAAATTTTATTATTAAGATTGCTTTTGAACATGAAGAACTAAAACAAAAAACTGACAGTAAATTACATGTAGGGTTTTCAGGAAAAAAGCGATTGGTGAAATTAAATGATAAAGCCATTAATTCCTATAAAGAATTAATGGATTATTATCGTGTTATCACTTTAACCGAAGATGATTTAGGACTTATCAAGTTGGGTCCAGATACTCGTCGGCAGTTTACCGATCAGGCAATATTACTTTATAAGCCTGAATATATACAGCATTTGAAAGAATATAAAATCATTCAAGATAATCGAAACAAGCTATTACAGCATGCTCATGTAAATAGGGATATGTATAATCTTTGGACAAAGCAATTGTGGCAAAAAACACTTGGTATTCAGCATGAGCGAATAGCATTTTTGCAGCGACTTCAGCAAGAAGTTAAGGAGATGCTTAAGGCCTATTTTGACTATGATATTGAGATTGATTTTGTGTATAAATCCAAAAAAAATACATCCTCATTTCCAACGATGGATGCATTTTTAGAAAGTAATACAAATTTATTCGAATTGGAGTGTAGATTTAGCCGTTCCTTGTTTGGAGCACATCTGGATGACTTTGCTATTATTTTTCAGGGAAATGCTTCACGTATGTTTGCTTCTCGAGGGCAACAGAAGCTCATCATGCTTCTGATTAAGATTGCTCAAATAAAGACCCTTAATGTTCAGAAAGGCCCAGCTATTTTCTTGTTGGATGATTTTATGACCGATTTTGATCTAGAGCGATCTCAAATAGTGTTAAAGGCTCTCACCGACCTTGAAAGTCAGCTTATCTTCACCGCACCAATCAAATCGTCTATTTTAGCTGATTTACTCCTTAAAAAAGGTGCCCAGCGCATAGAAGTTTCTATTTGAATCGATCATTGGAAGATCAAACTTTTTTTATTTTTTAAAAGTTGACAGACAAGCAAAAACAGTATAGATTTATTGTTAATCAGGTCAATATGACGCTTGAAAGTAAACCTAAAAAAAAAATGAAAAATTTGACATTTTAGCAATTTAGTTTACTATATATTCATATAGATCATACAGATTTGATTTAAAGCAAAAAGTCCATCTAGTGGTGGCATTTAATCTAGGCTTCATTACTACTCTCCTTTTTTCCATCGCATTGGTACTTGTACCAGTGCGATGGTTTTTTTATACCTTTTTTATAGTTATTTCTATTTGAAACACCCTTGTAACAGATATTATTTTGTCTATACTATCCTTAAGGAGAAGTGTGATGATCAAGATAATAGCTTATTTATTTATATTGATTTGGCATTTTTGTTTACCTGCTGTTGAATATGCATATCCAGTAGGTGCCGATAATACATCTTTATACTTGATTAAACAGACAGATCAAAAAAAACTAGAATTGTATAAAAAAGGCATACATGAGGGTGCCTTCAAAAAAGAGACTTACTCATTTAATCAGGAAATGCTATATGATTATTCTGTAGCAAATTTTCAATTATTGCCAGATAACAGTGGTTATAGTTTTATTGATAATGGGAGGTTGCGCATAAAATTTCGCACAAAGCCCTCTCCAGTTTCAGTTGACTTTTTATATCCCCTTTATGATCTTCATAGTATTGTTTGGTTGAGTGACACCGACGGCATTATTTGTGCGAAATATAAGAATTGTTTTGGGCTATTTCATTTTGCCATTGATGGTCGGGTTGAGCCTCTTATTTGGACTGGATCTTCGGATTTTCTATATCCACAAAAAGTTGATAAGTATATTTTTTGTATAAAAAAAGCTTTAGATCAATCATTATCAAATGTTATTAGGTTTGATTGTGATAAGCCCCATATGTATTTAGAGGCGTGGGATGATTTAAGCTTCGATAAACAAGTTGCTATTTTGATGCGAAAAAAGTGTGATACTATCAATTCAAGACTACCAAGGATTGAAAGCATTATCTCAACACGACACATAGTGTGTTTATCTATGATTAATATTAACTGTGGGTTATATATAACTCATACAGGAGAAACTAATTTTGTATTCAATTTTTCTTGCCATATTCTTTTAAACAAAAGGGGCAAGTGGCAAAATAAGAAATTGTTTAATTTTTGCATTCCAAGATATCTATTATTAGAATCATCTGAAAAGCGTGTGGTAGAAAAAATACGTTTGTTGCTTCCAATGATTCATAAAAATAGGGTCTATTTTACAGATTCTTGCGGTAAGCAAAATACATTAGGTCTATTTTACTATGATCTTTTCACGGATAAAATAAATAAAAAGCAAATAAAAGAGGGGGCCCTTTATTTTTGTTGTCAATGCGCAAACAATAATCTCTATTTTGGTGGGATCGCTAAAAACTAATTATCTTTAAGTCATTTTATTTAATTTAAGAAAGAGATTCCTTATTTTTTCTTTTTATTTTTATATTGTTGACATATCTGATACGTTATGGGACGCGGAGAGTTTTATATTAAAAATATTTGCCTTTCACGGTCTTCTTGTAAAGTTGGTTTTTGATTTATTTTGTTTTAAATTTTAAAATGCATCTTTTTCCTTGCAATATTATATTCAATGCATTATCTTTTTATTTATAGAATACGTTTCAGTATTTTAGTCAAATTTCAACCACATCTTCGTTCTCCTGATCAAGGATACCTGTAAAATTACATAATATACATTATGCGACATGATCGATTTAGGGTATTCTGGTGTTATCGATTTTACGCCCTAAGTTACATCTCGAAACAGGCTCAAATTTAGATTGAGAGCAATCCCCTTAGTTTGCTTCATGTGTTTGAATGCAAATTAGACTTTTTTCTGCATATCCAATATTTAGTACAAGGAAAAGGAGTCCGTCTTTTATGTAGAAAACAGTAATATAATCATCAAACTCCAAAAAAGCGGAATACTTCAAAAGATGCCCGCCTGGATTTTAATTTATCAACACTTTGTGTTAATATTACATTATGTTATTTATATAATTAAATGAAATAAGAGGAAGAAATGAAAAAACATATGTTGTTCATTGGACTTACGCTGGCTTTCAGCCAATCATATCCTAACGATATAAGCTTTAAGACAAAACCATATGATATTTTACCCTCTGAAATTAGTCCGTTGTATGGTAAAGTTTGTGAAAGCGTTTATTCCTCAGACCCAGAACTGCTTAAAAGTTCGATTTCTGCACTTAAAGCAGTGGGTATGCTTGACCAGTTAAACTTAGAATTGTTAGCTTACAAGCCAGATTGGACCTCAACACCATTGGGCAATGCCTTTGGCACATTTAAAATACACCAAGGGAAAAATGAGGTAAAGGTTATTAAACTATTATTAGAAAACGGAGCATATAAAATACCTGCAGTTACACTAAAATATACACTTAGAAACACTATAAAAGAATTTTATAAACAGTATCCAAGTATCCAACTGAAAAATATGGAACGAATTTGCAAGAAATCTTAAATCAACAGAGAGGGCCTGAACTCGAAAAACCGAATTCTTAATGGTTTTAATTTTTTAATTTTCCTTGTATAGTCTTCATGAACAGCGCAATCTAGTGGTGCAAAACCATGCTCGTTCTGTGTATTTAGATTCTCGCCCTTATTCAAACTTTCTTGCTCTTCTTTTATTTTTCTAGCCTTGACAGCCTCTATTAACGCTTTGTTAATATCGCTATCGTATGCACTATATATACATCCAGTTGCCAATAACAATACAAGGATAAAGCCTTTTTTTAAATTCGCATTTTCCATAGTAGGTCCTATTTAAGTAGTTAAATTCTTGCTTTATATATATGCATAATGATAAAAATTATACATATATCAGCATCCATATCAAATTAAAGGAGAAAGCGTGGAAGAACATGCAAAGAAACTTACCCTAAATGTAGCTGCTGTTGAACATGCACGCAAGCTTATTCAAGAAGGCAAAGTGAATCGTGATGGAGATTGGGCGTCAAACAATCCTGATGCACATGCACAGAATGCCTATCTCAATGAGCATTCATTCGGAGACTATGGTAACTGGTTTTTAGCAACTGCTGATGAGCATCAAGCAGACACAAAAGAACATTATGAGTTCCCTTACGGAAACTTTAATCAAGTTTTTCGTAGTGGTTTAGTTGCTGCAAAACAACGTGCCGGTCAATTTAAGCACACAGAAATTGAGCAAGCCGCGGGCATGCTGCTTGATATGATTGGTGAATAAGCAATACCAACTTTATAAAATGCCTCATATATATGAAATGGGGCATTTTTATTGCATAAATGAAACATGCACTACGGGAATATGATCAAAAAGATGCCCCTCATGCAAAGTCATATGAAACTGCTCATACCAATGCTCATTTTTCAGAATACTTGTACATTCAATAACTAAAAAACTTGGATCAAATTGAGTACACATATACTCATGCATTTGTGATGGATTATGTAAAGCATCGAATTGCTTTAATTGCGCATAAAGATTTATTGTTCCTGCAGGCACACTTCCATCACTACTCAACCAATATACACGCTGATAACGATTAAGTAATGATAAAAAAACATCGATAATTTCACGACCAATTTTTTTGTTTCGGACAGTTATCTCATGCAATCCGTTACTTAGTAACATGTCGTTAACTGCGATGATTTCATTTTCTGAAAATGATGCATGATTTACTCGTGCAACATGGGCTATGTTGATATGTTTTGACAATGGCATGCGCATTGCTTGATAATGCATATAACCCTCCCTTACAGTTCAAAATGAACTGAAAAAAATGTCCCCGTTTTTCCCTTGAAATTACTTTAACGCAAAAAGTCATTAAGATGCAATGTTTTGCACTTTTTCATTTAAATTGATGTGCTTGCCTTTTCCATAACCCACACAGCGTTACTGCTAATGCGTCAGTAACATCTTGTTTTTTTTGCGCCCCTAATTTAGGAAATAATTGCATGATAACCCGTTCCACTTGATCCTTCGAAGCACCGCCATACCCTGTCACTGATTGCTTGACCTCACGCGGCGAAAACTCATGTAATTGCATTTTATGTTGGTCCGCAAGAAGATATAGTATACCACGCAAGTAACCGAGCTTTAAAAAATTTTGTGCATTTTTCCCCAAAAATGGTGTTTCGAGCGCAAGATCTGTAATCTGAAATGTTGTGATCTTTTCAGTGAAAAAATCAAAAAAAATATGCACGCGTTCTGATAAATGCTTTCGTGAAGACATGGGCAAGTAACCATAATCCAAAAGAAAACATTTATGTCCTTCTTTTTTTAATATGCCATAACCAGTCGCTGTAAATCCTGGATCAATCCCTAATATAATCATTGTGCTTCTTCTCCTTTTGCTTCTTTACACTAAAAAGGTGCTGACTAACGATCAGCACCTTTTTATTTTACCAATTTTTTAAAATAGCTTATGGCATCATCGGCATAATGTTTTTCTCTTGCAGTAGTTCCTTCACGGTGGAAGAAACTGGATAATGATGGCTTTGCGCTAATTTCAATTCTTGTTTAATAACTTGTTCATATGGAAGTACCACTAACAAGTTATCAGTAACATTGCTTATTTTATCGGATGCGCGTACCACAAAATAGGTATCTTCAACTGGTTCTTTGATTGCTTGGCGAAAATCAGCTAATGTTTTTACCGGTTGTTCATTTACCTCAACCAAAGTGACGCCTGGCGATAAAGTTCTTGCTCGATATAGATGTGAACTAGAAAAAATATGTGTCACGACTAAGATCGGTTCATTTTGATGTTTCATCTCACCATATCGCACTAAACATGGTGCCCGATTGGAAAGTTCTTTTACATGATTAAGCGTAAGCTCCATCACGACCATGCCGCCGAAAATCTCATAATCAATTGATTCATAACCTGGGTAAACGGTACGCACCGGTAACCGATCAGATTGCTCAAATGAAACCATTAAATCAACACGTTTACCTTTACGATAAATCATGAGGGGTACTTCACTACCTAGTTCAATACGAGACACATAATCTATAATTGATATTTTATCCTCAGACCATGGAACGTTCATTTCACCATAAATATCTAATCGGTGTCCATTAATTTCATAAATCATATCTGCTGTTTGTACCCCAGCATTATAAAGAGGGCTATCTTTAACAACTTCAGCTACAAAACATCCACCTGGTTGAGGGTTTCCCAAATAGTCTGTTGCATCATCAGTAACATTGATCGATAGCACACCTAAAAACGGTTTATAAAGAAGCTTCTTTTTATATAACTCAGGTAAAATTACCCTTACGTTATTAATTGGAATAATGTAACCAACGTTTTGTGCTTCAGTATAACCGGCAGCATTGATACCAATTACATGACCATAAATATTAAGTAAAGGACCACCAGAACTACCAGGATTTATTGCAGCATCCATCTGTATCCATTGTTGTTCTCTGCCACTTAATACACCGGTTGTGCTTTTTAGCGATTCTTGCCCTAAAGGATAACCTAAAGCTAAGACTTCATCGGTTCGATGAGCCATATCTGAATCTCCTAATTCTAGATATGGAATTTCACCTAATTGCTCTTTAACCAAACTTAAGTCTTGATCGACAATACGTAGCAAAGCAACATCACGTTCTGGACAAACACCCACAATTTCCACATTGATAAAACGTTTTCCCAATGATGGAATTTGTATCCAAATCGCTAAAGCTTGATCCACAACATGAGCGTTGGTTAACAGTTCGCCTTCATCATTAATAAAAAAACCACTCCCTCGAGCAGACTGTTGCATTGGAGGTGCCCACGGTTTGCAAATATCAATCTCGGCACGTTGAGCAAAAATTTGTACAACACAGTCCTTAACTCCTTCCTGAATGCGTCGCCATGGCTGACGTAAGCAAGATATAAGTTCTCGTTGCTCTATATCATTGATATTAGAAGAAAGCATTGTTTGCATAAATGCTAATAAAAAAAATGACAAAATATTAATATGTCGACTCACTCTCGATCCTTTTAGAAATATGGTTAATTATTGAAATATAATATCTGGATAGAATACCGCGCATTATTGCATTATTCAAGAAAAATTGTACCGATTAATCCTGTTCCATATCTTGGAATTTGGTCAATTCACGTGCAAAGTGTAAGTATACTGTTCCCGTTGGTCCGTTACGTTGCTTACCAATAATGACTTCCGATAAAGCGGGATTTTCAGTCTCTGGATTATATACTACATCACGATATAAGAACATAATTAAATCAGCATCCTGCTCAATAGCACCAGATTCACGTAAATCTGAAAGCATTGGACGCTTATCCATTCGACTATCAACCGCACGGGATAACTGCGCACCGGCAAGAATAGGAATATTCAACTCTTTTGCAAGAGCTTTTATCGATCGCGAAATTTCAGATACCTCTTGGTGGCGACTTTCGTAACGACTAGAGCCATGTAGCAACTGTAAATAATCGATGACTAAAAATTGTATATCATGTTCAGCTTTTAACTTCCGTGCCTTGGCGCGTAAATCCATAATATTAAGCATTGCAGTATCATCAATAAACAATTTATAATCTGCGAGTCGTGCAGCAACATTCGTTAACTCAACCCATTCATCAGAAGTAATAGTAGCGTTTCTAATATTGTGATGAGCAACCCCCGATTCACCTGAAAGTAAACGTAATGTGAGTTGCTCTGCTGACATCTCGAGAGAAAAGATACCAATCGAGACATTTTGTTCGCACGCATATGTAGCCATAGACAGCGCAAGAGCTGTTTTACCCATTGACGGTCGACCAGCTAACACTATAAAATCACTGTTTTGAAAACCACTTGTCAAAGCATCTAATTTTTTATAACCAGATGGAATACCCGTTATACCCTTACTATGACTTTTTATATCTGATAAGTGAGCAAATGTTTTTTTGAGCCAAATATTAAGCTGTACAAAATTTTCTGATGATCTTTTGTTGGCAATTTGAAAAATAGTTTTTTCTGCTTCGTCTAATACGGTATCTATTTCTTTTTGATCTTGCGTATAACAATTGGTGATAATACTTGTTGCAGATCCAATCAGTTCACGCAAGATTGATTTTTCTTTAACAATTTTAGCATGTTGCGTCACAAGTCCTGCCGAAGGAATCTCTTCTTGAAGCGAAACTAAATAAACAAGACCCCCTACAGTTTCAAGCTCATCTTTTTTTGTCAGCTCATCTTGAAGTGTAACTAAGTCAACTCGTTTAAACTGTTGTGATAATGCAACAATATGCTCAAAAATGATTTTATGGGCAGGACTGTAAAAATCCTCTGGCTTTAGCACTTCAAGGACCTGTGCTACCCACTCATCATTAAGAAGCAGTGCACCCAGAACAGCTCGCTCAGCATCTATATTAGCAGGTAACGATTTTCCCAACAATTGTTCTTGGGATGGCTTGTTTCTATAAGCTCGTTGAGCATATTGTTTTTTTTGCATTGATAAATATTACTTTTCCGCAACCACAACAAAGGTAAAGGATGGTTGTAGTTTAGAAGATAGTTTAATTTTCACATCGAATGAGCCGGTTGCTTTGATGGATTTACCAAAATCAATTTGACTTTTAGAAACAGATACGCCCTTTTCGGACAAAGCATCGACCACTTCTTGCGGACTAATAGCACCAAAAAGCTTACCTTCATCATGTATTTTGCGTTTAACACTTACGCGTAATGATTTAATTTTTTCTGCAAGCATTGAGGTCTTAGTTGCAATCACCTCTTTCCGGTGTTCAACATTTTTAACACGACCTAAATATTGCCTTTCATTTTTTGAAGTAACCTCAACACCTAATTTACGAGGTACCAAATAGTTTTGACCGAAACCTTCTTTAACTTTAACGATTTCACCTGCCATACCAATTTTTTCAACATCTTTGAGCAAAAACACGCGCATTTCGATTCTCCTAGCTTGTGAAGTATCTATCTATTTGTCATCTTATTAGTATAAAGGAAAAATCATATTCTTCAAAAATATAACAAACTTATTTTCTATTCCTGTCCTATGTAACTCTTTTCTATAGCATATAACATAAAGTTAAGTTGTTATGCGACACCGAGTAAAGAAAAGGGTTATTCAATTTTCCAATTTCGAATGATGACTTGCACACCATTGTTTATTTCAACTTCTGAAACTTTCTCCAAGTCGCATTTAACCGTCCGACTATAATTGTTATGATTAAGTTCAACTGAAATTGATAAGTGCTCATTGTCTTTTTTTTTTAAAACACAAGTACCTTTACCCTGTTTATCTTGAGTGATATGCCATAGAAGGTTATCAATAGTTAATGATTCACCCTTCCCTTCTTTGATTATATAATCCCAATTATACTTTGCCATATGTATTGCATATAGCATGAGAGTATGTGTTGCATAAGTAAGTTGCAATGTGTGTTCACGCTCTTTCACGGTTAACAAAACATATGATGACCGTGTATATAGTTGTAATAATAAGGTGCTTAGGGCCGTCATTATGCACATTATAAGTATTAACGAAAATCCCAACTGTTTCATACTTGCTTACCATTGCGAAAAGCTATTATATATTCTTGATACCGCTTACAATCTTCAAGCGTTATGGCCATTTTCATACCAACTAGAAGTGCACTTTGGTTTTTAATCCGTTCAAATGAACCTAATATTAATTTTTCAGCAACTAAATTTTTAACTGTTTTTTTCCATACCCTGTGTTTTACATCAAAAACACGTTGTTTGCGCAATAGCTTATCCTTGTCAAATAGCCAAGTAATTTTTTTGTGATGCAATGGCATATTTAAACTCAAACTATAATGGTTAATTTGGGCATTGTTTGGTGCAGTGACTTGAAGATCACGTTGTAAAACTTCACATGCCATGGGGACGGCCAAAAATCGATTTAACCTATTATGCATATTTCGTACTTGTTTATGCCATTGCATAAACAATGAAAAGGAAAAAAATACCAACAATAAACATAAAAAAGATTGGATCATCCAGGAAACCACTATAAATCCACGCATCACTTCCTCATAATTCCACAACTCAACTGCACCTTCTGGGAGCCACTTTGATCCTTGCATGAAACTTCAACTATTTCTTGTGCATATCTTGGCGTATGAGGTAAAGTAGCGGGAGCAATAATAGGAATGTAAAAACGCTTAATATCTAGTTTTCCAGAAACTCGCACTTTCTTTTTTTGGCCTAGCCAGTATTTTTCAACTTCGTTGCGAGCGCGCTCTAATATATGCAACCTATCCTTTGAACATTTATACTCAGAAATACTATAATAAAATGATTGAGCAAAAATAAGTATAAAAAAAGTTAACATCGCAAACCCGGTGATAAACTCAACCAATAAAAAACCTCTTCGAAATTGCCTATTTTTTTTATTACACATATGCACTAAAATGCCATAATATACGGCTAACTTCTTTTTTATCTTTTCAAAATGATATACACTAAGGTAACGTGCTATAGAAAAAAGAATAAAGCAAGATATTTTTCAGGAGATAATAGATGAATATCAGACAATTTTTTACCATTTTCGTTTTTATTTTTTCCAGCTTTGTAAGCTCTACCATTCATTGTGCAGGTGCACCCGCAGAAGCATCCTTTCAAGGATTTGACCCTAATATGAGTGAAGAAGAACTGCTTCGAAAACTGATGGAAGATATAGATGAAGCTCTGCCTGAAGATCAAAGAGCTTCTTTTTGGCAAGAAGTAGCTAAAGAAACTGAACGTCTCGAAAAAGAAACTGCAAACATGGATGAAGAAGAGAAAGAAAAATACCTCCTTGATCTCATTACAGCTGAGCCAGGTAAAGAAGTTGAGCGTCCTGAGCCTGAAGAAGCTGAAATTGAAGAAATAGAAGAAAAAGCTCCAAAGGCCAAACCAACGCCAGTAAAAGAAACTAAGGAAATTTCAGATGTCCTGAAAAGCTTAGTGAAGTCTATTGAAAGCTTCTTGGGTAAAGCTGCAGCCTTCCCCGATTTTGACGGTAAGGTTGATCGATGGGCCAAACAAAAACGTTTCACTGATTGGCAAGAAGGCCAGAATTGGCAATCTTTAAAAAATGAGTTAGATAAGCTCGTGAGCCGACTTGAGCGTTTTAAAGAAAAAGACCCTAAAATTGGCATGAAGCATATCGATGCACTTTTGAAAAATGAACCAATGATTCAAAACTTAAAACAACTCGAAGTAAAACTTTCAAGAGAAGTACCGTTAATTGAAATGAGTGTGTTTGCTATCGAAAAAATGAGTAATCAAACCAAAAACGCCATAACACATACCATAAATGCACTAACCGAAGGTTTATATCGTATAAACTTGCCTGAAGAACTACTTAAAATATTGGCCGAATTTGATCCTGCAGCTAAAAAAATTCTTGCCGAAGAAGAAAAAGCTGCCAAATCTGCACTAACACAATCAAAGGCGTATCAACCATCTCGCCCTACTCGCGTTGCAGGAAAACGAGATCGATCTGACAGGCTTTCTCTTCCAAGTTTGGATGATCTAGGTTTCTCAGGGTATACACCATCTCGTTCCGGTGGATACCGAGGCGGCGCAGGATCCTCAGAACCACAAGGTCCAACATCACGTGGTACTTCACAAAAAGGAGCTGCTGGTAAAAAAGATGCGCAAAAGAAAAAGGATGAAAAAAAAGGTGATGGCAAGGATGTGGGACCGGATGCACCAAAAAAAGATAAAACTACTACTATTAAAAGTCCTGATGTAAAAAAACATCTTGATAACTTTAGTAAAGATCTGCGAGAAGCCCATGATAAGGTTGCTGCTGCACGAAGCTAAAAAAAGAAAACAATAAAAAAGGAGTGAATGATGAAGCGAAGATACATTGCGTATGTATTAATGTGTAGTTTTTGGGCCGTAACTTTAAGATCTTCCGAAGATCCTGCCCCCACAACTCTTAATGAAGAAGAAAAAACTCAAGCAGAGCAACTTCAACAGATATTTAGCGAAACAAAAAAAACAGACGACTATTATCTTCAACTTCTTGGGATTGGTATCGGAGATTTGGCAGGCTTGCAAACCACTCCTGAATTAGAAGCTATTCTTAAACCCGCATTAGATAGAAGAATAAAACTCACCCAAGTTATCCCCGAAAATCTACGCCCAGATCTTATCGAAGCTTTACACCGTGCAAACAATTTATTAAGCGAACCTCAAACCAAAGGTCTTTATACAAACATTGGGCATCATGTTTTTACAATTTTAGAATCAGGCAACCCACAAGCTATAACTTTTTTTAAAGGATTTTCAAAAGATATAGCACCACGTAAAATTATTCAATACTTTTCTGCGTTTCTCAATCCAGATATAACGAATGCTTTAGGATACACACATGATCAACTGCTAATACCCCCTATCCCTGAAGTATATGAGAGTTTGCCCCTCAACCAACAACGTATATATAACGCATTAGGACATACAGCATTTACTGAGCTTTCTCAAAAAGATTTAAAAGTTCTTGAGGGATTGATTAGACGTACTCCGGATATAACCCAAGCTAATATTTACAAGCAACGCATTAATCAACTTTTGTGTGAGATTGCAGCAGGCAAACCATGTGAGCCCAAAAAAGAAGAAAAACCGGATACTAAAACTCCCGATGAAAAGGATGCACCGACTAAAGAAACGTCGGATAAGCCTTCAGAAAAACCACCATCGAAACCTACAAGTATTGAATCTTTCAAAACAGCAAACCAAAAGCTGCAAAATGCTTTGCATAGTTTAAATACTGCCAAACGATATCTCAAGGGTATTGAAAGAGACGAAAGAGTCGCTATAAAAAAAAGAATCGATAATGAATTAAATGATTACAAAACAATCAAAACTATTGCTGATGATATCAAACGAAATAGCGAAGAAGCACATGCAGAGCACCGAAAATTTGCACAATGGGTCGATAAAATTTATAGTGCCGCTCGTAGTTTCTAAAATCATGGCAAGATTGTTTTGGGGTAGCTAATGCTGCCCCTTTTATTTTAAGACATTATAAATAATATTATTTTCCTTTCTCACGTTCACACATAAGCAACGGTGTTATCAGACACAACACTAAACTTATAAAAGTAAACGGTAACCTTCACCTGAATTCTCTTAAAGAATAAATTCATGATGTATATCGAGAATTAAAAGCAATGATAGCAATAACTTGTTTTTTAACTGCATCAAACTTCATCCTTTTTTTAAACTACTCATAATCTGCAGCTTAAAAAATGATAAGCGATTTTGCAAGATTTAATGCCTTATTGAGCGTTTCTTCAGCTTTTAGCTATACAGTTAAATCACCTTGACCTGCTATATTATACCATTTTGTAGGGAACTTTCCGATGAAAGGTTCTCCCTGATCCATTCCAACAGCATTCAGGTACGTTTTATCAGTTATATAATCGGTTAGAGAAGATTCAGCAAATGCAAAATTTCCCAACAATGAATTCGGTCCATTACCAGATTCTTCAAGGAAGTTCCCCGTTGTTGCATTCATCATTAATACATTATCAGCAATATAACAATTAGAAGTTGCCCGATCTATGCTCGACCCAACAACAATCCCTGCTCCAGTATTACCACTACACACATTTTCAGTGATTTGTACATTGCTACAACCACACAATTTAATTCCAGCTTGCGAGTTACCGTTACATACGCAATTATAGATTACAGAAGCTTCTGCATTCACCATAAATATGCCATCTAACGTATTCCTAGATAAGTTACAATCAATAATTTTAATTTGATCGATAAAAGAATGCATATTTGTTGTAAATGTAAGGCCATACTCTGCACTATTATAAACCAGACAGTCAACTAAGCATACTTGATCACAATCCTCCATATAAATACTACGATCAGGCAGGGAACCTGAACCCGAATTATAAAAAGTAGAATCTTGCACTAAGACATTAGCGCATCGAAACAACCCCACATCAGTACCATTACTTTCATAAAAACGTACATCATCTATAAAAATATTATTACTTTCAATAATAAAAATACTATAAACAAAAGGGAATGCGGTCGACGTCGTTTGAAAAAACATATCACTTATAGTTATATTTTCGCATCCTGCTAAGATCCTAATCTGCGAGTCACCCGGTGCGCCGTTAAAACTTCCATTCTTTATGGTTACGCCACTTGTGCCCGCATTCACTCTAATGCAGACGTCAGAGAGTCCGGATGAAAAAATCGCACGGCCTAAAAAATCAATCGTAACATTATCGGCAGCTATAGTTATCAGAGTGCCACTAAGCCCAAAAGAAAGTTGTTCAGCAAGATAATATTTACCCGCTGTTGTAACTGTAAGAGGTAGATCTGTACTTTTAATAGGAATACCGAAGCAATCTTGAATGATATCAACATTAGAATCAACAATTTCTAGTTTTGAAACAATTGTGCATGCTTTCATTTGAATAGCGTCAATAACAGTAAAGGTTCCATCAATATCAGATTGCGAACACCCTTCTGCTAATTCTAGCTTACTATTAAGTACATCCATCTTACTATCGATGGTGCATATTTTCATTTCAAGTTGATCAAGTAAAGTGAACACACCACTCAGATCTAAAGCAATGTCGAAAGCGACAACCTTGCTATCAATCGCCTCACTTAGTGATTCAATTGCACACGCTTTTGTTTCAATTGCCGCCAATATTGTCCAGGTTTCAGTAAAATCAATGGCTAACTCGTCTAGTTTAGAATCAAGGTCTATAAGCCCCAC
>JAJCZC010000036.1 GCA_029262575.1 Candidatus Babelota bacterium | reverse complement strand
GCAATCAACTCAAAGCTTGAGCAACTCCCAATAAATTCAATCAACAGCAAACTGGATACTATAGAATCATTGGTGTGCACTATTGAAAGCAATATGGATATTGTTGGTGGCTTAATTGGCGAAGCCAACATGAAAGCAATGAACCTTGAGGCCGATTTTGCATCCACCTGGACAATACTCGATACAATTGAAAACAAATTGTGCACAAGTGAAAGTAACTTGCAAAGTGCCAGCGATAACCTTTCTAGCTTAATAGACATCGTTGATTTTTCTGCCATATTCACTGTTGTTGAACAAATTCAACTCAAAGCATGCACCGTTGATAGTAAAGTTGACATTGCTATTTCATTAGTAAATGTTAATGATGTCGATTTTAGTGGCGTATTTACCGCACTCGATGCACTGGAAAGCAAAATATGCCTCATTGATGACTTAGTACAAACAGTGGCTATAGGTGTTGAAATCAGTTCTGATGCATTAGGAACGCCAATATTTAATTCAGACTTACCCAAGACAATAAGTGAGCCTGGTCGTTATTATGTCGCAGAAGACCTATCATTCGCTCCAGCTTCTCCTGGCGAGGATGCAATAACCATAAATTCATCTAATGTATTTCTTGATTTGAACAACTATACTGTTGCCCAAACCAATTTAACTAATGCTGTAACGTTGATTCATGCATCCTCATCATTGAATAACATTACCATTGCCAATGGAGTTATCAGAAAAAGCGATTCATCTGGCGAGGCTATAAATCTAGAACCAAACGCAGCTAATATTATTATTAAAGATATTAGTATTTTATCGAGTGGTCTTAAGTTTAACTCTGCTGACGGCATATTTTTTCGGCAAAATGCAAAAAATGTTTTTATTAAAAATGTACATATCAGCAATATCGCTGCAAATGGGTTAATTTTTCGTGACCTAGAAAAAAATGTAGTTGTCCGTGATAGTAGTTTCAGAAACTGTGGCTCTAGCGGACTATTTTTTGACGCGAATATCCAAAGCGGAAGTAATGGTATCGTCATTGATTGCATTGCAGCCGAAAATGGTGGAACTGCATTTAATTTGGGAAGAGGCGCTGCGACTAAGAATACTGTAGCAATTAGATGCCAGGCTCTCAGCAACACTGGAGAGACGGGATTCGATGTACGCAATGTTACCGGAGCTGTTTTAATCAATAACATTGCAATAGGCAATTCGACTGGAATCGAATTATCCAATGCAGATGAAAGCATCGTTATCAACAATTCCATTACAGAAAATATCAGAGGAATCGCAACCGACAATGTAACAATCAATGCTTATGTTGCATTTAATAGCGGTATTGAGAATAGCTCAACTAACTTTTTCGATGAGAGCACAAGTAGTACCTACTTAGGTAATTTTGCCTTTAATGAAAATGCTGTTGGTAGTCCAAACAACTCCAATTATTTCTTTAGTGGAGGCAGCGTGATCACCGGCAAATTTGTAACCGTATCCCAAGCTGGTGCTTTCCCTGCAACTGAACCGACCGAATGGCACAACATCAATATGCTGCCCTAATGCATAACATTGCATAGCACTACAAAATGTTTTAGGATACTCCTTATAGGTAAAAAAAGGAGTACCCGTTCTTATGAAGCATTTACAGTATTTGATGGCAGTGCTATGTATAGCACTCAATACATGCGCTAATCAACCTGCAGTGCCAGGTACGCCAGTGTGGACATTGGCCGATCAAGACAACATTATTTCTAACACCATCGAAAGCCAACTTGACGGTCTTAATAATGAAATCTCAAGTGACATGGATAGCACATTTACCGCACTAGATAACTTGCTAGCTAAAATGTGCACCGTACAAAGTCAAGCAGAACAACTTGCAACACAAGTGAGTATTGTTGAAATTAACTTTGGCAACGATGCCAGCAAACTGTGCGCAATTGAAAGCAAAGTAACCGCACTGGAGCAACAAGTTGCTGCAATTGACACACAAAGTACATTCACCGCACTTGAAGCATTGCAAACAACATTGTGCAGCAAAATTGAACAACTAAACGCTGAACTCGCACAAACTGAAACTGAAGTCTCCGAGATCACAGAAACATATATCGATCACGCACAAACCATCGCAAGCAAATTAGATGACATCGCCAACAACGCAAACACCATTAACTCAATCCTTGATAACATCACCTTTGATGCAAATTTAAACACCATCGATAGCCTAATCGATATAATTGATATCTGCCTACAAACCGTTGATAGTAAATTAGACTCACTTGAAAGCACCATCGAAATAAACTTTGCGGGCACATTCACCGCACTTGATGTAAACTTGCAAAAAGCCTGCACTATTTTGAGTTTAGTCGATGAAATTCCAATGTCATTCATGGCCGATTTAACTGGTGTTTATACTTCCCTTAGTCAACTTGATCAAACCATCTGCACCATTGAAAGTAAAGTTGATAATCTTGATATGTCGGTACTCACTATTGAAAGCGAAGTCGACATCCTCAACTCAAACATTGATCAAACATTATCCAAGTTATGCATACTTGAAAGCAAAACCGATATTGCATCATGCAATCAATGTTTCAGCCTTATGGAAAACATTAGCACAAATTTAAGTAACGATTGTTCAATTTTAGAAGTGTTGAACAATAATCAATTGCTCGAAAAAACCTGTTCGATTGATAGCAATGTTGATGTTATCATCAACAACTTACTAACACAAAACAGCAAACTTGAAGTTATTGATTCCGAAACTGATATTATTGAAAGCAAAATATGTGCAATTGATATGAACAATACCGCTGCAAGTAAGTTGGATATTATCGAGTCCAAAATTGATGCTGATTTGATACAGACCGATACCATCTGTGCAATCCTAGAAGAGATAATCGGTATCGGTGGATTAGCCTATGTGGCTAACCAGGATGATAACAACATATCAAATATTGAGCTTGCAACTATGACCGTTATCGGCTCTCCGATATCGGTAGGGAATGCTCCATATTGTATTGCAATAACACCTGATGGCACCTTGGGCTATGTAACGAATATCGGCGATAACAATGTATCAGTTATCGATCTCTCAACCAATATGACCATTGGCTCTCCAATATCAGTGGGAAGCAATCCATTTGATATTGCAATCAGGCCAGATGGCGCTTTTGCCTATGTAGTCAACAGAAATAGCGATACCGTATCGGTCATTAATCTATCAACTAATATAGTTGATGCCACCATCACCGTAGGAACGAGCCCTAGAAACATTGCAATC
>JAJCZC010000035.1 GCA_029262575.1 Candidatus Babelota bacterium | reverse complement strand
GATAACCTGTTGGCAAATGGTGGATAATTTGTGGATAACTCGTAAATGAGCGCTGGTTTTTTGCTTATAATCATCCATAAGGAAAAATGTCAAAATGAGGCCATCGATTGGTTCAGCGCTTTGAGTTTAGGGGGAAAAGTTTTCCACCAGTTGTCCACCATTTGCCAACAGGTTATCCACCACTTATCCACCAGACACATAGTGTGGGTTTCGATGTTTTTTTTTAATATATGTGCAGATTGAATAAGGTGCTGTTTCTGGCTATCGAATTTGGTTAATTTTTTCGCTTATCGAAATGGATCTTTTTGGTCATGGCTGTGGCCAACAGGTAGTCAATGGGTTATTTACCAGCTTTATGTGCTGCCCGAAAAATGTCCTCGGTGAGTATAGACAGTTTCCTTGGATCACGCAAAATATATGCTGGATGAAATGTGGGCAAAACGAGAACCTCCTTTAGTTCTATAAATGTCCCACGGAGCTTCGAGATCATAACTTGCTTATTTAATAAACCTTCCAAAGCCGATGCACCAAGTGTACAAATCACTTTTGGCTGAATAATTTGAATTTGCTTAAACAATAAGTCTCGGCCCTTTTGCAGCTCGTCAGGAAATGGCTTGCGATTGTTTGGAGGGCGGACTTTTACAATATTGGTGATAAACACCTCTTCTCTTTTGGTTTCAGCCTCTTGGAGTATTTTATTGAGTAGTTTTCCAGATCGGCCCACAAATGGGCGAAGGAGTTCATCCTCTTTTGCCCCAGGCGCTTCACCTATAAACATGATGTTGGCGTCAGAGTTGCCTTCACCAAAGATAATGCGGTTGCTTCCCCCTTGCACCAGGAGTTTTTTGCTGTTTTTATAGGGTTCATAGAGCTGTTCTAATAGTTGTTTTTTGTGGTTATTTTGGTTCATAAAAGATTCCCTTAGGTTAATCACAACTGTTTTTAGTATATATTATCTAAAAAATAGAAAAAAGAGCTGTTGCTTAAGAGAAATCTTTTAGAGAGGGCCTTTTTTAATTGCAAGTGGCCGCATTTTAGGCGGCACAATGCTTTGTTTGTGCCTATTTGGCGTTTTATCGATTACTGATATGATAGTTGGTAGTAAGAGTTTTAATATTAAGAGCAGGCCCTCTCTTTTGGATGCCTATCAAATTAAATGGAGTTAATTATGGAGTTTATCAAGTCGAACAGTGTGGCGCTCATCGCGCTGCTCAGTGCACAAATAGTTGTTGCTGCACAAAATGGTGTATCAAGTCATAGCGATAATGCGTCAAGCAGTAGCTCAAGTAATGGATTCATCCAAAGTGTACAGAGTGGCAATCAACCAAGTTTCCTTCAATTTGAAAGTGCTGAAGGGCATGTGTTCATGATTGATGAAAATTTGGCTAAACAGAGTGGCACAATTGCTGCAATGTTTGCACCAGAAGTAAAAAAGATGTTATTAGGGACTGGTAGGCCGATTCAATTTAATGAAATTAGCACACCGGCATTGGAAGTGTTATATGGGGAGCAGCTTTGTTACGGCAGCGCCCCATATATTATTATTTGTTTCCGTTATCCCATTACATATAGTTGCAATAATTGTGCCCAATGATTTTCTTTGGCAAATGGAATATGTGCATATGAACTATGAATGCGTCGCTCAGGGAAGTATATCGAAATCCCGCGCGCTTGATTTAGATTTTTACCAGCAACATTTGCTAGCACCAATTTGCGTATAATTGCCCTGCCATGATCAAGCAAGTGACGCAACTCCTGTAGGATTTTTTTGCCGCGTTCATGATTAGTGAAGCTGAAATGCTTCAGATTATATTCTACATTGGCAAAGAAGTGGTGCAGATCAATATAGCTTGGTTCGTCAAAATGAGTACACAGCAATTTATTCTTACTTGCCCGAATGGCATTGTGAACGCTTTTATTTTTTTGTAGTTGCAGTGATTCAATGAGCAGTTTGGCAACAGCGTTAACGTTTTTATCAAGGAAGTGAAGATCGTCTAGAAAAATGGCCGATTGAGTGTAATCATTTGTGATCTTGTTATAAGTTTCTTCATAAACGTGTGCAATGTGGCGGGCAAAATCACGCTTGTTAAGTTTGCGATGTTGAAAAGGTTCGAGCACCTTTTGATAGTTCCAACCTGTGCCAAGTTCGACCTCTTGTGAGCCCACCATAATATGAGAATGTTTCACCAGCAGATTACACACTTCAATCATCGACATCAAACAAGCATCAAAACCAATGATGGCAAACTTTTTGTTATTGAGATATTTTTTGCGAACTTCACCCAAAGCATAATCAAGTTTTTGGTTGGTTAGATAATTGCCGGCCGAATCATCCCAACAAATACCACGCGGATCGCTTTCATTTGTTTGTAGGTCACAATCAATGTCTTGCCAAATTTTTGAATCAGAAGCATGTTGTTCGAGAAGCCATATCACATCTTGCGAATCGCAATTGTTTGGCACTGGATCAATGTTGCCTAAAATGCTGGTGGATCGATCAAGTTCGAGCATATGCAGCTGAGGATTGTAGGTGAATAGTTCTGTTGGGCTAATAATTCTGCCATGTGAAGGATCAAGGGCTCCTGTGCCATGATTCCAAAAAATGAGTGCATAGTCATTGGCTGGATAGTTTTCGATTGCCCATTGGCATGCAGAAATTAATGTTTCTGGCTGGCCGCTATCCATCCGTTGTGTTTCAGGATCATAAGCATTTACATGAAGTATTTTGTTTTTTTCGATGTAGTAACGACGAGTAATTTTTTTGTTGCCTGCAATGCGGATATCTAAATGCACACAAATGTGTAGATTTTCATTAGATCCTACCGCAGCCATTTGCTTGATGTTACGTGCTGCAAAACTGCGCAAATCATTATCGGCGGCCATATAAACAATAACAGTTGTTTGGCGTTTTTGACTTTTTTTGTGATGTCGATTTTCTTTGGTATATGATGGTGCAACGTGTGCATCTCGTGCATAACTATATTGCCCAAATGCAAGTAATAGTAGAAGTATCTGCAGATATTTTTTTTCAAACCTTTCCATAAACAGTCCCCTTGTTTTTGTGTATGAATGTATTGCTATGATACGAAAACAAATAATGGAATTGCAATGAATTTAATTATGTCTGATGAATTTACCGTTTAAGATAGCCAAGATGAGAGTGAGCCCAAAACTTAATTGAAAATCCAAAAAAAATAACAATGATGGATTGATAAATAAAAATAAGCATATCAGCATAAGTACAATGTAGATCATATTAATTTGCAATCCAAAGATATGGCATATTTTATACCACAAAAAACTGGTATAGGCGCGCGCAAAAGATATGCTTGGCCACGTGAGCAGTGCATAAATGCCGGTGATACACAGGGTTATAATGTGTTTTGCCAGCAACGGTATGGGGATCCATTGTAGAACCAATTGAAGTAATAAGATAAATATGATCAAGTGAATACCAGATCGTGCCAAATAATGCACAATTCCCCAATAGCAAAAAATGTCTCTTATTCGTTGATATTGTTTTTTTATAATCATGCGATTACCAAGAAATATAGAGCAAAGGAGCACGGTGGTTTTCGATGAACATTTAGCGCGAAGTTGTTTTAATAGCGCATGTTTTAATTGATGTAATGTGCGCTTAATGCTAAACAATGGGCGATGTATAAGTTTTGTTTTATTGTTATGTGCAAATGCAGTTGCATGAATGCCTTCTTTTATCAAATATAATGCAAATGATGTTGATGGTTGTTTGGCGATTTTAATGTTGGCTATTGTTATGACATCATCAACAACAAAAGATGGCTTCTGCTTTGTGTAATACTGTAAGTGCCACGAGTTGGTTGAGGTTTGTTTTTTTTGGACCGTTGTTTTATGTACTTCAGCTAAAATACTATAATTATAGAGCGTATGTTGTGTTGGCTCAATGGCAACAATGTGTGCCTGAAGATCAATCGTTTTGCCATAGAGTGGTTGTGCGATCTTGTGATGAAAATAGTGTTGCGTTTGTAGGCGAGTATAGCCTATTGTAAAGAGCGCGATACAAAGGAGACTTTGCCTTACTTGATGAGCACAAAGAAAAAAAAGTGTAAGAGTTATGCAAAAACCAGCTAAAATAGGCCATTGATGATCGAAGCCAAAAAATACACCCAACATGAATGAACTTGCTAGTGTGAGCCATGAAATAAGGCGCGTAATGTGAGATGTGCGCATGGTTTTTTTGCCCTGTTTTGTCATTATGTTAGTATATACGATTTGAGTTGTTGATCAAGCTTTTGATTTTGAGTTATGATAAAATATGGATTTATGGTAAAATGAGGGCATGAAGAGATTATTTATTTACATATTGCTGGCATTTTTGGTTTTTTGGCCTTATAGCCACGCATTAAGTTTTTCAGAGTGTTGCGATACTATAAAGAAGTCCGTTGTTTTCAGATTGCCTGAAAAATGGCAAAAACTGGCGGATGAGTATTTTTGGCCAGGTGTTGGCGTTTGTGCCGCTGCTATTACAATAGCTGTTTATCACTACACGAGGGAGTCACGAAATCCACAAGAAATATTCACCGATTTTTTATATGAACTGCGTGATGCAGAGCCGCCGGTAAGTCGAAAATTGGTTGAGGGTGATTATAGTGTAGCAATGCTGACTATAGATGAACCATATTGGAATAACGTGTGGGCTGTAACTGCGGCTACAGTACATTTGGAATATAAATCTAAACAACTTTGTTCTTGTATGCTGAGTGTTCCCTTTGCCTCACTTGATAATCCTAGTGTTCGTGAAATTGTGGATATTGCGATGCAGCGATTAGCAGAACGTTTAGCTCTAGAGAATGGGTGAATATATAAAAAGGTCTCTTTTTTCTATGCTGTGGCGCCTATAATTTATTTATCCTGTCTGTGCGATGAAGCCATATGGCGAAGGCGGAAACTTATTGAAACTATTAGCGAGGAACTATGAAAGCATTTGGAAATACTATTCACCAAACATTAAGCAATGGTCTTAATGTTATCATTAATCCAGATAAAACGGTCCCCAAGGTTTCAGTACAACTTTGGTATAATGTTGGCTCAAAGGATGAAAGAGATGGACAAAAAGGTCTAGCGCATTTGCTTGAACATATGATATTCAAGGGTACTAAAAAGTTGTCCGAATCGGATATCAACATGATCACGCAAAAATTATCTGGTTATACAAATGCATTCACCTCATATGATTATACAGGTTATTTGTTCGATTTTCCTGCAAATCATTGGGATGCAGCGTTATTAATGTTATCAGATTGTATGAGCAATTGTACCTTTCCTGAAGATATGCTGCAGTCTGAACTCAAAGCAGTAATTCAAGAGCTGAAAATGTACAAAGATAACTATGTTTCTAGTTTGATCGAAACAATGACAAGCAATGTTTTTCCTGATCATCCTTATCATCACCCTATCATTGGCTACAAACAAGATTTGTGGAACATTACGCGTGAAGGTTTAGTCAATTTTTATAACACTTATTATAAGCCAAACAATGCAACGCTTGTTGTTGTAGGTGATGTTGATCCAGAGAAAGCATTTGAAGACATCAATGCATATTTTGGCGCAATTCCAGCTGGTAAAAGCACTGAAAAAATAAAACATTATGCACAGCAAGATATTGGGCGAACCAGCACAACTCTATATCGTGATATTCAACGCCCATTACTCATGTATGCTTGGCGCGTTCCGGGTATTAGCAAAAATAATGAATTTGCACTTAACGTGTTGGCTCATATTGTGGGGCAATCGGCTAATGCGCGTCTTTATCGTTTGCTGGTTGATGAACTACAATTAGCAACAGATGTGAGCATGTTTTTGGACGATCTCTTTGAACATGGCCTATTGTTTCTGCATGTTGATCCAGTTGATGAAGATTCAATTGCTGAAACTGAGAAGCATGTATGTAATGTTATAGAACAATTGTGCAGTGAAATATCTGATGATGAAATTTCGCGCGCAATAAAACAGGTGCACATGGGCCATTTGGTGCAAGGTGAAACACTGCAAGAGCGTGCCTATATGATTGGCAAGGGTTTTCTTGCAACAGGTAATCCAAACTATATAAACGATTTTGTGCAAACTGATGAACGTTTAGTTTTGCAACAGATCAAAGAACTTATAACTGATTGTTTACGTGCCACCACAATGCACAAAGGTTTGATTGCTCCATTGCCAGAGTCTGAAAAAAAACATTGGCTTGCGGTTCAAGAAGAAAGTGATAAAACTGATGCGGTTATTTTATTGCGTAAAGTGCGCGAAACAGAAATTGAACCAGGCAGGTTGGTGCATCAGGTTGATACCAAAAAAATGGGTCAATTTGTGGTGCCACAACATGAGACTGCTGTGCTTGATAATGGCTTAACAGTGTTGTTTTCGCCAGCCGGAGACCAACAAGTAAATGGTCAAAAAATTGAACTAATTATCGAGTTTGAAACACAATTTCAACATGATCCGGAGCATTTACAAGGTTTGTGCAACTTCACCTTTGCATTGCTCGAAGAAGGTACCAAAACATTTGATAAGTCTACTTTAATGCGAGAGTTAGCCAATAGAGGTATGCATTTGAATATCGGTGCAGGCTCAATTGCATTAACATTACTCAAAGAAGATTTGGATTTTGCCCTAACAGTAGTTAATGAATTGGTGCAACATGCTCTATTTGATATTGATACGATTGAAAAAGTGCGTGCGCAGATCCTATCAGATATCGATGATTTTTGGGATGAACCAAATCAATTTGTTCGACAGCTTGCGTGTGAGCATGTTTATGCAAATCATCCATATAGCAAAAAGTTTATGGGCACCAAGGAGTCGATCAATGCTATTACGCGTGATGATTTGATTAATCATTATCGGCAATACGTGACGCCCAATAATGCATGTATGGCTGTTGTTGGTGCATCTAATCAAGTTCATCTTATATCCGAGTTGCAAAAAACATTTGATCAGTGGCTGCCTCAGGAATCATGCCAGATCGACTATCCTCACCTCGTTATGCCAAAACAAAAAGAAATTATTCATCCAATTGCGCGTGATCAAGTTGTGTTAGCCTTTGCAGGCCTTTCAGTTGATCGCAGTGATCCAATGTATGATAAATTATTGGTGTTTGATCAAATCTTTGCCGGTGGTGTGACTGGTTCGATGAGTTCACACTTGTTTCAATTGCGCGAGCAAACCGGTCTATTTTATACCATTGGTGGTTCGCTTGTGTTTGGCGCTGGTCGTCAACCGGGTATGTTCTTTGTAAAGACGATTGTTTCGCAAGATCGCCTGGCCGAAGCAGAAAAGATTATAAAACAAACAATGCAATCTTCAGCACAGCATGTTGATCAAGAGGAATTTCGTGCAGCAAAAGATGCATTGTCTCATGCATTAGTTGATCAATTTGCCACCCAAAATGGCATTGCGCAAAGTTTTTTGCACATTGAGCGCCATGGATTGCCTAAAGATTTTTATGCACAGCGTGTGGCTATGATTGAGGCCGTTGAACATGAGGAAATGATGCAAGCGGTGCAAACCGTTATGAATATTGATAATATCAGCACGATCAAAGTTGGACGACTGTAGCAAAAAGTATACGGGCGCAAGTGTATGCTCATTCTATTGAAAAAAGAGCGCGCGATTGCAAGCATTAAACGCTATACCAAAAATGTACAATTTCAAAAAGATGCATGCTCAAAAGAGCTGTTGATAAAGTTACATTGTTTCCCTGGTGTATAGCTAATTAGCTATTTGTTTTTGTGTTTTTGATTCTAGATTTTTAATTCTTTTTTGATAGTTGCTTGCAAGGAATCCTGTTGTCCATTGCCTGTATGTTTTTTTTATTTTTTCAAAAAATCCAAGAGGATTGTTGAGGGTAAGTATTTTTTTCAGAGCACTTATGCCGATTGTGACAGATGTTTGTTGGGCTGCATATGTGTCAGCTGAAATTTCATCATATTCAGGCAAAAATTGCGCTCTTAGGTAACAATGAATGAGCAATGGTATGCATATGGCTGACCATTGAGCGAATCGCTGCAAGTTATTATTAAATATTGCATTAAAAGGAGTGGAGTGTTTTTTTATGATTTGGTAGAGGGCGTATTCACCAAGATATAGAAGACCAATTGACATTAATGCATCATCTGGAGCGTGAATAAGCATCGAGAGGTGCTCTTTTAAGTTGTTGGTGCGCGAAAGATCGTGTTGTGAAATTTTTGCGGTAAAAAGGAAGATCAGCTCATCATTTGTTAAGTTATCAAAGAGTTCTTCATCGAATGCTACCAAGAGAGTTGAGTCGACTTTGAAAGAGCATATAGGGTTAAGCATTTGAGAGCTTTTAACTTTATAGCAAAAAACATCTAAATTGCAGTTTTTGATGCCAGATATGACGCTTTGTGCTTGTTGCTTGAATGCAGTGTTATTGATGCTCGTCCAGAATGAATGGCTATTGCCTGGAAAGATATCGTTGATGTATTTATAGCGAGTGTCTCTGCCTGAATAATTGATGGAAATGAACTTGTTGTGGTCTCTTGTTATTAGTGTTGGCTGTGCAAAACAAATTTGCTGTAGAAGTAGAATGCTACAGATTATATATAATGTTTTTTTGATCATTTTTTAACTCTTTTTATAAGCTCTGCGTGTCTCTGTTTGTATATGTGAGAGTCTGAAATAACATATTTTTCAATTAGATTATTATATATTCTTGGTAGTGCGGCAACTTTTTGTAACGCATTGATTGCAACCGTATGCCCAACTATTGTTGCCGCACATTGATCGCCGTAACTCAAAGAATACTGTCTGTATTTTATGTAGCAGTAGATTGAGGAGATAAGCCCTGTAGAAAAACCGAGGCCCAAGGCTACTTCAGCGTTACAATGTAAAGAGTCCCGTTGTCTGAAATATTTGTTTTCAATAAAAAGTGAAGCCCAAGTACATGCTATAAATGGGGCATAGAGCAAGGCATAATTTTTTATAAAACTGCTAATACTTGCATTTTTTGTAGGATCAAAAACAAAAGGTTTTTGTACTAAAGTAAAAGATAGAGATAGAATAAAAAAAAGGATTTCTTCTTCAGAGCAGGCGTCTATGACGTCCTTACGGAAATTGATGCAAAAAACATTTTTTAAGAGATTAAAGTTGATGGGGTCAGTATTTGTTCGCCTGGTTGATATGCTGCATACGACTGGGGTATTGCATTTAATAAGTTCAAGGCCATTAATAGTATTTTGTTTGAAATGTTCACTTTCAAACGTTGTTTTAAAATCTACGGAAGCGTATAAAAGTGGCATGTGCAGCAAAACGAAGAAAAAAGTTTTATTCATTTTGTTTATTTTTTTTTAACATTGATTTTTTTAAGAGATATTATTTAGTATAGACTACCTAAAGGTTAAATCAATTGCCTTGGTGGATCTTGGATGGCTAAGATATCATATAAAATAAAAAGTCAGGCGATTGTAGTCCGCATTAGGAAATAAATAATGACTTATACTGTTCTATATATAACCTCAGGTTAAGATGGGCTTCAATTAGTGCAAGGATCCTATAGTTATTTGAAGTGTGTAGAAGTATGATAAGATTTGAACTTTATGGATTAACATATTCAAAATATTTTTTGGAATCTATCATCAATAGGCCAAGTGGATTATAATTTGGATTATTCTTTCTTATTTGTTTAAAAAAAGTATCGGCAGATACTTGCCATTTTTGTTCACTTATGAGCTTTTTTGTTTCGGGAACATAAGGGACAACTATAGTCTCTATGATGTTTTGGGACCCACGAATTTTGTGAACTTTACGCTTGTTTATTAGTGCATAATAAAGTTGATTAAGTATGGCCTCTTTTTTGAGGTATTCGAAGAATCGGCATTTAGATTTTTTACTTTCAGTAAAAATAAAATTTTGTGTATCTACTTTGTGCCGTTTTCTATCTCTAGATAGCGTTATGAGCAATCCATGTATTTTAAATATAGGGCTGCTTTTGTGGCACATGTCTCGCATAAGTTGGTTATATGCTTGTTCAATAGTTTTGTTTTGCTTAAAAGACGCATCTATCATATGGCAGATTTTTGAGTCCTTACTGGCAATGAACCATAAATACATTGGTTTGTTTTGCCATGATTTTGCATCTTTATCGATTAAGCAACCGTGTGTATAGGCATATTCTTTTTCTTTGCCTGGTTGTACAAATAAATGCATTATTTTGTGTGTATCAAGTTTTTGTGCTTGTTTGTGAGGCTTGTTATCGGCCGAACATTCTATTTTGGCAAACAAACAGATAATTATAACCTTAAAGGTTGTTCCAATATTCATAATTTACTCAATGATTGAATGCATGTTTTAATTTTTCATAAACATCGCTCATGCTATGCGTTATCACCCCGGTTTGACCAATCGTGTGTAGCCAACCGGTATCACCATACCAGCGCGGAAGAACTTGAATATGCAGATGGTCTGGTTTGCTTGCACCGGCGGCGCTGCCAAGATTGATGCCAACATTCACTCCATCAACATTGTATGTTTTTTTTAAGCAGCTGATCGCTTGTCGAACAATGTTCATTAGTTGCTGATATTCTTCCATGTTTAAATCTTCCAAGTTTGAAACATGTCGCAATGGCATGATCAACATATGGCCATATTGATACGGAAATCTATTTAAAAAAACATATGCGTGGTCATAGCGCTTGATGATGAAGTGTTTTTTATCAGTGTTTTCTGCAAGTTGTGTGCAAAAAACGCATGCGTTGCTTTGGGGTTTGTTATGAGCATTTTCCATATATAATGCTCGATCAGGATTATATATTGAGGGCCAATGGGCACATATGTTCGTGATAAAAAAGGTTAAAAATAATATTGCCTTTTTTTGCATGGCATAGCTCCTTTGCGTTTAAACTTGCTTATTCTTTTATATCATATGTTTGGGTTTTGTGCATAGAATTTGAGGTTTCCTGATTGGGGAGGATTGATTTTTTTGATAAATTCGGATGGTTTATATAGGCACATAATATATACTGTGTGCCTATATAAGAGTCTAAAATAAAGGATAATCATGAAAAGATGTTTTGTGGCATGCATGATGAGTGTGCTGTTGTTATTTCCATTTACAGTTTTTTCTCAGATCGATTCAAAGCATTATGATGTTGAGACTAATGATTATGGCGATGTTATCGTGAATGTGAAACCTGGTTGCACCGAGCAGGAATTGATTAACACTATTAAGGATTTTGATAAAACCTTTTTTGTTAATCTGCCACAACATCCTTTGATGGAGATACTGGAGCAGCATGGCGTGACCTTTTTTCATGGCAACAAGAAACGCACTCTTTGCATCAAGCGTATAGACGTTAATATTCCTGAGGCATTAACGTGTAATTCAGGAGCAAAAGTCTATCTAACAAAAACGGTTGCCGGTGTTTTACATGTATTGTTCACAAAGGAAAATGGGCGAAGTTTTTTGACATCACCAGGTGGTATGCTTGATCCTGGCGAGCGAATGTGTGATGTCGCTGTTCGCGAACTTAAGGAAGAGCTGGGTGTTGAGATATCAGTTGAGGCGTTAAGGTTTTTGGGAGTTTTGCACAGAACCGATGTTGCTTATGGTGCTACGCATCACCATTATATTTTTTGCACTGATTATGATGGTCAAGAGATCAAGCCTGATGGCAAAGAGGTGGAGGCATATTATTGGATTCCCATAGATGAAGCGCTCAAGGGCGAATATAATGGGCATCCTATCCGTCAGGATAAGATCGTCGCATTGCATATGCTCAAAAAAGGTATACGAGGTACACGTTGCGTGCAATTGCCCGATTTTAGGCAAAACAACAAAAAGTTAAAAGATCGAAATGATGTAATGGATTTTTATTTGGTGAAATGAGCTTTTGATCAAGTTTTGCCTAAAGTTGTGGCAAGTTGTTATGCAATGGCAGTTTTAACCGTGTAGCGGAGATCTCGCTATCCAGCTCATGGAATTAGATAGGAATTCGCATCATGTATTTCGTATTATGTATCACCTTGTGTGGATACCAAAGTATAGACACAAAGTTTTCATGGAACCGTATAGGTCAGGGATGGAAGGGATTGTATACAAATAGGATATAGTTATAATATTGAAATAGTTGAGTTAGAAGTGCCAAATGATCATATTCATATGGTTATAAAATCTGAGCCAAAGCGTTGCCCCTCACAAACAATGCAAGTTATAAAAATCATATCGGCCCGGGACTTTTTCAAGCGATATCCAAGTATAAAAAAGAAATATTTTTGGGGCGGAAAATTGTGGACGCAAAGTTTTTTTGTAGAAACAATTGGAAATGCTAATGAAGAGGTAATTCGTAAGTACGTTAGAAATCAACTAAAAAAATGGACTCACAAGAACTGTGGAGTCAGCAACTGAGAATAATCTGAAACTCGGTAGCTTGCTGCCGAGTTCTTTGACAGAGTTTAATCGTTTTTTATCCATTTGACAAAAAAATATAAATAACTAAGCTTGAGTAAGTTTTATTTAATCCTATATATAAACTCTTTGATTAAAGGCTTCTTCTATGAAAAAATTGCTTTTATTTATTTTAGTGTTGGCCCCATTTTATACATCTCAAGCTGCTTCCAATAAAGATAAAATGACACCTGCGAAATTTTTTAAAGAGGTCGATACTGAATATGCTGATAAGAAGCTGAATAGTTGGGGAGCTCAAATGGCACCTGCATTATATGAAGAGGCTCAAAAGGGCAAGCCTACTGCAATGCTTAAATTAGCAGAGTATCTTAAAGATCGCTGTCAAACGGAAGGACAATCGCTTGCCCCTATGCTTTTATATGCAAAATTGGCAACTATGGATTACCAATGTGATGCTCTCCCTGAACAAGCTCGGAAGCTTGTGGAGGAGGTCAAGGTTAGCGCGGCGAAATTTTTAAATGATTTTTACGAAGATTTTCAAACAAAACAGCAACTAAGAAAAACGCAACAAAAGCTTGATAGATTGTTGTTTTTGGAATCATTAAAAGATTGATAGATCGTCGTTTTGGAATCATTAATAGATTAGTGGCACTCAACTATTCAAATTCAGTTTTCAACTTCTCATAAACTTCCTGCATGTCCTGCGTAATCACCCCAGTTTGGCCAATGATATGTATCCAATTTGTGTCATCATGCCAGCGTGGCACAATTTGTATATGCAGATGATCAGGTTTGCTAGCGCCGGCAGCCTTGCCGATGTTGATGCCAACATTGGCGCCATGCGTGTTGAATGTTTTTTTTAGTGCAGCGACTGCCATTGAAGTTGCTTCCATCAATTCTGCACGAGCTTCGGTCGATAGATCATCTAAATTAGCAACATGTTCAATTGGGAGCACCAACATATGCCCATGCCGGTATGGAAATAGATTTAAGCAAACATAAACATGCTTGAAGCGCTTTAAAATAAAATTTGTTTCGTCTGCGTTTTGTGCAAGTTCATTGCAAAAAACGCAGATTGATTTTGATGGATTAGGCTTTTTGTGCCAGCATTCATTCGTGTAGGCAGCGCGCTTTGGATTATAAATTGATTCCCATTGTGCATGAATAAATATGGTGCACATAATTGAAAATAATACTGCGACTTTTTGCATGAGGGTACCTTTTTGTGTTGGTGAAAAACTTGGTTTTCATTTATACTACTTTTTATAAAGAGGGTCTAATGAAAAAATTATTATTAATCGATTAAGGAGTTTTAATGAAAAAATTATTATTAATCGGTTGTTTATCACAATCAATGTTGGGATTCACCCAGGAAAGTTCACCCGCTATGCATATCGAAAAAAAAGTTCTCAAAAATGGCTTGACTGTTTTAGTTCGTCCAAATCACACGGTGCCGAAAGTATCGATGCATCTTTGGTATAAAGCTGGCTCAAAAGATGAAAAAGATGGCGAAAAAGGCATTGCGCATCTGATTGAACATATGATGTTCAAGGGCACCAAAGAGATGCTCTCTGAATCGGACATCAAAGTTATAGCGCATATGCTTTCAGGTAATTGTAATGCCTTTACTTCGTATGATTACACTGGTTACTTGTTTAATATGCCATCACATAATTGGCGACAAGTTTTGCCTATCATGGCAGATTGCATGGTTAACACATCGTTCAAAGATGAGCATTTAAATTCTGAAATGAAAGCAGTTATTCAAGAACTCAAAATGCTCAAAGATAATCACGTTCGTACGGTGATTTATGATTTATTAACAACTATTTTCCCAGATCACCCTTATCATTATCCATTGATCGGTTATAAACAGGATCTATGGTCGGTAAAAGGTGAAGATTTAGAGCGTTTTTATAAAAAACATTATCTGCCAAACAATGCAACTTTGATTGTTGTGGGTGATGTTGACACTCAAGAAGTATTCAAATTAGCCGAAGAGCATTTTGGTGATATTCCTGCAAACTTTGATTATAAAAAAGAAGAATTTTATCACAATCCAGATATTGCCTCTAAAACAGTTTCAATTTATCGTGATGTGCAGCAACCTGTTGGGGTTATGGCGTTTGTGGTTCCAGGTGCAAAAGAGAAAATTGCACATTTAACCGATGTAATTTCGAATATGTTGGCTGGTGGCAAAAGCGCTCGATTGTATAAAAAATTGGTTGATGAAAAACAGATTGTAACTTTAATTCAAGCAAGTTGCTTAGATCTTTTTGATCATGGACTCTTCTTGATTATATTTGCACCAAAATCTGAACAAGATGTTGGCCATATTGAGCGTATTATTTTTGATGAAATCAATGATATCGTTGAGCATGGATTTGGCGATAGCGAATTGCAAACTGCGCTTAAGCAAGCAAAAATGAGTGAATATAGCTTGCTCGAAAAAAATGAACAACAAGCATATGTGATTGGCAAGTATTCGCTTGCATGTGATGATCCGGGTTATGCATATACCTATTTAGATGTACCAAAAGATAAAATGGAAAAAGATATTCAAGATTTCTTGGCAGACTATTTCCGTCCTTCTATTATGCATCAAGGTCTTGTTTTGTCATTACCCGAAGGTGATAAAAAACAATGGCTTAAGTTGCAAGAAGCATCTGATGAGCAGGATACAAAGATTCTTTCAGCACGGCAACGTGAAACGCAAGTTGAGCCGCCTAAATATGCGCAAACTATTAAGATTGCTCAAATGAATGAGTTTGATTTCCCAAAAGCACAAACTGCAGAATTATCAAATGGCACAAAAGTTTTTTGGTATGAAAATGATCAAACGCCAAAAATCAATTTGGCATTAGAGCTTAAGGCAAAACAGTGGCACGATCCTCAAGATAAGCAAGGCTTGTTTACTTTTGTTGCTCGTATGATGAGCGAAGGAACTAAAAATTATAGTGCTCATGAACTTGCTCATGAAATTGAATCACGTGGCATGGAAATTTCAATTTATCCAGGTGGCGTTTCGATGGTGATGCTCAAAGAAGATTTTGCAAAAGGCCTCGAGTTGTTAGCTGAAATCCTCACCAATGCAACATTTGATAAAGATGCAGTCGAAAAAGTCCGCACGCAATTGCTTACAGATCTCAAACGATATTGGGATAATCCAAACTCTTTTGCAAGCCAACTTATGAGTGAAATGATCTATAAAGATCATCCATTTAGCAAGAATAGTATGGGCACCATTGAATCGATAAACTCAATTACGCGAGATGATTTGGTTGGTTTTTATAACAGTTTTATTTCACCCGATAGTGCAAAATGTGCCATCGTTGGTGATATTGCCGGTTATGACCTCAAATCTGAAGTTGAAAAAACATTAGGCTCTTGGGATGGCCCAAAGATTGATGATGTTGATTTTCCGAAGGTGCAAGATATTTGTTCTCTTGAAAAAAATTATCCAATGCATCGAGATCAAGTCACGTTAATGTTGGCAAAAAAATCGATTGATCGCAAAGATGATGATTATGATAAATTGCTCATTTTCGATCAAATATTTGGCGGTTCATTGCATTCACGCTTGTTCCAATTGCGCGAGCAAAGCGGCCTTTTTTATACCATAAATGGCTCTACCGTTGCGCAGGCTGGCGTGCAACCTGGCATGGTAGTTGTGCGGACATTGGTTTCCACTGATCGTGCAAAAGAATCTGAGAAAGCAATTAAAGATATGATGGCAACTGTGGCAGAAACATTAACTGAACGTGAACTCGCTGAAGCCAAAAATGCACTTGCAAATGGATTGGTGAGTTTCTTTGATTCTAATGCAAACATTGCACAAGCATTCTTATTCTTAGACAAATACGGTTTTGATGCTGATTACTTTGATCATCGAGCTAAAAACATGGTCAATGTCACATTAGATGAAGTTAAAAATGCTGCGAGCAAGTATTTGTTGCCTGATAAAATGTGTGTTCTTAGAGTTGGGAGAATTTAGGTTCGTCTTAGGCAGACGGCCAATTTTTAACGTTTTGCACGTGCTATAGTTTTTTTTATATTTCATATTTTGCCGACTTTCCAAGGGTTTTGCTCGCCCAAAACCCCTGGACCAAAATGGCGCCAACATCCTGTTGGATCGCTCTCCCGTTTGTATTCGGGCCATTATTTCTTCAGCTTCGCTTTTCGAAAAATACCCGAGGACAAACTACCGGCCAAACATTAATTAAATCTTTACGTTCCGAATTTGCCGGTTACTTACCGTGGCTGAGTGATCCTGCTGTCTAAAAACTTGCTTCGTTGCCGCATTTTATACAACAACACAAAAGCAAGTGTAAGCCGATTTTATACGCGACGAAGGGATTCCAAAGGCGCAGCCTTGGTGCCTGGGATTCTTAAGGGGGTTGGCAAAAATCCCCTTGAGGACACAATTGATATGAAAATAAAAAAACTAAAAGGATGCATAAAAAAAATAAATAATAAAAAAAGGGGCGATCAACCGAAGTTGATTGCCCCTTCTAACTTGTTGTTTAACTTACAAGTTCAGCAATTATCCGCCACAAGTTTGGCTAATTTTGCCGCTTGCGCGCCATGCTTCAAGTTGCTCAGCAGATGGAGGCTGCTCACAACCAGTCAATGGACGACAAGAATATGAAACATGCTCAGTTCTGTGAACATGCTTATTAATGTTACGAGTTTGAGGGATTACCGAACAAAGCTCTGGTTTATCTTCTTCTGATTTATCACAGCTGTAAGTTACGTCGCAAATACGAGCTGGAGCGATACAGTCCGCTTTAACTTCACATACTGGCGCACATTCAGTTTTGCAAACACGACCACAGCGACGAGCGTCAGCCATGCCGACAAAAGAAGCAGCCAATAATGCTACTGTTAATAATTTCTTCATAAAAAATTCCTTTTGGTTTATGAAGGTTAAAAAAATACTATCTACCGCAAGATCTTGAGTAGCTTTTCCTACTACTATCACCATAATAGCATTATAGATTTTCTATTTGCAATAATTATTTATAAAAAAAATAAAAAAAATGGTCGGGATAAAAAAAATGCTTTAGATAAAGGGTTTTTTGATTGAAAAAATTATGGTAATAGATTGATGCTTGGATTTTTTTTGATAAAAAGGTAGGATTTTAGGCAGGATTGGATTGATTTAGACCAAATCTTCCTTCATTTTTTTCAATTTATTGACCGACTTGTGCAATAAGTCTTCTTCGTGTGGACTTAATGGCGGAATTATGGTGCGTTCTACGCCTTTGGCGCCAATAGCAGATGGCATACTCATGCACACATTGTAGCGTTTAACATAGGTTGATACTGGCATTATGCGTTTTTGGTCAAAGATAATATTCTCACATGTGGCGGCCAAACATGAGGCGACGCCATAACAGGTGCAGCCTTTGCATGATATGATCTCATATGCTTTTTCTTGAGCTTTTTTGGCCAATGTGTTCAGTTCGTGTTGTTTAAGGAAATGGGATAACGGCATGCCGCCAATGCGTCCGGCTGAAAATGCTGCAAATTGGCTATCGCCATGTTCGCCTAAAATATAGGCATGTATCGATTGTTCGGCAATATTGATCTCTTTTGAAATGAAGTTGCGCAGTCTTTGTGAGTCGAGTAAGGTGCCGGAGCCAAAGATTTGGTTTTTGGGTAAATTTGTAATTTGCTGAGCATACCATGTTAACGTATCAACTGGATTAGTGACTATAATGAGTATAGCATTTTCATTGATCGGCTTTAGGCCTTCTATAACTTGTTTTATAATCTGTTGGTTAGTTGCCAATAGTTCAGCTCGTGTTTGCCCTTCTTTTTGTGCTTTACCTGCCGTGATGATTATAATATCAGCATTTCCAGCTTGTTTGAGATCAGTTTGTACAACTTTTGATGTTGGGCTAAAAGATAGTGCATCCGAAAGATCCAAAACTTCACCCCGGCAATCAATCTGATCAACATCTACCAATATTATTTCAGCGGTAATATTGCGTATCAAACATGCATAAGCTGTGGTTGCGCCTACTGCTCCAGTTCCAATAATAGCTATTTTTGTTGGCATAACCTATCCCTTTTGGATAAACCAAGGTATAAAGATACTTGTTTTCCGTTCATATTCAGCAAATCGCGTAAGTCCTTGAATTTGTTTTTCGGCTAGTGGTATTCCTGAAACAAACAAAAGAATATATGAAATGGTCAATGGGCTTATAATGCTCAACCAGCCTCCAGGAACATTGCTTGCAATAATAAACATTCCCCACCAAATCATAACTTCACCAAAATAGTTAGGGTGACGAGAATAGCGCCATAACCCTCTCATTAAAATTTGTCCTCTATGTGCAGGATCTTGCAGGAACATATATAGTTGCCAATCGGCTACACTTTCAAAAAAGAGGCCAATCATCCAAATCACAAATCCGAGCAGGTCAAAAAAGATCGATCCGGAAACATCGCTTGTGTTGATCATGATAATTGGCGTTGCAATTGCAAGCATAATAATGCCTTGCAATATAAACACCTGCAAATAACTTCTCCATACAAAGTTTTTGCCCCACATATTGCGCCAGCGTTTGTAGCGTGGGTCTTCACCTTTACCCTTATTGCGCAAATAAATATGAATTGCAAGTCGTGTGCCCCAGGTAATGGTCATTATGGTTATTAATAATTGTCGTTCTAAAAATAGGTCATTTTTGAACAATGTATAAAGCGCTACGAGGATAAAACCGATGCCCCAGCCAATATCAGCAACACTATTATCTTTCTGTTTGAGCGCGAGAACAAACAAAACATTCATGAATAAAAATACTATTAATGCAGAGTGCATCCATGCTTCATATAACATTATATATTTCCCTTGTTTCGATTGTGTACCTTAGTTAAGTATGTAAAATTGGCTCTATAAATGTCGAGGAATTGAAATGAAAAGATTATTTTGTTTTGCTTTAATCTTCGTTTGTTCAAATGTGTTGTCTGCAAATGATGAGCAGTCTATTGATGATCAAAAAAAGTTGAACACTTTTTTTGTATTGAATGGCAAAATGGAGGAATGTCATTTTTATGATACCCAGTTTATATCGCAAGATAAAAAACATGCATTATGTGTTTTAGGTTGTGCTTGTGATAAAAGCGTTCGGAGCCATTTTAATGAAAATTTTATAAAAAGTTTAACTAGTTCTGATTTCACCCAAACATACGAAAAAATACGATTAAGAGTTGGCGAAGCAATTAATAGCTTGTTTTCAGAGGCTAAGTCCAAGCATATCGATCAGAAGGAAAAAATGCTTGCAGTTGCTTTGCATATTGTTTATTTAGGTCCCAAGGTTATGTTGAGCCTATGGGGATCGCGCCCAAAACTTGAGTGTTGCACCCATGTTGTGATTTTAGATCATCAACCATTTATGTTTAAGTCGTTTTTTTTTGAAACCGATGAGCCAAAGTTTAAGGAATTGGATCCAAGGCTTGTGAAAGGTTATGCAGAAAAAAACGATATCAAGTCGTTTATAGAGGCTGTTGTTAAAAAAAACCCTCAAAATGAATTGGGTGTTGCGATAAATTTTAAGGCTTGGAAAGCTGACCAAGATGAGGGCGGATGTCTTTTGCAGTAGATCTTGTATACTAATATGCATGAGTAAATTAACAAAAAAAGATATTGCACAATTTCAAAACTTTGTTTGGCGATTTTATCAAGAGTACGGTCGGCCATTTGCTTGGCGTAATGTCAATAATTTAGTGCTTGCTTTAGTATCTTAATTGACCGCCACTTCATTTTATTGTGGATTCTTAGTTGACTCAAGGGTTTAGCTGGCGGTCAAACCTTATCAATCATTTTTTAAAAACTGTTCACAGTTTAATTAAATAGGTTATTTTCGTTGAATAATGGACATAACGAGAGCGGGTAATTTTGGGTGAGTAGGATCGATGCTAAATTTATTTAAGGTGTTTTTGTCAGTCTTATTTAATCGAAACTTCTTAGGTTGTTTTACGTGTAACACTAAATTTGCAAAATTGGCTGGATAATGATTTTTATATTTTTCAACAATTTCGGGTTGAGGAGACCTTTGATTATCGTCAGAGGGGGGGTCATAGGGTTGAAAAGTATATGGCCCACCTTCTTGTTCGAAATCCTCCTTATCTGTGTCATCGGGGTAAGAAAAATCACCATCAGTGTAGCATGTATGGTTTATATTTGGGTAACACAAAATCATGCTTAATAGGCAAAGTTTATAAAGTAAAAGTTTTTTCATATGGTTTCCCTTTTAATTAAATAGGTTATTTTCGTTGAATGATGGACATAACGAGAGTGGGTAATTTTGGGTGAGCAGGATCGATGCTAAATTTATTTAAGGTGTTTTAATCAGTCTTATTTAATGGAAACTTCTTAGGTTGTTTCACGTGTAACACTAGATTTGCAAAATTGGCTGGATGATGATTTTTATATTTTTCAACAATTTCGGGTTGAGGAGATTCTTTATTATCGACAGAGTTATTGTCAGAGGGGGCGTCATAGTATTGATATGGCCCATCTCCTTGTGGGGGTAGCTCCCTGGCGGTGTAATTGGTGTAAAAATAATCATCATAACTGTTGCATGATGTATGGTTTATATTTGGATAACACAAAATCATGCTTAATAAACAAAGTTTGTAAAGTGAGAATTTTTTCATATCGTTTTCCTTTTAATTGAAGGAGTTATTTTCGTTGAATGATGGACATAACGAGAGCGGGTAATTTTGGGTGAGTAGGATCGATGCCAAAATTTTTTAAGCTAGTTTTGTCATTTGCTTTCAGTGGAAACTTTTTTGGTTGTTTTGTGAATAAGACTAAATTTGCAAAACCTGCTGGGTGTTTGTTTTTATATTGTGTAAGAGTTAAAAAATCTGGTTGTGGCCATGGCCAACCTGGCCATGGGGCAGCAGGAGTTGGAAGCTCGTCTTCAGATGCACTATGCATTAGATTTAAGTTGCAAATAAATACCCCAAATAAGCAAACTCTATACAGCCAATGAGCTAGCTTCATTCTTGCCCTTTACTTAAAAACTCATTACTTAATCTTGACGAGATTATATATAAAATTTATCATGCATGTCAAACTATTGAAAAGGATATAGAGTGAAAAATAGATGTATTTATCAAATTTTAATGGTCTTGTTAAATTTTGCGAGCCCTGTGGTATGCTCTGATTCTTCACGGTCCCATGGCAGAGGCAGAGCAAGTCTAAATTATGCGGCTTGTTCAAACAACGTTGCGAGCTCAGATCGGATTGCATATACAAATAATACTGCGTCTTCAAATAGTAACTCTGGAATACCTACAGGTTTTGAGGAAAAAGTCAGAATCACAAAACGGCAACTTGAAAATATCCTACATCCTTTGCTTCATGAAAATGTCAGCAATAAAGGTATACTTAGGACCGTCTATGAGCAGGGTAAAGCTATGAAGCCTGGGCGTCTCGCGGATTTGGATTGGTGGTGGGGAAAGGGTTGTGGGATTCTTAATGGCTTTATAGACCGTTGGGCTGGCAAGGAGACTGCCGATGCAATTATGTCAGGATCTTATCAAAAAAATATTGATGCTATTGATGTAATATTGTCAAAAGCGGAAGCGTCCATCAGGCAGAGGAATCCCAACTGGAATCCTAAAAAGGATTGTGAAGGCGAATGTATTGGAAGTTGCTCTAAGCTTGGCCCTTATAGTCGTCGTATAGTCCAAACAATGTATGAATTTTTTGAAAACATTCGCACTTATGAGCAGGAGCGAAAAAATGCTTTTTTTCAAAAAAATGATGTTGATCGAATATTTCAATTTCTTGCCAACACAATAGAGCGAATGAGCATACTCACTCTTGTGCTTAAAATGAATTCCCAGCAAAGTTCAGGTGCGTCGTCAACCTTAGATGATAAAAAGCTTTCGCCTTATCATCGAGTGATTAAGTTTTTAAGCAAGATTCCAACAAAGTGTCATAACATAGCTGAAGCGCGAAAAAACAATGCGGAAGAAATAGATAAAACACTGTCATTTCTTCCTCTCAAGCAAAAACGGATGATTTACGATTTTATGAATCGCATGGAATCGCATGCCAAAAGACCTTCATTTGGTCATAGGGACGGCGATTCAGGTATTCACTTATTATTAGCTGGCCCTAGTGGAACGGGTAAAACTTATTTAGCGAGAAGGCTTCTCAAGTTGCTCGGATTTCCAGAAGTTTATATCACTATGGATCAACTTAAAGAGGGAAATGTAAATTCTCGTGGGAATCTAGAAGACCTTGTTGATGACCCCAAGCTCTCTGATTTCGAAAACATGATCTTGGGCCAAGGAGATAATGGAGGCCTAATTTTAGGGGTTCCAATTGATGAAGCCGATGAAGATCGTAAATATACTGCCAGCGAGCTCAAGGAGTGGTTTGATCCACAGCGTAAAATATATTTGCCAACACTCAACCTCACGATCCCTGGTTTTGCTTATTATATTTTCACTACAAACAACACAAAGCTTATCTTAGATAACGCTGCTTTAGTTTCCAGGATATTGCAAATTAATATTCCTTTAATGGCCCCAGAGACAAAAAATAGAATTCTTTTAGATTTTTTTATCAAAAGACTCGCAGAGAGGCCTTTTCAAGAATTGAGAGGGGTTTATAATAGCACCAAGTGTAAACAGATCGTGCATACTGTTGTTTCTCATGATAATTCAATGAATATAAGGACTCTTATTTCTAATGTCGATAACATTCTGTCTTTTTTGGCAAGTAAACATAGGGTCGCTAATGGAGAAAAACATTTGATACCTAAAGAAGATCGCAGTAAGCCTGAAAGCCTTGACGAGTTTCTTGCAAGAATTCTTGGAACTAATCGCCCGATCAAATTGAAGCTGAAATCAGCAAAAGCAGATGTTGCTCCTGGGTATTTAGCTTTGCTCAAAACGATTTTGTCCTATTGGCCAATAATTGGATGATTTTCTTCAACCCACGAGCTTAGCTGGCGAATAAACCTTATGCTTTATAAGGTGGTCATTAAAGAAAGCTAAAAACAAGAATGCCTTTTGCAGTAGATCTTGTATACTTATTTGCATGAAAACATTACTACAAAAAGACAAAACGCAATTTCAAAACTTTGTTTGGCAGTTTTATCAAGAGTATGGACGGCCATTTGCGTGGCGCAATGTTGATAATCCATATTACATTCTAGTTTCTGAAATAATGCTTCAACAAACGCAAACCTATCGTGTTGAACCAAAATTTGATCAATTCATTGCAGCATTTGCAGATGTGCAAACATTAGCTGAAGCAGACTTGCGCGATGTTTTGGGCGTTTGGCAAGGTCTTGGTTATAATCGGCGCGGCAAAGCATTGTGGCAGAATGCGCAGCGCATAGTGCAGGAGTTTGATGGCAAGTTACCAGATGATCCAGATGTTCTGCAAACATTTGCCCACATTGGGCCAAACACTGCAGCTTCAATTGCGGCATTTGCATTCAATAAACCGGTGGTTTTTATCGAAACTAATATTCGTGCAGTTTATTTGCACTCTTTTTTTAAAGATCAATCAGATATCAAAGATGCGCAGTTAATCCCACTTATTGAGCAAACATTGGATACTCTCAATCCGCGCGAATGGTATTATGCACTTATGGATTATGGAGTGCATCTGAAAAAAAAGTTACCCAATCCGAGCCGCAAAAGTGCTCATCATGCAGTACAATCAAAGTTTGAAGGTTCCGATCGGCAAATTCGTGGGCGTATTATCAAAAAATTGATTGAAGTTGGCACGTTACACAAAGATGTATTATTAGTTTTTCTTGGCAAAGAACATGATCGGTATGAGCGTATTTTGAGTGGCCTAGTGAAAGACGAAATGGTTGTCATGAATGATGATCAATGTTGTATTGAATAGTACACATCACATAAAGAATACCGCAGGACTCAGGATGAGAAGAACATGAAGGTTATGATGAAAAATACAGTAGAAACAAACGGCCAATACATAGTCCGAAAAAGGAATGTTTCGCGCGGCATTGATTTAATGGATTTAGTCGATCCCAATGTTTTGACGTAACGCACCGCCAACATGATATTAAATAGAATAATGAGGTAACTCAAAAAATAGGCGTATTCTGGATAACTGGGCACAGTTGATGGAATCAAGTCACGTAATCTTTGATGTGAAACTATTAGGGCAAATAATATTGCGGCATTGATGGTGATATATGAATGGGGTCGAGAAAAGAGCCTGCGAAACATGAGTAAAAAAGCAAAAGATAAAACAAGAATGGTGATTACAGGCAAGAAGACCAAAATAAGAAGATTGATTACTTCGCGTTTAACGTTCATGTTAAAATTTAAAACAGGAAAATTGTCTGAAAAGACATAATCATCAATTCCTTTGGTGGTTACACTTTTTTCAAGTGTATACGAAAAGAATGCATCTCCTATTACAAAGCCAATTGGTTTGAGATCAGGATCTACGCCAATTTTTTGTGTTTCTGAGGATTTCCATGATGCGAAATCTGGTGTTAATATTACGGGCTCAATCAGTGAGGAATGAGCCAATTCCAAGCTTATTTGTTGGCGATCAAGTGGAAAGCGTGTGTAATCAAATTGTTCTATCATTTCTGCCTGAAAGTCAAAACCATACACTGTGCCATGTTCAGTTTTTCGCTCATAAGTAGGCGTGATTAAAGTCTTTCGCGCATTGAGAATGGCCACCTCTTTTTTTAATTTTTGATCTTGTTCCGCATAGGTTTGCCAGATAGAGCCTGAAAGGACAATAATGTTTTTATTTTTAATGGTCAGTGATTTGATTATGATACCCGTTGGGATAAGATGTTGTAATGAAATATCGGCATTGCGATTTTGTGCATTTGTTTGCAAAAATGCAAGAGTTTGCTTGCCAGTTATTATTTCAGTGCCCTCTTTTAATCCACTTGGCTGTGTGTATCTATGGTGCTTATATAAAATAGCAAAACTAGCTAAAAATACCGTGAATGAAAAAAGTGCTGAAAGTATCCATGCGGTTTTGTTTTGCATTATTTTTTACTCATTTTTTTTCCTTTGTTGTTGCTCGTTTTTTTGCTTTCTTTTCCTCTTTTGAAGATAGCCAAGTAAAAAAAAAACTTAGACCCAGGAAGATTATCAGGAGCAATAGACCCCAGAGAGTTATTGCTATGAGTAATCCTGTTAGTGGCCCAAGGGCCTCAGTAACATCTTTTTCAGCCAAAATTGCCCAGTGTAGTCCTTTAATATTAAGTGGTGCATAGGCACTAAAGACGTTAAGGCCTCTATAATCTTTTGCTTTCATTGTGCCAGTTTTTTCTTGCAATGCTGCACGGGCAGGTTCTGTATTTACCTTTTGGAGTAAAATAGACGTATTGAATATTTCGATATTTTTTATAACAAGTGGGTCAACCTTTTCTTGCTTGAGGAACTTGAAGTATTTTTCTGGCTCTTCGACCAAAAATCGCGAAACACTGCGCATTGAATAGCCTTTTCCGACCAAATAAGATTCCCCTGTTTTGCCAAGACCAGCTTCCTCCCACTCTTTATTGTCGATCATATACATATTGATTTGATCCACTGGCATCTGAAATGCAAGTGCACCAATTTGAGTATCCCCATCATATATTGGTGCGGCTATAAATGCTGCTGGAGCTGCATAAGATGGGTCATAAAATTTATAGTCAACAATTTTAGCTTCATGTGTTTTTTCTGAACGGGATATTTTTTCAATCAAATGAGAGAGGTTTGAATCCTTTAGTTCCGTTGTGTAGAGATTATTGGTGAAGTCTATTTCTTTAAACACGCTATAAAGCACAATGCCGGATTTATGATCAATCAAGAAAATGTCATAGTATTTAAATTTATTCAAAAAGTTGCGGAAGTATGGATGATATTTTTGGTGGATAGTATCGTAAGGTCCAGTATTCTTTGCCGAATCAAGTTTATCCTTTTGTCCTGTTGGATTTGGATTGTTGACTATATAAGCGTCTTGCAACAACACAGAACTTGGTTTTGAAGGGAAGAACTCATCTGCAGTTTTTTTAACACTCAGATTGGGATTTAATCGCATTAAAAATTGATCCGTATAATATTGCCTTAACGCATCCTTTTGTTTATTCAAATTTTCATCTTTTACTTGCTCATCTAATGATGCAAAAGCTTCTTTGAACTGTTTCATTGCGTCGATAACCATAAAATCTTGCGCAAACGTTTCGCATTGATTGCGAATTTGATCAAAGTAAGTCTCGATTTGCAGTTTTTTTGATGTTCTTATAGCTATTAAGTTATCTTTTGCTAATTTAGAAAACGCTTTTCGGCCACTAAAATAGGTGGTGAGCAAAATTATGACTGCTGCAGCAATGCCGTAAAAGAAAACGGTCAGGAAATTTTTTAGATATGCATTCATTATATAGTCCATTTATGTAATAAAAGTTTCTCTTTTGAATATATACAATGAAGCAGGTTTTTTTCAACAATTATTATTGCTTGTTGATCAATGCTTGATATAGATGTTCAACTGCCATCTCATAATAGGTTTGCAGTGCGGGCACAACACGATTGGGCGTTTTTGCGCATTCTTCACATTTTCGCATGGTCAATTTTTGCTCAAAAAGTGGATCCTGCTCAAATGCTTCAGCTTCTTCGGGTGACATTGGCTCGCCTTGATATTTAAATGTTTGCTTGCTTCCATCAGACAAACCATCATAGTATGTTGGATCCTTGCAAATTAAATAACGTTTGGCATCAATGTGCGCACGTACAATTTCAGCGATGTTATGGCTAAAGCCAAGTTCAGCAATAAAGTTTGCTCCTATATTTTCATGATCAGCGACACCAAAGCCTCCCATGCTTTTTGCATCACCAAGTTGATGACCAATGTCATGGAATAAGCATGCTAAGATTAGTTCTTCTGATCCTCCTCGGATTTGTGCTTCATATGCGCATTGTAGAGCATGTGCAAGTTGCGAAACATTTTCACCAATGTAACAACTTTTATTTGCCGATTTTAATATTGAAAATAGATGATCCACGGATTCTTTCGCCTGTTGATATATCTTTTGGTCAGTTTGAGTTGAATGTGAAATGGTATGGGCAAACAACATGAGCCAAAGAGCGTATTTTTTCATTTAAGAACCTTTTGCTTGATATTTAAGTTTGCATTATGATGAAACATAGAGTGGTAATAGTCAAGTTAGTTTTTTTAGTTTGCGTTTTTAAACATTTTGATCGCGACCTCTTTTTCCGCCTTGTGATCCACCATCGGGCGAGGATAATCAACCTCGGGGCTATTTTCTTTTTCCCAATTGTGAATGACTTTATTATCTACATTTTTGAGTTCGGGCATCCAGCGTTTGATATAAATGCAATCAGGGTCAAACTTTTTTTGCTGAAGCCATGGGTTGAATATCCTAAAATATGGCTGTGCATCACATCCTGTGGAAGCTGCCCATTGCCAATTGCCATTGTTCACACAAGGATCATAATCAACTAGCTTTTGCGCAAAATACTTTTCGCCCCAGAGCCAATTAATATGCAGATCTTTGACCAAAAATGATGCAACAATCATGCGCACACGATTGTGCATCCAGCCAGTTTCATTAAGTTGACGCATGCCTGCATCAATAATTGGAAAACCGGTTGTACCATTGCACCATTGCAGGAAGTTTTTTTTGGATAAACTCCATTTGAGTTTGTCGTATTTTTCTTGAAATGCATGGCCAAAAACGTGTGGAAAAAAGTATGCAATATGATAGTAAAAATCGCGCCAATAAAGTTGGCGAACTAAGCCCTGCGGGCCGGATTGCCCAAGGGAATTGCGCATATGCCAATATAGTTCCCTGATTGAAATGGTGCCAAACTTATTGTGCGCCGAAAGCAATGTGGTATTAATTGCGGGAGTATTGTGCGTTTTTTGGTAGGTTTTGAAATCTTTGAGTTTACGTATGATTTTGAGTGCATTGTTTCTGCCGCCATGCACATATACCCGTTCAACAGGCTCAGGGTGAAGGGGTTTAAGGACCTTCTTGAAGATGGTGGTGTCCTCTTGCGCAAGTTTAATCCGTTTAGTGTAGAAGTTTTTATAGGCAAACTTTTGATCTTTCGCCACAGGAATCCTTATAGATGCCTTCCAGAATGGCGTGAACACTTTATAAGGCTCTCCTGACTTGTTGAATACTTTGCCCGGTGCATTCAACAATGTATCATCAAATTCGTGAAAACCTACGCCCTGTTGTTTGCAGATTTTTGCAATTGCTTTATCTCGTTTTTGGGCAAATGGGGTATAATCTTTATTGCTAAAGATTGCGTCAATTTTTTCAGCTTTAATCAATTTTTTAACTATTTCATCGGTTGCGCCATAAAAAAAGTATAGCCTACCGCCCTTTTTTTGGATTTGTTGTTGCAAATCTTTGAGAGATTCGATCATAAATTGAATGGCGTTATCGCTTTTATACTCATTTTCATTGCCAACTTGCGTGGGTGTGAATATAAAGCATGGAATAATGGCGTCTGATTGTTTGCATGCAGCTATTAAGGCCGTATTATCGTGCAAGCGCAAATCGCGATGAAAAATGAATAATGATGTTGTATAGCTTTTCACAATGATCACTCCAGTTTTAGATCTATTTTTTTTGACAATTGATCCTGAATTTTTCATACTTTGAGCCAGTTTATCGTATACACTTTTTGATTGAAAGGATTTGGCTATGAAGAAAGTGAATGTTTTTTTGTTTGTCGGGGTATTAATTTCGAGTTTGGCAAATTTTGCCGCGAACTATGACCTAAGTGATCAGCGAAAAAAAATACATTGCATCCTGTATGGATTCAGGCGTGAACCAAGGCAGCCCAATAGATTGTTTGTTAGCGCTTAAAAAAGCTCCGGGTTTTGATAAATGGAAGTCTACTCTTTGCACAGAAAAAGCAGATTTATTGGATGAAAAAATAAAGCTTTATCAGAATAGCAAAGAAGAGCTCTATAAGTATGGAGATGTGTTGACGGAGGTGAAAAATTTTTCTAGATGTGCTCTAAAGTCTCAACTTATTTTTTATCAGAATTTAAAAAAGGGCAATTCTTTCCCAATTATATCGGCAAATCAATTTTGTTATGTGCGCAAAATGTTGCTTATTGGCTTGCTTGCTTTGCCTAAAGATGCAAAAATACCATTCATTGATGAACTTAAACCACACGTAATTGAGCTCATAGATAATTTAGTCTCATCAGGGTTTAATGCGGGCCAAATTGATAAAGCTGCAATAGATGGGCTCATTGAATTTACTAGCAAATCGCTTGCATCTATGGATGATTGTTTCGAGGATCTTGTGCAAGAACAAAAGCAAAAGAAAGAAAAGCCTGCAAGAGAGGAGGCTGCTGCCAAGGCAAAGAGGGCCGCAAAGAAGGCCGCCGTCAAAGAGGAGGCTGCTGCAAAGAGGGCCGCAAAGAAGGTCGCCGTCAAAAGAGATTTCGACAATAACATTGCTCAGACGGAGGCAAAGATAAAAGAACTCGATTTGATGCGGGAGAAAAAAGTGCAAAAATTGGCAGTATTAAAAAAAAGGTTTGCTGAATGGCTGAATCAGAATAATTAGTAAATTCTAAGTAGTTAGGAAGGCCCTCCATATCGAGGGCCTATTTTTTTAGTGTAAACTTAGAGTAGTCCACATGCTGTGCAGACGGGATCAGGTTTTTTTAGTAGACGGTTACTTTTAAACTGATCGGCAGCACTTTGCAATGCATCGCTGTTTTTGACAAGCACTTCTAGTTTATCGCCCCTCTCAATTGCGTTTTTCGTGAACGAGATGATAAGTTGTTTCATTCGTGCTTCATATTTTTGTTGCTCGAGGATCTTGTTATATGTTAGTTCCATATTTGTGCTATCCGAATTTATATATGCTTCACGCAAGGTGCTTTGTATTGTTTCTAGGGTTGCGTTAGCTTCATTCTTTTGTGAACCCTGTGTTAGTTGATTCAATTGTTGTTCAATCGATTTTGCATTAACAATAAGTTTTTTAAATTGTTCAGCGTTTGGAAGTTTTTGTTGTTGTTGCGATGAGCAAAATGCTGAAGATGTGATCATCAATGTTGCCAACATGAAGAACTTTTTCATGATGTAATCCTTTATAGGGTAATTGTTTAATAAGCTGCGTATGAGTTTAATGATATTTTTACTTCATGCAACTTGCTTATATTTTTATGCTTAATAATTGTTGTGCACAATAAGGAATATAGCTCACGCCTTTTGCGCCAAAACCGGTGAAGATGCCAACATTCTGATGTTGTTCATGCCATTCAACAATTGGCCGATGGCCAGGTGTTGTCGGGCGAATGCCAGCTTTATGATTAATAATTTCATAAGGGATGTCGATAAGCTTTTCAAGTTCAGTACATAGCCATTCTTTGCCCTGTTGGGTTGGCAGTGCATTTTCAAAACTACGTGCAAAAGTTGCACCAACATGAAACAGGTTATCGCCAATTGGCAGAACAAATGCATTGCCATTGATAATTGCGCTTTGCGGAGCACTCATTTTGACCGTTAACAATTCGCCTTTTGTAGGGATAAATCTATGATGATCAAAAAAAGGATTTTGCGTTGCTTGCAGTCCATTGGCGAAGATGATCTTGTGTGCGTTTATATTTTTATAGTGAATTTCGTTTTCGCGCATCACTAGTTGATCAGTGTCAAACCAATCTTCAATATAGGCATCCTGTGTTTTTAAAAATGCGCGATACGTATCTAAAAATACATTGGTGTTCATCCAGCCAGTGTGTTGAATTTCAATTGCATCAACTTTTTTTCCTTTTACACTGTGTTCAATTCTTTTGATGAATGATGCATATTTTGGATCGTCAAATCGTCGTTGGGCAAATTTTTTAAGATCATCATTAATAAGTAGTTTGATATAAGGCATTTGATGAAAAAATGAGCAGTTCAGATCTTTTTCTAATGTTTTATAAAATGTGGACATCTGTGGGAATATCTCATCGGCTTGCCAGATTTTAGCTATTCTTTGCCCTGCTATAGGGCTAAATATGCCGCTAGCGATATAAGAGGCAGATTTTGGGTTAAACCTATTGATTATAGCCACTTTTTTGCCCATTTTGAGCAACGTGTATGAAAGAATTGAGCCAGCTAGTCCTTGGCCGATAATGAGGTAGTCCAGCTGTTTTTTAGGAGTTTTTTGCATATTTTGAGTATAACACAAAGTTAATCGCCTCCAAAGTGCTAAAAAGCTTTTTAAATAAACTATTTACTTTGTTTTGTCTGTTTTGATAAAATGAATTATGTAAGAATAAAGGGAAAGGGAAAATAATGAAGCGAATATTAATCATTTTTATCTGCATTCAAGGTGCTTTTGGCGCTTTATTCCTTAATGCACGATTTAAGGTACCTAAAACATATCACGGTGTTAAAATAACACCTCATACATTATATGGGCTGATGCCTTCAATGCCACATGCGCTTAAAGTAAAGGTTGATGAATGGCTTTATCAACTTGGCGGCCAAGATGTTGTGCGCCAATTGGCAGCATTAAGCAATCCTATGGCATGGCACCAAAAGAGAGAGAGGGATGCTAATTTTCTTGCTCAACATAACTATAAAAATTATAGCAGTGGCGACTATGTGTTAAAGATGCCGAATAATGGGCACCTGGTTAAAATTGCTGGTCCAAAGCATCGTTTACTGGGTATGCTTGCTACTAAAGGTGTGGTTGATCGCACATTATTAGCTGATGATGCAAAGTTTAATGAATTGATAAAAGAGCATTTAGGCAATGATACATTTGCAACCTATCAAACTGCAAGTCGCGCAGCTCATCATCTTTTGGCTTCCGAATTGCTAAAAAATAGATCATTTGATTATGTGGCGATTCCTCACACATATGTGCGTTATATCCCGGGCAATAAAAAAGATGTAAGTGATGAAAACATTATGCTCGTTCAAGGATATGTTGCCGGGCAAACGCGGTTAAGCGATAAGCCAGACCTTATTTCTTTACTGCCAAATCGTGCAATTGACGAACTTTATGACATTATTGTTTCCACAGGTATATGGAATATTAAAGATGATATTTTGGTAAATAAAGATGGCCAATTGGTCCTTAAAAATGGTTTGCACATTGTAGGCTTTGCAGAATACCCAAATACTAGTTCTAAAGATTTTTTTCATCGTAATAAAGATCGATTTGCCAAAAATCAAATATTGGGCGTTAAAAGTTTAATGCACCTTTTTGCATCCGATCAAACAAAAATTGACTATATAAAATCATTGATCGAAGGCGATGAGCGCCTGTGTTTATGCGGAAGAAAGTGTGGCATCTTAGGGTTCATCTTCAATCGCACATGTGGTTGTGCATGCGAGGGCGTGCAAGAGTTACTTGATTTTGAGCCATAATAAATATTGGAGTCCTCATGGAAGTTACACTTAAGTTGAACTATATTGTTTTTTCGGTTATCACATTTGTGATTTCTATTTTGAGTAGGTTTTATGCAAGCACTGGTATGAAATGGTATTTTGCATTGAATCTACCTAGTTATACCCCACCAGGTTGGTTTATTGGTGCAATGTGGACAGTAATTTATGTGTTGACTACTGTTGCGGTGATTATGGTGTGGAATCGATTTGAACGCAATGCTCATTTTTGGGCGATCATGGGCTTATTTTCATTAAACGCATTTTTGAATGCTTCTTGGACCTATCTTTTCTTTTATCGCCACTTTATTACGTTATCAGTGTTTGATGCGGTTGCATTATTTATTACAACCTTGTCTTTGGTTATCATGATTGGCCAACGTTCAATGTTTGTGGCAGCATTACTTACGCCCTATCTCGGTTGGCTTGCTTTTGCTACATGGCTCAATCTTATGATTTGGCTTATGAATTGAAAAAGGCACCTATTTGCGAATGCCTTCGGAGTCTCTAAAATTCAAAATATGATTTTGATGTTTGGCAATTCGTTCTTGATTCGCGTTTGCTCATTCTCTGTAATATTATTATTCCTCAAATCAATGAATTTTAAGTTTTTAAGATTGTTAAACTCTTTAGTGATTACACCAGTTATGTTGTTATCTTTTAGATCGAGAAACGTGAGAGAATAGAGTCCTTCAAATGCTTTTGAATCAAGTTGACCGTGAAGTTTGTTATTGTTTAATCGCAGTCTAATGGTTTTATTAAATCCATTAAAAGCGCCGGATTCAATATGCATTATAGCATTTTCGCCTAAATAAATAGAGGTTATAGATGTTAAGTTTGTTTTTTGAGCGATCTCAAGATTAAAATTTTTTATTGAAGATAGTTTTTGCTGGATGAGTTTTAATGCGCTGTAGTCAAAATTATGAAAGAGCATGTTATCTGTCATTGCTAAGTCCTGTATAGAGTTTCCAAGATATGGGCTCACATACTGGGCTATTTTGTTTTTTTTCTCAGCTTGACTAGATAAGATGAGATTTCGGAGTATATCTATGTCTGCACCAACGTTACTCTCTTTGATCATTTCTGTTTTAATAATGTTCGCTACTCTGATACTCATAGCTTTTATCACTTCATTGCAATCTGTGTTTTCATAGATTAAGCTTCCTATAAAATTTATTAAAATTGTTGCCCTTTTTTCGGGCTCTATAGTATTAAATCTAGCATGATTAGAGTCTTTTCTTCTTTTGAATGAAGATACCCACTTTTTGATGCCTTTTTTTATCGATGTGGGTTTTGTGTCAGTGAAGCGCAATAAGGGCTCCTCCGCTAGTTCTTGAATAATATTGGTTGTCTTATGCCCCTTGTTTTCGAGTATGCTTTTTTGAGACATTAAGCGACTTAATGTTTGTCGTTGCCATTCTGATAGCCCTACATTCTTTGAGCTTGATGCACTGTGTATAAGGCTAAAAAACGTAAAAATAGCAAATATTGCCATAAATAATATTGTTTTTTTCATGTTTTATCCCTTCTCTCTATTCCAAAGTTTTATTATAATACATTTTTTAGTGTATAAGATGGGTCGCTTATGTCAAATTGAAAATATCGCCAGAAGAAAGGAAGGCATTTTGCAATTTTTTAGGAATTGCTTACACTTGGACGAACATATTTTATATGCATTACGATAATTGCCAGAGGTGTTTAATGAGAATTGTTCTAAGTTTTTTATTTGTGAGTTTTTTTGCGTTGTCTTCAGATGGTCAACAGATCGTCACAAAGCTAGTTAAGGCAATTAAAGAAGGAAATAAAGAGCAGTTTGATAGTTCGATGCAATCTTTGCCGCAATGCACAACCATTACATTTGCGCATGATAAATACATAACCAACCTCTTAGGTTATGCATGTCTGAATAAATCTCAGCATACTTCTTATTTTATCAAAAAAATAATTGATGCTGGCGTTAGTCCGCATAAAGCCCCAGATGTTTATTCCGTTATTGAAAATTCAATTAATTTTTTATTTGCGAGTTGTAAATTTAAGCGAGAATGTAAGGTTGTTTCAGGGTTGTTGCCATTGGATATAAGTATTCATGTGGGCAATGTTGTTGCGGTGAAAACTTTACTTTCTTATAATGTTGACCCAGAAAAAAGCTCATTGAATTATAATCCTTCCATGATTGCAAAGTGGCTTGGTGAAAGCGCGCTAGAACATGCAAAGTTATATAAACATAGAAAGCAAGGTGGCCAGTGTGTATGTCCAGCATCAGAACAACAGTTGGACACAATCATTGAATTATTAGAAGAAAAGATGAAAGAAAATGAAGAGTTTGATGCCGATTTAAAAGCATCTGGCATGCAAATGTGTATAGTGCAATAAATATTGTTTTTCAATGCTTTACAACATAAAGCAAGATGATTAAACTAGCCTGAACTGTTTTTAGCTGACTTGGAGAGCGATATGATATCAAAAAAAATAATATTAATTTTTTGTGTAATTTCTTTTTTCTCATGTATGCATGCAGCAAGCCACAATAAGGTTTTGCCTCAATATTGTGTTTTATTGTATGAATCGATATGTGATGATAATCATCAAGCTTTTAAAGAATATTCTGATGGCATAACCTTTGATGATAGCCAGCCTTATGGCACAATGTTGCTCAACTTAGTTGCAACCTCACCAAGAGGTAAATATCAAAACACAAAAAACTTTATAAAAGATCTTATTAATATGGGGGCCACGCCAAATAAAACACATCAAGTGTTGGTTTCTACGATGCAGCAAAAGACAGTAGGTCAAAAAGTTGTCATACAAGGATCTACTGGATTTCATACAGTGCACTTACCGCTTGAAAATGCAATTTTAGCAGGAAATATTGATGCAGTTGAAGCATTGTGCCAAAATGGAGCTAATGTTATGCAAACCTCAGTTAGTCTTACCTCATGGTGGCAAAGATGGTTTGTTGAATCTGAAAAGCCCTCGGATCATGCATTAACTTATTTTAATGCAGATGAATCTGAAGCATATGCAATGCAATGTAAGGCAACCAAAGATGAGCTTTATAAAATATTAAACATCTTAGAGCATCATGAACAAAACGTTCCTACATGGAAAGATAAGATCTGTCCTATACAGTAGCTTATTTGCACATAGGCTCTAATGAAGCAAGATGTTTTTCGATATCATTTTTGAGCTCTTTCAGGCGTTGCACGGCCTTATCATCGCCCTCTTTTTCGGCGTTATCTATCGCATGTTGCTCTAAGAACCAGCAAATTTTACTTAATTTATAAAGTAATTTAACTTTGTCATATTTGGTATCGTTCAGCATGGCATTGCTCCTTTTTTATAAAAAGCCTACACCTTGAAATAGATTGGGTGCAATAAAAAAAGCCTCGTAAGAATACGAGGCCTTCAACTAAATTATTTTGCTCTTCATTGATTGGTAATTATTGCATCAATAATTGAGCCCCAAAACAGCCCAACGCCTGTATGGAATAAGATTGACTGTTCAGTGATTTTTTTCTCTTTGTGCCAATTTTTTTTGATTAAAAGGAGTCCAGAGAGTCCTGCGGCCATCTCCATTAAATAGCGTTGCTCGACATGATTTGGCTGCTCTTTTAACTGTTCTTTAATTGCACCAGCAACATAAATGACAGCACCTGTAGAAAGTCCACAATCGATTGCATACGATGCGTATTCTTTAATTGTTGTAGTAAGTTCACCAAGTTTATCGGCAAATGTTGCAGCTTGCAGATTGCTTTGGCATGTAATTGATGTCACTAATAATAGCGCGCACAATTTTTTATGCATCTGTTTATATCCTTTGGTTTTTGTTTAATTGAATGGTTCTACTTGTAAGTCGTTTCCTGATAATATATTAGAATTTGTTGCGTGTAATGTTATTGGTTGCCAGCAATCCCATCCCCATGCACTCATCAATTGAGCGAGGCCTGCATTAAACCATTTGCTTTGTTGGTAGATTTCTTTATCAGGATTCCAATTTTTCTTGATAAATAAAAGGCCTAAGCAGCCAATTGCTAATGACATGCCTTCATTGCATTTTTTGGTATTATTTGAATCGCCTATAATATGATAAAGCGCTTGGCAAAATCCGCCAATAACAGCTCCGGCAAGAGTAAGATCAACAACATGAGAAGTTGCACGTTTGAAGTTATGAGCAGAGTCTCTAAGCTCTTCCTGTAAAGTTGATTCGGCACTTATCATTGAAGCTGTGCCAACGAATAACGCGATCATGAATTGTTTTTTATACATGTTTGTCCCTTTCATTTTTTGTTTTTGTAATATTTAGGCAAGAACATATAGTTATAAACAATAGCCCGATGCCAGCATAGAACGATTTGGATTGCCTTAAAAGCTCTTCGTTATGGGTATAACAGGTGTTAATCAATAATGCACCCGCTGATGCACCGGTAAGCCGAGCGCAATTGGCTGAATAGGACTTGCCTTCTATAAGGCCTTTTATTGTGCCTGCAGCTCCAGCTAATGCTGCAACAAGAAATGTTGCATTCATTTCACCAAAAGTGCGTTCTGAGCTGCCGGCATTAATGGTGATATCATCAGCATATATACTGCTAGAAATGCATATTGAAAATATCAAAAAAGCTTGGAAATATGCTTTTTTAGTCATAGAGTACGCCTTATAAAGCTAAAAATGTTATGTAATTATATAGGATTATACATTAAATGAATATATTGCGCAAAAGGGTGTTTTTTTTGAAACATTGCTTTAGACTGTTGTTCTCGACTAGATTAAGTAGTATGGAGTACATTGTATAATTTTAAAGGAATGTCATGCAAAAAGGTTCATTTTTCTCTTATTTGCTCTCTTTAAACGGCTTTATCTTTATTGCGGCAACATTGGGCGTATTAACTGGTCTATATATACCGCAGCTTTTCTCTTCGGCGCATGTGGTTTCAGATATTGTTATCAGCTTACTCAAGCTTATTAGTTTACCTTTAATTTTCTTTTCGGTAACGGCGACTATTTCGGGCATGTCGAGCATTGATGAAATGCGCAATATTGGTCGAAAGGTGATCAAGTATACGTTGTCCACAACGCTTATAGCCGCTACCGTTGCATTGATCGTATTTTTGATTGTTGATCCGACTGCATCAGATTTTGTGTGTAATATAACTGATGTCGATGACTTTGGTGGTTATTTTGATTTTATGTGTAAGTTGGTACCGTCCAATGTGGTCACCACTTTTGCTGAAAACAATGTGATTGGCATAATGTTGATTGCGCTTGGATTAAGTTTTGCCACCTTAACATTGCCTGAGAAAAATAAAAATATGCTCAATCTTTTTTTCTCAAGTTTTTTTGCGGCACTACTCAAAATCACGCAAGCGCTTGTTTATATGATTCCGATTGGCGTTTGGGCATTCACCGTTATTTTCATTGAAAACCTGCAGACGCAAAAAACCGATAGTTTAAAACAATTGGCATTATATGTTGTGTGTATTATGCTCGCCAATTTTGTGCAAGGTTTTGTTGTTTTACCCCTATTTTTAAAATGGAAAGGTTATAAGCCATTTCATTCACTCAAAAAGATGTCACCCGCTCTTTCGGTTGCCTTCTTTTCCCGATCATCCAATGTTGCGTTGCCCATGACAATGGAATATACTCAGCGCACGTTTGGCGTTTCAGAAAAAATTGCAAACATCACCCTACCGCTATGCTCCACTATTAATATGAATGCATGTGCGGCATTTATTATCACCACAGTTTTATTTGTGGCACAAAGTAACGGGATGGTGTTTAGTTTGTTTGATATGATCTTATGGATATTTATTGCAACAATTGCTGCAATTGGCAATGCTGGAGTGCCAATGGGGTGTTATTTCTTATCCGGTGCATTGTTGGCTGCAATGAATGTGCCACTTGCTCTGCTGGGCGTTATTTTGCCACTTTATGCATTGATCGATATGTTCGAAACAGCAATTAATGTTTGGTCCGATGCATGTGTTGCCGCTATGGTGCAAAAAGAGGTCAAACATGATTAAAAAACAAATCTATTCCCTTATGTTGTTGGGTTTCCTGAGTTCTTGCTCAAAGCCTCAAGAAGAAACGCAAGTTCCGCATGAACATGCATTTTATGTGGATCTTAATGAATCTGCAGAAATTGTAGTGCAGTTGATTAGGACCGATAATTTGCACAAACTAATGGAAGATGAAGGTGTAGATGAAATTGCACTTAATAATATGATAAAGAATTTCAGCCCTGCAATGATAGCATTAGAGTTTGAAGCTTTGTCGCATTCTGTGCCATCGATTATCTGTTATCATAAAGTCAGTCAAAGAATTCGATGCATTGAAGTAATGCAAAGGCTGCATGAAGTGCTTCCGGATGCTAAATACGTTTTGGTTGATGTTGAGGCGTTATATCAAATTGCTTATAACTCAAAAGTCGAAATTGACGAAACTCCAGCCATTATCATTGTGAGTGATCGTGAAGAAGTTGCATGGTATCATCTAGATGATCATAAAGATGATATTTCAGCAATTGAAAATAAATTACGTAGTCTTAATAACTAAAATATAGATGCCTTGATGTTCTCAAGGCATCTATATTTATTTTTTATCGCCCACCAAAAATACTACCAAGGACTCTGACCGGTGCCTCGACAGCGTCTTCAGCTAAGTGAGCAGCTCCCTTAGTTGTGTCGACAACTGCATTTTCAGCGCCTCTGATGATGCCGCCATTGCTATATTGTGCATCATAAGGCTGATTTAGCTGTTGTTGGTTTTCGTTAAAAGCCGCTGAACGTGATTGGTCACGATAGTAAGGCCTTGTTTGGCGGAAGCTATTATGACTATCTGCAAACAAGCCGAATGTTTGAGTCACACAAACTATTGCCAATAAGCGTACTATTTTCTTCATAATACGACTCCTTCTTTATTGTTAAGGATTATTAAAGTTTAAACATCTTAATTTACTTTGGTTTTTTACCTACCGAATAGGCCGCCGAAGAAATTACTTACGGTGTCGAGAGCGCCTTCAGTTGCTTGTGCAGCTACATCAACCGCATCTCTTGTTGCTTGAGCTGTAGCTTCGCCAGTTCTTCTGATTACGCCTTCGCGTTGTTCGTTACTTTCTAAGTCAATAGGTTCACCATCGATAGTAACAGTTGTTGATGAAGGGTCATCGATGACCGTAGTTTCCCCATCAACGGTTACAGTTAATGGACGTTTTTCAACTTCAGTCACAGTGACTGCCGGCTCATCACCAATTTTAGTGGTTTGAGTCTGTGCTGTCATGCCCCCACCTTGCACTGTGATTGATTGGCCTGGTTCCGTATGGAATGTTTGCCCACCAATAGTTACTGAGCCACCTTGTGGTGTTAGCTGGCTTGAAACTTGTTGTGAAGAACTTTGTTGCACCATTGTTTGATGCATTTGGGCATATGAACTTATGCCCTGCATTGCAAAAGTGATAACTAAAATACGTGAAATATGCTTCATTTTTAATACTCCTATAATATACTTAAAAATACCTATCATTTAACATAATAGCAGCTTTGGTAAGCTAAAAACAAGGGTTTTGTTTTTGAATTTTGGCTGTTTTGCCTTTATTTATCGCATCTTTGCCCAGTTCAAGTTCATAAATAAATGAGCGTGGCACGCTTTCTTTTTCATCATTACTCATGTAGATATCAACAAAATCACCTGAATCATAGATAATCAATTTGCCGTTATAGTTTTCAACACCTAAATAGACATGGTCACTTTCGCCATGAATAATATCAATACCGGCATCAATTAATGCGTGTGTAAATTGGCGGTAGGTGTCATCAGGCTCAGTTTTTCTGATCATTAGAGCTCCTCTTTATGTTTTTAGACTACAAAAGAAGAGCTCATTTTTTTTGAGATGTCAATCCTGAACAGATCTTTCAGTTATTTGCTCCACGGAAGGCTTGTTTTTAAGATACTCATAATCACCGTCTATCTTTTCTAAGTACTCCATTTCAGGCAATGGCATGTCCCCTTCGAGATTCCGCGGACGAATATGTATTCGATAGAAATCAAGGTCATGCTCCAAAGATGGAGTTATGCCTGGCGGTTGATTCTGAGTGAGGTCGATAACTTTAGTCGATTTCCTGTAAGGGCGTAATATTTCATCTAATTGTACTCCTAAGTCTCCTAGTTCATCTAGTCGTTCTTCAATGAGTGATGGGTTTTCGGCGTAGTAGCCAGGCACGTCTGAGAATTCTTTACCTGCGAGTCTCAATCGACCAAAAACTGTTAGGTCTAAATCGGCAACAAAATTTATCAATCGATAAAGATGAACGACTGTGTGCTTATCTTTGCTGCTACCATCGTATGCATCATATATTCTATACTTATCAGATATTAATTCTGGGTGAGCCTTCAGGATCTTCTTAATGTTGGTCATGAGGATGATGCGCTTCTTTAATGATGAAACGTTTCCGCGATAGCAATTTTCAAGAAGCGCTTGCGTAGGAGCATCCATATCATCCATAAAAAAGCGAGATATTAAAACGATGTCATCCTTTACGCTAATTAATTCCTTTAAAAGCAGAGCAATTGACTTGCGCAGATACCACCTAAGAGTATCGGTCATTTCCAGGTTATGCGATGCTGGAGTGATGTATCTATAAACAGGAATGAGGAAATCTTTGTTAGAAGTGTGACTGCTAGAGGCGGCAGCCACATAGCCACTGGTCATAACTAAAAAACTCATTACCACCATACATTTTATATATTTCATAATCCTTTCCTATACCTTATCAAAAAAATTAAAAACACAACTACTCAATTATTCTTCAATCGTTCTTATTTGTTCCTTATTGTAACTCTATACATCAATGGTGCCAGAAAAAGATCGCTATTGGGAAAATAGCCCCTCCTTCAAGCTTTTCTCTTTTCGCGTGTATTAGCGCACCTTTTGATGCTATCATCCTGGTTTTTTTCGAGAGCTCGCCTATCAAGGCCCTCGCTGCTTATTTTTATATTAGCAATTATTTTCTGTGGACGGCAAGGGCTTTATTCTTTTTGTCGGGGCAATCGCTTAATAGGCTCCGAATTTATAGGTGTTTTACAGGGAGAAAAGTGACTCGTCTTTTTTTTGTTTTTTTATCAAGAATAGAATGTTTTCCGATAGAAGTTGACTGATTTGAGTGTTTGAGATAGAGATATGCTATTCGATTCAATTTTCAAGCTCACCTAAAAAAGGAATTCTAATGAATCGCATATCTCTTGAAAACGTACATGAAAACCCAAGATTTGCAAACTTAATAGCTTGCCTTCAAGAGGTAAGTGATTTTAGATCAGATAAGAATAAGATTTATGGTCTCGAATGTATCATTATTATGGCGATATGTGCAATTTTAGGTGGTGCAAACAATTGTACTGAAATTGCAGATTTTATAGCGAATAGATCGGAATATTATATGCCTTTATTTAATATCAACGTATCATTGATAATCAAGTATAGCCGCTTCCTTTTGAAAACTGCATTTACAACCTTGATCAGGTCCCTTGTCGTTGCTGAATCATGCTTAACAATACGAGAAATCGTGTTCCCGCCTACACCTGCTTCATGACCTAACGACTCAAAAGTTTTTCGAAATGAGATGGACAAAAGCAATGCAACGGGATAAGCGTAATTTACACTTAGTTTTTCTGATCATTTTAGCTCTTCTTTGTGTTTTTTGTGTTCACAAAAGAAGAGCTCGTTTTTTGAATTGGCAAACCTGAACAGGTCTTTCAGTTATTTGCGGAAGTCCTGTAACAATGCTAATTGCCCTTCATCTAATAAAGTGCTGATGATGCGGTTTAAATGGTATACGTTTATCGCATTGTATAGAAGATCGAAATACGCATACCTTCTGGGTATTTAAAGTTGAATTTCACCATCATCAGAAATGGTTGTGCCCAGATTTTTGCTGATTGTTTGCATTAAGGTAATTGCTTCAGTTTTGTTTTGGCCAATTGTTTTGACCAGCTGATTTCCTTGCATGAGGACTGGAATAAGTTTGACGTGCTTAATGCCATCTTTGCCCAGTTCAAGTTCATAAATAAATGAGCGCGGCACGCTTTCTTTTTCATCATTACTCATGTAGATATCAACAAAATCACCTGAATCATAGATAATCAATTTGCCGTTATAATTTTCAACACCTAAATAGACATGGTCACTTTCGCCATGAATAATATCAATACCGGCATCAATTAATGCGTGTGTAAATTGGCGGTAGGTGTCATCAGGTTCAGGTTTTTGTGACCCCCATTGAATCAATGCTATTAATATATCGACTTCATCTTTTGCTTTGCTAATGAGCTCTTTTATTGGGTTAACATCGCCAAATGGTGTATAAAAGATACTTGGTTCGTCGTTGCGTTCATGTTCATGCTCTTTTTTATTAGAAAAACCTATGATGCCAATTTTGATGCCATTTTTTTCAAATTCAAATGGCTCGCGTGCTTGTGCATTGTTTATACCAATGCCAACGGTGTGAATATCTGTACGATTTAATGCGAGTGGCACCTTGCTATTATCTTCGATCAACATTGGATCGGCCAAATTAACGACCGCAATATTACCCGCCTTTAATACATGTGTTGCATCTGAGGTTAATGATGTCAAATCATGAAAAACGTGTTGTTGCGGATTGAGTATATTGACAGCATTTTGGTGCAAAAGTTTATGCAGATCTCCCCACGGAAAATTGTAGTCTTGTGAAAGGTATTGTTGAGATTGTGTATGAGGTAAATCCTGCCTGCTAGCATGTCCAGTTCTGCATGAGATGCTGCTTAGAATTGAAATCTTCATATCTGCCCCTATTTTAGCGGTCTTCCGCCTTTAAGTTGGTAATCTTGCCGTTGAGGATATTCTTCACCCCAATCTTTTTCCCATTTTCTTAGTTCATACATAAATGCACGTTCTGCAAATTCAGTGAGTGTTAAACCGGGCTCCCAAAACACAGCATTTTTAACTTTATCAATTAAGTCGACCGACATGTGAATGGTCACACGTGTTTTGAAATTTTTTTTTTCTGGTTGTTCTTCAATTTTTCTTGTGGGCTTGTTGTTGCTTTTTTTGGTTGGTGATAGATAATCCGTTAATGGATTTGCGTTTATAGTCTTATTCTTTTTTTTTGTCATATTTTTTCCTTTTTTGTTATTCCTTATATCATTCTGAGTTCTTGATCTTGATCAAGAGTATCGAAGGGTTGTTTTTCTTCTTTGCCATTTTCTGTTCCTTAATAAATGTAAACGTTGTAGACATTTACAGTATTTTGCCTAACGAATAACAAGGTTATTTCCGTTCTTGTTTTATAACTTCACGTGCCAACAATCGATAATCATGTGCACCGTTGCAATTGGTGTCATATTCAGTTATCGGTTTAATATATGATGGTGCTTCAGAAAGTTTAATGTTTTCACGAATAGCCGTTTTATACATTTTGCTTTTAAAATTACTACGCAATTCTTTGACCACCTCTTTTGCATGATTTGTGCGCAAATCAACGCGGCATGGCACAATGCCGGAAATGCGTAATTTTGGATTCAGTCGTTCTTTGATAACTGATATTGTTTGCAATAGTTGCACTAATCCTGCAAGTGCCATAATACGCGCCTCAACGGGGACAATAATTTCTTGCACTGCAGTTAAAGCATTGATAGTTAAAATGCCTAATGTAGGTGGGCAATCAATAATGATATAATCCCATCTTCGTTTTGGCAGTTCTTGAAATTTTTGTTTGAGTATTATTTCTGCGCCAACTTCTTGCGCCAATCTTTTTTCCAACCCCATCAGCCAAGATGATGATGGAATTAAATCTATACGTTCGTTGTCGGTGTGCACAATAATGTCGTTAATGTTTGTTTTATTGGTGAACAGTTCAAACAATCCTTTTGAATCTCGTGATTGGCCAAACCATGATGAAGTTGATGCTTGTGGATCCAAATCGATCAACAACACTTTGCGTTTTTTTTCTGCAAGTGTTGCAGCTAAGTTAACGGCAGTTGTGGTCTTGCCACTTCCGCCCTTTTGGTTAATGATGGCAATTTTGCGCATACTCACTCTCCCTAATTAGGTCGGATTTTTATCAAGCCGATTCTCGGCTTAATAAAGGTTTACCTTTATGTGTTTGGTGCTTTCGTGTCCCAGTGTTAAAAAGATGCTAACACGGCAAATGTGGCAAATGCAATTGTTTAGTGTATTAAAGGTGCCAAAACGCTGTTCTATAGCTTAATATCATTTGACAGGAATGATTTCAAATGGTATTATTAAGGGATGGTGAAAGCCAGAAATTAGATGCAAAATGGAGGAAGTCGGTGAAAAAGTTAGGTTATATTTTTTTGTTTGGTGTTTATTGTCAGACAATCTTTACTGCAGGTTCGAGCAACCAAAAATTGCTTTCTTTTGAAAAATTCAAACAAAATCCTTATCAGGCAAAGAGTCTTTATTATAGGGTGAAATCTACCCAATCAGAATCGCATACAAACAACACAAAAGTGTGTCATCCTCTTATGGATAAAGATGTGTTTGAGTGTTCATTTTTGCCCATTATAAATACTATGCGCAAACAATATGCAGGATGTAGAAATTTTAGTCTTGGGCAATCTTTAGCTTATTTGACTTTAGGTGCACAAGCGCTGAACCAAAATGAATGCGATGCTAAAGCAGTATTCAATTGTGATGGGCATATTGCCTTTTCAGGTAAGTTTGTGGGTGAAGTGCAACATTCTTATTGCATGTTGCAAACAGCAATGCCATCAAGTGATGCAAGAAAAACGTATACTTTTTATCTTAAAAAGATAGGCATGCACCCAGATCAGATCATTAAGGCTGGCCAACATGGTAATAAAACTGCTGTGTTTGAATATTGCAGTAGTGGCAGAGGTCTTATTTCATTTTTGCATATGCTTTATGACGATTTAGATAAAAGCAAAAAAAATGAACTCAACAAATATCTAAAGTTATGTGTCGTATATTCAAGAAATCAATTCACTAATTATGCCGCGCCATATATACAAACGGTATTTGGTTGTTCTATGCAAACTTTGTGTTGGCAAGATCCGGCGTTTTTAGCATTGACAATTTCCGATGTTTTTAAGGATCGCTTAGTGCCACATTATTCTGCAAAAAAATGGTGTGCTATTGATCCGACAAAATGTGGTCCAGAAGAAAACGTTAATCATGTGTTGGCAAGACTTTATGGGCACATTAATAGTCTTGATGCTAAACAAGCATTAACGTATCCAAATGCCGATTTGCTTCAAACGTTTGAAAGCCAGTCTTTTTTATAAACGTATACTATGTTTACATTGTGCGTATGGTAGTCTTTTTTTTAGATGCTTATATGTCCATCATCAGATACTGCTGTGCCAAAGGGTGCGGATAGCATCTGCATGCGTTTGATGCTCCATTCATAATCATTGCCAGCTGCCAAGTTGACTTGCATGTTATCAATGTGCGTTGGCACAAGTTGCACATGTTCAATGTTTGTTTTGCCATTTTTTGTGATTGTAACTAAAAATAAAAACGAAAGATCATTGCGCGTTTCTGGTGTAACTTTATAATCATCAACTAAGTCGCCCGTGTCATACATGATCAGTTTATTTTTATAGATTTCAATGCCCTGAAAAATATGCGCACTGTGTCCGTGCAAAATATCAACGCCAGCGTCAATCATTGTGTGGGCAAAATCGATGTGTTTTTGATTAGGCTTTTCGCGCATGTTTGGCCCCCAATGATAGCTGACCACAATAATATCGACCCTATTCCTTAGCAGATCAACATCTTTTTTGAGTGTTGTGATGTCGCCGACTTTTAAATAATTAATGCCCGGTTTGGTTTCAGTTGCTTGCCATGTTGGTTCATTATCAGTGTAGCCAAGCATACCAATTTTGATGTCATTACGTTCAACAATGGCCGGAAGTGCCGCTTGCGGATGGTTGTTACCGGCGCCGGCATGAGCAAGGTTTGCTTTTTGCAATGTTGTGATAGTTTCGGATAGGCCTGAAGGGCCAAAATCGAGCATATGATTATTTGCCAAATTGACCAAACCAATGTTGCCGGCAATGAGCGTTTGGATTTTATCGGGCGTTGCTTTAAAGTTGAACACTTTGGGCACAATATCTTCACTGTGTGTTAAGGTGGTTTCTAGATTGATGATATTCAGATTATTTTGTTGCAAAAGGGGCAATAGATTCCCCCACGGATATGTGTAACTTGTTGCATCAATTGTGACGTTGGTCAAGCGACCCAGCATGGTGTCACCACCAAAACCAATGGTGATTTGTTTGTTATTCTTGTGTTGCAATATTGCAAAACCTCCTAAAATACAGCATGCAAAAAGTACGCAGAACACAAAATGTTTGTTTATCATTATTTCCCTGTAAATAATACTTATAATACAATGCATTATAGGTAAACGTTTATGTATTTAGCAACAATGAGTTAAAGCCAACTCAATAAGGGTTGTCTTTAGGGCAGGGGCAAAAAATATAGCAGCTATTGAGGATGCTTAAAGGAATGCAATGTAGAAGGCATCGTTCAACGAATTTACGAGTATTGAGAAAACAAGAGCTATCTTGATTAACGAGAGCATTTTCTTCTTGCATACTAAGTTGGCCAGATTATGAAATCCGGTCAACTATTGTTTTGTTTTATTTAATTTCCTTTATATGATACTTGAGGGCAGCAAGGGAATGTAAGGCAGTTAAAGATAGTTGCAAGTGGTATACAGCATAAATATCGAAATGGGAAATTGCACGTATTCACGCAAAGATTGTTCTTCAGGTTGCATGGATCTGCGTCAGGTTTGCAGCAATAGGTGTTGCTAGTGTCTTCGTCTTGGTAGGGTAGGCAGCCTCGCATTATGATTTTTGATCTTGTTAGGCTATCTAATATGGATGTAAGTTTTTGTAGCTCCTTTTTCTTTCTTTCATATTCGTTCTTTGCGTTTAAAAAAGACTGTTTATTGGATGCAATTTTCGGTTGTTTTTTCTGTAAGTAGGTTTCAAGGTATCGTTCTATACGCTGTGCTTGGGCATTAGTGATGCATGTTAGGTCACGTATGAATGAGACTAAGGAGGATGGGGTCTTATGGAGTGCAAGTGCCGTATCAAAGTCGAATGTTTCGCTTTTTTTAATATGTGTTACTTGTGGTATTTTTCCGAGTTCTTTTCGAACTCTTTCTATATCATTATGGATGATTCTGATATCTGTTTCTAGATCATCATCTGGCTCACACACTCCGCTAAATTGCTTTTCAGTATATTTCATAATGCTGAGGATGTGTTGTCGTTTAAGGGTGCTTTTTTCTTTTTTAAGCCATTTAATCAGACCATTATAATCATCTTTGCAGGTGAATTTATCAATTTCTGCAGAAATTGATGTTTGAGGCTGTAGAATAAGGAGCTCTTCATCGGATGAACTAGATGCGTTTATAAGGGACCTTCGGTCGTCATTGGCACTAAAAAGATTAATCGCGCATAATGATAGGAGGTAAGCTATTTTTTTTGCGTGCAACATATTGTCCTTTTGTTAATTGAGACTTGTGATTCAATATTCATATACATTTGCGTCATGCTTAAAAACATAAAATGTTTTACAATTGTTGCACCACCAACCCGATCGATTGTTTTGTGAGTGTCTGCATGAGCAAGTTTGTGTAAGTTAAGTTTTTTGAGCATTGAAGAGCTCCTTTTTTGTTTTTTTAATTACTTGCATTCTACGTTTAGAGATTATGCAAGTCAAGCTTCGTATTTTCATTACCCCTTGACAACAAAAAAAATAAGCTGTTATTGTGTGAGCGGTGTTCATAAAACATATGCAAGGAGTAGGCATGAAAAAATATATAATACCTTTGTTTTTAACTTGTAATATAATGTTTGCAAACGATGGTGGTGAGCAACAGCCAGAGCAACCAAATTGTTTAATGCAGGCGCTCGCAGCGATTATTTCGTGCCCCATAATTAGCTTTACAGCCTTTTGCCGGCCAGATAAAGATGTGCGTGAGCATAATCCATTGCATAATACTTATGTTGCCCCATATGATGTGGCCGAGCCATATGATCTGAATGATTGCTGTGCATTGACGCATTATTGTTGTCCGTGTTGCGTGCCACAACAGTTGCGATAGGGTGATTGATTTTTTTCTGAAAGGGTGGCAAACATGTATAAACAATGCATGCCTTTATTTTTGTTTATGTTTTCAGGTGCTTTAGCGTCTGATCAGGAATTACAAGATGTCACAAAAGAAACAATCTTAGTTTCAAGTAGGCCTAATTATCTCATGCAGATACTTGCATCGATTGTTTCTTGTCCATTGATTTGCACAAACTTTTGCGGTGCACCGAATCGTGATCCACGAGAAAAAAATTGTTTACACAATAGATATGTCGATCCTTATGAAGTGAATAAAAAATATCAAAACAATAATTGTTGCATGTTAACACATTATTGTTGTCCATGTTGTGTCCCGCAGCAATTGGCAGATGATTCATAGTCCGGTTGGTAGACTGATGAATTCAGTTTCAACATTAAATTGTTCATGCAAATGTTGCGCCAATGCTTTCAGGCCAACCGTTTCAGTGGCATAATGCCCAGCAAAGATAACATTAATTTGGGCATCTTTTGCTGTCTGGAAAATATCGGCTGAATCGCCGGTGAGGTAAAGATCAACATCTTCTTTTAAGCTATTCCAAAAACCGCCATAGCCACCACCGCCAGAAACAACACTTATAGTTTCAATTGTTTGGTCGCCAAATGGCACCACAATACATTCGGTTTCAAGTTTTTTGTTGAGCGTGTTTGCAATGTCGGTTAGTTTTTGTTTTTTATTTAGTTTGCCAACCCAACCAATGTTGGTTCCTTTTTTGATATAGAAAGGGCGATCTATGTTGCCATCTAACAGTTTAATGAGTTGTGCATTGTTGCCAACTTCTTTATGGCGATCAAGAGGCAAATGTGCTGCATAAAGCGAAATATTATGTTCAAGCAGTTTTGCAATTCTTTTTTTGTTCCATGTGGTGATTGATGGATTTGTAAATTCCCAAAATTGTCCATGGTGAACGATAAGTATATCCGCTTGTGTTGCAATGGCGTGTTCAAAACTATCAAGGCAGGCATCAACGGCAAATGCGATTTTTTTGATCTCCTGTTTGCCTTCAATTTGTAGCCCGTTAAAACAGGTGTCGTTAACTTTATCGATTTCAAGATACGAATTCAAATAATTAGTTAGCTCTTTTAGTTGCATGCTTTATATCCTTTTTTATTTCATTGTACCTATTTTGTGCACAAAAAAAAGAGCAGCTGTAAAGGTGCCGCTCTTTTTTCATGTTAAGTAGAAGTATAATTCTTTTTTTTAAATCCAGTAACTTGCTGTGGGGAGCGTTTATTTATTACTGAATAAAAAGATGATGCCGGCGATTATGGCTGTTGTTATAGCGCCGCCCACAAATAAGTTTGTGTTATTATTCTGCTCGATCTCGTCTTGTTGTTGCTGTGTGTTATCCAAAAAATCATCATTTTCTGAGCTATCATCATCATCATTTTCTGAGCTATCATCATCTGCATCGTTGCTTAATAATTGCACGATATGTTGTCTAAGCTCTGTTAGCTCATTAGCTGTAAGGGCAGAAGTGCTAACTTCGTCCATGATTTGTGTAATGGTGTCTTGAATGTGAAGGATCGAATTTTCGTTATGCTTTGATTGTAGTAATGCGTTAGCTAATTGCTTAGCATTATCCAAGTTGCTTCCTGTTGAGGTAAAAATCGGTTGTTGCTGCGAAAGTAGCACTGCACATTGAATGTCTTGCTCTTCTTGTGATAATGTGTGATCGTGTTTTGTTTGTTTATTGTGTTGATCCGAGCTACTACTTGGGAAGATTACTGAGTCATCATCATCTGATGAAGAACTTTTCGAAAGATATTGTGGTTGTTGAGATATTGCAAGTGCAATTTTTAGCATTTCATCATCATCATTTAGATTTTGTTGAGCTGTTAATAAGCTTGCTTTAAGTGCTGTATCTAAGGCGCTTTCTTGCGTAACGGGAGTTTGCAATTGCGTAACACCACCTGAAGTATTATTATTAACATCATCAAAAAGGACCATTTTTTGCGACGCAACTGGCGCAGGGTAAAGAATCGGATCAGCAAGTTGCACAAGTTCATTGTTGTTGTTATATAGTTTATTCAAGATTTGTAACCCATATTTATTTTTTTGCTGAATTAATTGATTAAAAAGTTTTCTAAATTCAGGTGACTCAGCTAAACTTTTTGCAGTTTCTTGATTTATGCTTTGAATATGATCATAAGCAGATGAAAGTTGCTCGACATGAGTTCTCTTATTTTGAGTATGATCATAAATAGCCATTAGGCTCAAAAAATTATTTTCTGCTGTCTTTAATGCTTCCTGATTTTCATGCGCTTTGATAAGTTTTTGTAAGTTTGTTTTGCGCTCTTTTTCTATTTTCTCTTGTTCTTCTTGGTGTTGTGCACGCAATTTGCTTAAGTCGTTTTTTCTGATTTGTTGCGCGATTGGATGTTGAGGAACATAGCAATCGAAGAATTGTTTTATACTTCTATTGTTATCAGCTTCATGTAGTATCAAACCTCTAAAAGCAGGTGTATCAATTAAGTCGGCGATTTCAGTACGCTTTTTACGCCCAAACTTGCTTCTCATTTGCTTATGCTGTGCAAGAGCGCCTTCAGCATTTTTATGCTGAACTGCATTCATAAAGTCTTGAGCCAACAATTCAAAATCACCTTTTGTGATAACCTGATTGTTATTGCTCGAACTCGCGCCAAATAATGTTGGCATTGCAAAGATGGTTAAAAGTAGTATTCGCTTAGTCATTTTATTTCCTTCCATTTATTAGAATGACAATTTAAATTTACTAAAACATTTTTTTACCCAGTGTGGCTTCCATTTATAAAGTGCGTAACCGGCTATTCCTGTAATTGCTGTAGCAGTTAGTAAAGTTGGGATAGGATCTCTTACGATTTTATTCCAGCATTTTTTCCACCAGGATACGTTATCTGATGTTGTCGTTTCTTCTTGATAGGTAAGTTGAAGCGTTTCATTTTGCTGTGTTTGCAAAGATGGGGTTGTGTCCGTAATTTTTGAAACGTCTACAACGTGTACATTATTTTTGGTTGTTAATATTGCAAGTTTTGTTCCGTTGGGGCTAATTGCAACATCTCTGAACCATTCATTTGGAATTAATTCACAGTTTTCTGGTGTTCTTTTAAAAGTTACATGTCCATTTTTTGGGCCCAATATTTTTATCTCTTGTTGTGAAAGGGCGATAATATTGCGCTCGTTAGCTGAAAAAAATGCTTTAATGGATTGGCCTTTCATGGCAACTGAAATGCTTCCACTATTGCCTTTGACGATCAGTTGTTGTGCTATGAGCATCAAGCGATAAGAATCAGTTTCTGCTATAGGTTGAGGGATATTAATTTCTTTATCGATCTGTTTAAAGTCATTTTCATCAATATTGAGGCCAAAGCTTATAGATTCTCCCTTGAGATAAACTTGGTTATCATCGTAAAAATGCACTTGTTGGATTTGAGTATCGCAATGCCATTGACCAGTGCCATTTTGGTATTTATGGCACGTCATCATTGCTGATAATTGTGGCGCATATAATAATGTGGCGCTCAAAAGAACTAAAGGTAGGATTCGTTTATTCATAATATAACCATCCATTTATGAAAATGACCATTTAAATTTACTAAATAATTGTGGCTTCCATTTATAAAGTGCGTAACTTGCTACTGCGGCAGTAATAAGTGTTGTTTGTGCAATTGCAAAACTTTTCCATGGATTGCTTGTGATCGCGTTCGACCATCTTCTCCACCAGGGTATCTTCTTTGGTGCCTGTTCTATAAATTCGCATTGTTCTAAATTAATAAAGTATATCTTGTTTGCTTGCGTGCATATGGCCAATTTATTATTTGGGCTCAATGCAATATGCTTGAAGTCTTGTTTGTCAAATTCTTTAGGGGTTAATGTGCATTTTGATTGTTCACCAATAGGAGCAATTGTGATCATCTTATCCGATTGTGCAATAAGGAATTTTTTATCGTAAGAAAAAAACGCATTTTTTTGAGTGCCATCGTGAGCAAAGTGCTTTTCGATGGTATATGGCCATCGATTTTTTGGAGTATTGGGGGCAAAATTTTCAAGATTAATCTTTTTAATCTTTTTATATTTCATTAAATACACCGTGTTGCCAAATATGCTTTTAAGTTTTGTTAAGGATTTATATCCATCAATCTCACAGAGTGGTACATGTCTTTTGTTATCATCTAATTCTAATTTGATATTGCTGTTAACTAGATCGGTTTGTGCGTTATAAAGATGGAGTTCATTTTTCGTTTGAAAAAGGAGATGTTGACCCTTTGGAGACAATAGATCATTTTTGAAGAAATACATATCTACGATCTCTTTATTGCACGTTATATGATTGATATTTTGTTGCGAGTTGCTTGTGCTTGCGCCAAACAACATAGATGATTGGGCCAAACACAGGAATGCTGTGCTCAAAAGAGCTAAAAATCTAAAAAACATGATAACCTCTCACTTATAATCCATTTTATTCAATTATACATATAATTATAGCAAGATTATTCGTTTTGTCAATCGTAGGTGATTTTAGCTGTTTCGAGAGTTCTTTGAGTGATAGGGCCCTCAGTAGGAATAATCGCATGCCTTGATATAAAGACTTGTTATGCCTTATGGTTAAAATAAAAGGGAGGTTTAGTGTGAAAGCTCATAAATATGGTCTATTTTTCTCGATTTCCATGTTATTTACTGCTATTTGGGCAGAATCATTAGCTGATTGGTGGCAAAAGCCAAGTTATGGGGCCACATATGCCGATGGCGCTTTTGTGTTGCCCTATTATTATGATAAACAAACAAATGATCACTACTATCTGTTGGGCCGTGAAACGGGTGGCAAAGATAAGGGCCTATATTCAGCATTTGGCGGCAGCAGGCAAAAAGGTGAAGGTCATCCACTAATAACTGCATCACGAGAGTTTAATGAAGAAGCGCATTTAAGTATTCCTTATAATGGCGGATGGGCGATCAACAGGTTAAAGGCGTATATACGTCAAAATAAAAAGGGCATTGTTGCTAAAAAAACAGAATATGGCAATCGAGTTGTTTTTTATATAATTGATTTTGGTGCTCGCAATGCGAAGCGGATATTGGCCAACTTCAAGCACGGGCAAACTGACGATAATGAGATTGATCAACTTGCTCAAGTGCGATGTGCTGATTTAGTTAATGCGCTCACACATGCTCAAAAGAGCAAACCTATCAAGGTTAATGCATACATTTGGCGCAACGGCAAAAAAATGGCACAACAAGAGATTATCACCCTGCGCCCACTGATGAAATTACTTCATTGAGGTTGATTTTTCCCTTTGGGGAGTCGAGCTTTGATCAAGTTTGTTAAAACTTTATTTATAATAAAATCGCCTTTAAAGTTTTTCAGGTTTATATGTAGAGGTGCTCGCTTTTATGTGGTCTCCTTGGTTCATATCGTTATGACTACTATGCGGCTTCATTTTTGGCGCCCTCAGGTGATCAAGAGGAGGGAATTTTTGCTTAATTTGGTCCCAGATGATTAATTTTCCTGTTTTTAGATCGATCCGGCCGTATTGATCGTCAGGATTAACTTCAAATATGTCGTCATCTATATAGTCATCATCATCATAGTAGCTGTTCAAATCATCTGAAGAATCTTCGAGTATAATATCGTCATATTCATCGGATTCTTCATTGATTCCGGCTTGCATAAGCATTCTTCCCACATTTGGACCAAATACATCGCGCTTGATATAGTCACTTTTTTTAACTCTTTCAAGGATAAATGGTAAATTATATTCTGCAATAGGATCATCTTGATAATAAAGATAGATGATTGCGTCATTTTTAGCGGCCTCTTGTACTAGCTCTTGGAATGCTAAATGAGGATCTGAATACCATATGAGTTCATAGGCATTTTTAATGTTATCAAGTCGCTCTTTCATCCGACCTATTGCTTTAAGACCGAAGTCTATTCTTTGTGCCATCGTTTGTTTGGGTAGATTTTTTTTGTACACATTTTCAAGCTGTTCGTAAGTTCTGTTGAAAATTGCGGCATTTGCATGCATCAATTCTTCTAGTATAGTATTTAGTTGTTTATCGGTTATGTCTTTGACCCTTGCTTTTTTTAGCAGTTGGGCATTTTTATTCAGTAAGGATGTGATTGCCTTAGCGTTGAGGACATTGAATGTTGTGATAAGCCAGTCTCTAAATTTTGTGTTATAGGCCTTATTCGCTTCTGTTGTTTTGGCAGCGCTCACTAGTTTATGCATATCATTTATAAAAACATCATTATTTTTTGCCTCATTATACGTTTTTGCATGAACAAAAATTTGGATCGGTTTGTTTTTGGCCAAGGTAACAAATATGTGTGGTGCATATTGAGGATCCTGTTTTTTCCATATGGTTTTGTTGGTGATACCAATCAAATTAGCTTCCGATGGAAATGGAGCAATATCAAAGAGGTTAAGGTCTGGGTCAACAATTGTGATAACGTCTGCCTTTAGTGAGCCGTTTCTTTTTGTTAACTCAATATATTCATGCATATTGCCAAATGTATTGATCTTAATGTTTGGCAACAATGCCTTAAAGTGATCGAGTGCTTTTTGGTATCCGTAACCAGAATCATATTCACCCATGCCAAGCAACTTTGCCAATTCAGGAAAAAGTTTTTTGTTTTCATCGATCCATTTTTGCTTCTGTTCTTTGTTCTTTGTTTGCAGATTAGTCGCAGTTATAACCTGTTTTTTATAATGTTTGATCGCACGTTGTGCATTTGCTTTGCCGGTTTTATTTATTAATCTCTGTAACATTACGGGATCTGGGTAACCTAAATCGATCACGTTAAGTACGAGGTTGTTGTAACCATATGCAGTCAATAAGCTTAATAGGAGATACTCTTGCAAAGGTAAACCTGAAGCAAATGCGGTGATAACAATGCGTTGTTGTGAATTACGGAATTTTTGACGAATATCATCTGCAAGGATAAATGTATAACTTATCCGATCGGGCATAGGTATACATACACAGGTGTTCATTATATTGAGCACTTCATTTTCGATGAACATTTTTGTAATTAGTGATTTCACTTGTTGCTTAAAGAAGATGGTTGTTGTTGTATTAAGTGGTGTTATGGGCGAATTTGATTTGAGCTCCTTAATGTGTTGTTCCCAAGATTCTTCAAAAGCATTTTGTACCATTGTTTTTATTTTGTTTTGTGCTGCCTTGTTAACTTTGTCTGTACCGATAATATTGTCGTAAAATTGCTTTAATGTTGCATTATTATATACATCATCCCAAACCAGACGAATGAATTCTTGCATAGCAGTTTTGTTCACACTATAAGATGGTGCTTTTACAGCGACTTTGTTTTGGAGGTTCATCGAAGAGCTCGAGGCCCCATAAATAGATGATAGCCAAAAAGTGGCTATAACTGCCAATGTTTTAGGAATTGTATTTATATGCATTGTGTCTCCTATGACATTCTTATTTTTTATTATATTTCTATTATATCAAAAGGTTTTTGAGTTTTTCAATAATATGTTAAATGTTTGTTGTAACTTCATAGAAATGTCACATCTACAGGAGTTCCGTTAAGCTATCCCAAGGATCTCTGCTGATCGGGTAAATTGTAGTTTTATCTCTGTGAAGCTGCAAGTTTTTATCAATTTCACTCAACTCATCAGTTAAAACCGTAAAAATTGAGACTTTTTTGAATACTTGTTCAATGAGCTGCTGAGCCAGATCCCACTTTTTTTATAAGTATCTGTAGCGAATCTCATTGCCGAATAGATCGATCTATAAGTTTTGCGATCAGTTGAATCAAAGTTGTCTGATGCGTCTGAAATAAACTTGGAGTACGTTTTCAATATCAACGTATCATCTATAATCAAATATGGGCGTTTTCTTTTAAAGACTGCGTTCATTACCTTGATCAGATCCTCTGACGCTGCCGAATTACGCTCAACAATATAAGTTGAGCGGCGTTCATTTTTTTTGATGATTAGAGCTCTTCTTTTGTGAAAATAAAACAAAAAAGAAGAGCTCGTTTTTTTTGAAATGTTAGTTCTGCACGGATCTTTCAGTTATTTGTAGAAGTCTTGCAGCATTACTTTTTCGGTTAAACTAAAAAACTTTATCTTGCGAAATTCTTACACGATGAAACTGTCCGAACGGCTTAGGTTAAGGGCTGTTATTATAATGACTTCATCCTGAGTTGAGCCTTAGCGAAGTATCGAAGGATACATTTTATTGATAAGTTAGGCGTTCAAATCACCCGGATTTTTCCAGTCTTTAGATGTCACATAAGCTGAGAAATATGGCTCATCCATACCTTCACGCTCGATCCAAACATAAAAGTCTTGATCAATAACGTATTCTTTTGGCTCACAGGGAGCAGAACATCTTTCAACGCCAATTGCTACAGCACTTTCAACTTTTGCACCAACTTCATTCATTTTGAATTTAGTCTGTTGCAATGCTTGTGCTATGCGTCCATTACCAATCACCATATTAAGAAGCCAATCAAGTTGTTGTGTTTGATCAAGATCAACCATTGGCACTTTAACTGATGAGAACTCGCTATATGACATTTGAGCATTGCGTAATGTCTCAATTTTATCACGTAGTGCAAAACCTTCTAGTGCAGCATCAGCAATAGCAAAACATACTTTATCACCAGAGGCAGTATTCACGCGAGCGATAGGATGTGCATAACCTTGGGGTTGGGCAACAGAGCAACCATTTTTAGCCTCAAGCAAGATTGCTTCATAAAGCTGGCAATTGTTTGTAATCTGTGTTTTTTGTGCTTTTTCTTTCCACTCAACCTCAACTTTTAATATTGAGACAACGCCGAAATCACCTGGGGTCATTGGTTCAAGGCGAATATCAAAACCTTCTTTTTTTAGGATTTTGTTGAGATTATCAATGTTAGTATCTGCCCAGCTGCGCAACTCTTTGTTTGTTAGTGCATTGAGTATATCTTTGTCGGTGAGATAGTTTTGCAAGAAAGCCTTTTGTATTTCATTGGTAGGGGTAATCTCATTAGTTGGCGTATCATTAAATTCAGCGGCTTTTTCTACAGCTGCAACAATAGGTGATGGTGTATAGGTGGCAGATTCGTTGTTGCTTAGTTGATAACATCCACCAGGCAGAATGCCCGAAAATGGGTTAGATGGTTCTGCATTACTTAATCCGTGCATGCACAATAAGAGCGCAAAGAGCTTTTTCATTTGAAGCCTTCCTTGGTTAGGTTGTTTGATGTATAATATATGAAAACGATGTCCCAAATCTCAAAGTCCATTTCGGTGGTGATTTCAATGGAATCGAAATTGTCATTTTCTGACACTAAATATAGCTTGTTTTTTTTCTGGGCAATGTGTTTGGCGGTAAATTCACCATTAATATAAGCGATCACGGCGTTGGTTTCCGTCACTTGCATGGTACGATCGGCAATAAGAGTATTGTCAGGATTTATATTGGCACCAATCATAGAATTACTGGTAGCGCGCACAAAAAAGGTAGTGGTCGGGTGCTTGATCACCCGTTTGTTCAGATTAAGCTTGCACTTAATATAGTTATCAGTAGGCGAAGAAAATCTCGCCTGAGCATGAGTTTGAATTATGGGCAATGCATAGTTGATCTCATTTTTAAAACCAAAAAATTGGTCAACATTGCATGTATCAGAAATGTTTTGCCGAATAATCTTATTTTTCATTGATGCTTATTATTTAGAAATTCTCATCTATTATGTCATAAGTATACGGATGTTTTTCGCATGTGCAACAGGCCTAAGAAAATTCGAGTAATGTCTTTAAAGCATATTCAACGGCTTTAAGGGTATTTGGATTTACTTGCCCAAGATGATGAGCAAATCGCTTTATTGAAACGGCTCTGATTTGTTCGCACATAAGATATGAGGTTACTACTAATCCACCCGATGGTGGATAGACTGGAATATGTAGCGGGATACTTCTTTCTCGTGATGTTAGTGGTATAACTACCGCAAGTTCTGCGGGTCCTTGATTAAAAATATCTGATGATAATACCAAGCAGGGTCGTTTTTTTGCCTGTTCACGCCCCATAGTTGGATTAAGATTGACAAACCAAACTTGGCCGCGCAAGGGTTTTTGCATTAGTTATCCTCAAGGCCATCATTAATTGTTTCCCACTCATCCCGTTCATTTAGTTCTTCATCCCATTTTGTAGCGTTATTTTTTAATGCGGCAAAGCCTTTATTTGTTTTTTCTAAAAAATGCTTGCGAGCTAAGTTTTCTAAAGCCTGATCAATAATGCGTTGTTTTGATGAACCCGTTTCTAATGCCAGTTGGTCTAATCTATCATAAGCATTTTCAGTGATTCTTATTATTTTTGACATACATTTCTCCGTTATGTTTTTACTCAACAATTGTTAATATAACAAAAAAACAATAAGGTGTAAACAGATTTGTAACTAAATTGTAACCGCCATTTGCTTTTAGCTGGCAAAAGAGCCCTAAAACAGTTCTTGCACGAACTCATCGACTTGTTGGGGCGTGATGGTGTCACCCATAGCGCGATAAAAGGCCTCATCATATTCACGCGTTTGAATCACCACCGGCATGGCCAGGGCATGGCCCATCAATAATGCCTGCTTTTTGCTATCAAGTGATGCAAGAATGGTCCGTAAGTTTTGTGCGCCATTTACGCCGGTCAGAACAGCTTGAATGTCTTTTTCATCACTTAATTGGGCCACAATTTTGGTGCCAATTTGAGATAGCACTTCTTGATCAATGCCAGAAGGGCGCTGATCAACCACCAGTAATGACACATAATATTTACGCATTTCACGTGCAATCGTGCCAAAAATGGTCTGTTTTGCCGCTTGCGGGTTAAGAAACTTGTGTGCTTCTTCAATGGTGATCATCAATTTTTTTGGTTCATCTTCTTTTTTTTGTGAACCCAAGAACTTTTCTGTTTTTTCGATGAATGCATCATGAATGCGGCGCGAGATAATGTTGGCCACCAACAAGTAGCAGAACATTGAAGTATAATTGCCGAATTCCAAAATCACACTGATTCCACGATCGATATATTCCATCATTTGGTCAATCACATTGTCTTCTTTATAGGCACCTGCATGTTGTGGTTGGAAAAAGGGCAATCGCTCAATTTTTTTGAGTTTTCGATATAATGCAGCAATCGATTCAGGATGTGCGCCAATTGATTCGGCAAATTCTTTGAGGTTTTCACCTTGTGAGAGGAGTACGGTGAGCCAGTTTTGCTTGTGTTTTGCTGCAATAAGATAAGCGGCTTCGGTTGCTGTGTTGTGCAAGTTCAGTTCTTGCTGCAATGAAAGTAGGTCTTCCACGCGAATTGCATGATAGGGAATTATAACTTCAACGTCGGGGTTGCCACCTCTTCTGCGCGTTGATTGTGGATCGAGTGAAAATATCACTACTTTATCGGGGAACAAAGTTTTCAGGCCTTTCACAAATGAGTGGCCTTTGCCTTCTTTGCGTGCCTGCAGGCCATATTCACTATGCATATCAAAAATAACATTGACTGCTTTATCATTTTTAATCAGACCAGCTAAAACAAGACGCGTTAAAAAAGTTTTACCCGTCCCTGTTTTGCCAAATATGCCATTGCTGCGTTCATTTAAACGTTCAAGATCAAGGCACACCGGTGTTTTCATATCAAGGGGGGAGCCAATATTGAAGTATCTTTTGCTTGGGTCGTCTTCGCTGCCAAAAATAAGCGCAACATCATCTTTGTTTGCCTCAAATACCTGTGCAAAATGTGGTGGAATAGTTTTGACCGGTTTAGGGCGTTGTTCTTCGTCGAGCATAAGCATTGGTTTTAAATGTGCCGTTGCATACATGCCTTTTTGTTTGAGCACTTCGTTGAGTAATGTTTCTTTTGGTGTGGGAGGGTAAAGCAAAATATCGGGATTGGTGACTTGCAAGGTCAAGTCGGTAATGAGAGAAAAAAAGGTATTTTTTTGCCCAACCACCGAAACAAATTTACCCGTTTTTATTTCATGCAACTGTGCATCTGGCGCAATGCGCATCACAAAGCCATCTGTGAGTGATCCGCTGGTGATGTGTCCGATTTTTTGTTTTACCGTTTTCATGATTTCTAACTATTAAGTTTTTCGAGTTGCTCATTTTTCTCTTGTAGTTTCATGTAGTCATTATAGCCAAAAAAGGCGCCGAATGCTGAGATGATTAGTCCAAGAGAATAGCTCCCTTCCAGAAGGAGCCTTGCAGTTTGAGTTTGTTTGGCATTGTCGCTGAGACATTCATTCGCAATGATATTAGCTGAAGCTAGAAGAACTCCTACTGTAAAGCAGGCTTCCTTTGTATATAATCTTTTTTTTAAATGTTGAATTTTTTGTTTTAATTTCTCTTGTTTAACTTTATTCTGATCGATGTCGTTTTGCTGGAGCTCTTTTTGTCCACGTGCAAGCTTCAGTTTCTTGGGGCATGGACAATCTTTTTGTCCACATGGTGTATTGGCTATGTTTTCAATATTTGGCGTGTCGGCAAAAGATACGTTAACTAAACCCAGAAGCGCACATAATGCTATTTTCTTTGCTTGCATCTTTTTTATTCCTTTTCATCGTTTGAAGTTTGGTTATCCTGCTCTTCACATTCAGCAAGTTGATGCGTATATGCTCGCACACGTTCACTAAAATATGCAATGCTTGCTTCATGATAAGCTTTGATATTTTCTGTTTCTCTGTGCCCTGTGTAGTATAAAATGCTTCCTATCGCTGCCAAAAAACTGCCGCCGGCAAAGTATGCTGCCGATTCTGCTGCATCTACATCCGCGAAAAAGAGCGCAACTCCCAAAATTCCCAGGCATCCGCCAGTAAAGGTAACGGTTCCGCCATATATTTTTTTGAGCATTGCCAATGTGTTTTCGTTTAATGCTTTTGTTGCTTGCTCTAGTTTTTGTTGAGCGCGTTCAAACTTAATTCTAATCTTAGAGTTTGCATATGCTGCTTCTGTTTGCTCATTTTCCAGCTCTTCGAGCAATTGTTCATATTGGGTGCGCAATGTTCTTAAGTTTTCAATTGCCTGTCGTTGTTGAGCTATGGCGTGATTTTCATCATCTTGTGCACTATAGGCTAGGTAGCTGCCAATGCCAAAACTGAGCAATGATCCAAAAAATAATGGGAGTGGTTCAACACCGCCCAATACTTCATCATCAAGAAGCGACATAAAGCCGAGTAGCCCAGTCACGCAACTAGTGCATAAAAAGGTGCCGCCAAATAGCCCTTTTAACTTAGCCAAAGATGTGTTCAGTGCCATCTTTTTTTGTACAGATAATTTGGATCGCACACGATCTATAGTTGCTTGTGTTTTTACTATTTTTTGTTCGCGCCAATTGTTTGCATGCGCTGAAAGTGTGGTTGAAACAATGAGTGCAATGAGGGTGATTTTTTTAATGTGATGCATGTTGATATGTCTTTATGTTTGTAGGTTAATAATGTTGCTCATTAGTATATTGACATATCAGCATTATTGCAATCAGTGAAAAAAAGAAGGTTTGATCAAAAAAGAGAATGAAAAACAGCTAAAATCGTGTAAATTCGAGTTAGCATTTCGGATTTGCACGATTTTGGCTGATTATGTTTAAAATGTTTTTATTGCCCAAAGGCATTTTCAATATAATTCAAATGCATAGCGTCATTGTGATCCATTTGGACCAATGCGGCATCAAAGCGGCACACAAAGTTTATCAATCTGTTGCGTGCAATATATTCACGTGCAACAAGAATGATTTTGCGTTGTTTGGCCCATGGAATACTTGCCTCAATAGGGATTGGGCTCGATCGGCGTAGTTTCACTTCCACAAATGCATAAACATCTTTTTTGCGCGCAATAATATCAATTTCGCCGTAGCGTTTTTGATAATTGCGTTCAACAATGGTATAACCCTGTTTTTGCAAATGATTGGTGACATATGTTTCGGCTTGGTTGCCAAAAATTCTTTTATTCATTATAGTTGTGCATAATTTTTAAGATTAAGTTACATAAAAAGTATAACACAAAAAGAAGGATTAAAACATGCGTATATTTAGACTGGCAGCACTATTGTGCATTTCGGCGGTTCAACTTCATGCACTTATTGTTGAAACTGATAAACTTGCAGATGTCCGCAATTATTTGGAAAAAGACACATTGGTGTTGTTCGATATTGATAACACATTGGCGCATCCGGTTGGTACAATTGGTGCAGATGAATGGTTTGGCCATATGATCAAAGAGCAACAAGCAGAAGGCAAAGATTTTATGCAAGCGCTTAACATGGTGTTGCCGATTTATTTTGAAGTTCAACTGCAAATTCCATTGCAGCTCATTGAGCAAAATGCTCCACATTTTTTGAGTGATTTGCAACAAGAGGGTTATGACATTATGGCATTAACCGCACGCTCATTACCTTTGGTGAATCGTACCATTTGCCAACTTTCCGCAATTGATATTGATTTTTCACACAATCACATTGGCCCAGTTTATGCAATTCGCCAAGCGCCATATATTTATATGTATAAGCGCGGCATTTTATTCTCAGGTGATAATAACAAAGGGGATGCATTAATCGACTTTTTAGATTTTTGTGAAATCATGCCATCAAAAGTTGTGTTTATCGATGATAAACTCAAAAATTTGCACGCTGTTGAGGATGCAGTTAAAAAGCGTGGCATTGAATTTGTGGGCATTCGTTATAGCAAGTTAGATGCTTATGTTGCCGCATTTGATATGCAACAAGCAGAAAAGGAGTTACACGCATTTCATCATTTATAAAGGATTGATATGCAGAAAATTATAGCAGTAAGTTTAATGGGTTTAGTTGTGTGCCAGGAATATTTATAAAGGGGAAGTTTATGAAATTGATAATGATTTTGAGCACGATGTTTTTAGGTTTTCCATATTTGGTTATGGGCTCAAGCAATGATGATGGCAATGCACTTATAGAATCTGTTGAGCAAGCTTGTAAAAATAGTAATTTTGCATTGTTGAATAGTATTGTCACAAAATTTCGTCTTGATTATAATGTTTATAATCCACTAATCGCTCGATTCGATAAGAATAACGCTCATGATTGGCAACGGCAGTTGGATAATGTTATAAAGCAAGAGCAAGGCAGCACAAATTGTTCTCAATTTCATGCTGCATTCACTGTTCATGGTGCAAAAGATATTGAAGTCAGAAGACATGATGCGCTAGAAAGAATTGCTAAAATAGATTCCAAAGATTGCAAAGCTCGCGTTGAAAAGATTATACATCAGGTCTGTGATCAGGAAAAAGAAAAAAGATTGCTTGTGAAGAAAGTGATTGATGCAATTGAAAATGCTATTGATCTTAAAAGTTTGAGTCCATTTAATCAAGACATTTGGTTTCTTAAGTTTACAATCAAAAGGATCTTGGACGAATGTCGACGGCAAAAGGAAAAAGAGTGGAAACCTCTTGCTATGAAGCTTTGTTTGGCAAAAGATCGTCCGGAATATAAAGCTATCATATCAAAATATAACGACTTGCCTAAAATAAATAAAATCTTAATTGAGTGTACTAAGTTGGAGAAATGTGGTTGGCTTGGTGCTTCGCAAATTTTGCATGATGAGAAGTTGAGGCAATATTCGCTGCTACAGTTCTCTAGCTTAAAGATGGAGAAGTATCCACATATTTGGGCAATAGACAAAGAGTTTATCGCCAAGCAAGTTGAATGTAAAACTGAAGATGTGATTGCTGCAGCATTGAAAGAAACAGCAGAAACGCTCGAACTATTTAGCGATGAATATAAACTTATTCTGCAAAAGGGCAAAGAGTTCGCAGAAAAGCAAGCGCCCGATTTGAAGTCTAAATAGATAGAAACATCATTTTTTGCAAATAGCTCCATTGTGTTTTTGGCCTGACAAAGGAATACTACTTTTCTTGAGTTTCGGTGACTTTTTTGTGTAGCAGTAGATTTGGATTATCAGTTTCTTTGTCGCAGTTGCGATGAACTTGTCTGAATGAATAGAGTACGATTTGCAGTGCTTTATATTGCACAGTTTGCTCAGCGCTCAGTTTTAGTTGTTTGTTTTTAGTTATCCATTGTTTTATTGCATCAGCGCTTCCTGGAGTTGGGTATTGTATCTCCGGGATGATTGCTTGTTCTTGAAGGCTTAAATTTTGTGCGGCAGTTTTGCGAAATAGGCTCCATTTTTTTGCGCGTTCTTTTGGATCTTCTTTGGATTGTTTTGCAGTAAGCGCGTCGAAGAGCGCAGTCATAACTTCTTCGTTACCCTCTATAACCTTATAATGATTTTGAGCACGTGCGCGAATGGCGTTATTCCCTTTGAGTGTTTCATTAAGGCCTTCTGCAAGTAGCTCAGAACAAGCAAGCACTAGGTCTGAAGGATCGCCAAGATTTGCGGATGTTAATCCCACATTTTTTGAAATAGTTTTGTGCCATTCTGTAACTTCTTTATCAAATTTTTGCTCGCCAAGTTTGAAATGGGTGCTTAACTTATATTCATCATTTTTTTTTGATGATGCTCCATGCATCATGATTGGCGCGATTAATAATAGTGATAAAAACTTTATTTGTTTCATAAAAAAAACTCTTCTAAAATTATGTTTTGATAAATAATTTGTCAGGCCATAAGCAAGAATAGCGAGGTGAGTTTTTGAAGTCAATGCTATATTTTTTTAAAAAAAATTGTAAAAAAATATAGTAATAGTTAGCCGATTTGCGTTAATGTCTTGTGATTGTTTTTTGTATAACACTTGTAAACATAGCGGTTTGACTTATGAAATTATTGTTTTTTGCATTGTTATCGTGTGCAGTTGAATGTGCAGATAAAGATGTTGCGCGCAATGTCTTGCGTTATTGTGAGCTCAAGGGATTGGAGGCGTTGTTGGTATCTACTTGTAAAAAGAATGGTGTTCCTCTTTCAAAAAAAGGAAAAGCTGGCTATGTGGCTTCTATGATTAATCACCTGGTGCGTACTGGTTGTTTTACAAAGAAAAGACAGGCGCGTAATTTCCTAAATAGAAGCGTGCAAAGAGGGCTGCGCAAAGAAGGCGATGATGGTAGGACTTTATGTGAATTGATGATTGGCGCTACTGTTGGGTATGAGCGTTGGCTGCTTCAACCTTACAAAGCGCAATATTCCTTTCAGGATATTCAGTAACATGTTGCTGGTCTGGCTGTAAAGGAATATTATATTTTATAAGGCCATAATCGGTTTTAGGATCATAACGCCGTTGAATCTGCCTAAAAGAATAAAGCACAATTTGCAATGCTTGATAGTGAATTTGCTGTTCGGTGCTTAATTTGAGATTTACGTTTTTGGCGATAAAATTTGTTAGGGGATGCCTGCTTTTAGGTTTAGCTGGTTGCAATTTTGGAATAGTTATCTTTGCAAGCAGAGTTAAGCGATCGTTGGCAGTTTCTCTAAATTTTTGCCATTTTTTTTGTCGGGTTTCTCCTTTTTCAGATTTAGATGCAGTTATGGCTTGATACAAAGCATTGCTCACTTTTGGATAGCCCTGTAGTGCTTTATATAGAGCTTTTGCTCTTATTAGGGTTTCCTCATTTTTTAATGCCTTGTTGAGCCCAAATTTTTGCATTTTTGCATAGATTTTCACTAAGTCTGAGTTGTTTGTGTGAGCATTTAGTTTGGCCAATTTTAAAAAAGTGTAAGCAGAGTCCTGGTAGCATTTTTCAATTACAGGATCAAATTGATCTATGCCAAGGGTAAAGGCGACATTTAATCTTTTATGAATGATGTCAAGATTGTGAGGTTTTTTCATTGTTTTTGAGCTGTTTTTATTGTTTTTTTTGAGTAATTTGTTGTTCTCTTGGCGTAAACGGTTAATCTCTTGTGCTTGCTTTTGTGCATGACGACGTGTTGCCAAAACAAGTTCTGAATAAGAGCATTCACTATCGTCCATCCCTAAACAGTCGCTCAGTGCAAAGTTCATTAGTAGCATTAATATTAATAAGTGATTTGCTAGTGATTTTTGTGTCGGCTTCATTATATGATGCTCTCCTAAGGAATATAGCTAGATTTACGTTCTTCAAAGGAGACTTTAACAACAAAAGATATTCAACGTCAATGTTAAGATTGTTCCAGCACAACAATTGCCGATGCAATATTTTTGGTGTGCGTTAATGAAATATGTGCCACTGGCACATATTTTAATTCTGGCAGTAATGTTTGCCAATCGATATGCAATGTTGGCACACCTTTTGCGTTGCGTTCAACATGTACTAACTTTTGAATGGTGAATAGGCCACCGTGATTTTCGATATTGTGTGTATCACACATTGCATGAAACGCTTTAAAAAATGCTTCACGTGCAGCAAAACGTGCTGCAAAACGTTCGGCAGAAGTTTGCGCATTACCACTCAAGCAATATTCCATTTCATCAAGTGAGAATATTTTTTGCAGTTGTTCGGGTGTTTTATTGTGCCAATCAGAGAATCTTGCAACTTCGACTGCATCAATACCAATTCCTAAAATCATTACTTATTCCTAAATTATTGTCGCTGATACGAGTATCGCTGATACAAGTATCGCTGATACTATTGTCGTTGACACTAGTGTCGTTGCCTTTCAAGCGCTTGATCCAATGAGCGATACATGATTGCCTCTCGCATATGTTTTGCTTCAATCATAACAACACCTGCCAAATCGGCAATAGTGCGCGCAACTTTTATGATTTTATGATAGCCTCGCATGCTCAAATGCATTTTGGCAAATGCAAGTTTGATCAACTCTTCAGCATCATCGGTGAGCTGGCAATGTTTATCAACTTCATCTGATGTCATTTCATTATTGTATTTGCTATGTGTCCCGAAACGTTTACGTTGTTGCTCTAGTGCACATGCCACACCTTCATAAATTTTGGCGGAACTAGCAGTAGGCGTTTTGGTATCTTTGATCATGTCATATTCAATCGATTGCACGTGCACTTGCAGATCGATGCGATCGAGCAATGGGCCAGAGAGTTTATTCAAATAGCGTGCAATTTGTTGCGGTGCGCACACACATCTGCGTTTTTTGTCGCCCCAATAGCCACATGGGCATGGATTGAGTGCCGCGACCAACAAAAAAGATGCGGGATATTCAAGCGATTGTTGCACGCGAGCAATAGAGACTTTTTTGTGCTCAAGAGGTTGGCGCAATACTTCAAGTGTGTCACGTTTAAATTCAGTAAGTTCATCCAAAAATAAAATGCCGTTATGTGCCAAACTTATCTCCCCCGGTTGTGGATTTGAGCCACCGCCAACTAAACCTGCTTGGGAAATGGTGTGATGTGGCGCACGAAAGGGGCGTTCAACCACAAGAGGCTTGTTGTGCAATTTGCCGCTAATCGAATAAATTTTACTTGTTTGCAGCACTTCATCAAAATGCATATCAGGCATAATAGTTGCTAATCGTTTTGCGAGCATTGTTTTGCCCGCACCAGGTGAACCAATAAAAAGAATATTGTGCCTACCTGCGGCTGCAATTTGCAACGCACGTTTTGCCAATCGTTGACCTTTAACTTGATCAAAATCGATGGTGTGATTTTTATGTTGTTGTGCATAATCATCAAAATTGGTCACGGTTGGAGCAATGATTACTTCATTGCGAATATATGCGGCAACTTCGGTCAAGTGAGAAACACCAATAATTTCGATATCTTTGATGAGTGCGGCTTCCTTAGCATTTGCTTTGGGCAAAATAATGCGTTTTATGCCTAATTTTTTTGCATCAGTTGCAACGGCAATTGCTCCTTTTATGGGGCGCACAATGCCATCGAGTGAAAGTTCACCGAGCCACAATGTTTCTTTCAAAAACTCTTTGTTTATTTGAAGTTGCTTGTCGGCCATTAATATGCCAATTGCTGCGGGGAGATCGAACAATGTCCCAACTTTTTTTAAATCTGCTGGTGCTAAATTAACGATAATGCGTTTTGGGGGAAGTTGAAAACCGCTGTTTTTAATTGCACTGGAAATGCGATGTTCGCTTTCTTTAATTGCAGTGTCTGGCAAGCCGACCACGATGAATTTAATTAAGCCATAAGATAAATCGACTTCGACTTCAACTTTGTATGCGTTAACCCCCACCGTTGTGGCGGAAAAGACTTTTGCGTGCATGAGATGTGTACCCCTAAAAATAAAAAACCCTAATTAACATAAGCGTAACATGGGTAAACTATTTTGCAAATCGCTTACCCATGCATGGTTTAATTAATCGTCATCAGAGTCGCTGTCATCTCCGAGGTCGAGTCCCGTGAATTTTCGTTCGAGAAATTCCTTAAATGTTTCTAGTTTATTTTCGCGATCAGCTGTTGGAACAAGAAAGTCGTCACCTTGTTTGACTTTAATATGAGTGAGGGCGTGGGCAATAACACTATCTATATTTGCCATGAGGATTCTGAGATTAATCGCGGGGTTAAATTTTACATATTTTTCAACGCGGTTTTTGAAGAATAAGTCATCATGTTTTTCTTTTAGCTCTGGATAATGTTCCACCTTTGCTTGAAGTGCCGGAAACAAAATTTCAATTTTCTTTTTAATTGGCATTTCGGGGAAAAGAACTTGAACGAATCTTCCCATCAATGCTGGATCTTTTACCAATTTAGTATTATTTGTGGTAAACATGCAATACAAAAAACCTGGCAAGGTGAGGCCCAGGGACGGTAGGTATAGTTTTTTAAATTGATCAAGTTGGTCCTTTAAGTCACTCACGGTATAATTGCGATCTTCATCAAGTTCATCTATGAACATGACTGGATTGAGTGAGGAAATGCCTCTCTTTTTATCTTTTTTGAGACGCAGCATTTTTGTTTCGATACCCGAGAGTTTTTCGTCTTCATCTGCAAGATCATCTAGATCAATATATGAAACATTTTGGCCCTCTCTTAATTCATCTAGGGTGATTTTCATAATAGGAAAGTCGAGTAATTCTAAGATTTTGAGTGCAACGTAGGTTTTGCCAGATCCGCTTGGGCCAGCAAAAAGTAAATGAGTACTAGCGTCACCGCTTTTGTGGGCATAGCTTGGATCTTCAGCTCTAAGCATTAATGTTCTCATATAGTCATAAAGCTCACGTTGTTCTTTTAATGGCAAAATTGAAAGGAGTTTGTCAATTGCATCTTTATTTTTTTTCCAGCTAGCTCGAATTTGATGTAATTCGGTCGGTAATGCTACAAGGTTATGCGTAATCTTTAAGTATGGTATAAGTTCTTTATCATCCGGTGGTGCAGCTCCTTTGCTTGCAGCGGCATATACGATATTTTCTTCACATATGCGAGTTACTAATTTGGAAAGGAAGATTAGAAGTCTGTCGGTTTCATCATTATCTTGAAAATAGTCATGGCCGGTTCTATCTTCATAATCTGCAATGTTGCCAAAAAGGGCATGCATAGCAATGAGCAATTGTTTACTGTGATTTCCTAATTTAGGACAACCAAAAATACCGTGGGGGCATTGTTTTTTTGCGTTCCAATTTGGAAAATGTTTTTGTATGTTTTGTTCAGCATCCAAAATTACCTGCAATGATTTGTGCCCATTGCTTTCACTGGTTCCGCTCGAACCATAAAAACCGGTGTTAAACAGTACGCGTTCCACACCTGCGCCAAATGTTGCGCCAACAATCGCAGCAGTAGTATTTTTGAGTGATTCCCACAATCCTTTATCACCTTTTAGTTTGTTATATGCAGAGTTGAAATTACCAGAAAAAAAATCTTTTATTGAACTGCCTAAAATTTTGAAGCTTTCACCTATTTTGGCACAAATTCCCCCATCTTTATCTTCAGCACAGCCATGCAAAACAGGATGCAAAATATTGCCGATTCGCCTTTGGAGGTTGATTGCCTCTGTGTTGAAATATGAACGACTTTGGCTAGAAACCATAAATGAGTTTGTTGTTGTAGGCAACGGGAATTCCGCTAAGAGTTTATATAGTTGTTCATTGAATTTTCTATTCATTTCTACTGCTAGCCCAAATAAACCTATTGGACTTTTGCATTTTTTGTCATGAGAATGGGATTTCACTTTTGATTGAAGATCAAGAGAGCCGACAACTCTTTGTTCAATGTCTGTGCAAGTGTTATAGATGGGAACCATGGCATATTTTTTTTCTTTTTCTTGCGAAGTGCTTGCGCTGCCATGGCAATAGCTGATTATGCATAATAAAAGTATATATAGTTGTTTCATAATATTCCTAATTAATTGTTTAATGCTATCTAACGTCATGCCAATTTTTACTCTTAAGGCCTTGCAAGAAATATTTCATTCTGTGGTTCGAAACAAGGCTCCAGTGGCCGCTTGATTTTGTGATTGGAATATAGCGCCTTGATGGACTGCACAAAGTTGAAGCATGTTCATTTTTTACCTTAAAATGTAGTTGATTGCTTTTCTTTTTTGGCTTATAAGCATTGAAAGTGATGATTGTTGTGCCGGCATTCTTATAATGTTTATCGTGATGATGAGCAACTTGTGATGCATACATGCCACCTTGCGAATGTCCAACAATGGATGCGAGCGGCAATCTTTTCTCCTGTCTCCATTGTTTGATAATGTTATGCATAGCGGCACGAATTTTTCCTGGAACATCATATTCAGTTGTTGTTCCGCGAGCAGGCATATATGCATTACCGATCCAATTGCGGCCTTCGCTTGTTCCTTCAATGCCAACATGCATGTTTCCATGATTATCTTTAACCAGCAAAAAGTTTGTTCTGCCAAAAGCTTTTGATTTGTGCACTTTGCGGCCAATAACGGTTGCTTTTTCTTTTTCGTTTTTTAAAAGTTTATCCAACATTTTTTGCGACTTTGTTTTGTTTTCTTTGTAAGTCGCTTCGGCAAGCGCAGCATAAAAGTATGGTGCTATTTTTTTATAGCGCTCTTTGTTTGCCGCACTTAATAAGTTGCATGGTAAAAAAATAATTGTGCATAATAGGGCGCTAAAGAGCGCGCGAAAATTTTGCATGGAAATACTCGTATATATAAAGGTTAGTTATGTTTATAGGATTGTTTTTTTGTTGCCAAAAAAGAGCAGTAAAATGAGTGCTCAAAATCGTTTTGCTATAGCAAATTTGTATGGTAAGAAAAAAACAATATTAAATACGGGGTTTTTGTTTGCAGAAAAGCAAATTTAATTATGAACCGTGATATCGGTTGTGGTTGTCGTGATGACAACAGTGGTGAGAGCAGAAAGAGTTGAAGCGAAAAAAGCAGAAATGGGACTTTGGTTTGCTGGTGCATCGGAATATCTGATCCAATATCGTTTTGACAAGCGTATCATAGGAACTCCTTTGTGATACTAGAGGTATATTAAAAAATACATTTCATACATTTATAAAGTGTTTCGTGAATTTTGTCAAGATGTTTAAGGCGGCAATTGCGCGCAGCGATGCCAATGTTTGGCTTATAATGAACCTTCGATTTTGTGTAGGGGTTATCCTGTGCGCGATGTGGCAGATTATATATGTTGCGTCTGCTAACTTCGTCTCCTCAATTTAACGTTTCAATGTGATGGCCTTTTATTTTTTTAGATCAATATTTGCAGTGGTACTTTTTCTAAATGATAGTACAATAAGTGCATGCAATTGATAAAAAAGACAAAGGAATGAGTATGAACAACTGGCTCGGCCGAACGTTAGCCATTTTACTAGGTACGGCTCTAGCACACGATATTGATGCCGCGCGAATTATTCCCGGCAATAATGATACTGAAAGCTTCACCTTTTCATTAGGCTCGCACGCTCGCACGGGCAATGGAGCAGCGCTTTATGTTGGTGCTCGCACGCAAGGCAATGCACAAGATTTTGCGCTTTCGGCTTATTTTGATGGTGCAAAAGGTTTTATTCCCTATGCGCCACAAAAAGCAATTTTGAATGGTGAGGATAATCAAACTAACCCTCTATATAATGCAGCAATCGTACACCTCGATGTTTTTGGTGAACGGAGCATTGCGGGTAGAAATGTATTGAATCCCATTGCGGTCACGCAAGCACAACCTGCAAACATCTACTATGTTGATAATGTTGTACAACGTGAAGTTACGTGTGATCCTTGTGGGCAAGAAGTTGATGAGGTGTTAACGATTGTTGAAGTTTGCGCTACCGTTTACTCTGCTGATAATGTAAAAGATGCCACAGGCACTGAGGTTACGCGTGAAGTTATCAGTTTGGAACGTTTTCAAAATGAAGCAATATTTGCGGCGGTAAAGCCTAATGATAGTGATGATTTTGGTGATCCAAATAGTGGTGTTGCCGTAATACAATTGGTGCACACAAAAGATGAAAAAACTGAATGTGTTGAAACACGCCTCGTTCAAATTGATGCAGAGCCGGGCGATCCGCCAATGCCTGGCATAACACGTGCATCATCCTTGGATAAAACATCCGATGTAATTAAAATAGGCAACGATGTAGTGAGCATTGAAAACATTGTTGATATGCATTATAGTCGGTTGCTCAATCGTCTTTATATTGCCTTGCAGGTGCAAGGTGGTGCTGATCCGGCAGATGGCGCACGCGGTGTTGTTGTTGGTCGTCTCGTTAATCGCAAATTAATCTTTGCGCCTATCGCGCCTGATGATGTATTTACGATGGCAGATAAGATTGTTGGCGGCACCGGGGCGGATACACAAGTTTCCATACACAAAGTGCGCACCATGCGCACCACAACCGGTCTTGATTATCTTATTGTGGTTGGCCAAGTTGGCGCACCAGCAGATACGCAACAATCAGTATTTGCAATGCCACTCGTTAACATGGTGTATAGTGATACATTAGTGCAAGAAGAGCAAGGCACACTCGCCAATGTTCAACTTGATCCAGAAAATTTCTTTTCAAATTCAACAAACACGCAATGTGATACATTGCCACAACTATTTTTGGGCCGTGCATTTGTTACGCCTGCCATCCTCCCTGATCAAGTTTATACCAATATGAGTGTTGAGGCGCAAGTTGGCATCGGCGATTTGCCTAACGGTAACATTACCGATATTAATATTGCCAACGATGTGGTGTTTGTTTCTGTGGCCGAAACGATAGATGACGAAAAATCAGGCATCTTTGTATCCCGCGCATTGTTTGGCCAAAATGGTGTGATTGCAGCTTGGACGCCATGGGAACGTGTTGCAGGAACAACAGATAAAGTGTTTGGATTTTCTTATCTTTCTCGTTTGGGCAGTTTTGCTTGGTTAACGGGAACTTCTTCACTTAATATAAGAACCGTAAAAGAATCATTGTGGGGACTTGGTGCAGAAGATGGCATAGCCAATTTGGTTGAAGTGCTTTCTGCTTTATTACCACAAGCGTGTGGTGGGATTCAAGGTTTCTTTGATTTGCCCATCAATACCCCTGGTTTATTTGATATTTCCCTTTATATTGCAACCGGACTTAATAAAGTTGTTCTGGTCGAATCAGCACAATTGAATGCTGATGATGTGCTTTGTCCTAACACAGGTGATTTTCAAACAGATATGAAAGAGTTCACTGACGGTGAAATTACCATTAATTTTCCTGATGGTAACACACGCGTTATTTCAATTTCTGGCGGAGTATTAGATGATCTTGGTCCTATAATTGCAGCTGCAGTTGGCACCGATGATATGAATGATCAAGGATATCTTTTTGTTGGCGGAGCATGTGGTTTGGCAGTATTGGCACAAGAAGATGGCAATGGTTGGTCGACAGTAAATGCATTAGGAAAGTTTTTTGATGGTCTTGTCGATGGTATGCGATTTAGCACATTAGGTGATTACACTTTTGTGCGCAAGCTCATTTTTGATGAAGGTTTTTTATATGTGCTCACAGATACGCGTCTAGATCGCATTGATGTTGCAGCAAGTGATTTTATGACCGGGACACTTTCAGTGGTAACGGTTGCAACGTTAGAGGATATCATGCAAGTCAATGATGGTACGTTATTAGATGTTGTTATTTCAAACAAATTTGCGGTACTTGCTGCAAGTACCGGGCTTTACCGCGTTGGTGATGATGCAGATATTCAAACAGCAGCTAATCATGATGATGTTGATTGGACTTCAGTTATTATTCCTGAAGGATTGCCCGTTGTGCAACAATTGCAAGCGGTCGCAAGCAATGGTATGCCTAATGGGCTTGCAAAAAGTGATAATGGTAATCTCTATATTTTAGATGCATATCGCGGCTTATCGTTTGCACAAGAAAATCGTTACACCGTACAATCAGTAGTTGGTGTGCCGATCGACAATGATACAATTGTGCCGTTACCTGATATGAAGGTGAAAGATATTTTAACAGCATTTTCACGTTTTGGCGCATTTAGAAGCTTAATTAATTTTGATGGCACCGATAATTTTTCTGCTCGAAATCGCATACAGACAGTGAGTCCATTTGTATTGAATCGCCTTGAGGAGTTGCCGCTATCTATTAAAGATGCATCCATAGTTTCTGCTATTGTGCGTAGCTCGGCTTCTGGAGCATGGTTAATTTCCGGTGATTTTGGCCTTCGAGTAAATGAATAAAAGAGCAAAGAGGAACAACTACATGTTTAACATTCGCAGACTGGTTTATTTATTGTGTTGCTTTATGTTTGCAACCAGTCTTTATAGTATGAATTTAGTTCGCCCATATCAAATTTTGTTACGCCCGCCAAAACAGGCTGATAGTTGGTTACAACTTTATGGTATAGGGCAATTTGGTTTTGGGGATAATGCGTTTGGCATTGATGGCAATGAAGTTAATCCATTACAAATATATCAATGTGAGCAAAATGCATTAACTATGTTGAACGGCTTTGATTCTTCCACGAAAATTGGGCAAAAGCGCATTCGTGTTGATGCCGATGATGATTGCTTTCGTGGACAGTTGACCCCATGTGGATCATTTGATGTTGATACGGCTTTGCGTTTTGGTGCACGTTTCTTTTTTGACTATCATTTATCATTAGCGCTCTATCTACCCTACTATAAAATGAAGCTCAAAGATGTGTATTGGCAAGATTTAACGCAAAATGTTGCAATTCAAGATGCGCGAACACAATGTTATTTGACCAATTGTTTGGCTGAAAATGTGTGTGATTTAGGCGGGCTTGATATAACTGGGTGGGAACGCGGTGGTGTTGGTGATACCACTATTTCTCTTGAATGGATCAATGATTATCCACAGCAAAAGGAGCTCTTGCACAATGTGACCATCAATGGTCGTTTGGGCATGACGGTTCCTACTGGCCTAAAAACTGATGAGGATAAAATTTTAGCCTTTCCTTTTGGCAATGATGGCACTATTGGCGTAGTGTTTGCCATAGGTTTGGATTTATATTTAGGCAATTATGTGAAAGCTGGTTTGGATGTGCAGCTGATGCATCTTTTTGGCAACAATCGTTGTCGGCGCATCAAAACAGATGTGCGCCAAACAGATCTTTTGTTGTTACAAAAAGCGGACGCATTTAAAGACTTTGGCCTTACGCAACAATTTAGCTTTTACTTTGAAGTATATAATTGTTTAGGTGGTCTATCTGCTGAAGTTGCTTATCAATTTTATAAACGTGGCCAGGATATACTTTCGATTTCCTCAAATGAATTTTCCACCGACATTGCAAACACTGCAATTAGTTTGCGTGGATTCACCACACATGATGCATTCTTTATCCTAAATTACGACTTTGCACAGCATATGGATGAATGTTCTCGTTGGTCGCCTTATGTTTCGGCCTTTGTGGATATACCATTTAATGGTAAACGATCCATTGTTGCCAAAACAGCGGGTGTTGTTTTGGGGCTTAATTTCTAAAAAAGGCTTTTGTATCAATCCCTTTTACCTGTTATTATTAATAGTATATTTATAATAACAAGCCCTTGGGGGACTTTATGCTAATCAAAATATGCGTGCGCTCATCATGAAGCAGTTCTATTCAGGTTTGCCAGCCCAACTATATGATCAATTTTTCCCTGAAATTGATGAACAAGAGTTGGCATTTTTTATTCAACACATCGAAATGTTGCCTGCTCCTGCATTGGAGATCGCGTGCGGTACTGGCCGCATATTGTTGCCATTGCTTGAACGTGGTTATCAAATTGAGGGTTTTGATGCTTCGCTTGAAATGCTAGCGCAATGTCGGCAAAAATCAGAGCCCAAAAGATTAGACCCCATTCTCTATCATCAAACTATGCAAGATCTAGAGTTACCAAAACAGTATGGTTGCATGTTTTCTCCATTAGGGTCATTTCAACAAATAGAGAATCGTGATGATGCCCAAAAAACATTACGCAATTTTTACGATCATTTGTTGCCTGGCGGCAAGCTTGTTATTTATCTTCATCTGCCATGGCACAATGCACAAACATTAGGTGAATGGCATCAGCATGAATCAATCACATGTGATGATAAAAAGATTACCGTTTCAGAAAAATTAATTCATGAGCCAAATAAGCAGAAGTTTTTTGTTTCGTATCGTTATGATGTTTGGCAAAAGAGCGAATGCATAGCAAAAGACGTTAAAGATATGACAATACGTTGGTATAGTCGTTATGAGTTTCAGATGATGTTGCAGCAGGTTGGATTTAAAGATATACAGGTTTCATCAGGCTATGAAGACAGCGGCCCATTTGATGTGATGTTGTTTGTTGCGCAAAAATAGTCTCATTCCGTTTTTTTCTTATAGTGCTCGAATTTGCAATGTTACATTCATTTTAATGTGCACATATTTTTTTTATTTTTATAAAATAATGCATTCGCTTTCGATGCCAAATCCGTCATCAGCACTTTGTTCTGGTTCCAGTTTTTTGTTTGGGGCTACATGATCATGAGTGAGGATCATGCCTCCCTCTTTGGACATATGCCAGATGTGGATTAACTCCTTTTGAAGATACGAGGATGACTTGACCGGTTCTATTGAAACTTGAGGAATCCAATGAGTAGAGGGATCTCTTTTAAAGTTTAGGTTTAATAACGCGTATTGTTTATTTTGTTTGATATATACATGTGCTTGGAGCAAGTTGAGATTTTTTAAGTTAATGTGGTCAAAGAGTTGTGCGTGATAGAGAGATTCTTTGAGCTCTTTTGGCTTTCGATTTTGTGTGATAATGTATTTTATAATTTGCCCAAAGCAGTTCATAACACCTTCTTTTTGTTGATCAATTTGCAACGCAATGTATTTAGGAAGCATTTTTTGTTTGTTTTGATCAATAGTGTGCTTATTTATAATGCTTGCACATAATGCCTTCAGAGAAGGTACATTACTTTTTCGACTGAATATAAATAATGCTGGGATGGTTTTCCTTGTCTGGCCATCTAAGCTAAACGTGATATCGATTTTGCACTGTTCAATAGTGTCATCTTGAGCCATGATAGCAGCAAAAATGAAAAAAGTGGCAATGCATGATTGTTTAAACATTCGGTGCCTCATATGTGCTGAAAGATTGAGTATCCCTTTTGTTATTATAATATGTTGCAGTCGCAACGGCCATGATTTTGGTTTAATTGTGTAAGAAATTGACGCCGCTCTTCTTGCGCAGCGTATTCTTTTTTTAGTTCGCCAATTGCTGCAGTAATTGCAGTTCCCTTGAATGAAAAAGAGAGAGTATTTTTGTTTAGTTTCACAGCATTGCTTAGATCAACGTTGTCATAAGCCTTAATATTTGGGAATTGTTTTGGGCATGAGCTGTAAACTTGTGCGATATATTTTGTTTTATCTGGTGTATAAACGCAACTTAGCCAAGCAATATATCGAGGCAAATCGCAATAGTTGTATTTATTTATTCTGAGTTCTCGACAGGTTTCTTCATCAAAGAATTTTTTGCCTCTTAGTGCTTTAAGACAGCTGTCGTCATAAATATCTTTGATAAGGGCGGCGTTTTCTTTTTCATCATTGGTCAGTTTATGGAACTTGTTGTGAATGCGATGAAAGATACCGTTATTTACCTTTTCATTTTGGCCATCGAGAATACAGGCTATGAATACGCCTTTATAAGTGTCGCTATCGATATAGAATGCGTGCTTGGCATTTGCTGATGCCACTTGAAAAGCTTCTTTTGGGGGTGAATCTTTATTTTTTGAGCCGCTTGCTCCCCAGGCTAAATTTGTCAAAACAAGGGTTAAAACAGTAAAAAAATGTAATTTCATCTAATTATTTCTCCATTTTTTTTAAAAACGGCCATTTTTTCGGTATTTACACAAATCTAATTATATCAGAAAGCAGGAAAAATACAAGCTGAAATGTCGCCGCAACAATTAAATCCGATTTGACATAATTTTTGTTTTGGGCATACTAAAACTATTGATAATTTTTTTAAAGGAGAAGACATGAAAAAAACAATGATTCTGCCCCTATTTTTAGTCTATGCAAACGTGGTCCAAGCTGATTTTACTCAGTTATCAATTTGGGAAAAAACAGCTAAAGATAATCAAAAACAGCACTTAGTTATGTTGGGCGATAGGCATGGCGCCTTAAAAAAGGGTGTTAAGCAGATTGAGCAACTTATGCAGGCATTAAAAGATGTTTCGGGTGACCGCGAAATTATTGTAGAGGATGCTTTTAATTATAAAGCAATTTTAGATGTTTTAGCTGAGGGAGCCGATGGTTCTGCTGCATATCAAGATATGATAAAAAGCGTGCAGGATTTCCAGGACGATCTTCATACATACAGAAAACAAGATGTGCAAGATGGCTTAATCACCAACATTGTATTAGTGCCTGAATTGGCGCAAGATGCAGGTATTCCTTGCAGCAGCCTTGAATTCCGCCAGTTGATTACATATGCACCAATGACGCAATTGATTGATCAGCATGGTTATGATCATAGAAAAGTGGTTGAGACTGTTCTTGAGAATGTATGTAATAGCATTAGATCGTTTAAGGATTCTGATGAACTCGTTGCATACTATCAAAGAGTTTTAAATAAATTTGAGCCGGTACGGCAATTGGTTAAGCAGTTTATAAAGACTGATAAACCAATGAGTCTATTTTCTCATTATGTTTGCGATCTTTTGCTTAAAGACCCGCAATCAGTTGATTTAACGGACTTTACTTATGATAGCCCTCATCCATTGTTAGTCACTTCAGCACAAAAAATAGCAAACTTGCAAAGTGATCTGCGCTCAGGCAAGCAAGTGGATAAAGCTGTATTGTTAAAACAGATTGATCTTACTTTTTCTAACCGAACATTGGCGCCACTATTGGATGCATTGATAGTGCATGCGCTCTATCAAAAGCAAATAGAGCTTGATAAAGAGAATCTTATTTGCATCTGTGCTGGTTTAGGGCATACCTATGCAATTGAGCGTTTATTGCCAAGTTTGGGGTATATCAAAGTGGTAGGTCAACATGATAAGGATGCACTTGATATAGCATTGAATTTGCGCCAGCAGCCTACATTAATTGATAGTGTGCTTGGCTTTTTTACCAATATTATTGATCAATGCAAATCACTTTTTGGTTTTTAAATAAAAAATTATCATTAAATAAATGGAGCTTTATATGACTAAAAAAATATGTGTACTATTTACGTTTTTGTTTACGCGTTTCTTAAATGCAGATATTGTAGAAGCAACTTTTTGGCAACGAAAAATAGAGCCTGAAAAGATGCAATATGTGTTAACATGTTCAGATCTGCACAGTGTCTACATAGAAGGACATAGGCAAGCTGTTGATCTTGTAAAGTTTTGTAGCGCAGCAACATCAGGTCATCTCTTGTATGAAGATATTAATGATCTGGATCTAGTAGCACAAGATGTTAAGGAATTTGATGAAGAGCATGATTTTAAGGGAAAATTGGTTGGTGAATTTCATAGCATGTATCAAGCATACAAAGAGCATAAAAAATTGGCTTCAAAAGAAGGCAGCAGCGACTTGCTTTATATCCTAAAGTGTGTTGCTGATACATACGGGGTTTTGTCGAGTAATATTGACTTTAGACTTGGCCTCACACCAGATGCTCCCAACTTTCCATTCAGTCGCAAATGTGCGAGTGATCTTTTGCGTTGGCGAATGAATCACTGGATCAATAAGTTGATGGAAAGAGAGGTCTCTAGTCTTACGTCTCAGTGCTCTCAAAGGTGCATTGAGCAATTTAAGCCATTTTTGCAAGAAGTAGTGCGTGTGATGAAGCTGCACAGTCTAGAATATAAAGAATTGCCTCAATATTATTTTAATCTTCTTTTGGATGACTGTAACGAGTTTGATGCAAAGGTTTTTCTGCCAGCGATTAAAGAAGATAACCTCAGTATACATAAGAGTTTAAATCAGATAATCAAAATGTTGAAAGCGGGTAATAGGTCAGAAGAAGTCAAAGCAGCTTTACTCAGCGAGTTGGAATATGCTTTTTATCTAGCTATGACCGATATTGTTGATGTCGTTATACTCCAGGAGCTGGATCAGCGACAAGTTCAAAATTGTAATAATGACTTACTAGCAGTATGTGTTGGACAAGCGCATGCGTCATCGATTAATACTTTTTTACCAGAGCTTGGGTACAAACAAGTTGCCGATTGGCGAAAAGAAGGTACGCAAACATTTGGGGCTTTCTGTGCAAATCAGTTAAAAACCATGCAGAAGAATGAAAAAAACAGTTTATTTATATCTTTTGTGGATTTTATCAAAGGTCTGTTTTTATCTACTTTTGGTTGGATGGGGCGAATATAATTGGATGTTATTAAATAAATGGAGTTAAGTATGACTAAAAAAATATTTTTATTATTATCATCTCTTACTATTTCATCAATTTTGCACGCAGATTTTGTGCATATATCAAAATGGGATCGTGAACTGGATAATGGCCAAAAGCAGTCGATTGTTTTTTTTGGTGATATTCATGATCAGTTGAATGCAGGCTTTAAGCAAGCCAAAGATATTGCTAACTTTATGGCGCAATATAAAAACAAGAATGATTGTGTTTTGTTAGAAGCGATTAATGATGCTGATATGATTGTAACGCATACAGATAGATTTTATGCTCATTATAATTATCCTGAAGACCAGAAGGATATCCAGAAAGGTCTTGGCAGGTTGGCAGATATTCTCGAAGATGCGCGCAAAGAAGATGTGGCACAACAAAAGAACAACGCATTGTTTTTATTACCGCACTTTTTTGATGAGCACGGTGTTGCTTATGACAACGTTGATTTCAGACAAACAATGACCTGTGATGCACCGCGCTTGAATATCAGCAATTATCAGGATGGGCATTTAATTATCCCGTTTGTGATTGAACAACTTTTTAATGAGATTGCATCATATGAAGATACGCCAGAGCTTAATGCATTTTATAGCAAAGTGCTGAATCGATATAAGCCGTTTATGCGATTTATTTGCAACATTATGCGTGAACATAAAATTATATTTCAAGATCTACCAGATTTTTTTGCCACAGATTTGATGAAAAATCCATTGGCTTATGAATTAAAGCAATTCAAAGCGGCATCTTTTTATGCATTTAACTATTATCACGAACGTTTGGGGCGCGAACTTGCATTTTTGCGAAAAACAAAATCTAAGCGTACAAAAGATAAGTTGGTCGAGCTCTTTAAGCACGTTTTAGATCTATCATCAGTTGAGCTTATTGATGCATACATTTTGCACCTTCTTCACACAAAACAGGTTAAATCTAATGAACGGAGCACGATTAGTGTTGTTGTGGGCCAAGCACATATGCGAGCAGTTGAAAAGTATTTACCTCAACTTGGCTATGAAAGAGTCGGCTTCTCTTTTGATGAAGATGGGGTTGATGTTGCAGCATTTTGTGCAAAGTATCCAAACGAAGATATGTATTATGCTGTAGCTGATGCAAGTGTGATTACTTCATTATGGTCAGGCATTGTTGGTGCAATTAGCTATGTGATAGCATTGGCTGGATTTTAGAGCAGGGCTGTTTTTTTACATATATTGTTGCGTAAGATCACTTAAATATGATATCCTAACATGTGAAGAGGGCTTTGGTTACAGGTGTAATTAGGGCAAAACTAGTTGTTTACTTTTAGATGTTAAGGTGTTTTCATGAAGCATATTTTGTTATTGTTATTAAGCCCATTTCTTATTCACGCATCTGCAAATAGTGATCAACCATTGCTATCAGCAAAAAATCAAAAAATAGCAAAAGATCAAAAAGGCTTGCCAACTTGGCAAGAATTAATGCATAACTATTACGAAAAACACAAAAAAACAGGTGCAGATTTAAAAAGATGCATGAAGGAGCGAATGTTGAGCGATCTTGTTTATGCATTTATCGATCAAAACCGTCAGAGTGAAGCTAAGATGTTTATTGAGATAATGCATGCTCACATGAATGCAAACAATAGTCATCACTTGAGCAAAAAAGTTATTTGTGCAATGTTAGAAAAGTTTGCACAGAAAAAAGCAGATGCCGTTTCTAATGCTGAGCAAATACGCGATGCAATGACTATAACAGATCTTGAATTAAACAGCACAAAGAAAGTTCTTAAGAAGATTGGATTTACCGTCCTTCTCAATGATGGTGCGTTTGAAGAAGCGATTTCACCGCATTTGGCGGCGTGTGAAGGTGTGCCATGCAAGGCAACACCGCAAGAGCTAAAGGAAAAGGTGGCGGCAGGAGAGATAACTGAGAGCCAAATTGTAGCATGCATGCATCGACATACATTGGCAAAGTTGTTGGCCTTCTGTTTGTCACAAACGCATCATTTTTAATTAATGCGATGTTCTTAAAGTTTAAAAAA
>JAJCZC010000034.1 GCA_029262575.1 Candidatus Babelota bacterium | reverse complement strand
CGGAACCGAAACCGATGCCTTCTTCGGCCATGCCGGCAATGATGTTATCCACGGTGAGGCCGGCGACGACCGCTTGTTTGGTGGCTCTGGATTTGACACGCTTGTGGGCGGTGCCGGCAATGACACGCTGGAGGGCAACTTCAATGCGGACGTGTTTATCTTCGAAGACGGGTTCGGCAATGATATCATCAACGAATTCAATGCGTTTAACAATTTCGAGAAGATTGACCTGTCGGGAGTTACAGGGATCACAGACTTCGTTGATCTCCAAACACAGATGCTCCAGGTCGTCTCGGATGTGGTGATCACCGATGGGGCTGATACGATCACCCTGCTCAACGTCAGTTTGGGCGATCTGCACGATATCGACTTCCTGTTCTAGGAGCGTATTAAGACACGACATTTTGAGTTGTAACCGGCAATGATATCATTGCCGGTTACAATTCGTTCAAGGATCTCGAGAACATTGACCTGCCGGGTGTTACATCGATCGTAGACTTCACCAATCTCACAGCATCACAGATGGTTCAGGCCGGGCTGGATGTGGTGGTTGCCAATGGTGCGGATACGATCGCCTTATTCGGCGCACAATTTGGAAGACTTGCGGGATATCAACTTTCTGTTCTAGGAGCGTATTAAAACAGGTCAGATCATTGTGCGTTGTATCTTATGGGCAAATAATGCTAGCTCTTTTCAAAACACTCATAGGCCAGGGTATGGATAACAATAGACGAATTGATGCAATTTCGAAATGTAACATTGAAACGGAAAAGACAATTAAACACTACCGCGCGGGCTTGAAATCCGGTGACACCAAACGCGCGGATTTTCCAAGGCTAAAACAGGAATACCCATATTTTGGTATGGTGCCTTGTTCAGCTAGCGGCATTGAGTTTGTTATGTTTCACGCTCACGATGATATCGTGGCATGGGAATACCTGTGGTTTGGTTCTGATGGTTACGAAAAAGAAATTGTGAAAAAATGGGTTGAGTGGTGTGAAGATCCAGGTGTGTATCTTGATATTGGTGCCTATAGTGGCTTGATGTCAATCTTGGCAGCAAAAGCTCATCCCAAGAATGAAGTACATTTATTTGAGCCGATGGACAGAACTATAGAGCGTGCAAATATTAACGTGAAGATAAATGGATTAAGCCAACGTATTCACAGGCACGCCATAGCTGCTTCAGATGCTGTTGGTTCAGCCAAAATAAACCTCTATCGCAATGAAAACTTTCTTGGAACGGGCAATTCAATTTACAATAAGGAAAACAAGAAAACGTATGGTTACAAAACTATTCATACTGTTTCTGTAGATGAATTTTTGCCGGTCATCTTTCCGAAAGCAATTAAAATTGATGTGGAAGGGCATGAATTGCCATGCCTGATAGGCCTTAAGGAAACGATACAACGTGCAAAACCCAAAATGATCGTTGAAGTTTGGGAGCATACTAGACCGAAAGTTCTGGCACTTCTGAATGCGTATGGATATGACTGTGTGCGCATTGAGAATGTTGAAAAACCTGTTAATAATTATTTTGCGCTTCCACACTAAACCAATCCGAGCAACATAATTTACGACCAATTGAAGTTCTCTCTGTAAGACTTCTCAATAAATTGCTATAGATTCCCTGGAATTTAATGTATGTGGATAACAATAATGGGCAAAAGCTCTCTTTTTGGCACCTTATTCATAAGTGCTGGCGCAATGAAAGCAGGGACAACTTGGTTATATGCTGTTTTACAGCACCATCCAGAACTGTTTTTTACCTGTGAAAAAGAAATCCATTATTTTTATGCACGCTATGTTAAGACAGACATATTAAGTGAAGAGCGTCGGTTGAAACTGGCCAAAACGCGTTATATTGATACGATTGACCCCAATAAAAGCAACATTGACCGCATCAGATTAAATTTGAACTGGGTTTCTAGTTACTTGAATCGGCCCGTTGATGACTACTGGTATGCCAACCTTTTTTCAGCACAACGGAAGGAAACATATGGGTGCGATTTTTCAAACTTGTATGCTCTTCTGCCAGTTGAAGCTTGGCAGCATATAGCTGCAAATTCTGAAAAGCTACGGGTTCTATATACGTTGCGCCACCCTTTGGAACGTTTATGGAGCCATATAAAATTCCATTTGCAGCTAATCGATAAGATAGAGCTTTTGGAGACCTGGCAACCCAAGGACTATGAAGAGTTCGTTAAAAGGCCATTCATGTGGCAGAATGCAGAATATGGAGCTGCATTGCGCCGGATGAAAAAGGGATTGAATGTAGAAACCATTAAAGTTGTGTTCTTTGAAGAAATGCGCAACGATTCGCGGACCTCGTTAAACGAGATAGAAAACTTTTTGGATATTAAACCTCACAATTACCAAAGAAACATATTAGACCAGCAGGTGAACAAATCTATTTCCCGACCAATGCCTGATTTTTTCCCTGAACTTTTTCAAAAAGATATAGAAAGGCTTAATTCTGAGGTTGAAGATGAGGGGCTGATTTTACCAGAATCCTGGAAACACTAGAAAGGTGGTAATCGCAGACTGATAATTCAGAAGCGGTTGATTTAATCCGACTAACTCTTGGGCCTGTTCTCTGTAACTTTTTGCCGCCAGAGGGTCAGGGTGTTTATACTTTCTGATTAAGACCCTTTCGATCTGGGTCACAAGGTTCTCGTGGCCACCCAAATTTCCAACGTATTTTCTGAGGTCAGCGCCTATTGGACAAATTTGAGGATTTAAATAACGGAGGGTTTCTGGTTCATCTTAACTGTAAGGAGTTAACGATGAATAAGAAGTCCAGCAGCAGCAAAGTAGCTGCAGATAAATTAGTGAAGAACATTCGCCGTAAAACGCGCCAAACCTATTCTGCAGAAGAAAAAATCCGCATAGTATTGGCGGGCCTTCGCGGCGAGGAAAGTATTTCTGCATTGTGCCGTCGTGAAGGTATTGCCGAAAGCCTGTATTACAGTTTGGTCAAAAGAGTTCCTTGAAACAGGTAAGCGGCGTTTATCAGGTGATACAGCGCGGCAAGCCACGTCCCCTGAAGTTAAGAATTTGCGTTCGGAGTCTTTGGCTTTGAAAGAATGCGTAGCCGATCTGACTTTGGAAAACCGCCTTCTCAAAAAAAGCATGACAGGGGATGGGGGATACGAGGAATGAGATACCCCGCATCAGAGAAGCTGGCGATTATTCATACGGTGGAAGCCAGCCA
>JAJCZC010000033.1 GCA_029262575.1 Candidatus Babelota bacterium | reverse complement strand
TTTTTTAAATTGTTCGGGAGACAAGCCAATTGTGCGTTGAAATACGTTTGGTTTTTTGATAAGATTATCTAGAAATTTCATTAGCCGATTCCTTTTTAAAGCGAGGTTTCGGCTATTTTTATACCAAATTTTTCTTTTTTTGTGTAGTTAAATCTTTTTGATAATTCCCTTATTACGCATAAGGTCTAATGAAAGGATGTTTATATGAAAAAGTTATTATTTTTTGTGTTATTTGTTCCAGCTATTCTTAATGGAGCAGCCAATAATGTAGAGCAGGCAATTCAGGGCTTGCAAAATAATTTTAACGGTATTGCCAATATGCAAAATAATGATCAGCGTCGCCAAGCATATCAAAATTTTGGGAATCAGGCACGAGTATTTTTGGAACAACAAAATCAAAATTTAAATAATCAGCAAAGGGATGTAGTGGAAAAAATTGTTCGCAGTGCGGCGTTGCGTGCTCGAGCGAATCCACAAAATTTATTTGCACAAGGGATGCTTGGTGTAGCTGATGTTGAGATGCAGGATGCTAATAATGATCCGATGGATGTTATCGAAGAATAGAATGTCTTTTAATAAAGGGAGATTCATGAATAAATTATTATTATCAGTTTTCCTTTTGTTGCCTGCAGGTTTATGCGCCTCAGCGAATAACCGATTATCTGCTGGAGATGTTGCTAATGAAGTGATGCGGTATAAGCGAGCATTTAACGAGAGTGTACATTTTACCGACAAAGAGGCTGCGCTGGCTGAAATGCTTGAATATCAGGGAGAAGGTCAAGTGAATTATGCTATCAATATGCACCCTAAATTGGAAAAGCTATTTGGCGATGCAGAGAATGCAATGCGCTCTGTTCTTGATAATATGACACGACAAGCACGAACCCAATAAAGTCATATATATAATTAATGAAGATTAGATGGACATTTTTTGTGTCGCATAGATAAGTTGCCCCCTCAATCGAGGGGGCTTTTTTTTGCTCGATTTATATTCAAGTGTGGTTGAAGAAATCCTTATTGAGCGTATGCTGTAGCTGATAATAAAACAACCTATAGGAGTTAACTATGATGAAAAAAATCTTATTATGTTCCTTAATTTCAGTGAATATGGCCTGTGCGTTAGATGATGATTCGTTAAAAAAGGTGAAAGGCGCAACTGTTGATTTGGTAGATGCAGGTCTTGAGCAAGCAAGTAACGGATTTCAAAAGGGCAAAAAAGCAGTTGATGCAACTCGCAGGAAGTTGAATGGTGAGCGGACCGCAAAAGAGCAATTTAATGGTTATGTTGATGAAGTAACCGATCTTCAAGAGTATAAAAAGGCTTGCCGCGTATTCAAAGAGCATGGTTTGAGCGCAAAAACCTCTCATAAGTTATGGCACAATCATTGCGTGCAGACTGCAACAGTGCTTTCAGCGTTTTTCGTAACTTTGATGAATATAAAGAGAGCGCCGCGCAATGTACTCGTACCAGCTTTTTTGGTTTCAGGATATAAAATGGTGCGTGATGGATTGAGAAAATAAGCTGTTCTTATAGAGAAACTCGCCTGGAAATTCTATTAGTGTTAATTGTGCTGGTTTTGTTTATTATAAGGGCTGGATGGCTTGAGGGGCTCTTGTAATAATGTTTTTTTTTAGTATCATTGCTTTATACATCTAGTGAATTATTTTTTAATCTCTTTAGTGGGGGAACCTTATGTTTAAGCGTTCTTTATTAAGTCTTGTATTGGTTTCTGCTTTAGCAGCGCCTGCAATACATGCATCTGATTCAGAAAAGGGTTATTGGGAAGGTTTCAAAGAGCTTTGTTCTGATAACTGTCTAACCAATGGCGTTGTAAGCGCTTGGGATAGCTACTGTGATTCAACACCGGGTGGATTTATTAACGGTATGCTTAATCCTGCAAGATATGCTCGTGCATGTAAAGACATGTATAAAGCTGGGTTCTTAAAAGCTTTACCAACGACTTGGGAAAAACACAAACCAGTTCTAGCTGGAACAGCACTTATCACAGCTGCTGCAGCTTATGCAATCTACAAAGATTGGCATACAAAAGCATATAATGCATGCAAAGAAAAATGGGAAGAGTTGAACAAGTAATTGTTCTTTTTGACCAAGAATTAGAAATAAGAAGCCTCGTTTTTTAACGGGGCTTTTTTAATTTAGTGAATATCCTTCTTGTTGCATTCACTTGTATCTGGTTGTAAACTATTTTTATCCCGTTTATACATTAAAGATGAAAATTATAGGATTTTAACCATGCAATCAAATAAACATTGTTTACTTTTGTTATCTCTTCTTTTCAGCTCATTTACCTATACAAATCAAATTAAGATGGATCGCACGCAGGAATCGGCGGGGCGTGAAAAAAAGGTTGATGTTGTTGATGAATATGACATTGATGACGAATTTATTGATTTTGGTCTCGATGAAGAGGTTGAAAATGTTGCAGACTTGGTACCCCTTTGGGCACGACTTGCAAACAAGCTTGTAGCGCCATTTTTTGTTCTTTACAACAAAATGTCAGGCTGGTGGCAAGGACGCTTAAAAAAAAACGTCAACATCAAACACTTTTAATACATAGAATTCCACAATAACTATGAAAATGCGCGATGCAGGCCATGAATTTGCACTATATGTTTCAGGGCTCTCAAATTTTGATTATGGTAAATCCGATCGTTATGTATTACAAGATCCTCAATTAGTGCATCGTATTTCACGTGTTTTGCGTTTGCATCCAGAAGATCTCTTGATCTTGTTTGATGCCAATATGCACTTTGTTGCGCATATTGTTTCAATTGAAAAGAAGCGAATTGTGTGTGCCATTAAAGAGGTAAAGCAAAATGTCCAGATTGTACCGCATATCACCCTATGGTTGCCATTGCTCAAACGTGAAGCATTTGAGCAGGCAATATATAGTGCAGTTGAATTGGGGGTAAACGATATTCAGTTTATTCATACAGCAAAAGAACAACGCCATTGGCATGGCAAAAGAGAGTTTGAGCGTTTGCATAATATTATGGTTGCGGCAGCAGAACAATCAAAAAACTTTGCGTTACCTACCTTACATGAGCCACAATCATTAGATGTGTTGTTGGATCAAAGCAAAGGCGCTCAATGCATCTTTTTTGATGTGGAAGGTAAGCCTTTACTAGAGGTTGCTCAGGGATTAAACAAAGTACCCCATCAAAACTATGTAGTGTTCATTGGCCCTGAGGGTGATTTGACAGAGCATGAGAAGTTTCAATTGCAAAAAATGCCATTTTTATTTGTTCATTTGACGCCAACAATATTGCGTGCGCAACAAGCTGTGGCTGTTGGTGTTGGGGCATTACGTTCATTATTATCTTGAAGTTAGATCAATAAATGGGTTAGGTTAAATAAAAAAATAAAAATGGAGATACTATGAAGTTTTTAAAGTCTTTTATTTTGCCGTTGACACTCTTGGCAGTTGTTTCAATTGTTAAAATGATTTACGTGCAGGAATTAGCACCTGAACAAAAAGAAGAGTTGATCAAAAATAAGCTTATTTCACATGATGAACTGCGAGCGCAATTACAACTATCTGATGATGAATCAGTTCAAGATGATAATCAAACTGATGGCAAGCGCGTTGTTACAAATCAAGAGCTGCTTGATACAATGGCGCCACAACTTGCATCACGTAGCGTGGAGCAGGTGGGCCGCTATATTGAGCATAGTGAAATTCCTCTTGAGCAACGGATTGAGCTTTTGCGAGCAATTATTGCAAACAAGGGGTATGGATTTACGTATGATGACAGCACGCAATTGATTCTTGATGTTGCTAATACCTATACCCCAGGATCGGGCGAACAAGCAAAGGTATTTGCTTTATTGATAGAGTTTCATGATTTACTAAAAGAGAGTTACCCATTGTTTGTTGCAGTTACGAACGGTTATAAGCAAACAATTTTGCCCTTATTGGCGTGGGCAATGAAAATGGCGCCTCAACACAAGGAAGTGCAAAAAGATTTGCAAGAGTTGAAGTTTCAGGCGTTATTGCGTGCCGTAGATGAGGAAGATATTAAAGCATTGAAAGCAATACATGATTTTGCCAAAGGCATCTCGCAAGAGCATGCAAATGAGTTGATTTGGCATATAGCTAATAATGGTAATAGTGCGTCTTTATTGGCCGAATTAAAAAAGCTTGGCGCTGATATTAATCAAATAAGAGGCAATATGACACCGCTTATTCAAGCGGTAGAAAAAGGTCATCGTGATGTGGTTGAACAATTGATCAAACTAGATGTTGATCTTGACAAGATAGCCGATGTTGAATTTGGCTCTGCTTTGCAGCGTGCGATTGCAAATCGAGATGCTCAAATGGAACAATTATTGCGCCGATCGGGTGCGCGAGAATAGCTTTTAGTAAGTGTTGTTTAAGTAGCAAAAAAGGGCGCATAGATATGCGCCCTTTTTTGAAGTCCAAATAAACCAGATGATTTATGGCAATGCAGGGACTGTTTGTGATCCGCAAATGCGTGCTGCAACTGCGCCAATCACATATGCTGCATATGCAGTGTTACCCGTTTGGATTGTTGGCTCAATACTGCAATCAGCACACATGAGGTTACTAACGCCAAATACATGTAAATTGCCATCAACAACACCGTTTGCAATTGAGGTTCCCATTGCACAAGTTCCTGCTGCGTGATATGTGATGAATGGAACATCTTGAGCTGCAACGTAGAGAAGGGGATCAGCAGCATACATTGCAGGGGTTGGATAAACCATTTCTTCGCCGAGTGAAGTTGCGGCAGATCGAATGATTTTAAGGGCAGCAATAATTTGTGAAGCATCTGATGTTGGGTCAAATACGGTGCCATCAGAATAGAAGTTAAAGTTCACTATTAGGTTTGTAAGCGGATCTGTATCAGCAATCATAACGGTTCCCCGGCTGCCAGGTTTTACGATTGTAGGACCAAAGCTATTGCTGTCCGTAAAATGCTCAAATGGTTCATATCCGATAGCTCGTAATGCTGCAAATGAACCAAATAAGAATGGTCCTTGGCTATAGAGAATTTGATTTCTGCGAATACCATCTGCTGGAAACTCTGGGCTTAAATCAATAAATGCTTCAACAAGTTGACTTGGAGCAGGGCTTCCCATATTAGTTGCGGTCATTATACAACTTGTTCCGTAGTGGTTCTGAAGATTTTTACCGACCGTTGGGCTATCGACAACAACGTCAATTCCTAAGCCACCAAGGAGTGTAGCATCACCCACTCCTGAGCGTTGCAAGATACCAACGTTTTCTACAGCACCAGCGCATAAAATGATCTTCTTGCGGGCATAAACATGGCGAACTTGTTCGCGATTGCCATCAAGTATGTATTCAACGCCAGTTGCTATTGGTGTGGAGCCGCTTTGATCGAAGATTAGGTGAGATGCGGTTGCTTGTGAAACTATGCGTAGTTTTCTGCCATCAACACCAAAGCCCTGGTCTGTTACTACGGTATCGGGCAAAAATGCATTATATGACCAGCTACGCTCACTTCCTGGAGGAGGAGTGATATAGAGTTGATTAGACGAAATACCTGTATTTGTGGCGTTATAATCCTCTACGATGGGAGTATTACTTGCTGTAGATAATGCCATATTAAAGCCGTTGCCGGGGATTGCAGAATAATCATCTTGAGTAATTCTAAGTGGGCCTGTTGTGCCACGCTCGGATGTATCAACAGTGGTTCCCATTGGGGTATAGCCCTCCATGAATTTCATTACTGGGAGAAGATTGGTATAGCTCCATTGGCTATTGCCGGTGAGGGTTGCCCAATCATCGTAAATTTCTGAGCTTCCTCGAACAGCGATGAGGCCATTGTGTCCACTGCTACCGCCCCACATTCTGCCTTCAGTATAGAGAAAGCCTGCAAAGCCAACGTTTACTTCGGGTCCAAGTAAAGCAGACCAAGTATTGGAGTATTTAGTTCCGACTGCAAGTGGACCTGTGCCAAATACTGTTGGTTGAAGCACGAGATCGTCAACAACACGTGATCCTGCTTCAAGAACCAATACGTTATTTTTGTATTCACCGTCAATTTGATCAGATAAATAACGTGCTAACGTGGCTCCAGCTGTACCTAAACCTATAATCACATAATCAACTATCGGATTAATGCAATCAATCGATTGGGTCGAGCATGGCTTGCAGTTTACCTTGCAATCTGTGTTGCAGTTATTTTTAGCCGCTAGCGGTAAAAATAATGCTAGTAATAATGTATAAAATAATTTGTTTTGTTTCATATTTTATATTCCTTTTTTGTATGTTAATTAAAACATCAAGCTAAAGCGACCGAATAGAGCCCATTTTGGCAATGCAGCGCAGCGATATTTATCACTCACAAATTCATATGAGCCACCAAAGCCGTAGAGGTAATCATAGCTATCGCATACGGTACCCTGATATGATCCAGCAGCATAGAATTTGTTGGTGAGTGCTTCATCAGCAAGGCCAGATTGCACATTAAAGTCGTTTGCTGTTATTGCAGTGAAGGCATCATCAATGGTGATATCTTGAGCATAGGTGCCAATGGTGGCAGTTGATGCCGTTCTGCAATCAACGCCAACACACGTTAGATCATAAATGCCAACTGTTTTGCATGGATTAGCCAAGCAATCTTTGAGATCTTCTTTTTGGCGCCACCACAAGTTGTAACCAAGTTCAAAGTCATAGTCGCAATGTTCATAATGCACTGCTAACCACCATTGAATAGTGCTGCGTGGTTGAACGTTTGCATCAAGTGTGAAGAAGTTAACTGCTGGCAATGCTACATTTGGATTGCTTTCTTGTGCAACAAGTAGATAGCGTGAGAATGCACCATTGTTGCATAGATCAAAAGTTCGACGAATATCGTGAGCGAATGCATAACGATAGTTTGCATCAGTCATAACGGTTAAACTTCTATCACCGCAATCATCATTCCAGAACTGGTAATCACCATTAACACCAACACCAACTGAACCGTGAAGGCTACCAACAAGTGGTTCGAAGATATAGCGACCGTTTGGGCGAAGGCCAGTTGGAGCAGTACCAATTCCATATACACCAGCGTTCATAGTTTCATTGCACCACTCGCGCTCATAACCAAGACGGAATTGAACATCGTCAAGACCGGTTTGCTCAAGATTGCATGGATCGCATGAAAATCTGCCAAATTCATAAGCAGGATTTGCTAACGCTTCAGTTACGGTGGTGATATCTTGGCAAGCAGTAGCTTTATTGCCTTGTTCGCAACAATTCAAATTGTGTTTTGCGCTAATTACTGCAGTTGCAACATCAGCCCATAAACCGCACACCCAATCGTCTAAGCTAAAATAGCCATAGCTATGATAGCCAACTTCACGACGTTGTGGCTCAATGCAAAAGGTTGAAGAGAATGGGTTGTTAGGATCGGCATTTTGCAAACCAAGCCATGCACTGTTAATATCGCCTGGAGGATTTTGTGTGACGGTTACACAGTTACATCCATTTTTGAGCAAGAATGCTGATCCTAAACGGTCTGACTTGCTGCTTTTTTGACCTAAAATTGTGCCACTATAAATGAATTTGTCACGTTCACCATAGTGCCTGAGAAAATAATTAAATACATCAACATATACAAGATCAGTGGTAATCGATCTTGGTACAAATGTATGTGAGGTACAACACTTATTGCTGTCGGCTTGCATCAACGGCGCTGCCAAAAGACTTAAGAGCATAACTGATATGCTAAATTTGTTGCGCATTCACAACTCCTTTTTTTTTGGTTATAAAATAACAAACGTGCATGAATATATAATATAGAATTCGATAGAGCTCCTTCTTTTTTCTATTTTTTTATTTCATTTCCTTTAATTTTCATAGCATGGATTTTGATTTATTTCCAGTCCCATGTTGGGCAAAAGATGTGTTAATTCATAATAGTGTTCTATAATATAGTCTGCGTTTTCAAGGCTTTTTAGATTTTGTGCAGTATTGATACCTATGCACTGCATTTGCGCGCGTTTTGCAGAGGTGATGCCGACAGCCGAATCTTCAATGGCAATGCATTCACTTGGCTCAATTTCCAATTGTTGAGCCGCATAAAGATAAATTGCCGGGTCAGGTTTTGCTTTATTTTGCACATGCGATGGATTGAATATGTTGTTGTTAAATTTTTGCTTTAAGTTTAACTTTGTTGCAATGCAATTCACCATTTCGGTTGGACAATTGGTTGCGATTGCAATGGTAAAATCATTTTTAATGATTTCATAGAAAGCCTCAAAACCTTCAATGAATTGAACTTGATTTTCTATCAGTTTATATGCGCGTATTTTTTTTTCTTGCGCAAGAGCAGGCGGGTCATCTTTCAGGTTGAACATGTCTTTTACTATTGCAGATGCTTGCAATGGTGGCAAGCCATGCACAGCATTATGAATTTCTTTTTTTATTTTTTGTGAATATGCGATACCCCGCATGATCAATATTTCTTTGGTCGCTTGTGCCCAAAGATCTTCAGTATCAACTATTGTGCCATCAAGATCAAAAATGATGGCCTTAATTTTTTTGTTCATGTTCTTGTTTCAAATACTTTATTTGTGGGTTTTGATAGTATGTGTTTATCATCTATCTGCTTGATTAAGTTACGCATTTGTAGAGCTGCTAAAGCGGCTTCCCATCCTTTATTGCCTCCTTTTCCGCCGACGCGTGTCAGGGCTTGCTCGAGAGTGTTTGTGGTCAAAACACCAAAAATAGTAGGAATGTCAGTTTGTAAGGCAACTTGGCTAATGCCTGATGCTGTTTGATTGCATACAAAGTCATAATGAGTTGTTTCTCCTTGAATGACTGCGCCCAAGCAAATTATCGCGTCAAAGTGGCGAGTTAGAGCCATTTTTTTTGCGATTAAAGGAAGTTCAAATGCCCCAGGAACCCATGCAACGGTAATGTTTGCGCTTGCAACGCCATGCTGTGTTAAGCAATCTTGGGCACCATTAAGGAGTTGCTGCGTGACTAAATTATTAAATTTACTCACCACGATTGCAACTGACATACTGTTCCCAATAAAGTTTCCTTGTATGTGTTTCATGCAATTTCCTTATGTATTGTTTTGAAGATGTGGTTCATAATGTTTTTTTTTGTGGTTAAATAACCGCGGTTAACTTCGTTGGGTGGTATTTCTATTGGAATGCGCTCACAAACATTAATGCCGTATTCTTTTATATTTTTTACTTTATATGGATTGTTGGTAATCAATCTAATGTCGCTAATACCAAAATAATTAAGCATTTGAGCTGCATGCTCAAAATCTCGCAGATCGGGTGCAAAGCCTAATTTAATATTTGCCTCAACGGTGTTATATCCTTTATCTTGCAGGTCATAGGCTTTAAGTTTATTCCATAGTCCTATGCCGCGCCCTTCTTGCCTGAGGTAGAGAATAATGCCCTCTCCCTCTTCTTCCACCATGCGCATTGATTCATGCAATTGTTGAGCGCATTCGCATCGTTTTGAATGCAATAGTTCTCCGGTGAAACATTCAGAATGAATGCGTGTTAGGGTCGGTTTATTTGCTGGGAGCTTACCCTTTTTAAGAGCAAAGCAAAGCTCATCATCTTGCTTGAAGGTATGTAGATCAAAGTTGCCAAAATGTGTTGGCATATTAAGCTGCAACTTATGATTTAGTGAAGTTGTTTTTTTTGATTTTTTATATTCGATCAAATCTTTTATGCTAACAATTTTTAAATCATGCTTTTGCGCAAATGTTTGCAAATCAGGTAAGCGAGCCATGGTGCCATCATCATTAATTATTTCACAAATTACGGCGCTTGGCTTTAATTTTGCCATTTGAGCGATTTCTAAAGATGCCTCAGTGTGGCCAGGTCTTTCAAGTATGCCTCCTTTCTTTGCAATCAATGGAAAAATGTGACCTGGTCTGACAAAATCGCTAGCTGAGGTGCTTGGATTTGTGAGTAATTTTATTGTATGAGCTCGGTCAAATGAGGAGATGCCCGTAGAGATATCCTTTGCGGCATCAATACTCACGGTGAATGCGGTTTGGTGATGTGCGGTGTTGCGAGAAGTCATTGGGGACAAGTCTAATCGTTGTGCTGTTTCAGGTGTGATCGACGCGCAGATAAGCCCACGAGCATGTGTTGCCATAAACGTGATAGCCTCAGGGCTTATAAGTTCTGATGCCATCACCAAATCACCCTCATTTTCTCGATCTTCGTCGTCAACCACAATGATCATCTTGCCTTGAGCGATATCTTTTATTGCTTCATCAATACTACTTAGTGAGAACATTCTGCCCCTTTTATTAGTTAAAGTTGTATCGGCTTCGGATTTATAAGTTTTTCGATATATTTAGCTAAAACATCAATTTCTACATTGACCTTATCTTCAACTTTTTTGTATTGAAGATTAGTCTTTTGCCATGTATGCGGTATGGTTGAAATGGTTATTTCATCTTGTTTTATTCTGGCAATTGTTAAACTAATGCCATCGATTGCTATAGAGCCTTCAAGAATCAAATATTTGTGCAGTGATGCTGGAACCATAAAGCTTATTTCGTAATTGGTTCCCTTTTTTTCGATTCGTGAGATGGTCGCCAGCCCATTAACGTGGCCTTGTACAAAATGGCCTCCAAGTCGATCGTCTGCTTTTAGGGCTAGTTCCAGGTTAACTTTAGAGTCTACTTCTAAATCGGCTAGGCTTGTTTTTTCTACAGTGACATGCACAACTTGCACGAAAAAGATGTCATTTTCAATTGATGTAACCGTAAGGCACACACCATTTACTGCAATCGATTCGCCAATTTGTAATTGTGGTGTTAGTGCGGGCGCCTTAAAACCAAATGCAAAACCTGAACTATTGGCATTTTTTGAATACGTTGTTCCTATGGATTTGATTAAACCGGTGAACATGTGCTCTTCCTTCCTTTTTTTATTAAACAATGTATTGAATCATCCATGAGTTCATACTTAATTTCACTTAATCGTTGTGTTTGTTCGATATAATTAATGTTTAAACTCGAAAATGGTGAAATCCCATTGCCGATAAATATTGGTGCAATGAATATAGAAATACGATCCCATAGCATTGCATTATAAAATGAAGTAAGAATAGATCGGCCGCCTTCTACAAGTACCGAGCAAATATTATATGTTGAAAGTATAGCCATGACATTGTGCAGATCGAGTATACCATTTTCTTGTTCACTCACTCCTTCAATGTGAACACCCGCTTGCCGAAATTTAGCAACTATGGCGGCATTCTCTTCTATATCATTTATTGATGTAATTAAGATTGTTTTTGACCTATGTTGATCCTTTAGAATATTTAAATCATCTTTTAATACACTTAATGCAGTCAGTACAACGCGCCAACGTGCTTGAATAGGGGCATTGTTTAATCGAGCCGTTAAATGAGGATTGTCATATAAGCAGGTATTTTGTCCAATGAGTATTGCATCATATTTTGTGCGAAATTCGTGCACTTTTTGCAGTGCTTTTTGATTACTTATCCATTTTGAGTTGCCATTATGCGTGGCAATATTGCCATCAAGGGATTGAGCCCATTTTAAATGAATGAATGGCCTTTTTTTCTCAATATGGGTGAAAAAAATTTCGTTGAGCTCTCGTCCTTGCTGATCAAGTATTCCTTGAGTTACCTCAATGCCTGCTTGGCGCAAAAACTCCACTCCTTTGCCATTTACACGAGGGTTTGAATCTGTGTTGGCTATAACAACACGTTTTATTTTTTCTTTAATAATTCTTTGTGCGCATGGAGGAGTTTGTTTATTGGTGTGGCAGCAGGGCTCAAGATTACAATAAAGTGTGGCATTTTCAGGTGATTCGGTACAATTTAAGATGGCCGATAGTTCTGCGTGTGGACTGCCATATTTGGCATGAAAGCCTGACCCGATGATGTTATTGTTTTTTACAAGTAACGCGCCCACGAGAGGGTTTGGGCTAACCTTACCAATACCCTTTGAGGCAAGCTCAATAGTTTTTTTTATATAGAATTCATCATGCTTCATACTAGGGTCTCTTTTTTGCACTAAGCGTATTATATTTTTTTGAAATTGCAAAAAAGATGGTTTTTTTGAGTAAAAGGGCGTGAATTAGTTATTTAATATTCACAGATTTTTTATAAGTAGCCGTTTTTAAGTAAAGCGGTAATGCCGTTTCAAGAGTTTTTTCTTCTTGCCAATTGTGCCATCCAAGGTTAACCAATTGTTGTATATTCGGATACATGGGCAAAGGATCTGCAATAGTATAGTTGTTTATTGTTTGTTTTATTTTTTCTTGATAAAGCTCAACGCCATTTCCGATAAATAGTATGCTTTTAGATGAGTATTGCTCAGCGATATGAGTCAACAAAGCATCAACGTTTTTATATCCTGCTGTGAATGCTTCATTTGTTTGGGCAATAGCATAAAATAGATCAAAGTTGAATGCATTCAACAGAGCAATCGTGATAGCGCTTTCATCTTTTGGGGGATATGCATGCATAAATGTTTGTAATGCATCTATGCCAACTAGCGGAATACTAGTGGCGGTACTTAGTCCATTTGCAGTGGCTATGGCAATGCGCAAACTTGTATAAGGTGCAGGGCCTAAATTAATGCCGATGAATTGTATGTCACAAAGTTGAGCATCGCCCGCTTTGAGCAGTTCATCAATTGTTAACAAAAGTTGCTGATTACCCAGTTTTTTGTCGACTGAACTTTGAAGTAGAATCTTATTTTTATTGCATAGTGCAACATGTATGTGTTGATAATCACTTGCGATGCATAGCCATTGCATATATATCCAGATGTTATATTAATTTTTGTTTTTACACTTTTGTTGTTGATAAAAAATGCTGAATGTATCAAATTCAATTGTTTTATCTTTCCTGAGTATTATTTTACCACAATTTAAACATTTCCAACCATCAAAGTTGAGAAAATGATCAAAAAAAGATTGCAAGACCATAAGGCCATCACATTTTTTACACTTCACTGGACTACTTCTCCTTCTTGAAATGTTTCGACAATGCTTTAGGGGCTTCACATCTAAAGCAATTTGTCGGGATATGCTAACATTACTTTCAGTACTCTCTTAAGAGTAAATCTAATCCAGAAATCATTGTATTGTCAATAATTGTTGAAATTGAGCTTTAGTTAGGGATTTAAATAAGGGTGGGAAGGAGGCATATAGGTTATCGTGATGCAAACATGAGGTAGCCGGTCAAAATAACAGCAGCTGCAACTGAATGTGAGGCGATTTTATCTTCTTTGGTTTTAATTTTTTTAATGCCAGCGGCTTGTTTGCTGCTCAAACGCTCATCCCAAAGAACCCACTTAATGGCGGAAAATAGCACTTCAAGCCCCTCTTTTTGCGCAACAATTTTTTTGGTTTGTTCGCTTTCTGTGCCACGCATAGTTTTTGGATAGCCAACAACTATTGTATTAATGTGTTCAGTTTCGATAGTTTTTTTTAAAAAATCGACCAATTCTTTTGGTTTAACAGTTTGAAAGGGCCGTGCGGTAATACCAAGTTCATCAGAAATGGCTGTGCCAACCCATGCATCGCCTAAATCGAGTGCTAACGTTTTCATATGTTTGTAATTCCCTTTATGAGCCGCGCATTTTATCAGATCACTTATTTTAAGTATACTATAAATGCCATAATATTATACATCCTTTATTTAAGGTAAAATCGTGGGTTTTGATTTTAATTATTTAATACATGAAGTAAGCGCCGTTGTTTCTGGTTGGCCGTTGATCATTTTTTTGGTTGGCTCAAGTTTGTTCTGCACAGTTGCCCTCGGGTTTGTGCAGTTTAAATATTTCTTAGCTTCGTGGAAAGTTATGTTGTTTCCATCAAAAGAGGAAACAGAAAAAGGTGGCGGGGAGCTGAGCCCGCTTCAAGCATTTTTAAATAGTCTTGGCATGAGTATGGGCAATGGTGTGCTAGCAGGTGTTGCCACTGCAATTTATGCTGGCGGGCCGGGTGCGTTGTTTTGGCTTGTTGTTACCGGAATTTGTTTGATGGCGATTAGGTTTGCTGAGGTTTATTTAAGCCTGCATTATCAAGATGCTACTTCTCATGTTGGCGGGCCGATGCTTTATATCAAACAATTGTTTGCGGGTAAATATTTGGCTTATGCTTATGCGGTTTTTGCGTTTTTATATGCTTTGGCCGTGGGAAATGCAATTCAAACAAACGCTATTAGTTTGAGCATGCAAACAGTGTGGCATGTGCAGCCGTATATAATTGCTGTATTGGCCTCCCTGTTCACGCTTTATGTGATGCTTGGAGGTGCCAAGCGTATCATTGCGCTTTCTGACGCGATTGTTCCCTTGAAAGTGATACTGTTTTTTATTACCGTAATTATTGTGCTTGCTTATCATTGGCAGAACATCATTCCTGCATTGCAACTTATATTCAATAGTGCATTTTCTTATACTGCAGTTGCAGGTGGTGCACTTGGTTTTACTATTCAACAAGCGGTACGCTTTGGGATGTTAAGAAGTCTGATGTCATCAGAAGCTGGGTTGGGAACTGCGGGCATTGTTTTTGGGGCAACCGAAAGTAAAAAGCATGTTGAAGATTCTTTGATGGGTATGTTGACCACCTGTATCAGCACGATGATATGTTTTATTTTGGGTGTTGCAATTATAGTTTGTGGTCTTTGGGATTCTGGGCATACAAGCACGGCGTTGGTTATTAATTCGTTCGATACCGTATTCGGTTCTATCGCTGGCTGGATTGTGGTTGTACTATCCATTGCGTTTGGCGGTGGTTTGATTGTTAGTTATGGTTTTGTTGCACGTAATGTTTGGGCATATTTAACCAATGGACGCTTTGCATTTATTGGAAGCCTATTATATTGCATATGTTCATTTATTGGTGCGATGGTGAATCCGCATGTTTTATGGTTGCTTGGCGACATTATTAATGCCGGTATGGTGTTACTCAATGCCTCAGCGATTATTTGTTTGATACAAGTTATTCGAGGTGGCCTAAAGAAATATGCAAAAAAAGAATCACGAATTAAGTCGGATGCTTAATTTACCTAGCATTTGGCGCGTGGCATGCCACACTGATAATGTTGGACCAGGTTCAACATTTGTTGCAATAAAAGGCGATACTTTTGATGGGATTAATTTTCTTTCGATGGCAATTAAGAAAGGCGCTAAGCGTATTGTTGTGGATGACGGTGCAAGATTACCTCAAAAGGTTGTTAGCTTTATCAATGAGCGTAATGTTTTGTTATCACGTGTTTCAGATACTCGCTTGGCGTTAGCGCAATTGAGCGCAGAGGCTTATAATCATCCTGCCAATAAACTAAAGCTGACTGCTATTACCGGCACCAAAGGTAAAACAACAACGGCATATATTGCGCATCATATGTTGCAACAAGCGGGATTAAGGGTCGCTCTGCTCACAAGTGTTGAGAATAAAATTGGGCAATCAAGTTTTAAAGCGCCACTCACAACAGCACAACCTGATTATCTGCATATGTTTTTTGATGTCTGTGTTCAACAAAACATTACCCATGTTGTCATGGAAGTTGCTGCTCAAGCATTGAGTTTGCACCGTGTGTATGGCTTGCAATTTGATGTTGCAGCATTTACCAACTTTGCTCATGAGCATATGGAGTTTTATGCATCTATGAATGCCTATTATGATGCAAAGTGTTTGTTGCTTAATCATTTAAAGCCCCAAGCTCCATTAATAATAAATGCTGATGATAAGGCTTTAAAAAATATAGATTATGAGCACATTCAGCCTATAGCATTGGGCGACGTAGATGCTATGCAAGTTACCCCTAAAATCATGTGTACATTGATTTTAGACCGTCAAACTCATGTTGTGCGGGCGCCATATTTGATGGGAGTATTCAATCTCTATAACATCCTTTGCGCTATTCATATTGTGCGCTTATGTTCTATTTCGATGAAAGTTATCGAATCTTTAGCGACGTTTAAAGGTGTGCCTGGCAGAATGCAAAAACATGTGCTGCCTAATGGTGCTAGTTGCTTTATCGATTATGCCCATACGCCAGATTCATATCAGCATGTGCTCAGTTTGTTGCGTAGTTTAACTGACCATTTAATTGTGGTATTTGGTTGTGGAGGATTGCGAGACAAAGTGAAGCGTCCATTGATGGGCAATGTTGCGGCGCATTTTGCTGACATCGTGATTTTGGCCAATGATAACCCTCGCACAGAAAGCCCAGATGAGATTATCAACGATATTAAGCAGGGCATTAAAGAAGAAGAAATGCACAAAATTATGGTTGTTCTCAATCGGGATGAAGCTATAAAAAAAGCGTATGCATGTTCTAGGAAGGATGCAATTATTGCGATATTGGGCAAAGGCCCAGACGCCTATCAAATAATTGGTGCTACTCGTCATGATTTTAGTGATACCCAAGTGGTGACACAGCTAAATTAAGGAAAGAATGTATGAAAAAGATGGTGCTTTTATTTTTTATGAGTTCAGCGCTTTATGCGTCGGATGATGTTGAGGTTGGAGCTGTTGCTGAGTATTATCCTCAAAATTCGCATGTAGTTGGTCAAGATACATTAGAGGCTTTGTGCTCTCTTGATCTACAGCAAACTGAGTGTTGCGCATCATGTCGTGATTGCTATACAAGTTGTTTAAACGAAGGTCCTGTGCTATGCCCTCAAACTCAACGTGAATCAGCCTTTTGTATGGGAGGCTTAATCGGCGGCGCCTTTGTGGCAATTCTTTGTATATTTGCAGGAGTGTAATTTTATTGTGCTCGTCATATTGAAAAGGGCATAATAAAGACAAATGGTATGTACAATTAAATGGAGGGGTTATGAACAAATCTATAGTTATACTATGTTTGCCTATACTACTTTTTGCGGGGAATGATGAAAGACGGTCAACGTCTTCTGGGTCAGATAATTTGACAAACGCTCTTGTGCAAATACAAGATGATTATCCCTATACGCCGCCAAATAGCACACAAAATTCGCCGAATAACTCACCGCCACATTCTCCGGCTAATGTGCATGTAGGTAATTCCATAGAACTTTCAGTGCCAGCGCAACTCACCATGCAGTATCCTGTTGGCAATCAAATGGAACAGGATAGCGATCAAGAGCTTGTTGAGCTGCAAGAGGATAACTCTTCTGATCCATTCTGGAATGCTGTATGTACCTGTGCGGTTTTTGTGAGTATGTATTTTTATTTTTCACATTAATGTTTTTTTGCTTAAAAAATAGCTAAAAATGGACACCTTTGCGTGTTTTAAGCAATTGGGCTTCAGCGATCTTTACAAAAAGGCCTATCATAAGTAAAATTAACTATTATCGTGATGTAAATCCATTTTATTAATTATTAGTTGGAGTTTTTATGGACATGACCCATTATGTTGCTCTGTTTGTTGGAGCAGCAGGTTTAGGGCTACTTGTTGTAGCTGTGTTGTTGGCAAAGATTAATGCAATTGCAGTTACCAATGATAAAGCGCGCTCAATTGCGCTTGCAATTCGTGAAGGCGCTATGGCTTTCTTGCGCGAAGAATATCGCCTTATTTTGATTGCTGTTGCGCTTGTTGCAGCATTTTTGGGTGTGTTCTTTTCTCCAAAAGCAGCAGTCATTTTTGTGGTTGGTGCATTGTTTTCTATGACAGCTGGTTTTATTGGCATGCGTGCTGCAACTGATGCAAATGTGCGTACAACTATGGCAGCAAAAGAAGAAGGTGAACACGCTGCATTTCTCGTTTCATTTTTCGGTGGCGGCGTGATGGGCTTTGCCGTTGCAAGTTTTGGTTTACTTGGTTTGGGCACATTGCTCTATCTTTTCTCTCACGAAGCAGATTTTGTAATTTACATTACTTGTTTTAGCTTAGGTGCAAGTTTAGTTGCATTTTTTGCTCGCATTGGCGGTGGTATTTATACCAAATCGGCCGATGTTGGTGCAGATTTAGTTGGAAAAGTTGAAGCAGGTATTCCGGAGGATGATCCGCGGAACCCAGCTGTGATTGCTGATAATGTTGGCGATTGTGTGGGTGATACTGCGGGCATGGGTGCTGATATTTATGAATCATATGTTGGTGCAATGGTTTCATCTACTATTTTGGCAATAAATGCATTTGGTATGAATATGCCATATGTTACTTTACCTTTAATGCTTGCAACAATTGGTCTTGCTAGTTCAGTTGTTGGCCTATTTTCAAATTTGATTTTCAAGGCAGAGCCATCTGCAATGTTGCATAATGCAACCTATATTGCAATTGGTTTATTCTTGGCTGTTTCAGGCTTTTACATACACTATACTGGTCTTGAAATGCATTTCTTATTTTCAATCGTATTAGGGTGTGTTGCCGGTATTGCAATCGGTTTAATCACTGAGTATTATACTGCAGGTAAACCAGTGCGCGATGTTGCAGAAAGTGCACGTTCGGGCGCTGCAACCAATATTATTACAGGTCTTGCTGTTGGCATGGAATCAACGGTGGCCCCAGTTATTTTACTTGCATTGAGCATCTTGCTTGCATTTACCTATGGTGGTGGCTTGTTTGGTATTTCATTAGCTGCGGTTTCAATGTTAGCAACAGTTGGTATTTCTATGACCGTTGATGCTTATGGTCCGATTGCGGATAATGCTGGTGGTATTGCTGAAATGTCAGGCTTTGGTGAATCAGTCCGTAAGATTACCGATAAGTTAGATGCAATTGGAAACACAACTGCCGCAATGGGCAAAGGTTTTGCAATTGGCTCAGCATTATTAACTGCACTTGCAATGTTCTCAGCTTATGCTGAGGAAGCAGGTATTGCGGTATTAAATGTTTTGAATCCTACCGTATTGGTTGGTATTTTTATTGGTGGCACAATTCCTTTCTTGATTTCTGCACTCACTATGCGTTCAGTGAGTGAAGCAGCGCTCAAAATGGTTATGGAGGTTCGTCGTCAATTTAAAGAAATTCCTGGCATTATGGAAGGTACTGGCCAACCTGATTATCGCCGTTGTGTTGAAATTAGCACAAAAGCATCACTCAGAGAAATGGTGCTACCGGGTGTTATTACTGTGTTTACTCCAATTATTATGAAGTATACACTAGGCGTTGAAGCTTTAGGTGGTTTCTTGGTTGGTGCAACTGTGTGTGGTGTGTTGCTTGCGCTTATGATGGCGAATGGTGGTGGTGCATGGGATAATGCTAAAAAATACATCGAAACCGGTGCATTAGGTGGCAAAGGTTCCGATGCACACAAAGCTGCTGTTGTTGGTGACACCGTTGGTGATCCATTCAAAGATACTTCAGGTCCAGCATTGAACATCATGATTAAATTGATGTCAGTGGTTTCATTGTTGCTTGTGTTGATGAAGTAACAATAGATCGAAAAAAACTGTTATAAGGTCCAACTTTTTTTGAAGTTGGGCCTTAGCTTTTGCGTAAAAAATTGGTATTCTATTTTGCAAGTTAAGTCATTATAATTAAAGGATATGTGTGAATATAGTTAAAGCTTCTACTAAGTTTTTAGTCTTTTGCGTGGCATTTATTTCTTTTGGTGTGAGAGCAAATTCAGGGCCCGAGAATGAATGGCTCCCCCCCCATACAAATAGTGATGATGATCTATCTGCAATGGTCGTGGGGTCCTCTAATTCATCTCATATATTTAATCAACCTATGCAAATGACCGAAGTTGATCCATCTTCAAATGACTGGCAGAATATAACGTTGGGCCAAATTTATAATGGATGTGAACAATGCGTGATTACTGGTAAAGATAAAGTCTGTGACATCATTCAACATGTAAAAAACGCGAATTGTGTACAAAATGTTACAGAAAATTGGAATCTATGCAATCAATTTTGGTGCGATAGGCCTTGCAAGCAAGTTTGTCCAGATATTCATAAAATAGTCGCCTCCTGTAGCGCCAAAGGTTTATCGGTATATGGGTGTCAGCAATGGTATGAACATGTTTTTCTAAAATGCTTTGATGAATGCTCAAAAAAAGGTTCTTCAGAAGGAGATCTTTACTTGCCAGGAGGCTCTGCTCTTGGAGGTATTGTTTTGTGCTTTGCGGGCACTATAGTGGGCGCTATAGCATGTGCTCCTGTTGTTTTAGCAGCACTTAATGTTAAAGTATGTAAAGATATGGACTGTGAAGCATTAAAGCATTTTATCGAGTTTAAAAAAAATAAAAAACAATAATATTTTAAAGTAGCAACATATGACAATGCATTTACTTATTAGAACGTTCTTTTTGTACGTGACTTTTGCATTTTTATCTGCACAGGCTTCTTCATCAGAAGAAACGAATTATTTATTAATGTTATCAGATGAATCGAGTTTGAAGCGGTATGTACAAGAGCATGATATTTTTGATGAACATTATGCTGACCTTACAGATGCTTTTTTTGATATGAATGCACATGCGCGGGTTATAAATAATTGGCTGTTTTCAATAGATGCGTTTAAGGTCGATTTCTTGGTCAATGATGTCGCCAATAAACGTCTTTGGATGGATAGCGATGAACTAGGGTGTTCTGTAGAGATATCCAAAGCTGTAGGGCGCGTATTGTGGTGTCCAAGTATTAAGTTTTCAACTTGCGCTGACCGGGAAATGCAGCTGTTGCTATCGCTTGCAAAACAATTGCTTGAAAATTAATTTTAAGCCTCAACTGTTATCGTTGGGGCTTTTTTATTTCTTCTTTTCTCGTTTGAACGTCTTTTTTAGATCTTTTGAAAACAATATTTCATGCAATTTTTTGAGCTCCTCAAGATTATTTGGTGTGGGCGCGCCTGGAAATTTTTCCTTGATTTCTTTAATCAATTGTTGTTTGAGTCTCTCTTCAGTATTTTTTTTTCTTTTGCTTTGTACCTTTATTCGTAATTTCTCCTCTTTTGTCGATCGATCATTTTGCGTTTGTTCTCCGCGAGTAGTTAATATTGCTATCGTTTTTAACAAATCTTCGTGCGTATCTTTTTTATTGTTTGCCATGCTTAAAATTGAGAAATGTAAACATAGTCCTAAAAGTGCAGTACAATATGCGAACATAATAACCTCCGATAATTAACGTAATTTTATCTGAGTTTAACATGTTGGCACTATAGAATAAAAGACGTTTCTTATTTTAAATAGAAAATTTATTGCGTCTAAATATTTAAAAATGGTACTATGGGGTTGGAGGAGAATGTGAGGTTTCGCGATTAATCGAGGAAAAGCAATGTTCAGGGGGGTTATACATGTATTTGAGCAGTTCATTCAATTAGCAAAAATCTTCTTTGTAATTTCCTTAGTCTGTTTTGCTCCACAAATATTATTTAAAAAACCTAAAAAAAATGTGCCTAGTCTATTCAATACAGTAACAAGCGGTGGTTTTACGTTGGGTATTGAAAATGTGACCAATCAATATCTTGCCCAGATATGTCCAGGAGCTTGTAAAATCGGCCTTGTTACACAGTTTAAAGATACGAATGTTGAGTTGCTCAAAGAAAAGAACATTGAGGTTGCGCGTGTTTTTTATCCACATGTGAGTGGTGTTGGGATAATAAACAATAATCCTGTATCAAATTCAGATAGGCAAGGCGTTGAATCATGTGCGATTAAAAGAGATGGGTTTGGCGAGTCATTAGATGATATTAATTTATTGTTAGTAGATCTACAAGATGTTGGCATTGGTTATATGGCCTCTATCGTTTTGCTTTTTCAATCATTACATGCAGGAGTTCGTAAAAAAATTCCTATAGTTATTTTGGATAGGCCGAACCTATTGGGTAACAAAATAGAGGGGTCGTTACTTAATCCGTCGGATGTGCATGCACAAGTTCCTTTGCGTTATGGAATGACACTTGCTGAGCTCGCGCATTATTATAATATCCATGCGCTTAGTGAGCGTGTCAATTTGCACATTGTCCCAATGTATAACTATAATCGATCGGTTTCAATGAAAAATGTAGATGATATTGTTATTCCAAGAATAGATTCAATTGATGCTGCCTGGGGATACAGTTTGTGTGGTATGCTTGCGCAGGTGAGTCCATTTGATGTTGGGTTGGATACCGATGCGCCCTATTGCTGTATTGCACTACCCAAATCGGTTGTATTGCCAGAACAAAAATGGTATCAATTAAAAATTTTGTTGCGCAATATCGGAATTGAGAGCTCTATATGCCGTTATTACAGCAAACAAAAAAAAGAGGCATGCCGAGGATTGCGCTTGCATATCAAGAATATGCATGAAGTTGATAGTTTTAAAGCGTTATTAGCTACACTTGAATTTTTTAAAAAGTCGGGCATTATTTTACATTTTTCAGATTCGTTTGATCAATCGGTTGGCAGTTCATTGGTGCGTAGGTATGTGCAAGGTAAAGTTCCTAAAAAAGTTTTGGCAGATAATATTAATCAGGGGCTAGAAGATTTTTATCGCAAGGCATTTGGCACATTTATGTATCATCCATTGCCCCAAGTTGTATTAGTTTGAGGTATATGTGCAATGAAACGATTATGTTTGTTTTTAATTTTTATGCAATTATCTGCGTTTAAGCTAGGTGTTGAGAGCATCTCAGCTGATATGTTATCTCAATTACAAAATATACCTGTGGGCTTAATAACTAATCAAACAGGGGTCGACCAACGAGGCAATCGTACAATTGATGTTTTGCGTGATAAAGGTGTGCAGCTTAAGGCTATCTTTGTTCCCGAGCATGGTCTTGACGGCGTAATTAAGGCTGCGCATGATATAATTGATGGTGTTGATAAAAAAACCGGTTTGCCGATCCTGAGTTTATATAAGAATGGTTCAGGGCATATTTCAGCCGATGCATTTGAAGGTGTCGATACGCTTGTTTTTGATATGCAGGATGTTGGCATGCGCCATTATACCTATATTTCTACATTATACACCGTTATGCAAGCAGCTGCCAAAAAAAATAAAAAAATAGTCGTTTTAGATCGGCCAAATCCACTTGGGCATATTATGGAAGGTCCACTGTGTGAAACATCGTTGCGCTCGTTTGTTGGCATTGCAAATATTCCATTGCGTCATGGGATGACTATTGGTGAGTTAGCTCAATTTTTTAATGCTAAATGTTTAAAGCAAAAAGCCGATTTGCAAGTTGTACCATTGGTTGACTATCAAAGAGATATGCAATTGGTAAAGTTGCTTAAACATCTTTCTCCAAATATTAAGACATTATCCTCTGTTCATGGCTATAGTTTCTTGGGGCTTCTTGGTGAAGTTCGTCCTTTTAATGTTGGTGTGGGAACGCCATATGCATTTCAAACGATTACGTTACCCACGGATTTCAATATAGCAGAACGTGCCTGGGATCAAATGCGTGACGATCTTTGCCAATTTGGCATACACTCAAAGCGATATACATACCATTCAAAGGCAAAAGACCGTGATTTTGTTGGGTTGTTACTTGAGTTTAAGGATATTAATAATGTTTCAGGCTTTAAAACTTTATTAAGTGTATTATCTTGGGCCAAAGATCAGCGATTAAAGGTTAGTTTTTCTAATTTGTTTGATAAAGCAATCGGCACTCGTCACGTGCGAGCATGGTATGATGCTGATAAATCAAAAGATCATTTGATGCAAGATGTCAAAAAAGATCTACATGATTTTTTAAAAAACAATGAAGATATTCTACTCTACCAAGCTCATCCAAAAATTGTGCGAATTGATCAATTCGCGTTAGATTGGTTAGCTATTTAAAAAGACGATCTATTGATTGCCTCACTATTAATCAGTTACGAAGCGAAATGTGAGCTTGCCTTGTGTTTTTTTCGTTTTGACTGAAACATGGGCCACTTTTTTTATTACTTCACTAAAGCGTGCGATCCAATCATCAAGTTGATTATCAGAAGTTAGTGAGGGTGTATAAAGTTCAAGTACGCAGTCCATCAAATATTGCCATATTTCGGGATCTATGTCCGGTAGTTTTTCCACTTCAAAAATAATTTGGAATTTAGATGGGTTGGTCTCTTTTATATCTTTAATGTTTGGTTGAGCGCAAAGGCTTATGCATGATGAGAGTAGCGCACAAACTAAAATAGATCTCATTGTCGTCCTCTTTTTTAAATGTTTTTTATCATAGTTTTGCACTATACCAAAAATAGATGTGTTGTGCTAGTGGCTCATGCTTCAGTCGCTTTTGAGTAATAAGCCTGCACAGTCGTCCAATTGATTATATGCCACCAAGCAGAAATATAATCACCACGCTTATTTTGGTATTTCAAGTAGTAAGCATGTTCCCAAACATCAAGGCCTAAAATAGGAATTAAGTTTTCTTGTAATGGCGAATCTTGGTTGTGGGTTGCCAATACGCTAAGATTGCCTTTTTTATCAGTGACAAGCCATGCCCATCCGCTGCCAAATACGGTTTTTGCTTTTTTGTTAAATTCATCTTGCATTGTTTTGAATGAACCGAAAGTTTTATTAATTTTTTCTGCTAGCTTGCCAGAAGGGCGTTGTTGTGCTTTTGGCGTCATAACGGTCCAAAACAAGCTATGATTAAAGTGCCCACCGCCCTGATTACGAATAGAGTTGCGCACTTGGCGAGGAAGCTTGCTCAAGTTGTTTAGCAATTCAAACAATGTTTTGTTGTGTAGGTCTTTATGATTCTTTAATGCATTGTTGAGGTTATTCACATAGCCTTGATGGTGTCTATTGTGATGAACTTCCATTGTTTCTTTATCTATATAAGGCTCAAGTGCATCAAAAGTATATGGTAAAGTAGGCACTTCAAACGGATATGTAGCTTTATAAAAGGATGCAACATTAGGCGTTGTTATACATGTATTTCTTTGTGTTTGGCAGACTTGCGTTTTCTTGCATGATTTGCAAGTAGTTTGTGTAAAGCAAATAGCAATAGATAGGTAGGTTAGGCTAAGCATTTTTTTCATAATGTATCCCTTTATGTTTTTTTGCTTAGCCTAGCAAGAAATTATAAATATAAACAAGTTGTGTTATGAACCAAAGTGAGCTTGGATGTCAGCTTCAAATGATTTAGCAAAGTCTTTTTTGCGCTTGATCTCGCTACTTCGTTTGCCGTTTTTAACAAAAAATATAGCAGGCACACCAGTTACGCCCCATTCAGGATACACTTTTTTGTTTTTTGGTTTATTTGTATTGATTTCCAGGAAAACAATCTTTTTGTCTCGCTCTTTATTGATGCTATTTGATATGCGATTAAAATCATTTTCAATCTTTCTGCAGGCAGGGCATCCTGGGCGCCAAAATTTGATAACAATGTGAGAATGCTCTTTAATCTTTTTTTCAAGATCATCTTTGCCATCAACTGAAATAGTTTGAGCATGTAATGTTGCTGCACAAAAAAGAACTAATAAAGTATTGAGTGTTTTCATAGAAATTCCATTCTTAATGGGTTAAATGTTTCTATGAAAATACTCAATATATATAATAGAAGTCAATACATCGTTCAGGGTGTTTGTACTAAATTTTCAAAGGACTTGGCCTCTTCATCTGTGATTTCTGCAGAAAGTATTATGCTACTTGCAGTGCATGCACAAATGAGTTTTAGCATGCTTTCTGAACACGAAATGAGAGCTTTGTGCCCTTTTATGCGGTCCATGGCTCTAGGGAGTATAGGGCTACGGTGTGGTGAACTGTCTGGGATGATTTGTTTAGACTCGCGAATTTCTTGAATGCCGTTGACGGTTATAGTGCCGGATTTGTTGGCTTTAGGTTCCCCTTTTTGCAAGGAAATTGGAATAAGAAGAGATATGAAGTCGGAGGTAGCCGATTGGCGAACTTTTTTAATACCTTCTTCTGAGAATTCGATAAATAGTAGTTTGCCAAAAACCTTTTGCATGTAATGGCAAGCAAGTCCTGAAGGTGGTCCATCGTCTGATGTGCTGAGTCTGAGATTGCCGTTGTTATCTGTTTGGCCGTCAAAATAATATACTTTACCAAAATCCACGTTAACATTTGGCTTGATGTAGACAACCTGAGCATCTTTCTTTTTTAGATCGAGAGTTTTGTTTGAAGCTCCATGTGTTGTGGAAATATATAACAAGAACCCTAACAGAAGTGTTGCCTTCAGCCTTTGCATAATTATTTTCCTTTGTTCAAAGATGTTTTATCTTATGTATTTGTATAACATATTCTAAATATCGTATCATATTTTGACCTTTTGTCATCCAAAAAAATCTGCTTGACTTTTATTTTCTCGGTAAGTAAATTTTGGAAGAAAAAATCGAGTAATAAAAAAATAAAGATGCCTTTTTTGTAATGTAATTCTTTTGAGAAAAAGATGAAAAACTATTGAGATAGTTGTATTGATGCGTGTTTAGTTTTTTTTTAGTTTTTCTTGAATTTCTGTTAGGTTTTTTTTATTGATTTAGTACTCTTCATTTTTTTCTCTTCTGTTATAATTTTCTCTCATGGTTTAACACCTTTATGCATCAGTTTTCATTTTCTTGCAACGGATTCCCCTAGTTGGGATTCTTACAATGAGGATTTTTTTCAGCTATTGATGTAGGAAAAATTTTAGAATATGGTTAGCATTTTTTTTTAAAAAACAGTTGATTCTACAGACTTAAACCGTTACCATATCAATATGCTCCAATAAACATTTTTTCTTATAGTAACTTATTTAAGTTTTTATTTTAATAATGCATGTGAGAAAAGATACGGATGAAGTAGTATCTTATCCGTTAGGGGGGTTTATACGAAAATTTATAGTGTATACGCCACTATTTAACGCAGAAAGGGTTGCGATGGATCTGGAAAAAAAAACGAGTGAAGCCGGCATTAAGTTTGCCTCATTATCATCTTCAGTTAAGACTTCTGAACCAAAAGTTTTTACAAAACAGTTGTTTGTAATTCAACATGACGGAAGTCGGGAAGTTTTTGATATTAATCGAATTTATAAAGTGATTGCTTGGGCGAGTGTTGGACACGAGCAGGATATAAATCCTGATGAAATCATGCAAGAGACTGTGCGTAATATTTATGATGGTATTAATGCAGCAGAAATTTCCGAAGCGCTTATTTTGGCAGCCATCGCTTTTATAGAAAAAGATCCTGCTTATGGTTATGTTGCAGCTCAACTTTTGCTTAAAAAGTTGTTCATTGAGGTAACTGGTATTTCAATGGAGTATGAAGGTGGCGAACAACTCTATCGCTCATCATTTATTAAAAGTATCACCAAGGGCATTGAACGTGATATTTTTGATAAGCGTTTTGCCGATTTTGATCTTGATCGTTTGTCGCAAGAACTATGCTTAGAAAATGATCGCTTGTTTTATTATATGGGTTTGCGTACATTGCATGAACGTTATTTGATTAAGCAAAAGGGCAAACGCACTGAAATGCCTCAAACATTTTGGATGCGAGTTGCTATGGGATTAGCAGTTGAAGAGGAAAATAAAACTGAGCGTGCAATTTCATTCTATCGTTTAATTTCAACATTGTCTTATGTGCCAAGTACACCAACTTTGCTGCATGCAGGGCTTAAACGTGCACAATTAAGTTCTTGCTTTTTAACCACAGTCTCAGATGATTTGCATCATATTTTCAAATGTGTTGGTGACAATGCGCAAATGGCAAAATGGTCTGGTGGTGTTGCTAATGATTGGACGCCTGTACGTGCTACCGGTTCAATGATCAAAAGTATCAATATTGAAAGCCAGGGTGTTATTCCCTTTTTGAAGGTTGCAAACGATACAACTGCTTCAATCAATAGAAGTGGCCGGCGTCGCGGAGCTTCAGTGGTTTATCTTGAAACATGGCATTATGACATCGAAGATTTTCTCGATTTACGTAGAAACACTGGTGACGAGCGTCGTAGAACTCACGATATTAACACTGCAAACTGGGTACCAGATCTATTCATGAAACGTGTGCAAGAAGATGGCGCTTGGACATTGTTCTCTCCAGATGAAGTGCCAGATTTACATGATCTTTATGGTGCCGCATTTGAAAAGCGTTATAACGAATATGAAAAAATGGCGCAAGAGGGCAAGATTCGTTTAACTAAAACAATGCCAGCAAAACAGTTATGGCGCAAAATGTTGAGCCGTCTGTTCGAAACAGGACACCCATGGATTACGTTTAAAGATGCATTTAATGTGCGTTCGCCGCAAGATCATGCAGGTGTGATTCATAGTACTAACTTGTGTACCGAAATTAGTTTGAACACTTCACCCGATGAAACGGCTGTATGTAACTTGGGTTCAATTAACCTGTCGCAACATATTGTTGATGGCATATTAGACGATGAAAAGCTCGCCAAATCAGTAAAAACGGCAATTCGCATGCTCGATAATGTTATTAATATTAACTATTATCCAATTAAGGAAGGTAAAACATCTAACTTGCGTCATCGTCCAATTGGTTTGGGAATGATGGGCTTGCAAGATGCGCTGTTTAAATTGGATATTCCTTTTGATGATGAGCGTGCGTTAGTATTTACTGATGAAGTTATGGAGAAGATTTCTTATCATGCTATTTTGGCTTCATCAGAGTTGGCGGCAGAGCGCGGTGCTTATTCAACTTTTGAAGGTTCAAAATGGGATAGAGGTTTGTTGCCATTTGATACTTTAGCATTGTTAGAAAAAGAGCGTGGGCAAACGATTGACGTGAATCGTAATGTTAAACTTGATTGGACTGCTGTTCGCGAATCTATAAAAAAACATGGTATGCGTAATTCAAACACAATGGCAATTGCACCAACTGCAACGATTTCAAACGTTGCTAACTGTTATCCATGTATTGAACCGATTTATAAGAACTTGTATGTTAAATCAAATATGAGTGGTGAGTTTACCATACTTAATCAATATTTGGTTAAGGATCTAAAGAAAATGGGCCTATGGAATGATCATATGCTCGACCAGTTGAAATATTATGATGGTAATGTACAGTTGGTACAAGAGGTTCCGCAACACATAAAAGATAAATATAAGGAAGCTTTTGAAATTGATCCAGAATGGTTGATTCAATTGACAGCAGCACGTGGAAAATGGATTGATCAAAGCCAATCACACAATGTATTTATGCGAGGTGTTTCGGGAAAAAAACTGGGTGATATTTATCTCAAAGCATGGCGATGTGGTTTGAAAGCAACCTATTATTTGCGAACCTTGGGTGCAACACAAATTGAAAAATCAACATTAGATGCAAAGAAATTTGGTTTCACACAACGACGTGATCATGTTGAAGTAAATAAAGCTCAAAAAGGAAATACTAATACAGGTGCTCCTGTTCAAAAACCGCCGCAAGAAGATATTGCATTAAACAATGGTCAATCTGATAAAGATGTGATGTGCAGTATTTTGAATGGGCCAGACTGTGATTCGTGTCAATAACAAAGGAATAGATACACTATGGCAAAAATAATCAATGATTCAAAAACTGATCCTAATAAAATTTTACCTATGCACTATCTTTGGGCTCGCGAGCATTATAAAAGTGGCGTAGCGAACAACTGGACGCCTGAAGAGATATCAATGCAGCAAGACGTTGAGCATTGGAAATCACCGGACGTTCTTTCAGACACAGAACGCAGAATGATTATGTGGAATTTGGGATTTTTTTCAACAGCAGAATCGCTCACCGCTAATAACCTTGTATTGGCAATTTATCGTCATGTAACTAATCCAGAGTGTCGTCAATACTTATTGCGTCAGGCATATGAAGAAGCTGTGCACACGGATACATTTATCTATTGTTGTGATTCACTTGGACTAGATCCAGATGAAATCTTTAATATGTATGAAACAATTCCATCAATCAAAGAAAAAGATGACTTTGTTGTCGAACTCACCACTTCAGTATTTGATCCAAATTTTAGCACTGAAGGTTCAGAAAATACGCAGAAATTTGTGCGTGATCTGATTGGGTTTTATGTGATCATGGAAGGTATTTTCTTTTATGCTGGTTTTGCCATGATGCTTGCATTGAAGCGCCAGAATAAAATGGTTGGTATTGGAGAACAGTTTGAATACATTATGCGTGATGAAAGTATTCATTTGGCATTTGGTTGTGACTTAATTAACGCTATCAAAGCTGAAAATCCTGAAATATGGACCGATTCATTTCAGCAAGAGGTTACAGAGCTGATAAAACAAGCCGTCGTTTTAGAGAAGAACTATGCACATGACGCATGTCCTCAAGGACTGCTTGGTATTAATGCAGAGCAGTTTAGTGAGTATGTTGAATATATCGCAGATCGTCGTTTGGAGCGCATTGAATTGCCAAAAGTATATGGTAAAAAAAATCCGTTTCCTTGGATGTCACAAGCAACCGATTTGAACAAAGAAAAGAATTTCTTTGAAACGCGGGTAACTGAATATCAAACTGCAGGGTCGCTTGATTGGGATTAGCATTTAGGTGTTAAAGATTGAATAGATTGAGCGAGGCGCATATGCCTCGCTTTTTTTTTAGAAAATTAAAAACTAAGGCTTGAGGCGCGAATTAGATTTAAAGAGGAGTAATAAATGAAGAAGTACATTTTTTTCTTAATTTTATGCAATGAATTGAATAGCCTTGGCATGTTTAAGGTCTTAGGGCTCGTTACTAATCCTGGATGTAAATTTGGTAAGCGAATTGTTTTTTCTTTTAGCAAAGCTCCATTAGCAAGCACTTTGGATATGATTGATGTTTATGGCCACTTAGCTTTTTTTATCAATGAATTTCAACAAGTAGAAGTAAAATGATTATTTTTCTATTTTTATTGATATATAGCGTATTTACAATGTGTGCAAGTGATGATAGTGAAGTCAAATTTCCTGTTAATGTGCTTACAAGCAATACGTCAGAGGCTAAAAAATATTATAAATGTGCATTGGGAAAGATCTATAATACTTTTAAGCAATATGATGCGAAATCAGGCATATTGTATAACAATATCAAAATAGACGAATTGTGCGCAGAGGGCATTGTTTCACACGTTGTTAAATGGTTACATGTTTTTTTTAGCAAAAATATAACTATTGCAGATCTTGTATCAATTGGTATCAAGTCGGATATCAATGCTGTGGATTATCGTGGTTTAACTTTACTGCATTATGCCGTAATGGCAAAAAATAAATATGTGGGAGAGTCCTTGATTAAGCAAGGAGCTGATCTTAATGCGCAATGCAAAAATGGAAACACTCCTTTACATACGGCGGTCGGCGTGGAGAGTTTTGATATTGTTTGCTTCTTATTAAACTATTGCCCAACAAAGGTGGACATTAAGAATAAACTCGGCAAAACCCCTATACATTTGGCAGTTTTACATGGTAGTTATCCAATAATGCTGAAACTTCAAGCAAATAATGCAGATATTGATATTCCAGATAATGCTGGGCATACTCCCTTGTTTGAGGCATATAATAGTCTCGACCCAAAAGCTGCGGCACTACTCATTAAGTTTGGAGCAGACGAATCTCGCCGAGATATTCTTGGAAGGAGGCCAATTGAGTTGATTACCAACACACTTAAACGTTCAAAATTTATAAGTAGGTTGCAGAAGTTAAATAGTGGATAAAATGCGATTGCAACACTTGTGTTTGCGATACTATTAAGTCCTTCTCGTCATATATGAAAACAGGTTGCAAAGCTGTAAAATGAGTAAAAAGTGCTGTCTGAGTTATTTTTTTAGTTAAATATTGGCCCCCTGTTTAAAAATTAAACGGCCTGATGTATTATTGTCATAAGATATTTAATTTTAAGTGAAGGACTCTAATGACAATAATGAAAAAAGCGACAGTTTTAGCTATTCTGATGGCTTCTTTACCTGCTGTGGCATGTAAGATTAAGCTTGTGAATGACAATACAGATTGTACTAAGAATCTACGTGTTGTGGTTAATAATGATTTTGTTTCGTACATCAATGAAGGCGTTATTCCTGGAAAGATGCTCCGTTCAAGTCTTTTAAGCAGCAAAAAAGTTGAGCCATGTAAAAAACGTGATTTGGGTAGCAAGTATAAGTTGAATGTACTTTATGTGTATGAAAAAGTTGCCAAAAATCAATATAAGCTGATTGCTATTGTTAATCAAACAGCTCAAGCTGGAAGGGGCCAAGAAATACTCTTGAATCTTTCAGATTTAAAAGCTGGTAGCTACGATAAAGCATTGTTGCAGGTTACTCTGAAATAAATTGCTCATAAATTTATATCCTGCACAAAAGAAAGGCTCGCATTTATGCGGGCCTTTTTTAATGTTTCAACATGAAGATGAGGCAACCCATGCAGTTACAACTGTGCCAATAATGCCCAAAATCGTGGTCCCTATGGAGGCGTAAAATTTATAGCGGGTTGCGCGTAGATTTTGATTTTGTGTGGCTATTGTGCCCTCATGTGTCTCTATCGTTGCTTGATGATCATTTATAGTAATTGCGTGTTCTCCTATCTGTTGTTCTTGTTGCTGATGACTTTCTTTCCAGGCTTTGATTAACTGTTGGATCATTTCAGGAGAGATAATTTCGGTTAACATTTGTGAATTAAATCGTGTGTTTTGAGTATGGCTATTATTTGATCGATGCGTTATGGCTTGATTTGCTTGTCCTAGTTGTTGAACTAATCGACCGAAAGCAGTAGGGTTATTTTCTTTCAGATGTTTTAGGCGCTTTCTGATTAAGGGAGTGCAAAATTTTTCTTCGCATTCTTTTCCATAAACAGCTTGAGTGAATGCGCCTGCAAATGCTTTGGTACCGACTAATTGATTATCTGGTGTGTTTTGAATTTTATCAATGTCGATAATGACATTGTTGCCCCTCTTTTTTTTATTTTGTTTGGATGAGGATGCACCTTGAGTGATTAAAGATATGTACAATAATGAGTGAAACAAAAGAGCCCGTTTCATAGTTATCTCCTTGTTATTTATTGCTTTTATTGATACAACAATACAGTGGTTTGAAGCAATAAATAAAATAATCTAAATCTTACTTTGGGGCATTTGTTATGCATAAATTATTGTTTTGTTTTTCATTGTTATCATTGAATGCTCTGCATGCGATACACAGGCTTGCTCTTGCGCAAGTGAGTGCTTCTGAATATTGCATATCTGTGGCTACCCTCTTTAATAATCAGCCGATTCGAACAAAAAAGAAAGTGGAAAAAAAAGATAATCAAACGTGTATGCAACGTTTTATATCTGTGTTTACGGCTTCAAATAGTAAACAAGGAAAATAAATATAGGGCTCTATTGTTTGAAAAATAGTCAGGGCACACTGCTGAAAAGATGTTCAGCAGTGTGTTAGTAGATTAATATACAGAGTTGATATAACCTTGCATTTGATTTGTTGTCATGCTTCCATTATTGCTGCCATGTTGTTTCTTTTTTGCATTATTTTTGTAATACATCACTGTTGGATAGGTTGAAAAGCCATAACTTGATTTATAGGATGTGCTGCTGCCAACATTTACCACGATAAATTGTGCTTTATTTTTATTCTTGTTTGCTAGTGTTGTAAATCTTGGCTTGAGGATGTTGCAATATGGGCAGCCAGATTTGGAAAAAAAGACGACAGCATTATCTTTTTTATATTCATTGATAACTTGAGTTGGTGTTTTCCCGCCACGTTTGGCCGAATGATTCAACGTGATAAGGCCTTCGTAGCTCCAAGCTATGTTAGAAATAGTACAAAAAACGATAGCTAAAATAGCTTTTTTCATAGGGTTTTCCTTATATTATATACATTTCACTTATTAGTTAACATAATATCGTCTGGGCGATATTTGGCAACAGGTAGGGTTGTTTTCAATTAGAATAAAAAGAAGGTTTTTTTTTATTGATTTTTTCAGTGGTTTTTGTATACATTCAAAAATAGAAAGAGCGGTATAAAGGAGTGGTTATGTTCAAAAAAAGATACCTTGTTGTGCTTGTTTTGAATTGTTTTGCGTCAATATGGTGCTCGAGTTCTTCAAGCGACAGTGGTTTGATGCATAGCAACAATAACAATGTGATTATTAATAATATGATGATTTCAGCAAAAAATGATCGAGATGTTTCACACATTGAGCTTAAGGTTCTTCCTGCAAATAATAAAGTTGATAATCTAGATGATTTGCCGCAATCTTCAAGCAGAATCGTGCCGGCAGATATAGAGCCTTATGTGCCCAAAAATCAGGCTATTTCTCAAAGAGAGAGAAACGAATTGTTACAAGAGCTTATAACATTTGGCTATATTCAAAAACCAACTAAGATGAGAGGGGTTTCTCGTGCTCTTATGCAAGATCGTCAAAGAAGTGAACAGATCGAGCGCGGCTTTGAAGTCACTATAGAAAAAGATGCCGTGAAGCCTCCAATTAATTGGTTGGTGAGCAAATATGTGCGAAAAGAGTCAGATTTTTTAGGGCACAAAGTAACGCGTGAACAAAAAATAAAATGGATAACGGGAGTCGCTTCATTTATTGTTGCATCTGGTCTAACGTATGGAGCAAATGCGTTGATTGTGTATTTAAGTTCAGAAGGCGGTGAATAGATTCATTAGGTTTGGGGGTGTAATGGTTTTAATGTTTATGTTCTTGCTTTGCTGTGCATTTATCCAGGCAGGCGAGCAAAATAAGCAATCTACAAGTGATATATTGGGTGATGAAATTGGCTTGATGTCTAATGGGGATCTTTCGGGGCAGGATCATGTTACAGCATTATTATATAAGCATCTTCCCAAGGGAGGCGTGCTGACATTGCATTATTTAAAAACTCAACTATACATGTTTAAAAATGAACAAAAGGGCCGCTTGTTGCCTTTGTTAAGTTTGCGATCACGAAATCAAAAAAAGGTGAAAGCTCAGTTGATTCTACGTTTAATAGAAGATTTAAAGCGATTATTGCAGCAATCTAACGTTGCCGCCTAATGTTAATTGCCTTAATAAACTAATAAAATGGGGGAAGTATGAAACAAGTACTCTTGTTGGCTATTGTGCCATTATTTCTTATTGGTATTCAAAAAGATAGCGCGCCGAATTCTTACTACCGAGTAGCATCAAATCTTGTTAAAGCTCAGTCATCTAATGAGCAAGAGCAGGTAAACAGAAAAGCACTTGCAAGTGTGATGCAAAGAACTGTTAGCCGAAGAGAATCAGATGTAGCACTTGTGCAATCATTGGAGAGCGTGGAGCAAACACAAATAAATGACGCCTCAACATTATTGTTACACACAACCAATCAATTGTTGCTTGAGGCAGAACAGAGTGACCGTGTGCATGCGTTAAAAATGGCTCGTCAAAAGGAGCTATATGAAAAAAAGGCTACATCTCATCAAACACAGCAAAATTATTTGTATCTAATGGGATCAATTGTTTGCGTTGCTTTAGGCTGGGTGCTTAACGGCGGTTGTTAATATTGTATGGAGGTTATTGTGGACAAGAAGCGATATCTGTTGTTGGCGCTATCCAGTTTCAGTTTGTGTGCAATGCATGAGTTGCAAGTTGTGGTGGACAAAAATACATCTGAGAACGATACATCTATAAAACGTGCATCGAGTAGTAATGAAAGTAATATTCAGTCCCCGCAGAGTTCAACGTTTCATATTTTATTGCCCAATGCAAGTGCAAATGATTTAGATAATTCAGATATGCAAGACGCGTTAGATACTGTACGCAAGCGTATTAGCCAAAGAGTTGTTTTAGAAAGAGACTTATTGTCGCAAAGGACTACAACCGATGTCATGCAGCTTGCCAGAAGCTTGGGAATAAGCAAGGGAACGGATAGCTCAGACGATGACAGTCATGATAGCGAAGCGTCGAAAAAAACGTCATCTGAAATTATTGCATATAGTCGTGCAATTTATAATGTTTTGGTCAGTCAGGAGGTATCTTATCGTGATGATAAAAGACGGACCGACGGCGAACTAGAGAGACAGCGTTGCCACACGCGATGGGGATATTTAATTGGTTTATGCGGCATGCTCTTTGGCGGTATAGGCAGTGTTTTGGGCATTATAGCAACGGTTGGTTAGATAAGGTTGGGATGCAGGAATGCATCCCAAACAACATTGAGTTATTTAAAGTGTTTTTTGATTTCTGTATTAATTTGTTTTTTAGATTGCTTGCCGACCAATGTTTTGATTAACTTGCCATTTTTAAACAAAAGCAGCTGTGGAATGCTACACACTTTATACTTTTGAGCAATCTCTTTATAGCTATCGATATTTACTTTTATAAAAGTTACGTTATTGCATTCGTTTGATAATTGGTTAAAAATTGGACTGATGCTTTTGCAAGGGCCACACCAATCTGCATAAAAATCAACAATCACGAATCCTTTGCTCGTCAATTGACTAAATGAATCCATAACTGACTGATTTCGTTTTGTACTAAAATGAATCACTTTAGAGGGTGGTGTTGCAGTATATGCACTTGCCGTGATGAGCAAACTTGCTAATAATATTTTTTTCATAAGTTATCCTTTAATGAAAATTGTTAAAATGTTCTAACTGCTATATTAATCAATATTAACATGCATTTGATTGTAATAAAATGGGGGTCGACGTGACCCCCTAGTGAGATGTTTGGTGTTAATATAATTTATGAGCCTAGTTTGCTGATTATCATTTTTTTAAAGACTTCCTTTCTTATATAGCCGCCAACTTTTTCTACGATTTTTCCATCTTTGAAAAAATAGATAGTTGGAATGCCACTTATCACGATCCGCTGATTATCAACATCAAAACCGTTTGCGAGATCGGTGAATTTATCAATGTCAATTTTGATGAATGAAATATCTTTATATTCATTTGCCAATTCATCGATTACTGGAGACATTAATTTACACGGACCACACCATTGTGCATAAAAATCAACAACCGTTTTGCCTTGTGCAATTTCGTTACGCAAAACATCGGGAGCTTCTTCTTTATTTGAAACGATATCTTCAAGATGAATGCTTTTGCTCATTGATCGAGATGGCTCTTTTTGTTGTTTTGTTGATTGTTCTTCTGGTTGTTCTTCCTGCCAGCAGCTAGGCAAGAGCAGTAAAGATAAAAGATATAAAGGCAATAACTTATGTCCCATTGGTTTCCCCCTTAGAGTATTTATATGTCTTGATGTTAACATAGGCTTTTTACGTGGGGCAATAAAATAAAGAAAGCCCGCACATTATAGATGCGGGCTTTCTTTATTTTATGTTCTTGATGCTATTGTTATACACCGCCCTGTGCGATCATGCGCATCCGTTCTTCCCGGGTCATTAGATGTGGAGGTCGTGTAGATTGTGGTATTCTATATTGTGACTCTTCTTCATTGGTTGAGAAGAGTGACGTTCGATGCTGATAAGGTTCAGGGCTACCATAAGGCAGCCCATCCGGGCGAATTCCTTGTGGAGTGTCAACTCCAAGTATTGGGAATTTTTTATTGCTTACTACTATACCTAATTTTTTATTGCTTGCTACTATACCTAGTAGATTCGCGCCACTCAACAAGAGCACCATGCTCAATAATATTCTTTTCATCATTTTTCATCCTGAGTTTAAATTTAACAAATTTATTATCGAAGGGCCTTTTTTTAATTGATGAACTGTTTACCACCTCTGGTTTTATGTTATCAAACAGGGGGAGCAAAAAACAAAGGTTTGAGCGAAAAAGTTCTTATCCCAGGTGTTTTTATGGATATTCTGGATGAATTTAGCTGTTTTGCAAGCGGGCTCAAATGAGCTAACTATTCGTTTTTTCAAAACCATTAACAATAAACAATAAATAATGTATAATATGTAGTGTGAGGTTCTGATTATTAATATAAGGATACCAATATGAAAAACATAAATGTTACTTTTTCGATTCCTCCTGAAATGCATAAATCGTTGCAAAAATTGGTTGGTCGGAGAAATATGAGCAAATTTGTGGCAAAAGCATTAGAAACAGCCTTGGAAGCAAAAAGAATGGAGCTTAAGCAAGAATACATCGAAGCGTCAAAGGATGAAGGGCACAATGAAGCGATGCGCGATTGGAGCGCTCTTGAAGCTGAGGGGTGGGAATGAGTTACCCTAAGCGTGGCGATATTTACTGGGTTAAATTAGATCCAACAGTTGGTGCCGAAATAAAAAAAACACGCCCGTCGGTTATAGTTTCTAATGATGTTGGCAATCAATATAGTAATATTGTAATTGTTGCACCTATAACAAGTACCTCAAAGAAGAAATTTTCGTTTACTGTGCCAATTATCCTCGAACAAGTCAAAGGTATGATTTTACTCAATCAAATTAAGGCTGTTGACAAAGGTCGTGTTGGTAAACAAATTGGTATGTGCGATATTGCAACGATTGATCAAATAGATAAAGCCTTAAAAGTTGCTTTGGATCTGGATTAAAACAGCGAGCAGTAAGCACTTTCATGCATTACTACTCGCTTTGTTTGGTTGACAACAATACTCGTGTATGAGTATTGTTGCTTGCGTTATCATTTACTTCACCTATATATCTTATTTACTGTTTAATTACAGTTCAATTTTAGTAAGATATACTTGCGATAATTATACACACAAACACATTCAACCCTGTGTTTATTCATATAATCACTTTAGTAATACATGTCCAAAATAAACATATATTTCTTTTCAAGTGTTATGACTTCACAATTCTTCATAAAAAACCAAAAGGCTTAATAGTTTTAAAGGTAAGGAACATACGCCATAAAGCAATATGCTCTCTGAACAGTATGTTCCTTACGCAATTGGTTGAGTGCTTTGTCATGATCTTAGCTTGTGCATTATTTCATATTTACTGTTTAATTACAGTTCAATTTCAGTAATCCATACCTGCTTTAATTATTTTCGCCAACATATCTCAACCAGAAATGTTGCTTACTCTATAATTATCTAACTATACATGCCTGAAATAAACATCTACAGTTACCAAGTTCATGACAAAATTTTCAAAGATTTTTTTTATTACTTTTTTAGGTGGTAGCATATGTCGGGAAAGTCATATGCTACTCACTTTTATGGTTGATAATCAATAATGCTTTTCAGCATTATTGATTGTTTCGCCTTACTTCTTGCGCATTTATTTCATATTTACTGCTTAATTACAGTTCAACTTCAGTAATCAATATCTGCGTTACCTGTTTTCACCAATACATCTCAACCTGATATATTCGTTACTCATAGCTACTTAGCCACACATGCCTGAAATAAACATGCATACCTAACAAGTTTCTGACAAATCTTTTTCAAAGATCGCTGATCGATGATCGCTTTTCTTTATCTTCCATTTCATCATAAAACATTGAGTTATGTAAAATCAAGGTTTTTTAAATTTTTTGTTTAAAATAAGGGCTTTTTTGCTTAATTTATGTCTAGTCTTGTTTTTTGCACTAAAAATATGTTAAAACTCTGAAAGGTAAATGAGATTTTAGGTGTTTTATTGGGATTTTGCTTGAGAGTGGGCAAAAAAATGAGTAATAAAAAGAAATTTCAGAAAAAGGGCGATTATTTTGAAATTTTTCAAAATAATCGCCCGATGTTTTGGAGCATGGTAGTATAATTTATTGTATAAGCTGGTTAATTTGTTCCTTGATTTCAGCTATTGAGTTTTGGGCGTCTTCTTTATCAAAATAGACAAGTTTAAATCCAGCATCTATTGCGGCTTCAATATCGTTTTCTTTTGCTGTTTTAGGTAAAACAAGTATCGCACAGGTGCGCTCTTCTTGCTGATTAATAATCGTGCTATACACCGTTGTATCTTCTTTTTGTATAATGTCATGAATCTGTTCAAATATGGTAAAGCGTTGTTTGATACGTGGGTAAAGTGGTGCCAATTGATCCGTTATGCAATACACAGGAAGCTGCTGTTCTAGAAACCAGTTTAGAAGCTCTGTACCAGGGAGTTCTTGTTTCGTATCGATGGTGATGTTAAGAGCTAACTCTTTAAGTTCACCTGTTGGGTTTGTGCGCTCAAAAAGCGGATAAAATTTGGGTAAAGAATCGCCTCGATACCACCTATAAAAACCTTCTGGCAGTAAGGTTGAGCAAAGTGTGAGTTTTGTAGATAGCCATTTGTGACTTGTTATGAAATTACCCAATTCTTTGAGTATGGCACTCGTATCATTTGCCCAAACAACGTTATATGGCCTAAAATATATGGCTACCGACTTTTGTGTATCCTCTTGCCCAGATGCTGATAGGCTTATTGTCAAGAGAGTGCTTAGGCAAAAGGCAATTATGTTGGCTCTGTTCATAGTTTCCCATTATATAATAAAGTGAAGGTGATATTTTACGTACTGCTTGCTTCATATTATTATTTTATCATTAGTGGGTATTATGTAAACAGGCGCCTCTGTTATTTCAAAGAGAATAAAAAATGGGTTATTGCTTTACTTCGGCCTTATGATGCCCTATAATCGAGCAAGAACATTTGAATAACTCCAGCATACCAAGGATCATCATGAGAAATCTTGCAATAATAACAGCTGTATTCTGCGCATCATTAATTGTCTCAAATAATCAACTTACACCGTATAACAGAATTCAAGAATCTGAAAAAGTGTTGCACCAATTGGGGGCAGGTTTTATACGAGGATCTTATGAGTCGTTAGTATATAGCGGATTAATCACTGTGCCGGTGCGGCATGTTTTTGGGCAAAAGGCCCAATATGCGACTTCCGGTTTATGCACAACATTAACTTTACCGCATACGTTTACAGCAATTAAGCTACAATGTTTACATCATGCTCTGAGAGATAGTCCTTGTGAGCAGAGCATTGATAGTTTTTCGTCTCGACAAGATGCCGAGCGTAGTGCAGCTTTGTCTAGCCGCATGCACGAAGTTGGTCACATCATCGGTTCGTTGGCTACCACAGGCGTTGTTGCTTTTCTTTTGCACAAATATTGGGATCAAATTCCTGAGGCTGATCAAAAAAAGATATTAGGTGTTGGCTGGATGTTTGGCTCTTTAGCATGGCTTACCCAAGATTATGGCCGCAACATGAGAAGCTAAAGGCTCACCTATTATAACTTTAAATGAGTTAAGCCAATACATTCTTGATTTTTCTTTCAATCCAGTTTTCATTTTCAGCTGTTTCAATCCAAACATAGCGGGCTAAACTGCGAGTTTTTGGGTTAAAGGTTAAGGTGAGTCCCTGAAATTTATCAAGATAGAATGCTTCTAATTTTTCAACTATTTTTTCTCGTGTAATTGGACCTTGTATGCTCTTCATTACATTCATCAAAAGGCTTGTGGTTATGAATGCTTCAAGTGAAAACACGTCATAAGGAAGATTGTTTTTATCCATTGCCTTGCGATAAAGCTTTGCAGATTCAAGGTTGCTTTTTGCTGGATTTGGCACAGCTGCCCCGAGCATTACTTGCAAGCCGCGGGACTTAATAAATTCTCTGAATGATACTTCGCCTAAGAATGATATGCCAAACAGCTTTTTGTTTGATAATGCATCAATGCCAATTTGCCGAAACAGTTCTTCAGTTGCTTTTGCGGTTGAAAAAAGCCCGATGGCATCAACTTGCGCGTTTGCGATAGTTTCAGCCTGTTTTTTGAAATTAGTCTCACCGCGAGCGTAAGAAACATCTACCCAATCGGTTATGCCGCGAGCTTCAAGTTCTTTATGTGCTTGTTCCAGTGCATCAAGTCCGTAACTATCGTTTTGATAAAAGAATAGAAATTTACGTGCTCCATATTCAGTGAACAGGTAATCCAATAAAATTTGTACTTCATCTGCATAGGTTGGCCTGAAGTTAACCAAACTTTTAAGGGTCGGTTTTCTAAATTCATTTGATCCAGTAACAGGAAAGAGGACTGTAATCTTTTGTTCTTTTACGTAATCAAAGTATGCCTTGAGCGTCGGGCTGCCTACTGGGAGTATAATAAGGCGCGTATCATCAACATTCATTAAGCGATCAATGTTTTGGCGTGCTAAAAAAGGTGTATAGTCATCGTTATAAATGATGGTTTTGATATGTTGGCCGTTAATGCCACCTTTTTGATTTTGTTCGTTCACGCGAATGTCCATACCGCGCTTGATGCGTTGCCCCATAATGGCAACCCCGCGTTTAAGCGCCATTGAAGAACCTATTTTAATTTGAGGTTTTTCAAGGTACTCTTCTTCAATTTCTGAGGATGGAATAGAGGTGATCAGGTTGAATTGAGCCTTGCGTTCAAATTTTGTTGGTGTATTGATATTATTGTTCCATACGCTAATAGTGCTTTTATTAAGAGGGGTTTTTATTTTTATTTCAACCAGTGCATCATAAAAAAAGTTGTAATAATTTTGATATGCCATAATTGGAGTTGAAACAATTGACCATGCTGTGGTTCCGAGGTCTTGATCAAGCAAACCAAGCCCTTGTGTTGCGCGATGCTCCTTGATCCAATTCTCGGTGGTAATAAGTGCTTTGATTTGTGGCGTAACTTTCGATTTGTTTTTTTTACTGACATTGAAGTAACTAATTTTTTCTGCAGGTTGGCGAGTGAAGAAATCATCATAGAGGTGTTCTTTTAGTTCTGGGCTGTTTCTTCCTGCGTGCGAGATGCGAATAAGTTCTGTGGGATTATCTTTGGTTGCAATATAAAGGGCTAAGGGCAATGAGTTAAAGAAGCGTCGTATTGAGTCACCCATTGGAATTGTATCGGCAGGAGCATCGCTGGCTAGCATGAAATCCATGCGTTGAATTAGTTCGCGTTTTAAGCCGAAATTTTGCCAGTAATCTTTATCTTCATGTTTGCCGCGAATATAAAACACGGTATCAGGATTTCGTTGCAATAAAAGCATTACAACATAGAGTGATTCTATCGAATATGCCGATCGATCAATGAAGTCGCCATTGAAAACAATATAAGTGTCAGGTTGTGTGATGATCATGTCATTATTAATGATGTTTTTTTCTTTTAAAAAGGTCATACTGCGTATTAATGAATGAAGAGCGCCTTGAATGTCACCAAAAACGTAAACATTGACAGGTTCATCTATAAGTAGTTTTGCAACGTGTCGCCCCGATAAATTTTTGCGTTCACGAGATTCGATTTGTTCTTCAAGTAGCTCTTTAAAGGCATAGGCATTCCAAGTTTCTGCTTTGCCAAAACCGAGCCAATTCATCCAACGGGTGAGCATGTTTGGCCGAAGGCTTTTATAAAATGTGTCATAAACTGGATCATTCCAATCATTTTTATCTGTTTGAGGAAACTCAGGATGCTGGGCCGTATATTCTTGAATGTGAGATAGGGTGATGTGTGCAGCTAAGTCACATGACATGCATAATAAAAATAAAATAAGTGATTTTTTATTCATAGATATCCTTTGTATTCATTTATATAAAGAGGTAAACGCATGCCGTTGTGACTAAAAAATGTAGAGAAACTAAGGCGATATTTTTTTGCGTGAGAGAAAAACGCGTTGCATATTTATCTGCTAAAATAATAAAAAACACCAGGGCATTTGCGCCTAAAAATAGGAAAAAAAGATAATCTGAAAGCATAAAATAACCAGCTTTAGGCGATAGGCTTTCAATAACGAATTTATAACCAATTGTCGCGGTTATGCCTCCAATAGCCAAACTTGTAGCGGTGCTATCACCCCATGATAAGCTGGAAAGTGTTAAATAGAATAGCATAAGTAAGGGCAGCATGATCGAAAGTACATATCTAATGCCATAACGAAGATAGTCAAGGGTGAACATTGCCACAGGATAATAGATGGTTTTTCTTTCGTCGTGAGGATCAAGTTCTGATTTTTGAAAACCGGTAGTTACCGATTTGTTAATGCGATCCCAACCGGCAGCCTTTGTTTTTGCTTTAACCACAAATTCTCTGTTTGAAGAGGAGAACAGTACGGTGCTGGGTGATAAAAAGTGGTTTGCAATAATGAGGTTAATGCTATGATTATCAACAGGGAAATCAGCATAACTTAATGCGCTATTAAAATTTACTCGAATGTTGTAGCGCACCAATAGCTTGCCATCAACCAATTGTGTATCCGGTTCAGATTTATATTTTATCTTGCCCTTTTCAAAAACAAATTTATCTAATGTTTCCAATGATAAAACATCTGGATTGAATTCAAACCAAAGAATGCCACTGAATTCAAAATCATTTTTTACCATGCTAAATTGACGAAACTGATCAATATAAAGACCAATCTTTACCGTATCCGGAAAACCGCCAAAATGTGTATAAGTTTCAGGCGTTACGTGAATGATGGGCGGTGTCGGATCTTTGCTGACAAAGGTGGTAATACGTTTTTGTAGGAAATACCAAATAACGGTGGTGCTTAATATAATAAGTGCGGCTTGAAACCATGGATGCACTTTCGTCTGTTTTTCAACAGCTTTTGCTTGGGTCATAGGTAACCTTTTTTTGTATCATTCGGTTATTTTTTATTTAATACGTTATTTTTTGCTTTAGTTATGCATGAGCGATCATAAGCACTATAAAATAAACGGTTTTGTATTTGCAAGCTTCAGATTCTAATGCATTGTTTTGCGTTAACTTTATGTTGCGTTTTAAGGGAAAGAAAAATTTGCATTCTGATTAATTATTGAGAGATTATGAATGAAAGAGATCTATTTATTCCATCTTGAGTTAATCGAGAGCGAAGTATCGAAGGATACCTTTCTTTTTATAAAAATTATGCATTTTTAAATTTTATGTATTGTGTTTTTTGAGAAACGAATGCAACATTTTTTTTAATGTATCCTTCGATACTTCGCCCTCGCTCAACTCAAGATGAGACTATATAAAAACCTTCTTGAAAGAGTAGGTACTTTCAACGAAAAAAGTCTATTTTCTTAGATAGAGTTCACGTTAACTTAAGCAGAAGGGAGAAAACTTTTTCAAGGAGAAAACAGATGCTACCATTTAAAGAAGTTATTTATGAAGAAATAAAAAAAGGCGTGCCGGCGTTGCTCGTTGCAGATGTAGGCGGTACAAATGCGAACTTTGGTATTGCACAAATTATTGATGATGATGCTGTGTTATTATTTTCAATACATTTTAAAAGTCAGGAAATCACCAATTTCAGTGATGTGGTTAAAGATCTATTGGACTATGTTCACGAAAAATATGCACTTGAGATTAAAAGTGCCTGTTTTGCTGCAGCTGGCGTGGTGACGCCAAAACAGGATTTTTGCAAGCCAACCAATTTAGACATCACTATTGATGCAAAAGATATCAAGAAAAAGACGGGCCTTGAATGTGCTTTTATAGTAAATGATTTTGAGGTTGTGGGTTTTGGCATTAGTCGTATTGATCAAAAAGACTTGGTGGTAGCGCAAAGGGGGAATGAGCACAAGTGGGGCAATAAGGCAATTTTGGGTGCGGGTACCGGACTTGGCAAATCAATATTGCGTTGGATTGATAGTAAAGGGCGATATTTACCGGTGGCATCCGAAGGTGGGCATGCCGATTTTGCTGCTCAAGAGCAAGTTGATCTTGATTTGATTAATTTTATACGTGAACGCGAGAGTTATTTTTGTGGTATCTCATGGGAAAATGTACTTTCGGGCAGGGGTATCAAGCGAATATATGCTTTTTTTGGCGAATATAAAAAATATGGCAAGCAAGATATTACACTCACAAATGATGGCCCACATCCGGATGAAATTTTCAAAAGCCGCAATCGTGATAAACGTTGTTGGGATACCTTTGAACTTTACGCAAAACTTTATGGGCGTTGTGCAAAAAATTGGGCATTAGATGCACTTGCATTAGGCGGTGTTTATATTGCCGGCGGTATTGCATCGCACAATGTAGAGATGTTTAAATTAAACAGTTTCCTCAAAGAGTTCGCCAATTGCGGCAAACAACAAACACTTCTTAAATCGATGCCTATTTGGGTGATTGCCGATTATGATGTGAGTTTATATGGCGCTATAGAATACATGCGCTTGGAAGGTAAGTGTAAGGTTTAGAAAAAAATGTTTTATTTTTGTTGATTAATAATGCAATTTTTTTTAAATTTGTTTTTCATTATTTTAGAAAACATTGAAAGACCGTATAAGGCAACAATGCGATTGTTAAAAAATATTTGAATTTCAAAAAGGAGCTTTGACGTGATACACAAAAGACAATGGTTTGCATTTTCTATCATATTTATATTCACACCTTTGCACTCCCTCATTAAGCCAAAACTTGTTGAAATACGATCGATAAATCCAACGATTCTTGTGGATTTGTTTTTGGCAGATGCGCATAATTTTTTAGGAAAAGCGCAATATCCAAAATGTGCTACAGCATATATTGATAAAGGAGTCGCGTTAAAATTGGATGCGATTCAAAAAGAACTTGCTGAGTATGGCCTGGGAATAAAAATTAAAGATGCATATCGTCCTCTTTTTGTACAAAAACAACTTTGGGAAATTGCATTAACGATGAACCTTGATGATCCAGGTAATTATATTTCAGATCCAGATGTTGAAGGAGGTCGGCATCCTCGAGGAGTAGCTGTAGACCTTACGCTCGTTCGATTGCAAGATGGGCAAGAGCTTTCGATGCCACCCATGGAATTCTCTAAAAGAGCCCATCGGGACTTTACTGGTTTAGATGATGAAAGGCTAAAAAATAGAGAATTCCTGAGATCAGTCATGGAAAAATATGGTTTTGTTGGCATATCATGTGAGTGGTGGCATTATAATTTGCCCAACTGGTATGAATATGAAGTTTTGGATATTACCTTTGAAGAGCTGAGTAATCAAGGTTGATTTTTTTATGAAAAGTAATAAATGTTTAATTCAGGGAACAATAGTCTATTTCGGGCTATATATATCATCAATTTATCCTAGCCCATCACAATCTTTAAACAATGTTTTAGAGGATACTTCTTATATTATATGCATTGATGGTGGAGGTTCAAAAACAGAGTTGCAAATTGTTGATACATTAGGCAAAAAGGTGAACCTTGCTAAAGCAGGTAATTTTTGCCAGATGATACGAGTAGGGACGTCCAATATAAATACTATAGGAAACCATGGATTTGAAATTGTCATCAAAGATCTTTTTGACAGGACTTCCGCTAAGCAACACCAAAGATCTCTGCAGATCGAGCAAACTGCGATCTTACATCTTCAAAACTTGAGTCTTTTATCGATTTTATTGCGCTTTCTACGTTTTTCAGCCTATTCTTCTTACGCTCATATTGTAAAAATGCATATGCAAAAAAGACGTTAAGTAGGTGATTTTCCTGCAATGTTTTTTTG
>JAJCZC010000032.1 GCA_029262575.1 Candidatus Babelota bacterium | reverse complement strand
TTTTTTAAATTGTTCGGGAGACAAGCCAATTGTGCGTTGAAATACGTTTGGTTTTTTGATAAGATTATCTAGAAATTTCATTAGCCGATTCCTTTTTAAAGCGAGGTTTCGGCTATTTTTATACCAAATTTTTCTTTTTTTTGTGTAGTTAAATCTTTTTGATAATTCCCTTATTACGCATAAGGTCTATTAATAGACCTTATGCGTGCTGCTACACGAGAATGTATGAACATTGTCCTTTTCATGGATGCAAAAGACATGCATCAAAAAATTCATTTTGTTTTTTATAGTAACGATTTGGGATGAGTGTTGAACCCTATAGGCTCATTGTATCGAGCAGTTTGTGTTGCCCAAATAATCCCTGTGTTTCCTGAATTGTGTAACATCGTAGAAATATAATCCCTCCTTGTTGTTAATGATTAGGACTTGTCCGGCGTAGTTTGACAAGTTGGAAGACCTGGATCCTACTTCGCTCTCAGGGCTACGAAGAACACGTAAACGAAGACGGGTGCGTTCATTTGATTTAATCGATAAGGGATATAGGTGCTTTTGGGAATTGCAAGTGGAAATGTTAATTATCAAGGTATAGTATATGCTTTTGATTATTAATATAAATGCATTATTGTTAATAATGGTGTCTGTTGCTAATTTTTTTAGGAGAATTTATGAATAAATTTATTAATAAATCACTTTATCTTGATTTTTTAGATTGTCCTAAGAATGCATGGCTTAAAGCCCATAGAGCTGACTTGAAGGAGTTGTTCGGATTATCGGGGTATCAAAAGCATCTTATAGAACAAGGTTATTTAGTAGAAGAATATGTACAAAGGTTGTTTCCAAAGGGAATAAAAGTTGAGCATGGACCTAACAATGATTCTGCTGCCTTACTAACCCAAGAATTGATATATAAAAAAACTCCCGTACTCTTTCAAGCAACATTTGTACATGATGTCTTTTTGGTGCGTAGTGATATTCTTACATATGATGCTGTGACAGGCAAAAGGAGTCTTTATGAAGTTAAAAGTGTTGGACTGTACCCAGAGCATGAATGTGAAAATATTAAATCTTGCGATAAGTGTAAAAAAAATAAAAAGAAGATTTCAGAATTAATTGAAGATGTTTCTTTTCAGTCTATTATTCTACAAAAAAATGGTATTGAGTTAGATGAGATATTTATAGCGTGCTTAAATAAAGACTATGTGCTGCGCGAGCAAATAGATATTAATCAGCTTGTTCTCTATAAAGATGTGACTGATGAGGTAAGAAAGAACAAATCAAAAACTGAGCAAAGGATGCAAAGTGCTAAGCAGGATTTAATAAGTAGTAGTGAAGATCAAGTATCCTGTCCATGCATTTATAAAGGTAGGTCGTCCCATTGTCCAACGTTTAAATATTCTCATATGTATGTCCCAGATTATTCCATTCATGATATTTACCGTATTGGAGGTAGTAAAAAAAACTTACAATATCTGGTAGATAGTGGATGTTTCAAAATAGATGATATTCCTGAGTCAGTAAAACTATCAGATAATCAAAAAAAACAAGTACGTTCCTATAAGCTTGGACAAGAAGATATAGATCTAAATCTAGTTAAAAATGAACTTAATTCTTTAGAGTTTCCATTATATTTTTTTGATTACGAAACGTATAAACCAACAATACCATTATATAAAGGCTCTAATCCGCATACTCAAATGCCTTTTCAGTTTTCAGTTCATGTACTGCATAGCCCGGATAAGGTGTTAAATCACTTTGAATATCTACACGAATCTGACTCAGATCCTTCCTTGGGGATTATCCAACATCTTAAGCAGTTTATAGGATTAAGTGGGTCTATTCTTGTGTGGCATAAAGTTTTTGAAGAAAAGAGAAATATTGAGCTCGCAGAGCGTCATCCAGAGCATAAAGAATTTTTAGAGCGTCTGAATGCTCGTATTTATGATTTAGAGGATATATTTAAATTGAAACCAAATATGTATATAGATCCTGGTTTCAAGGGCAGTTCTTCTATAAAAAATGTTTTGCCTGTTATTTGCCCTGAGCTAAGCTATAAGGATCTTGTCATTCAAGAGGGTACGGCAGCATCATTAGAATGGTATAATATGATTTATGGTAATCTGTCAAAAGAACAAAAACAAAAAATTGCAAAAGACTTAAAGTTATACTGTGGTCTTGATACATATGCAATGTATGCCATTTGGAATCATTTAAATATAAGATGCAATGTTAATCAGCAGCAGGTTGTTATTGAAACAGAGGTTGTATAGCTTATCTTTCATTATAATATTTTTTTATTGTTTTTTTTCTCTCAAATTTTTAGGGGCATAAAAATAGGTGAATTTAGTATGGAAATTAAAAATAAACGCATATTAATTTTTTTGACTTAGATATAAGCTTTAGTCTTTAATTTTTTGAAGCTTGTGGTGTCTAGGTACTCGATATTTTTTTTTAGTTAAAATTACCTTTTGAAGGTAAGCATTGAAGGCTTTGCATGAAAAATAATTTAAGAACTTTTTCTGAATATGAAAATAGGGTTATTGATTTAACGCGGCGCAATCGTTTGTTGAAGATTCCTAAAAGAGGAAGAACTATCATTTTTGATGAGAGTATAAAAAAATTTCTGGTTCAATATGGCTCTTTAGATAATTTGAATATTGAATTCATTCATCGTCAAATATTGCAACATGAACAATCAATTAATTTAGAAGATGCAAAAGATGATAATAATTCAGTGTCTCCGGATGTTCCGTTGGTGAATGTTTTAGGTGAAAAACTTATAACTTTGCTTAATGCTTTTCGTTTAGATGCTAAAAGGAAATTTGAAGAATCAGGTTTGCATACACTATTTCTTACTATTGGTAAGGTGAAATGGAAAGAGCCTATGACAGGTACTGCAAAATCTAGCAATGTAGTTAAAGATTATGATTTTAATGCTCCATTATTATTAATTCCAATTCGTATCGAAGAAAATAAAAATCCTAAAAAAACCATTATTTCATCTTGCTTAGAGGCTGAAGAGATCACACACAATAAAATTTTAGCTTTGTTGCTTGCAAAGCAATATAAAGTTCGAAAATTAGAGTTTTCATATGATAGTAGTACTGATTGGTTGGAAGCTTATAAAGATTTATGCTTGCAGGTGCGGGAGATTTTCTCGGAGCTTAATTTAGAGTATGAAATGAATGATGATATTCAGATCGCACAATACTCTTTTTTTGGAGAGCAGATTTATGCTGATTTGCATGGCAATAAAGATGTGATTCTTCAGCATGAATTTATTAATGCGTTATGTAGTCATGCTCCAATTCAGCAGACTGAATTGATTCAAACTGTTGATAATCCAGATGCATTATTAACGGTTGACGATGATTATAATGTATTAGATGCAGATGTGAGTCAGCTTAAAATTTTGCATAATGTTCTTAATGGGAACCATTTAAATGTGCAGGGTCCTCCTGGGACAGGTAAAAGCCAGACTATTGTCAATATTATCTCTAATTTGTTGGCACGTGGAAAAACGGTGTTAATGGTATGTGAAAAACAGGTTGCTCTTGAAGTTGTTTTGAATCGCCTTAAAAACGTTGGTCTAAATAGTCTATGTCTTCCTTTGTTTCAAAATAAAATTGATAAGAGAACATTCGCGAAGAATATTTTAAAGGATTATGATCGTGTGCTTGAAGAAGCTAGGTCATGTAAAAAAAGAAGCGGGCTAGATGCATCAATAAAAAAGAGAGAGGGGAAAATTGCACATTTGAGGAGCTATGCGGCGGCTTTAGGGGAGTGTGTTAAGCCTTTAAATAAATCCGTACATTGGGTTCATGGTGAATGGGCTAAGCATTCTACTATAACTGAAAATATTCAAAATATTTATTGGAAGGGCAGTGATCCTTTAGAGATGGATTTTGATAAATATCAAAATATTTTGAGTAGGTTGGGTGATTTAGCAGAGGTGCATAATATAAGAATAGATGGAGGAATGCGCTATTGGGAGAATGTTTTACGTGTGCATGTTTCTCCTGATTTTATTAATAGGGTTCTTGATGTATTAAATGAGATACGACGGTTATTCATTTCATTTAATGTTGAAAACACTGATGGTGTTAAATTAAAATCGATACGAGATGCGAGAGCGTTTATAGATGTATCTAACTCTATGGGCATTATAAAAGAGGTATTAGGGCTATGCATAGAAAATGCCGATTTTTCTTGTGTAAAACATAAAGTTGACGAAGCATGGCATTTTGTAGAGCACTATTTATCAGAAGAAAAAGACTTATTACAAAAATTTAATATTCCATATCAATATGATCCTATTTTTGAAGAGCTGCCAACAGATAAGATTGATGGAGCAACTTCTATCTCTTTATTGCGTGTAGCAGCAAAAGATATGGATGTTATCCTCAATTGTATGGATACAATTAAGTTGAGAATGAGTGAGTTTTCAACAGATAATGTTTTGATTGATGATTTTCTTTTATATGAAGAGATATTATGTGTCGATTTTCCTATTAATAATGTGAAAGGCTGGGCAGCAAAAGAGGTTGCAGAAAGTATATTAGAGAAGCTTTGTATTTTGAATAGGATGTATTTTCAGTATCTAAATACTAAGCACACGATTGATCGATGGGGAGTTATAATTGAAGATATGCAATTGCATGCATCGATGTCTATAGGAGAGCGATTTGCTCGTAGCTATAAAAGCTTTTTACGACATTTTCACTTTAAGTATCGCAATGATTGCAGGATGTTATCAAAGTGGTGTAATGCAGTAGAGCCCAAAAAACATGTAGAGTTTGAAGAGATAGCAACAGCGATAAAAGATTATTTCGTTTTGAGAAAAAAAATTGATTCCTTATTGAAATCTTTTAATTTGCATCACATGCATGAAGAAAAATGGATAGAGATTAATCAAGTTCCTTTATTATTAAGCATTGTTGAAAGTGGAGTTAAGGTTTTTAAAGCTTCAGGTTTAAAACGTTTTCCTCTTCATATTATACAATTGTGCGATTTAGACTTTAAAGATGGAATAAGAGAGGTATGTAGTGCGATCAATGATATATTCATAGTATTGGATAAGTCTTGGGATGTTTTCGAATCGTGTGATTTTGGGGAAATGTCTCTTAGTGATTTAATGCACCAACTTTCTCTATTTGGTGATAGCATTAAGTATAATGCGCAGGTAGCTAATTATGTGTTATCTATGCTTAAAGGACATGAAAGAGATTGTTCTATTACAGAGCTTCGAGAATATAGAAACGAATTGCATCATTTACATGTAAAATTGGTTGTTGCCAAAAAGTTTGAACTTGAATCAGTATTTGATTCTTCAAATGTTTTTGAATGTATTTTTAAACATCATGGATTATTTAAACATTTTTTGAATGTTGCAGAAGATTTTGAAAGTTTTATTTATAGGGATAAATCAGACAGTTCAAGTATAACCATAAAAGAAAGTTTAGATTATAATGCAAACTTTAACAATAGATTATCGAGTACAAAAGAATTTATTGAAAAGTATACAGCATTGAAGCTTAGATTAGATGGTTTGTTTGCAAATGATAAGAGTGTTGATGCAATAGAGCAACTTTCTTTGTTTGATGCAAACAAATTTATTGAAGGTATGATTGAAGATCAATCGGGGCTTCAGAATTGGTTAGATTATAAACGTACTCATTCTAAGTTGAAGAATTTGGGGCAAGGATGGCTTTTAGATATTATTAAAGATCAGAGGGTTGAGAAGTTACAATCTTTATTAGCGCAGGCTTTATGGAGTGCTTGGCTAGAGGGTTACTATCAAACGCAGCCAATATTGCAAGATTTTAATTTGAAAGATCATAAGAAGATTATTTCTGAATTTAAATCTTTAGAAGCTGAAACACTCAAGTTAAATGTCTCTCGAATTATATCACAACATGCATCAAAAGTGCATAATGGCCAATTGAGTTTTCCAGGGTATAGTTTCCTTGTTCGCCAAAGTCAGTTAAAGTCTCGCCATAAGCCGATTCGTAAAGTTGTGAATGAAATAGGGAATTTGTTACTTGCGCATAAGCCTTGTTGGATGGTGAGTCCACTTACCTTAAGTTCATATGTTCCTTATGGATCATTGAGTTTTGATGTAGTGATTATCGATGAAGCTTCACAGCTTAGAGTAGAGCATAGTTTAGGGGCTATTTCACGAGCTAAGCAAGTAGTTATTTTCGGTGATGAAAATCAGTTGCCGCCTACTTCTTTTTTTAATAATTGTGATGATAGTGACGACGATGACTTTGATAATTATGAGAGTATTTTACATGCCACTAAAGAAGTTTTACCGGGTGGTAACAACTTATTATCGTACCATTATCGTAGTCGATCCGAAGACTTGATAGCTTTTTCTAACTATTATGTATATGAAAACAGATTAGTCACTTTTCCTGGGCCTAATAATGATAAAAAAGGTGTCCAATTTGAATATGTTTCGGATGGCTTATTTGATGGGGGAAATAGTGGTAGTAGAAAAAACGCTGTAGAGGCTCGTCGTGTTATAGAAAAATGTTTAAATCAAGTGAATCAAGAGCCCCACAAATCCTTAGGTGTTATTGCATTTAGTCGTTCGCAAGAAATAGCAATTCGTGATGCGTTATTAGATGCTCTTAAAGAAAATATACATTTACAAGATAAATTAAATGAGAATGGTGATGGTCAAGAACCATTTTTTATAAAAAACTTGGAGTCAGTTCAGGGCGATGAACGAGATGTTATTATACTTTCAATTGGATATGGAAAAAATAAGAAAACGGGTCACGTTTATAATAGATTTGGACCGATTAATAGTAAAAACGGTTATCGCCGTTTAAATGTTGCAGTAACTAGAGCAAGAGAGAAAGTTATTTGTGTTTCATCAATAAAATCGACAGATATACGTAGTACTGCTGAAAGTTCTCGTGGAGTAACAATGCTACAAAAGTATTTGGAATATGCCGAATCTAATATTAAAGTTTTAGAAGGGTCTAAAATGCGTCAAGATCAAATAGGTGTTTTTCCGGATAGTCCTTTTGAGCAAGAGGTCAAAGATGCATTGGAGCGACGTGGGTACAAGGTTGATGCTCAAATTGGGGTTTCAGGGTTCAAGATTGATTTGGCAATAATTAATCCAAGAGATGGACAATCTTATGCTTTAGGTATCGAATGTGATGGGGCAACTTATCATTCATCATATTCTGCGCGTATGAATGATCGAGTTCGTCAATCTATTTTAGAGGGTCTTGGTTGGTCGTTATATAGAATTTGGTCGCAGCATTGGATTTCTCATCAAGAAGAGATAATAAATGATATTGTCATGATGGTTGACAATGCTTCCAAAAGTAGCTGATTTGAAAAAAAATATATAAAAAAAGGACGATCGGTTCATTTGTAGATTCAGATATTTCGAGTAATTTAGATTATAAATCTAGTTTACCTTGAATGATCAGAACAATTTTAGTTAAAGCGGAATGAGGTGCCGTCGCTAACCGGTCCTTTATTGTTAGCTTCTTCGACGCTTCAGCGAAGTCAGATCTTAGCGCGTTTCTTTTTTCTAACACGTTTATCTATGCTGATCAACACGGAAGTAAATGTTGCCATGCGTTCCTGTGGTGAGTGATATTTTGAGAGAATATCGTGTCGAACCATTCATCAACGGACATATAGCGTTTCTGTTGGGATGTATGAACATTGACCTTTTCATGTGATGCACAATACATGCATCAAAAAAATATGTTTTATTTTTTTATTAACGATAGGGGATGTATTCTGAACTCTATAGGCTCATTGTATCGAGATCTGCCTCTCCGACCATAGCCTTGGCGAAGACGGACTCGTATAATCCCTGCATTGCCTGTCCGACGTAGTTTGCCAAGTCGGCAGTGTCCGGCATAGCTAAGCGACGACGGAAAGACCTGGATCCTCCTTCGCTCTCAGAGCTACGAAGAACACGTAAACGAAGACGGATGTGAGATGTGTAGCATTGTAGAAACATAATCCCCCCTCTCTTTTGTTGTTTATGGCATTGTAGTGTTCATTACGATTTAGTGATGAAGCATATAGGGGTTTTTGGAAATTGCAAGTGGGAATATTAATTTATGGGGTAGCTTAAGCCGAGGCGCATATTGACAAGTTGAGACTTTACGTTAATCTTAGGGTGTAATAAGTGTTTTGATTGCTATTATGGGGCTTTCGAAGCAAGTTATAAGTACCATAATAACCGAAGTTTTTATGAATCGTTTTTATTCTATGTTATTACTTATTTCAATGGCTGGTGTGCAGGCATCTGAGAATAAGTATACTGTACCAGAAGGTGTTTCACTCGCCAATGTTTTTGCTGCACTCTATGGGAATGCAAAGGTTTTAGGAATGGGGAAACATGCGCCGAATTCAGGGAAAGGATTTTCTTCTGCAGTTAATGCAATGCAAGTTTTTTCTGCATATTGCCCTCGTGGCTATTGTAATTATGTGCGTGGAAAAGTAATGAAGGTTGATTTTTCTAAATATCCCCAACTTGATTTGAGATCATATAACCGGGATAACGGAAAAAATGCAGGTCAAAAAGCGATAGAACTTTATGCGCAAAAAGCTGATAAAATTGACTCTGACAATGAGCATACAAAGGTTCCAAGTGGTTGCGAATATTTTCAGGAAGAGCTTTGGAGAGCCGTTCCCTCTGATGATCGATTTGATATGCAAGAACAGGCTGATCGTTGTAGTGAAATGCAACATCATATGAAATGGTTTTTACAATATGCAATGCAAGAGCATGGTAAAAAACTTTTTGGTGATTGTAATGATTGCAGAGTTGATTATGCGATACAGTCACCTCCAATTAATTATATTTCTCATCAGAATAAGCCAATTAAAGAAGCGCGAGATCATTTTAAATTGCTTAACAATCCGAGACACAACGATTCAAGAATTGCGCCATTGAAAATATGGTGTGCTGATCAAGGGCCTCGTATGGAGTTACAACTAGATGCTTTATCTATTCCGGATGCTGAAGATGTTCTTAATAGAATTATAGAAGTGACGCCCTCCCCGGCTTAAAAGCCGGGGCTTCCTAAATTTTTTAACGGAAAATTTTATTGATTTTGTATGTAAGTGCGAATTGCACTCTCACTACATTGTCCCGAAGTTTCTGCAAAAAATCCATCTACCCAAAA
>JAJCZC010000031.1 GCA_029262575.1 Candidatus Babelota bacterium | reverse complement strand
ATATTTACCATCTCTAATTTTATGTTAGCACTGGGGGGGGGGGGTGAAATGCAAGAGTTGGTGCATTATTCATCCTGAGCCTGTCGAAGGATAAGGTGTTTTTAGCTATTTAGGATTAATCAAAATGCATAAATTATTCTGGTACAGCAAAAGGTGGGTATTCAATAAGTAATGTTTTATTGAAAGTGTTTCATGAAGTCATTTGGTAGTATGTCAAAATCTCGTTCTATTTTGACCATTCCCTCCCAGGGGCCGGGATTATGTTTTTTTTCATTGGTGCCAGATGATTTTTGTTTCTGTCTAACCAATAAATTGCTCAAGCCGATTGCGACTTTCTTGCGCACCTAATACTGCAAGAAGATCATTAATCGATGGACCTTGTGTTGATCCCATCAGGCCAATGCGAATGAATGAAAACATATCACGTATTTTAATATCATGTTGTTTTGCTTTTTCTTTTGCCAATGTTTGAAATTCATCAGGATAGGCTGTTTTTTCAAGTAGTTCTGAAACAATTGCACTCAATTGTGCTTTATTTTCAAATTTGGCCAAAAGTTCTGGGGAGATTGTTGGTTTTTCAAAATAAAAGCGCACGGCATCGACTGAATCCTTAAGTGTATTGAAGTCGGTTTTTAAAATGTGCAAAATGTTGCTGAGTGTCTCAAGGTTCATATCAGTAACTTGTGGGTATGTTTCTTTTAGATATGGCAAACATCGTTCGGTTAATGTCATCGGCTCAAAACGATCAATCCACTTGTTGTTTATCCATTTTAATTTTTCAACGTCATATTTAACCTGTCCGGTTGCATTGATTTTATCAAAGTTGAGTGTGTTTGTGAGTTCATCGATCGACATGACTTCATCTTTGAATGAACCGCCGCCAATAATTGCAAGATAGTTTAGCAATGCTTCAGGCAAAAAGCCTGCATCTTTTAAATCGCGTAGGGAGAAGCCAAAATCACGTTTTGATAATTTTTTCCCGTCAATGTTACACAAAATAGGCAAATGCCAAAAGCTTGGCAATGGTGCTTCAAGTGCATTATAAAGTGCAGCTTGGCCCGCGGTGTTTGTCAGATGATCTTCCCCCCTGATTACGGTTGTCATTTTCATGAGCATATCATCAACAAAATTGGCAAACATAAAAGTAAAACTGCCATCACCACGAGAAAGAGGAAAGTCGGAGAAGTTTTTCAGGTCAAAGGTGATTTCACCATGTGAAAGATCTTTAATGGTTATTTTTTTATCGTGGTCTAATTTAAAACGCCAAATAAATGGGGTTTTTGCATCAAGTTTTTGTTTTATTGCATCTTCGGTGAGCTTTAAACATGCACGATCATAGCGCGGTGGTTTTTTGAGGGCAATTTGACGCGCGCGACGCTTATCAAGTTCATCGTTCGTGCAAAAACACTGATACACCGATTCTTTATCAATGAGCTTTTGTAATGTTTCTTGATAGAGTTTGTTTCGTTTTGATTGAAAATATGGCGCAAATGGACCGCCTTTTTCAGGGCCTTCATCATAAGAAACACCTAACCAAGTTAAATCTTCAATAATCTTTTTTGCACCGGGGTCAAAGTTTCTTGCAGGATCGGTATCTTCGATGCGTAACACAAAGGTGCCATTTTTTTGTTTTGCAAAGAGAAAGTTCATAAATGCGGTGCGAATATTACCTAAATGCATCATGCCAGTAGGCGAAGGTGCAAAACGAAGGCGTTCTGATTGATGTGTCATGAGATAATCCTATTAGTTTCATAGTGCTTTTTCTTCCAGATTAACGATATTCATTTTTTGTGCAAATAAAGGATAATCGCTATATTATCCAGCTCAGTCTTGTTTTATCAATTTTTTCGCGGTATATAATATATCAAAAGGAAGTATAATGAAGGAGAGGGGTAATGTATAAATGTCTAAAAATTACTTTTACGGCAAGTTTACCTAAAGGTTTTTTGCAAAAATCCGTGCAAAAGAATGCACGGGATCTTGCAATTGAGGGAGTGGCTCAATTGCTCATGGATAATTTTGTCAAAATTATTGTGTGTGGACCCTTGGAAAGTGTGGATGATTTTTTAGATAATCTTTATGACGAGATTAATGAAATTGAACTTGAGGAGTTGCAGGTTGAACCATTCATCAAAGATCGTGATTTTCGGGGGGTTTTCCGCGTTTTAGAATAAATCTACCAGTTAAACAATTTCATCTTTAATGATACACTTAGCTCACGTTACAAATACCTGCATATATTATTCTTTTCAAGGCCAACGTTGTGTTTGCAAGATGGGTGTATCAATTTTTCGCATGTTTTTTTGTGTGCGCATCTTTGCATGCTGCGCAAACGAGTCCTATGCAAATAACGGTAATGCCAGAAAAAGATGATAGTGTAACAATTGCACAAGCAGTAAGAGAGCATTTTCCTGAAACATGTACGCTCAATCATGTCACCTATAATGCGGATGTCTGTTTGCAGCAGGCAGAGTTTGATTATTTGGTTGATTTTAAACACGGCCAATGTGTATCGCATCAAATGCTTATTAACGCATTAACCTATCTTATAAAAAAACAAAAATTTGAATCGATTGTTATCACTGCGACACCTGTGGGAGGTGCCTATAATATTCATTTTGATATAGTCGGTTTTTGGACTTTTAGAAAATTAAAGTTTAAAGGTATTTTTGTTGGCAAAGAGCATTATCGCCAATTCTATTTAATGGAATATGGTGAGCGCTTTGACAAAAAAAAACATGAAGATTCTATTGAGAAAATAAAAGAATCATTCAAAAGGGATGGCTATTTTCAGGCAACAGTTGAAAGTAATTTTAAATATGATTCCACAACGAAAGACGTTATCGTAAATTTAGACTTGCACAAAGGGTCTCGTTTTTCAATCGGCGCTGTTGATATGCAACTACGTTCATCTATTTTGAATAAAAAAGAGGGAGTAGGCCTTAAGCGCACTATTCGCAAGTTGTTTGTTCAGCGATTGCAAAAAAATTATTATGCACGGCAGTTGATTAACATTGAAACAAAAGAGCTTAAGCATATGCTTGCTAAATCAGGTTATCTGCATGTTGATATTGAGCTTGATGAGCGTGTTTGCAGTGCACAACGACGCGTGGATTTGGCCTTTACTATTCATGTGCATTATAAAAAAAAGTTTTATTTTAGTGGTAATCGTTTTTTTTCACGTGAGCAGTTGTTGGAGACTATCTTAGTGTTCGGAAGATCTACTTCATTGCTGCCTGCATCTATTTTATCGGAAGAATTAATTAAAGCGTATCATCAAAAAGGGTTTTGGTCGGTTATTGTGGATGCCCAAGAAACTGATGGTGCCTATCATTTTACCGTTTGTGAAGGCAAACGTGCATGTATCACCGAAATTGAATTGCGCAATATTAATCATTTTGATCAAAAATATGTAATCAAAAAATTTTTTATGCCAGTGTTGCGCAAACGATTTTATGATCATGTTGATATTGAGCAATCGTTAGATGCTCTTATGGCATTTTTTTTAAAACAAGGTTTTTGGCAAGCAACTTTATTGCGCGAACTTTTTGAGCCTATCGATGAGCAGGAAAATTATAGAATGATTTTAATTTTCGACGAAGGAGTACAAAGTTTTTTAAAGTCGATAACAGTTGAACGATTTAAGGCATTCGAAACACAGGGTCCATTCAAACAGTGTGCGCAGCAAGCGCAACCATTGCCTTTTGATATCAACTTAATTGATCAGCAGCGGCAATGGCTTTTGCAAGAATTGCAAAAAGAAGGGTATTATCAACCAAAAATAAAACCGGAATGCACCAAAGATGATAATGAGATACATCTTAATTGGTGTGTTGATGTGCAAGATGCGCAAGTGAAGTTTGATAAAACGGTGTTGCTTGGAAGCACAACTTTTCCGTTTGCTTTTGTGCAACGAGAACTTGATTATCGCATAGGAGATGCATGGCATCCAGACACACTCAAACATTCCGTGAGTCGATTAAAAAAGTTGGAAATTTTTGATTCGATACATCTATTTCCTGATAAAGATGTGCAAGCACCAGAAAAGGTGATGTTGCTCAAATTGCAAAAAGATGACCCATATGAGATAAAGATGAGAACCGGTCTTGGCGTGCAACATGTCACCAAAACATTAACCACCGGCGGCATGACCTATCGTGTGGGTGGCAGTTTTATTTATAAAAATCCCTTTAATGCAGGTGATCAATTTCGTGTTGACGCAGATTTCACTCGTGCGATTCGTTTGGTTAATGCGCAATATCGTCGGCCATGGATTTTTGGCATGCCAATCAATGCAATGTTTCAGGGTTACACCAATCGATTTGAATATCCAGGTTTTATTGGTAGTCAGAAAAATTTATATACGGTGATTCAACAGGGGTTTCTGGCGAATTTTAATACAGTGCGCAACAACATTGATGCATCAGTGAGTACCGGTTTTGAAGTAGTTGATACCTTTATAGATGAATCGACACTGGATGACTTTGATTTTGCACAAAAAGTTGCACGTGCAATAAACTTCAGGCCCGATTTGCTTGATAAGAATATTCCTTTTTTCCAAATCCAACCTACGGTGATGTTATATTTTTTAGATAACACCATCAATCCAACGCGCGGTTCATTTTCAGTCTTTTCAGCAAAGGGGATGTTCCCTATTGCTAAGTTGCCTGCAGGTGATTTTTTTATTCGTTTGTTGGCAGAGCAATCTTTTTTTATTCCTTTGATGCCATTTGTTTTGGCCTTTAGATGTCGGGTAGGGCATATTTTCCATCAACAATTTAGCACTATAATGCCCATCGAGCGATTCTATTTGGGTGGTGCAAATTCGATTCGTAGCTATGAAACTGATCAATGTCCACCTTTGGGGGTGGTGCGTGATGTTGAGGGCAAAGATCTCTATGTCCCGCAAGGGGGCCGATCATTGGCTAATTTGAACATGGAGGCACGTTTTCCACTCTATAAACAGCTGGGCGGCGTGGTGTTTGGTGATATTGGTGCATTGAGTGTGAATAGGCTCACCGATATTAAAGCAGACGATATGCTTTCAGGCGTTGGCTTTGGCCTCAGGTATAATACGCCAATTGGCCCACTTAGGTTCGATTTTGCCTGGCGTGTGCACAAACGTGATGGCGTTGGCCGCCCATATGCTTGGTTCTTATCATTTGGCAATGCATTTATTTAGCTCTTTACAGGTATTTCAAGCCCTTTGTTCATATCATTTTATTGACATTTTGTCATAATGTGCGATCATTATATGTGAAATAGTATATAAAAAGTTAAAAGTGAATGGAGTGATTATGTTTTTATATAGAAAAGTTCTACCTGTGATGTTCATCGCATTGCTTTTGCCAATGCAGGTGCGCGCATGGTGGAATCCGGTTGATTTATTCAAAAAAAGTCCCGGTTTGACTACTTTAGGTGTTGCAACTTTTGTTGCTGCGGGTTTTATGCTATGCAAATCTTGGTTAAGTTCAGATCAAGCGAATGCCACAGATGAAAAAACTATAGAGGATGTCGTTAAGCCAGGGCAGCAAGAGTTTGATAAAAAATTTGATGAGATTAAAAAAATTGCAGATAAAACAAATGAGCCGCTTGCTGTATTGCAAGATGATTTTCTTAATAAGATTAGTTTAGAATCTACGACTGTTCGCGCTAATGAAACTGAACCTAAGTCCTCTAGTGCACTACCGAACTTCAAACTGTTTCAAAAAGCTTTAGAGCAAAAAGATAACAAGCCTAGAATTGTTGGGAGTATTAAATCTTTATCTTTGAATGATGGCCAACAGATAAAGCTGTTTGTTGTTATCAAAGATTCAGAGTTCAAATATTGCGTTGCGCTTCCTGCAAAGCATCTCACAGAGAAAAAGAAATGGGACACAACAATGTATAAATTAAGCATCTTCGCTGTTGGCAGCGTTTTGCCTAAACTTAAGTTAGACAATAAAGAACAAAAAGAGGCAATGAAAAAAGAGTTAATGATTTTTTATAATTATGACAGCGGTTTTGAAAAAACAATAAAATAGGTAAGGCTAAATAAATTTAGATGTGTATTTTAATAACCGAAAACATATGGAGGATATATCATGTTTTCAAATAGTGTATCAATGGTGCGTAAGTCATTGTTTGTAGTAATTTGTGTTTCGCTATTGAGCGTTACATCTTCAAGCCAGGCGGGATATTTTGATTGGTGGAAAAACTTTTCTATCAAAAAAGTAACAAAAGTTACTGGGAAGATTCTGCAAAGTCCCAAATTTTATGTTGGTGCTGGCATCTCAGCGGCTATTTTTGCTGGTTCGTGTTACGCATATAAAAAATATATGAATAGGTACGTGGTAGACAATTCGCCTGAAGGCAATCAACAAATTGTTGAATTTAAAAAAGACGAACCTAAAGATCTCAATAAGTCGACATCCAATGTAAATAAGCCAACTGAAGGCAATCAACAAGACGATGAGAATGTGCCAAGCACTTCTACTCAAAATAAAACAATAGATAAATCAGAAGAAATTGTTTTAGAAGAAATTAAGTATGAAGTACATAAAACGCTAGAGCACGGCGGATATACTTTAGAAACATTCTTGGGTAAAAATAAGGATGGCGAAGTTGTTAAGTACCGTGTCAAGGTATCATCAGAAGTTCTTGATGAGAAAGAGTATGAATTCAAAAATTGGGACGAGTTTTTCACGCGATTTCCATGTATGGAATGGGCTCGACCAGCTTTGATGATGGGCAGCATAACTTTGAGTAAAGCGGCCTTAGTAGCTATGGGTACTGGATTGAGCATCGTTAATGGAGTGATATGTGCGTTAGATAGTGACTTGCTAGAATCTGGTTTGAGCGCGTCTGTTCAGAGCAACTTGCCAGAATTTGATTCGTACGTTTCTGTTCCGAGATAATGCACAAAAACATGCACATTAAAAAATAGGCAATGATTGCGAAAGTGATCATTGCCTATTTTAGTTTGCTGTGATGATGAAAAAGTAGCAATGTGCAAAATTATTGCTAAAAGAATGAAAAATGTATACATTGCATTATTATATGAACATCAAATTTTGGGTGAGGGGTTTCAATGTCACATCAACATGATAATGGAAACAAACAACATGCACATAGTCACACTGTTTGGCAGGAATTAATTTGTCATTTTCCTTATGCGGTTTTTTCAGTCGCATTTGCATTAGCATTGGTTAGTTTTATTCCCATGACGGGCGATGGGGTGCACGAGCAATCACATGCATTGTTTCATAGTTTTCATTTTATGCACGTAGTTTTTGCAGCCGCAGGAACGATGATCACCTTTTTGCGTTATTCGCGCAACATGTTTCTTGGCTTAATTGTCAGTTTTCTTTCACCGGCATTTTTTTGTATGTTATCTGATGCTATATTGCCCTATTATGGTGGCTTGATGTTGGGCGTTAAGATGCATTGGCATATTTGCTTTATCACTGAACTTCACAATGTGTTGCCATTTTTATTTGTGGGTATGCTCACTGGCATTGCCCTTAATTATCATGGTGCAGCACAGCAGGGTTTTTATAGTGTATTTTCGCACTTCTTTCATATTTTTGTCAGTTCTATTGCTTCCACCTTTTATTTGATTTCGCACGGATTTACCAATTGGAATGATAGTATTGGTTATGTTTTTTTGTTTTTAGTTATTGCAGTTGTGGTGCCATGTACATTTTCAGATGTGATTGTACCGATGTTATTTGCCAAAGCAAGTAAATAAATAAAGGGCTTGCGTCCTCATGCGTAAAATTGAATTAAAGAATATTTCAAAATCATATAATGATGAACCAATCATAGAAAACTTAAACCTCGAGATTCCGGCGGGTTCTTTTTTTGCATTACTTGGGCCGAGTGGCAGCGGTAAAACAACTTTGTTGCGCATGATTGCAGGTTTTGAAACGCCAGACACAGGCGAGGTGATTGTTGGCAGCAAATACATTACCCATGTGCCAGCACATGAGCGCAAAATAAATACGGTATTTCAGCAGTATGCGTTGTTTCCGCATTTAAATGTGTTTGATAATGTTGCCTATGGGCTACGCATAAAAAAAATTCCTGAAGATCGCATAGAACAGAAGGTGCGCAAAGTGCTCAAAGCCGTGCATCTTGAGCGACAAATGTATCGAGCAATTGATCAACTTTCGGGCGGCCAAAAACAACGTGTGGCGTTGGCGCGTGCTGTCGTTAATGAGCCAGATGTACTGTTGTTTGATGAACCACTTGCAGCGCTTGATCCAAAGTTGCGCGAAGCGATGATGGTTGAATTGATGGAGTTGCAAGAAAATTTAAAAACCACGTTTGTTTATGTAACGCACGATCAAACTGAAGCTTTAACAGTAGCGGATACCATGGCGATTATGAATCAAGATGGTGAAATTGAGCAAGTTGGCACGCCAGAACAAATTTATGAATTTCCAGCGTCATCATTTGTGGCACGTTTTGTGGGAACCACCAATCTTTTTCCAGGGATTTTGCACTTAGATGAAAATAAGGCAGAAATTGATGTACCATACTTGGGCAAGTTGGCAGTTGTCGTGCCTAAAGATGCACCATGGGCATGTGATGAATGTAATGTTTTGTTGAGCTTACGACCTGAAAAGATCCGTATGAGCAAAAAACCACTGGAAGGTTTTTCGAATCAACTTGAAGGCGTTGTTGATTCGATTATTTATTATGGGCGTTCAACGCAATATAATGTATTGTTGAACAACGATTTGATTATGCACGTGTTTGAACAAAATGAAAAACATTTCCCAACCGATGAAGTTGATAATGATGATAGAGTATATGTGTATTGGCAAAAAGAAAATGCGGTATTATTAAAAAAATGAAAAAAACGCTTCGGGCACTTTTTGCTCAAGAATTACCATTCTTTTTTTCTCAGCCAGCGCTTATTTGGCAAGTGCTCTTTTTTTATTTACCCGTTTTTTTTGTTATTTTTATCAGTTTTAAAACGATAGATAGCAGTTTGTTTACTGGTTTTACGCTATCCAATTATACCTCTTTTTTTAGTTCCGCGTCATATCTGATTATTTTAGCTCGGTCCATTTCGTTAGCTTTTTTTACTTCCATGCTATGTTTATTGATTGGTTATCCTGTCGCGTTTTATATTGCACGTAGAGCCGAGCGATGGAAAAACATTATGTTGTTTTTCTTGATCTTGCCTTTTTGGACAAATATGTTGGTGCAGGTTTATGCATGGTTTGCAGTACTTGAATATCATGGTTTGATAAACAATTTTTTGTTATATTTGGGACTTATTTTAGAGCCTCTGACTCTCCTTAATAATCGTTTCGCTGTGTATATTGTGATGATATATTATTATTTACCGTTTATGATTATTCCCATTTATGCAGTTCTTGAAAAGTTAGATAATGTTTATATTGAGGCGTCGCATGATTTGGGTGCAAATCGTGCACAAACCTTTTTTCGCGTTATTTTACCCTTATCGATGTCGGGTATTACAACCGGCTTTTTTTTAGTGTTTGTGCCTGCTTTTGGAGAATTTGTTATTCCTGGTTTAATGGGCGGCAGTAAATATATGTATGTGGGGACATTAATTAGTTATTATTATCTCATTGCACGCAATGAACCAATGGGTGCAGCATTTACTGTACTTAGTTGCATTGTGTTAATTATCGTATCGTTTATATTGTATCGTTTTCTTGCTCGTTTCATTGCACGTGAAAGGAGTTTAAGATTAAAACTTTAACTAAAAAAATATTCCCACTTTTTGTTTGGGGCGTTTATCTATTTTTATATGTGCCCATTATTATTTTAGTTTTGCTTTCATTTAATGCTTCAGCGTTTTCACATACGTGGGAAGGTTTTTCTATAAAATGGTATAAAGAACTGCTTGCTTCTGTTGAGGTGTGGCATGCATTGCAAAATTCACTTATTGTTGCAGGGTGTGCGGTTGTGTTGAGTTTAGTCATGGGTACATTGCTTGTTTTTTATACCAAAAAGCAGATGAAAAAAATGAACTTGCTATTTTATGGTACATTAGCGGCACCCGAAATTGTTTTGGCTGTGAGTTTGTTGAGTGTACTGGTGTATTTCATGGTGCCTTTAGGATTAATCAGTTTAATTGTGGGTCACACACTTATTGGGCTTGGCTATGTTGTGCCAATGCTCTATTCACGTATGCAGGAGATGGATGCATCATTAATTGAAGCGGCAATGGATTTGGGGGCCACACAAAGTTATACACTTTATTCAGTCGTGTTGCCATTTTTACGTCCAACGTTGATTGGAGCAGGATTACTCGTTTTTATTATCTCGTTTGACGATTTTGTTATCGCATTTTTTTGTGCGGGTGCAACTGCGCAAACATTACCACTTTATATTTTCTCTGTTATCAGATCCGGCGCGACACCAATGATTAATGCACTATCCACGTTAATGTTGTGTGTGAGCAGTTTGCTCGTATTGCTTTTCTCGTTGTTTACGGTGAGAAAAACCGGGATTCAACCATGAGAGGAATAGATAAAGCGAACATGGCTGTACGTTTGGCTATTGTAATTTTTTGGGCCGTCATTATTCTGTGTTTTTTGCAGCTACCCAATCTTAACCTTGGTGCACAAAAAACTTTATATATTGCAACGTGGCCCTTAACATTGGATGCGCAATATATTCATGCGTTTGAAAAAGAAACGGGTATTAAACTTGAAATAACCTATTTTGAACGAAGTGAAGAGCTTTACAGTAAATTAAAAGCTACCAAAGGTCATGGCTATGACATCATCTTGCCCTCAGATTACACCGTTGCGTTACTTATTAAAGAAGGGTTACTTAAAAAATTAGACCGATCAAAATTAACCTTTTGGGATAAGCTTGATCCTCGTTTACTTGGTAACTATTTTGATCCGTACAATGATTATTCGATACCATTCTTTTGGGGTGTTTATGGTATTGGATATAATAAAGAAATATATGGAGAAAACCCTCCATCATCTTGGAGTCTTTTATTTGATGAATATGCGAGTAGAGTTGTTATGGCTGATACACCACGCGAGGTAGTGTTTATGACTGCTCAATATTTGTTTGGTTCCTTAGATGCATTAAAAGCACCAGGTGCTCAAGAACAGGTTAGAAAATTGCTCATAGCACAAAAGCCACGTGTGAGTTTATATACTGATGAGCGTATTGATGACTTATTGAGCTCAGAAAACAGCACTCTTGCTTTTGGATTAAGTACCGATATTTCTCGTGCTGAAGCACGCAACCATAGAATTGGTTTTTTGATACCGGATGAGGGTAGCTTTTTCATTATTGATAGTATTGCTATTGCCAAACACAGCAGGAATACGGATTTGGCCTACACTTTTATAAATTATTTATATCAGTTAGAGGTTATTGGTCATCATGTTTCCCTGTTCAATATGTGCTCTCCTCTAAAACAAACTCAAGAAAAGTCAGGTTATTGTCCGGATAACGATGTTTTTCATAAATTGCATTTTTTGCAAGACGTTATTACTGAAGACGAACTGAATTCAATTTGGATAAACTTGCTATCTGTCTAATTCTATTAGATAATTCTGTCTTTCTTAACTAACAAACAGCTTGCGGGAAATGTAAAAAAGGTGTTAGGATAAATTTTTGAAATTGTAGTGAGCATGAAGATGTTTTTATAAACATAAAAAAGGAAGAGAGGGTGTTAAGTAATGAAATAAATTGTTGACATGGAGCTTCAGAAAATCTATGGATATGCTTCAAGGGCATTATTGAAGTAGTGTGTCAATTATATCAAATTTGAGCTTAAGGTAATTATTGCAATATTTTCCTTAACGCGTGTAAAAAAAAGGTACTTTTCAATCACAATAAAAAAGGATGAGCTTATGAGAAAAAGCTTTCTAGCTGACAGCTTCAGGTTGTTCAGCTTTCTTTTGCTACTTTCTGTCGGAACGGTACGAGCCGTCATTTGGACTGGTACGGTAATAGCAGATGTAACCGATGATGATATTATTCTTGATTCTCCAGCTGCGATTACACTACAAGATGGTATTTCGGTTACAGCAGCAAGTACTGATATTTTAATCACTATGAGTGGTGATGCAATTATTCAAGGTCAAGCGACGGGAAACTCCCGTCTTTATCTAAATGCAACTGGTGGTCGCACAATAACGTGTATTATGGATCACAATTTAACCTTCCGTGGTTCATCAGCAGGAAGTCCGATTGATCTTCTTGTTGTGATTCAAGGTTTGGGTAACGTTATCTTCCAAATTGAAGGTGGAAACAAACTACTGCTAACGCGTAATGGCGCAGGTGGCGGCGTGCAAATGTACGTTGAAATGATCGATCCAGTTGGAGGTCAAGTTTCGCTATTGACGTTCAAGCGTGATTCAGCCGAGCCTTCAGCAGATGATGATATCGAAGTTGAAATAGGTACTGGATGTATATTAAGCTATCTTGGCATAACAGCGCAGCCTAACGGATTGCATGATGGTACGATTCAATATAAAGGACGCAATCTTTCGGGTATTGGGCGGAATGTTTTAACGCTCAGAGATCAAAGTGCAGTTATTGTACGTGGGCGACAGCTTACTCCAAGTGGTGCTAAGTTTGTGATTGGCGACATTAATCCTGCAGTACCGGCTGGCCGAACTGCTCGTTTTGAACTTATCGATGATGCAAGCGTGTTAGTGCAAAACTTCAATAACACTATTGGTGAATTCCTTTGGGATCCATGGTGTGATCTTCAAGTCCGTGAAAATCCACCATTTGGTAACTTTACAGGTAATCAATTTGGGTTTATTGTTGGTTCATTCGGTATGCTTTATACGGGGACTGATACTTACCTTGACTATGTTGGTTTAACTGGTACTCAATGTGTAACGCCAAATATTCCGGGTGTGCCAGCTGGCCAAGTAAGCCAAAAGGTGAAACCGCGTAGTGGTTCGGCATTATTTACTGATGCGCAACCTACTGGTGATTTCACACCGCCAATGTTTGAATTGGATACAACTTCAGCTATCTTCTTCCGTTCAGGTGTTGGAAACAATGGAACTATAAATCCTGATTATACTATCGCTCCTAACAATAGAACTCCTGGCGCTGGTATTCCTGTATTTGATATTGAGGGGCCACTTGATATTCAGGGCTCTAATATTGGTTGTGATCAATTTAGCAAAATCGAACTGTTATCACTGCAAGTAACACCATCAGGTTGTCCATTGTTTATTGGTGGATCAGAGGATATTTTCCCATGCAGAACATTTGCAACACAATCAACCATAAATCCATGTACTGGTATTACAACTGAAACATACATCTCTTATAACAATGCAAGTTTCTTGAATAATGGCCGGGTGAACTTGTTTGACGTAACATGGAATCACACGGATGAAAATCATCATGTATTTGAAAAAAATGATGTAACTTCAGAACCTGCTTATACTGGTGGTGAAACATGGGCACTTAAACCATGTATTCCAAAACCAAAATGGGCATTTATTAACTCACGCTTTAATGTTCACACAAGTGTAGCGCTCACCGGCGTAGATTTGTTAGTTCCAAATGGTTTTGATAAAGATCTACCAGATGCATGTATTGCAAATAAATCAAAGTTTGTGTTCTATCAAAATGGTAAAGCAATTGATAATGGTACTGGTCGCCAAATGGTTCTTGGTACTTTTGTCGGTTCAACAGCATGTGATGGTTGCACTGTGATTTGCAAAGATGCGCAATTGGATGTGATGCAAACAGAAGAATGCCCAATGGAGCCGACTGTTGATAGTTGTGATCCTACTCAAGGGTTACTCCATTCATTATGCTTAACTGCGGCTCCAAATGATGATACGATTGTTGAAGGTATTCCTTCACCGCAGGCAATTGCAAATCAATATTCAATACAAACGCTATTTCTTGGCAATAACAGTAACATTTCTGTTGGTACAAATGGCGATGAAGCAACATCAATGGACCCAACATTGACCACACAAGAAATGTTTCCGTTAACAACATGTCCTGAATTATTGATTGCGGGTAACTTTTTCTCATTCGAAACACGTGGTGGTTCAAATGGGTTGCCTGAAACGAGCAATGTGACAGGTCAAGGTGGTATCTTTGTTGATATGAACGGAACTTTCTCCATTGGCAGTGAGTTCTGTAAATATCGTGCAAACGTTGGCACTATGGTTACGCAAAGTAGAAACGGTATTGTTGATTTGCCTAAAAACCAAGTGTTCTTCGATTCTCGTGTGGGCATCGCAAACTGGAACTTAGATTTAGGTGATCCAAGCCAGATTGTGATCGTGCCATCGGATCGTTGTCTATCTGATTACACGCTCAATTGGTTATTCACCAAAAAAGACTATAATATTTTCTGTCCTTATATTATAGATTGCTTGAATACTTGTACATGTACCGACGTTGTGCAGATGAATGTTGATGGTATTCCAACAGTGCAGGGTACTGTACAACAATTCCAAATTGCAGGTTCTCGTCTTGGTGATCCAGCTCACTTGAAAATTGATGGTGGAACCATTGGCGAACTTGTTATGTTGACTGGTTGGAATTCAGCTGAAGTGCCAACGGCAGTTCTTGTACTTGAAAATAAAGCAACCGTAGGTCTTGGTACTGCACATCGCAATGTTGATTCAGTATGTGCTGAAATTCAGCTTGGTGTGAATGGTGTGAGCATAATTCTCAATGGCGATGAAGCACAAATCAATGTGAATGAAGATCTCATTATTAATAACGTATGTTCAATTTTACCCGGTCCAAACATAGCAGATGAACCTGCGGTATTGCGATTCAGTTCTGATTGTTGCAACACGATTCGTGTAACAAAGGATGGTGTACTTGATTTGCGTGCGTTCGAATCAGATCAAGTAATTGAGTTTGCCGGTAATGTTCGTGTGGTATTCGAGCCGGGTTCGCGTGTGATACTGAATGACTTTAGTGTGATCGATGGTGACGGACCAATATTGCGTTGGGCAGAAAATGCAACATGTGAATTTAATCCAGTTGTGAACACCAATAATTTGTTTAGTGGTGATACACTAGCAAACACTGATGGTGTGCGTTCAATATTTACCGGTCTTGGTATTCTAGAATTCGCCGATTGTTCTCGAGCTGATTTGCCACGTGATGCATTTGTTGGTTTTGAAACATTACCTGAATGTGGCATTTTTGGAACAACGATCAGATTGAATATAATTGATTGTGCGGCTTTTCATATTGGTGATGTTGATTGCAAAACCTATGGTGGATCGTTGCAAATTGGTAACATAGAGTCGACGTTATCACCCGTTGTTACCTTTAGTTTGATTATCGATGGCCCTAAGGCTAAGTTTGAAATTGGACCACAAGGATTCTTAGGAACTGGTGTTGGTATTGTTGAAAAAGGGCACACGGGTCATAATACTTGGCGCGTAGCCCCAACATCGAACTTATTGAAAATAAGCTTTGATCTACAAAATGGTCTATTCCGTCATCCACAAATATATGCTGGTGATGATGTTCGGTCTGCATTATTAGCATTTTCGAATTCAATTGATGGTTCTGAAATTGGGGGGCAAAGTATCGTATACGATTTCTTTGCTTCTGAAATGTTTGGAGATGAGATAAATGGAACACTTCTTTCGTTAATCACTATTCTTGGTGGTGGTAACTTCATTTCAGTCGATTCGACTTCGGGCACAATTAATCCTGTGGTTAATATTGATAACGGTTTAATTGATGGATACAATGCGGGTGTTCTTGCATCAAGACCATTAATTGCGACTAATGCATTCCAAAATCAGGATGCTGCTATTGCACAGGAGTTCTTGAGAGTTCAGGATATAACAACTACTGATCCTGCCCGTGATCGTGGGGTTGCAGCTCAAAGTTGTGAACGCAATAATGTTCGTATTGCTTGGGTTGATACCACAAATGGCCCTCCTGGCAACATGGGTTTCATCGGAAGGCAAAACAGAGAGTTTGTTAGAGGCCAGGGATTACAAACAACAATACAAGAACATACAATTGAGCTTGGAGCTGTAGGGCTGGTTCCCGATACAAGTTCTTTATTAATGCCTCGAGCAATTGTAACCGTGAAACAAATTGGTGGATAAATGCAAATGTGAGGTGGGCTTTTGCTCACCTCACAACATAGCTTTTAGATTAAATTATTAAAAAAAGGTGAACTATGAACAAAAGACTCTTATTGATTGTGGGTCTACTTGGCATAAGTGTTGGCTCACTTTTCGCCACAACAAGTTACTTCCGAACGCCACTTAGTTTTTTACAAAAACCAAGAACATATGTGCATTATCCTCTTTTTCCGATTGATGAATGCGATGATTGGATTGTCGATGCTTTTGGTGTTTATTATCAACGTAATGCATGTGATGCATTCGGTTGTCCTACAGATTGCATAATCGATGAATGTGCAAAATCATGTGATACGAATAATGATACTACCACAAATACTGTACCTCTATCTGAGCTGTGGTTTGGTAAGTCAGAGTTTAAAATTGGCGATGCCTTCCCGAATGGTGATGCAGGCGATACGGGCAATCCATTTGTGAATTTTGCTACATTAAAGCCTCAGTTTGGTTATGATGAACGCGGAGTGGCATTAGGGATTACGGTGAATCGTTATAACTTAGGCTGTGATAAGACGTGGTTTGTTTCAGGTCGTGTTGCGCTGCCAATTAAACGTATTGAGGTTAACCAACGTCGCGGATGTGGTTGTGAGGAAAGAGCAGATGCTTTGGCTGATGCGATTGTTACTTTCCAACAACAATTTCCAGGTGAAAGTCCAATGTCGGGAGATCAGGATACGAAGTCGGTGCGTGCATATCGTTTAGATTTTTTGGGAAGTTTAAAGCAAGATAATGGTGATCCGATGATTGATTATGGAACAGTCACGGGTGACGTTTCAGGCAATACACGTGTTGCGGGTCAAGATATAAGCGATAACGACACACAGAGTAACGGTGGTGCATTAAGAGCTCCTATGTATGTATATAAGCAAAGTTCGGGCAAAGTTCCATTTCCGCCACAGGGTTTAGAGCTCATGGATGTTTCAAATGGACCGCCATTGGGCCAAGACTTGATGATTGATGGTAATGCTGCATTATTGACGGCTGCCGGAAATGGTGCTCTTGCGAATGGTCAATGGGCACGTTTTGGTGGATTCACGAATGGTGGAAGTGACAATCAAGCGAACTATGCTGGCGGTTTAGGTAGTGATCCTGCGGCTCAAAGACAACTTTTTCTTGTTCCGGTTCAACAATCAAGTAGTCCGGCTTGGGAAGAAATTGGCCTTGTTGTGCAAAATACAATTGATCGGGTTGTTGAGGATTTACTTTTATTAGATGAGGGTGCGGTAGATTACCTTGCAAGTAAGGGCGTTGATTTTGGTAGATCCGATTGTTCAACTGGTGCAGGCGATACATTCATCGATGTTTGGGGTGGTCGCATGTGTGATTGTTGGTTTGCCGATGCGGTACTTGGTTTCCGTTTGCCAACAGGGACTGATGCAGATCCAAAACGCATTTATCAACAAACAACTGGTAACAATGGACACTTTGCAACAAAGCTTGGTGTTGAAGGTGGTTATAAACCATGCGATTGGTTAGGTGCGAAAGTTGAGTTCTTTTGGAGACACAACTTTAATGCAACTGAAAAACGTGCCGCAGCATTTAGAGGTGCAACCGTTAAAAACATTGGCCCATGCCTTGATGCTCGTGTGAATTGGGATGATTTCCAATTATATATTGATTTCACATTCTTTAGCCAACGTTGCCCTAATTTAGGTTGGGATGTTGGTTATGAATTCTATGCAAAAACCAAAGATGACGTTTGCTTCTGCTCAAATGATTTACAGGCTTGGAACGGTACTGCAAGTGCACTTAATCCAAGATTATTAGAAGAAAACACGGACACTCAAGCACATAAAGTGCGCGCAGAAATCTTTAATGAGTGGGGTTGTTTCCAGCTATTCTTTGGTGGTGCATATAACTTTGCCGGCAAAAATGTGATGAAAGAAGCGTTGTGGTATCTGGGTATGAAAGCATACTTTTAATTAAAAGGAGGTGGTTAAATGATAGGAAAACATATGCAAAAACAAAGATTAGCTAAACGGCTAATTGTTTTGGGAATTTTGCTGGGCAATATGACGCCCTTAATGGAAGCGATGTCAACAAGAGGCGTTGGTAGATCCGGAAGAACTTCTGGATTCGGGTCGCGTGCGATGGCAAGACCAAGCCGTGGGCTCAGATCTCCCTATGATCGTGGGCAAACAGGATCTTCTAATATGCATACTCGTGGTATGAGGCCTGTGGAAGAGACGCGTGCACCAAGACCAAATGCGGCTGCTGGGCCAAACTCTATAGTTACACCTTTTGCTTGTGAAGAACTTGCACAAGTTAGCATGTGTATTTGTCAGTTGAAGGACATTGTTCAAAGCGGATTTGATGTATTGTGTTCAAAAATTGAGTCACTTTCATTCAGTGGTTTGGATGGATTGATTACAGAGTTGGAGATTATTGCGAGTATATTAGAGAATCTCGACGTAAGTTGTATTGCGCAATTATGTAGCACCATTGATACATTAGAAACAGATCTTGATAATCTTGCGAGCCAAAACGATTTGATCTTTAGTAAAGCATGTATTATTGAGACTACTACTGAATCGACGAACAGCATTGTGCAAATTATTGAAACAGTCCTTGATGATACATTCAGTAAGGTTTGTACGATTGAATCAATTGTTGAAGAAATTTCAATTCAAGGTGGTAGTACCACAGATGTAATTATAAGTTCAATTGAAGAGATTCAAACAGTTGTGGATAACATATTTAGTAAAGCATGCACTATTGAATCAATTGTTGAGGGTCTGGCAACAGAGTCTATTGCTGAAGCAATTTTACAAAAAACATGCACTATCGACAGCAAAGTTGATGTATTGCAATCGACGGTAGAAAATATTAGTATTGGTGGCAGTATCATCGAAAGTGTTAGTAGCCTTTCAGAAGAGATATTGCAGAAAGTGTGTACGATTGACAGTAAAGTTGATCTACTTGCTACAGAGTCTATAGCAGAAGAAATATTGCAAAAAACATGTACGATCGATAGCAAAATTGATGCGCTTACAATAGGTGGCAACAGCAGCACAGATGCGATAATAAGTGTTATTGATGATTTGCAATCTACCTCGGATGATATATTGCAAAAAGTATGTACGATTGACAGCAAGGTTGACCTACTTGCGACAGAGTCTATAGCAGAAGATATTTTGCAAAAAGTATGCACTATCGACAGCAAAGTTGATACAATTTCAACTGGTGGCAGCAGCAATACTGATGTGATAATAAGTGTTATTGATAATTTGCAATCAACATCAGATGAAATATTGCAGAAAGTATGTACGATTGACAGTAAAGTTGATCTACTTGCGACAGAGTCTATAGCAGAAGATATTTTGCAAAAAGTATGCACTGTTGACAGCAAAGTTGATCTTATACTTGATAAAGCATGTACAACCGAAAGCTTAGTAGAAGTGATTGATAGTAAAGTTTCTATCTGTGATACAAGCTTGTTGCCAATCATTAATGCAACGACTATGCATATCGATTGTGCGGTCGGTTCAAAAACTGATTTAGCTGCAACAGACACGGGTATATTCAGTACGCTTGACGGCATTAATGACACTGATATAAGTGTTATTTCTTGGTTGAAAACCATTATGCGTGAATTGCGTGGTCTATAAGAACTAAAATTACTCGGTTTAGTTTCGAAAGAGGGTCCCTTTAGTGGGGCCCTTTTTTGATTAAAGGGTTGTTTTTGAGTATGATTAATTTTAATAAATTGATGTCATGCTTTACCCGGATCGAACACTTATGGCCAAAAGAAACACTTGTTATGTAACTACGCCTATCTATTATGTTACAGCTAAACCACATTTAGGTTCTTTATATTCCACCTTACTTGCCGATGTTATTGCGCGTTGGAACCGTTTGCAGGGCAAAAAAAGCTTTATGCTCACGGGCACCGATGAACATGGACAAAAAGTTGCGCAGGCTGCTCAAAAAGCGGGCAAAACACCCAAAGAATTTGTTGATGGTTTTATCGATGCCTATAAAAACACATGGCATACATATAACATTGACTATTCTTATTTTATTCGTACCACTGATAAGGCACATGTCAAAGCTGTGCAGCAATGGATTTCGGATTTAATCGAAAAAGGTGATATATATAAATCGCATTATGAAGGATGGTATTGCACGCCATGTGAAACATTTGTGACAGATAACGAAATTGATGAACAAAAAAAAGCTAAAAAAGAGCTACATTGTCCATCATGTTCTCGCCAAGTGCATCACATTAAAGAAGAAACCTACTTTTTTAGGCTATCAGCCTATCAAGATAGATTGCTTAAGTTTTATGAAGATAATCCTGACTTCTTTTGCCCACCTGAACGTGCGAAAGAGGTTATTAATTTTGTGAAATCTGGCTTGAAAGATTTAAGTATTTCACGCAAAACAGTTAAATGGGGTATTCCATTTCCAGGTGATCAAGAACATGTTACCTATGTTTGGGCTGATGCGCTTAACAATTATATTACTGCTATTGGTTATGGGCAAAAAGGACGTGAAGACGAATTTAATACCTGGTGGCCTGCAACAACGCAGGTGTTGGGTAAAGATATTGTTCGTTTTCATGCAATATATTGGCCAGCATTTTTGATGGCTTCTGATTTGGCATTACCAAAGCAGTTGCTCGTGCATGGCTGGATTCAAGTCGATAAACAAAAAATGTCTAAATCATTGGGCAATGTTATTGACCCAATGGTTCTCAAAGATAAGTATGGTGCAGAAGAAGTTCGTTATTATTTGATGCGCCACATGTCGATTACGCATGATAGTAATTTCACCATTGAAGATTTGGAGCAAACGATTACCTCTGATTTGGCAAATGATTTGGGTAATTTGCTTAATCGCATGACAAGTTTAGCTGAAAAAAATGACGCAATGAGCATAACAGATCCTGCAGTGTGGTCAAAATCAGCCCTAAAACTTATTGATGAAAGCTGGAATGTTATTGAAGATTTTTCAGAGTATATGAGTGAAAATTTAATTCATATGGCCTTAGCGCGTTTGTGGAAATTTATTCATCAGGTGAACGCGTATTTTCATGCACAAGAGCCGTGGAAACTGGCAAAATCTGATAGAGATGCATTTATGCAAGTGTTGGGGGTTACGTGTCATAGTTTGCGTGTGATTGCAACATTACTTTGGCCAATAATGCCCAAAAAATCAGAACAATTGTTGCAGAGTATTGGTATGAAATTTGAGATCAAAGAAGAGCTTAGTTGGGTTGAAAATCTCAAATTAAGTTGGAAAGGACGAACATTTATGTTGAGCAAAATAGCTGCATTATTTAAAAAACATGAGTCAAAGCCAGAAGAAGATACACCAAAACAATCTGAGAAAAAAACAGAAACATCAGATGAACATATTACAATCGATGATGTAATCAAGGTAGAGCTCTTGGTTGGCACAATAGAGCAATGTGAGGAGATCGCAAAATCTGATAAATTGCTCAAGATGCAAGTAAACTTTGGGCAAAAGGGTATGCGGCAGATTTTAGCTGGTATCAAATCATCTTATACTCCCGCTGATTTGGTAGGTAAGCAGGCAATCTTTGTGACGAACCTGAAGCCGCGCAAAATGATGGGTATTGAGTCTCAGGGTATGATGCTGATTTCAAAAGATGAAACAGGCAAAGTGCATATCAATTCTCCAGTAACCAAAGTGCCTAACGGAACACGTTTACATTAAGATTTGTGGTTGATATCACATATTAGAATCGTTCTCGTCATTATTTGTTGAGACGGGTACATAATTGTTCAATGTCTCATAGAGTATGATTGTTGACATTGTGCTGCTTAAAAACATTGCTCTATAGAATGCTTTTTTTTGATCAGTATTTTGTGCACGTGCATATGCAGCAGCACGTTTGTTGGGATCGTTTGGGATGATGTCTGCGTTATCGAGCATGTAAAGTTTTTTTGAAGCGTAGATTAGTCCAACGACAGGCAATGGAAGTCCGCACAAAAGGCCAAGAGCAAAATCATCATTAAGATCATGACTTGCGGCATGTAAAGAAGTAGAAATGAATAATGCTAAACTGAGTGTTATATATTTGTGCATGAAGACACCCTTTACTAGTGAGATCCGAGTTTTTAGCATATTCGATATGAGCATGATCTGAAGTTAGTCAAGTTCAAGATTATCATCAGGAGCGTCTTGTTGTATTTATCTTCTTTCAAGGTCGGCTTTAAGCTTATGCGCTGCCATGGAGCTATAAAAGTCGATCAAAAGATAAACGCTTAGTATACTTCCGACTATTAATCCTTCTGAACGTGATTCGGTTATTTTTAACGCGTGATATTTCTTTAATTGAGCGGTATTGACATTATCCTTTTGTTCAAGAGCAGCAACTTTTGGGTATATTTGCTTTAACTTATGGCATCCAATGCAAGCTCCGGCAATGGGAGTGAGGACTCCAGATACACATCCCATGATAAATTGCGTTGTGTTATACATACTGACGGAATTCGTGCGAGCGTATTCTATTTGTTGGTAGAATTCGTTAGTGTCATTTGCTACAGAGTTAATGTGTATCAATATAGCCAATGAGGTGAATATAATGCGAATGGACATGAGAGCTCCTTTATTTACGCAATGAGATTGCGGATATTATACCCATAGTTTTGTTGATGTGTCAATAAGCAACGCCCATTTTTGCCCAGATTGCAAAATTGTGTGGTGCGCGTAATTTCTCACCAAATTCAAACATACCGCCAGCTCCCAACAATATAGGCATATTGCATAGTTCACCATCATAGCCAAGTGCTCCATAGACTGTATTACTATAAGCGCGTGGGGTTGCACCGGTTGCGCAATTGATGTCAGATGCAGAGAGTGTAACAAAATCAGCATCTGGTGTTGGCACATTGTTTACATTAGATTGGCAGATGCGCGCATCGCTTGCGGTGAGTGGATTATCGACGCACGTTTGAGTTAGGTCATAGATGCCCCAATTTTCAGGTAAATCGCAGAGTTTGATTTTTTCAGCTTGTCGCCACCAGAAATCATAACCAAGTTCAGTGGTCCAGTTGCCTCTTTGAATATGAAGTGCAAACCACCAATCAACAACGCTACCTGGCGTTACGTTTGCATCTTGAGTGAAAAGGTTGACACCGTTCATCATCGATTCGCAATCACTTTCTTGCACTACAAGAAGATAACGTGACCAATCGCCATTTTGGCATAAATCGAATGTACGTTTCTCGCAAGATTTAAATGCATAACGATATTTGAAGTCGGTCAAAATCGTTATGCTGTTCTGGCAACATTCCCAAAATCGATAATCGCCAATCACTCCAAAACCAACACCTGCATGATCGGTTCCAACAAGTGGTTCAAACAAAAATTCTGGACAGGTTTTTTTACCGGTTGGCGCAACTGCAACAAGATATGGGCTTATGTGATTTTGATCGCAAAAATACCAATCGCAACCAAGTTTAAACTGGATGTCATCTATCCCATTATGTTCTAATGGTTTGCAACTTATTTTACCAAAACACCAATCAGGTTGATTCACAGATTGGGTAACTGAAGTTAATCCATTTAAAACACCTGGTGCTGGATCAAATGGATTAGGAATGCTTTCGCATAGATTGATGTTATGTTTTGCATGCACAATGGCAAAGTTTATTATGGCCCAGGTGTTGCACATAAATTGTGAAAGATCAAAACGAAAATTTAACAATGCGCCAGCGGCATTGCGTTGCGGGCGTATCGACATTAATCGATTAAAACTCATTCCTTGTGCCGATTCAAGGCCCCACCAAATTGATCCAATGTCACCAAGACCATCCTGCTTTACGGTCAGTTCGCACTTTTGGCAGGGCAATAAATATTCAGCAATATCTTTGCCACGAGTGGTGCGTTGATAAAAAGGCATTGCTTCAAATGCTACAAAAGGGGTATTTTCGCGACAATCTAATATGCGATACCACCAATAGAGGCTCAAGTTATTTTGATACATATTGTTGAGTGTAATTTGTCGTGGTTTGAATGTGGTATATGAGATATCATTTTTATCACAAAGATTGCCACAGCAAGTAGCTACTAGTTCCGTTGTGTAAAATAATAACATACTCACAAGTGTGAATAATTGTTTTAACTTCATAAGATTCCTCTTTTTGATTAAAATTTCACGCCGTAGTTTACTTCGAATGTAAATTGCCACATTTGCAGTTCAACGCATCCAAGCCCAACTTGTGATTCACCTCTGTACTTATTTTTGAATGCCCACATAAATGCAAAATCGAATGCTTGATGTTCATCTAATATCAAGGTGCTACCTGCTGTTATACGATCTTTAACAACTGCCGGAGAAACAATATTGAAATCGATTTCAGTAGTGGGAAATGGTACTCTTGCATGTACAAATCCTAGACGCCAAACGGAGTGCTCAAATCCATCATATGCAACTCCCACTTTATAAACGGGTAGATTTTGCCAGCCAAAGCCCGGTCCACATTCTGATCCAAATTTATTTTTCACATTCATTGGATTTAAAGGTAAGTTAATTTGAGCAATGCTATTGCTTATTGCAGGAATGTTGCCATAAAAGATGTATTGAAAATCGAAGGCTAGCGTGAAATTACACATATTTTTTAATGCAATACCGACACTTAAATTAGCTGGAATATCCAGTGTCCCTTCTTGGGCAAAAAGGCCTTTATATAATTCATATTGTTTTGTGTATAGTTTTGTAGCATATGCAAAACCGAGGTTGATGCACTTTGTTGGTTTGCTCATCCATCCAAAACGCACACCTAATCCTGGTTGGATATTGTGTGCATTATTGGTAACATGACATGGATGTTGAGAAAAGATTTCATTATCAAGGTTTTGGGCGCCTTTCCATTTTAAAATTTGAATACCTCCTAATGGAGAAATACCAAATGAATGGCGACCATACTTTGCCGCCACAGTTGGTGCAGCAATCAACTGTAAATAGTTAACGCCGAGTGGGCCGGTTCCAAATAGAGGAATGTTGCATGGGTAATTTGTGTTCATGCCACCATTTCCGTATATGGTGCATCCAAATGAAAGATGTTCGTTGAGCATGTTGTTGATGCCTGCATGAGGCAGTAAAAAAATGTTTGAATTGCTTTTATGTATTCTGCTTTCAGTGCTATTCGGTGGTGTGATTGTTGCTTGGCGAATTGGTGAAAAAAGTGCGGTGCCCACGTCAACCCGCCCTCCTACCCACACCATTCCGGCAGGGTTAGTAGCCGATACAATAGAATCTTGTGGAAATGCGGTTGCAACACCACCCATACCACGAGCCTTTGTTCCGTATCCAATATCAAAATAACCAACTGTTGCATATAGGTTTGAGATGGTTAAAGTCATGAGGAATAGCGGATATTGATAGATTTTCTTCATGAAGGTGTTCCTCTTTTATTTGTTTTAGGAGTGTGGTTGGGTGATTGTTTTTATTACTATACCCTGGCGATTTGGGTTTTGGCGAGTACTTTTTAGCTAAATTTTAAATCTGTGATATAGTACCTTTTATCTACTCAAAAAAAAGGAAGATGTTTATGAAGTTAAAAAAATTAGTGGTCATTGCTGCACTCTTTTTTAATAATCAAATCAACTATTCTTGCAGTATTTTTGCATATGTTGGCTCACAATTGTGCAAAGCGCATGTGCTTAAAGGTTTATCCCGATTAGAATATCGAGGATATGATTCATCAGGTTTTGCTGTTTATGATATAGTAACCAATGATTTAGTGGTACTCAAAAAACCGGGCAAAATTGCCGAATTAAAGATGGCTGCGCTCGCATCCTCCTGTGATGGATATGCTGCTTTAGGTCATACGCGTTGGTCAACGCACGGTGTTTCAAATGAAGTAAATGCACACCCCCATACGAATGATGATCGCACTTTTGCTTTGGTGCACAATGGTATTATCGAAAATCATTTTCAACTAAGAGAGCAGTTGAGCAAAGAAGGCTATACATTCAAAACAGAAACAGATACTGAGGTTATGGTGCATTTGTTCGATCAGGAATTAAAAAAAACAGATGATATAAAAAAGGCGACCTTACAAACAGTGCGCAAACTAAAAGGGGCATGCACTTTTGTTGCTTTGCATAAGGATCACCCTGAAATGCTTATTGCAGCACGACAGCGAGCCCCAATATGTATTGGAGTTGGCGAAGATGGTATGCATATAGCTTCGGACTTTCTTGCGTTTGCAGATAAAACAAATCAAGTTTTTTTCATGCCAGAAAAATCGATTGCATTCATTAAGAAAGGTGCAATCTTTGCTTATGATTATGATGGCAATGTTTTGCCTATTGAGACCAAAACGGTTAACTTGCAACCTTCAGCTTATGAGAAGCTGGATCATGATCATTTTATGCTCAAGGAGATTTATGAGCAAAAAATTGCAATTGAAAAAACGGTGGCGCATTTACATGAACTTGGTGATAAGGTTTGGTCGCAATTAGGTTTAACGCCACAACAGGCGCGTACATTGTTTAGTCTTAATTTGTTTGGGTGTGGAACATCTTGGCATGCTGCACGAATTGGTCAGTTCTTTTTTGAAAAAATTGCAAAAATGCCAACATCTGTTTATTTAGCATCTGAATTTCGATATATGGAATTTTTTCCATGTCTGGATTGTTTGTTTATGTCTGTTTCACAATCGGGTGAAACAGCGGATACTCTGGAATTGATTAGGTACTTTAAAAAATTTGGTGCACGGCTTGCAACATTAACAAATGTTGCGACCAGCTCCATGGTCCGTGAGACAAATGGGCATTTGTTAACTAAAGCTGGTCCAGAAATTGCGGTGGCATCTACTAAGGCATTTTCAACGCAGCTTGCAAGTTTATATTGGTTAGCGCATCGTTTTGCATTGCAGCGTGGTCATATAAATATGGAGCAAATGGCGCAGGCTGAAAAAGATGTGTTGCATGCTGCCTCAGTACTTGAGCAAACGATTGACCAATATAAGGTTGATATTATCGAAGCAGCTAAAACATATGCGCAAGCGCAGCGCATCATGTATCTTGGCAGGCATGTAACTTATCCATTTGCTATGGAAGGCGCGTTAAAATTAAAAGAAATTTCTTATATTTTTGCGCAAGGATATCCTGCTGGTGAACTAAAGCATGGTTCGATTGCATTAGTTGATGAACATACGCCGATTATTCTTTTTTCACATCAAGATCCGGTGATTTATCAAAAACTTGTTGGTAATGCGCAAGAGGTTAAAGCGCGCGGTGGCCATTTGCTAATTTTTGCGTTTGAGGGTCAAGATGAGTTGATTCAATTGGCTGATAGGGTATACACTATTCCGCGTGTTGCACCATTGCTTGAGCCACTTGCAATGACGGGAATTATGCAATTTTTTGCCTATCAGGTTGCACTTGTGTTGGGGCGCGACATTGATAAACCACGAAACTTAGCAAAATCGGTAACGGTTGAATAATAAAAAAAACATGTGCATTAAATAGAAAATAGGAGCACTTAAAGAGGTGCTCCTATTTTTTTACTCATTTTATTTTTTTGATGTAGCTGCTATGCCGTCATTAATAATGGGGGGTTTAATGAGCTCGCGGATCTGGCTTGTATCGTTACGAGTTAAAACAAATGTAGCTGCGGGTGCTATGGTGTTTTGTTTCTGCTTTTTTGTTCTATCAAATGTCTCAAAGTCGATAGCAAATAATGGTGTGATAAACAATATTGATAGTACTAAAGTTATTTTTTTCATGTGATCCTATATTTGTTATGAACTGTTTGTTGATTTCATGATAAATGAATAACGATATTTTGCAAATAATGCTTATTTATTGCCATTAAAGTATGTAATGCAGTATCATATCAATTAAATGGAAATATTTATGGAGGTTGTTATGGATCCTATTATTGGTTCGCATATTATTTTACGTCAATTTGGTTATATGGATATTGCATCATACTTAGAGGCTTTTGTGCCAATTGTGCAACACGGACTGCATGTATCGAGCGTACAGGCAGAACACGCTTATCTTGTTGATCGCCTTACAAAAATAAAAGAGCGTAAAACTCTTTTTTTTATAATTTTTGAAAAAGTGAATAATGTGTGTATTGGTGCAATTGAAATAAGGGGCCGCGAGCATTCGGGGCAGCTTTATTGTTGGCTCCATCCACGTTATTGGGGTAAAAAATTTTTTCGCGAATCATTAATGTTGGCATCGCGTGTTTATTTTTCATTAACCAATGCATTGTATTTTACTGCGCGAGTTGATATAGATAATATAAGAAGTTATAAAGCACTCAAAAAATGTGGCTTTGTCGATTACCAATTGGTTGAAGGTGCATATGGCAAACAGTTTGAGCTGCTTCTACGCAAAAGATAAAATCTATTTTTACCAAAAGGAGCTATCATGCATAAAATGCGTGTATTGCATGTGGGGTTATTGTGTTTAAGTGCGCACATCTTTGCGCAGGTTGAAGATAAAAAAATGTTAACGCATGATTTTGATGTTCGCGGTGAACTTGAAGTGGAAAATAATGCGGGACATGTCACCGTTACCGGTTCTGATGTGCATAACAAAATCACCATTGAAGTTACACGTCGAGCAAACACCAAAGAAGAGCTTGCATTATTTGATGCAAAGTTTGATGTGAGTGATAAAGAAACAAAAGCAAAAGTGAAATCGGATAATCTTAAACGAGTAAAAAATGCATCGATTGACTTTAATATTATTGTGCCACGCTACACTGAAGTTTATCTAGATCTAGATGCGGGTAATGCTATTGTGCAAAACATTAAAGGCCAAATGAAAGTTGAAGTTAAAGCGGGTAATGCCTCCATTTCAGGTGCACGCAAAGAGGTTGAAGTGCGTGTTGGTGCAGGTGACATACAAGTTGCTTATGCAGCAGATGGTTTTGGCAAAACTGACGTGAAAACTGATGGCGGAAACATTTCAGTTATTGGTGCTGGCGGATCAGTGGATGCAAAATCAGGCAGTGGAGCAATAAACATTGATCAAAGAGTATTGCCAAACAAAGAAGATATTGATGCAAAAACAAATGTTGGTGATGTTTCTATAAATTTGCCAAGTGATGTGAATGCTACAATTAAGGCTGAAACGAAATTAGGCAAAATTGTTGATGGTGGCTTGCAATGGATGCGCAAAATGCCAAAAGAAGGCAAAGAACCAGCTGAACCTAAATTAAATGATGAAGGTCGTCTTGTTTTAGGCAAAGGTTATGCCGATATTGACCTTGAAACAAAAAATGGCGGAATTTCTGTTTCATTGAAGTAAGTTAATTTAATTAAAGGGCCCTCGCTTTGGGCCCCTTCAAAAGACTTATTAAAAACCAGATGAGTGATAAATGTGTGAGCGAGGCTTTACGCCTTGTTGTTCCGCACATTTTTTATATTGTTCATATTTTGGATTTCCTGGCCCAAGTTTAGAGCTATTTCTGGAAACCATGGGCCTGGCCATACCACACATCGCAGTACTCATACAGTGATCATAAGATGCCCATTTAGCGGCGTTTTGGTCAGAAAAAGAGGTGCCAGATGGAAGACATGATGCCTTATTATTATTGCGTCCGAAACTAAATCCTTCAAATCCCGCAAAAGGATCCCCCCCCCATATTTGTCCAACAGAAAACAGCATAACTGCTGCCAATAATAGTTTCTTCATATTTATTCCTTCTTTTTTAGAAACCATACATATATTACATTTCTATCTTTATGTTAACAGGGGGGGGGGGGTGAATGCAATGGTTTAGTCGAAAAAAACAGGGCAATCGGGTGAATAACGTCGAATTTATAGGTGTTTTACAGGGAAGATATTTTTCAGGACTTCCGCTAAGCAACACCAAAGATCTCTGCAGATCGAGCA
>JAJCZC010000030.1 GCA_029262575.1 Candidatus Babelota bacterium | reverse complement strand
ATGGAAGGGCCATTGCTAAACGGATAAAAGGTACGCCGGGGATAACAGGCTGATCTCCTCTAAGAGTCCATATCGACGAGGAGGTTTGGCACCTCGATGTCGGCTCATCACATCCTGGGGCTGAAGAAGGTCCCAAGGGTTTGGCTGTTCGCCAATTAAAGTGGTACGCGAGCTGGGTTCAGAACGTCGTAAGACAGTTCGGTTCTTATCCGTCGTGGGCGTAGGGTACTTGAAGGAAGTTGTCCCTAGTACGAGAGGACCGGGATGAGTAAACCTCTGGTGTTCCAGTTGTTCTCCAAGAGCAGCGCTGGGTAGCTACGTTTATAAGAGATAACCGCTGAAAGCATCTAAGCGGGAAACTCGACCTAAGATAAGGTACCCCCTAATTTATTAGATAAGATCCCTCGAAGACTACGAGGTTGATAGGCTGGGTGTGTAAGGACAGTAATGTCTTTAGCTAACCAGTACTAATAGATCGAAAGTTTTAACTACGTCTAAAAAATTATTTTCGCTTTTTATATTTTTATCTACAAACATTTCAAAATCACACTTAAAGATTTTTTCAGTTGAAATAAAAGATTTCTGGTGGAGATAGCTGTAGGGAAACACCCGTTCCCATCTCGAATACGGCAGTTAAGTCTGCAGCGCTGATGATACTTGTCTGGAGACGGACTGGGAAAGTAGGTACCGCCAGTTTAAATAAAAAAACCTCGAAGTTTATTCTTCGGGGTTTTTTTATTGTTCAATTTTTTTGGTTCATTATTATTTTTTCATATCTTTAAAATCTTGAACATATAATCACATTTTTGAGTGTGCAGTGTGCATTGTTGTATTAAAATTATCTATTCTATTGTTTTTCGTTTCAACAATATCTATTATCAATTAAAAGAAATGTTTTTATTTTATGCCAGGAGAAAAAAATGATGCATTGTGTTGTTGCGCTAAACATTTGTCGAGGGTTTGTTGGATTAATTGGTGCAATTATGGTTATTGTTGGTGTTGTTAAAACTGATGGTGATTATGATAATTTGGGTAAAACTGAAAGCAATATAGGTTCATTTTTTTTCTTTGGTGGTTGGATATTATTTACTATTTCTGTTGGTTTGCTCAATGAAACGGCAACGAGCTATGTGTTGTCCAAAAAAACGTTGTTAAGTTTTCTGGGTGCGTTGTTTGTTATGTTTACAGCAAGTAAATCTCAATTTGTGATGTATAAAAAAGATCAAAAATTAATGCGCATGTTTTTAATAGGATTCATGCTTGCGTGGGCTGTTTTAGCATATGCAATTGCTTATTCAACTATGCATGCACAACCGAATTATTTAAAATTGGTTATTGCGCTGATCGGTGCAGTTGGTGTTATTGCGGGTATGATATTTCAAATGAAATATCGTAAACGTGGTTTTGAATTTATCGAAACAGGTACCCCATCTGTAGGTAATGTATATTCTCCGGGTTTGCCATTATTTACCGGTGGATGGTTACTTCTTGCGCTTGCTAATGCGTTAGTATGATAGAGCAAAAGAATAAAATTGTCTTTATCGCTATTCCTATTGTTGAACAATTGCAGATGTTTGCAAGTATGCAATCATATTTTTCACGAGTGCTCAATTCTAAAATTGATCCTGCAAAATGTGTTGTAGCTAAAAATTTACATGTCACCATTGCTATGTTGGATTGATTTCAAATGAAAACATCAATATAGTTTCACAAGCTATGCGTGAGGCAACTACGCAGTTTGCATTAGTCAAAAAAACGGCACATTTGTTGTGACTTGGGCATGTTTCGCTCTATAATAATGTCATTGCTTTAACATTTGCACATAATGAGGGGCTAAATTTACTGGTAAATATGGTGCGTAATGCCTTAACACGCATAACATTTCTTTTGACGAGCGTTTTGATTTTCGTGCACATATAACTATTGCGCGTATTAAGCCAAATCATGCGATAAAAAAAGCGCGCATAAAACGAGTTGTTTTAAAGATATTAAAGCAGAAGCATTTTTTTGATTTGCATGCAATTAAAGTTGATAAACTGGGTATATATGCATCGGGTGAAGTTGAGCCATTTGCAATATTTAACTGTACTTAGTCATATCATGTGATACCATTATACATCTGCGGATTTTCGTTTATACTAGAGCATAAATAAGTAACTATATATGCATATGTGCAACATATGTTTTTTCAAAGAGGATTCAACATGCAATATCTCAAATTAGTGGCTCTTTTGTTGGCAAGTAGCTTAATGCATCAGTCGCCAGCAAATGCACAAATGACATTTAAGGAGCGTTTTGTTCATGCAAAAGATCAGGCTGTTAGTAAGGTAAGCGCATGGCTTGTTTTTTGGAGTGGTGATAGTCTTGAAGATCAACTCAAACGTTTAGAATATTATACAAAATTGAAAGAAGGCAAACGGAGTAGACGTTTTCTTAAAAATTGGGACATGTATATCAAAAGATGGTATGTGTGGATTATTGATGGTAAAATGCCAATCAAAAATCCTGATGGCCGTATAACCGATCAAAAATTTCTAGACTATGTTGTCTCGGTTGAGGAATTGATCAAGGGTACACCATTAACGCAAGAAGAAAAAGAGTTGGCTTGTCACTTGGCTTTGGAAAAATTAGAAGAATATCGCAAAGCAAAAGGTATTCAAAGCTAAAATTTTTGTTAAAAAGTTTGAGCTCCGCATTGTGCGGAGCTTTTTTTTTAGTATCTTTAAGATATATGTATTGAATTATATTTTTACTTTTTTTAAAAAAGGAGAGAAGGAATGTATCATCGTACATTATCTATTCTGTTTTTGTGTATTTCATCAAGTATGCTCGCACAGGTTGATAGTTTGGTATTGACCCAACGGCAACTCTGTGATTTGGAATTATTGCTCAATGGTGGTTTTGCACCTCTTGAGGGTTTTATGTGTCGTGATGATTATCAATCGGTGATCAATACTATGCGACTTTCAGATGAAAAAGTTTGGCCAGTGCCAATTGTTTTAGATGTTGAGCAAGAGACTGCGCAGGAGTTAACTAAACAAAAAAGTGTAGTTTTAAAAAAACAAGATGGCACCAACGTTGCAAGATTACAGATTCAAGATATATACAAACCAAATAAATTGCATGAAGTGCAAAAAGTCTATGGCAGTAATGATTGTGCGCATCCTGGTATAGATTATATTTTGAATAAAACTCACGATTGGTATGTTGGTGGTTCAGTTGAATTAATAGAAATGCCGAAGCATTACGATTTTCAAGAACTCAGAAAAACTCCGAAAGAACTAAAGACTTATTTTAATGAGCATAACATTGATAAAGTTGTGGCATTTCAAACACGGAATCCAATGCATCGTGCACATGTTGCGCTGACAATGCAGGCGGGAAAAAAAATTGATGGACACATCTTAATTCATCCAGTTGTTGGTTTAACAAAGCCGGGTGATGTTGATCATTTTACACGTGTTCGAGCTTATAAGCAGTTGCTCAAATACTATCCTGAAGGTGGCGTTACGCTAAGTTTGCTTCCAATTGCTATGCGTATGGCAGGCCCGCGTGAAGCATTGTGGCATGCGTTGATCAGAAAAAATTATGGAGTAACTCATTTTATTGTTGGCAGAGATCATGCCGGCCCTGGCAATGATAGTAATGGCAAGCCATTTTATGGATGGTATGATGCACAAAAGCTGGTGAAAAAATTTGCAGATGAAATTGGTATAACCATGGTGCCATTTGCAGAAATGGTTTATGTGCAAGAACATGATACATATATGCCGCGCACAGAGGTTCCTCTTGGTGCAACTATACTCACTATTTCAGGGACGGAGTTACGCAGAAGGTTGAAATCAGGGGAGCATATTCCATCATGGTTCACTTATTCAGAAGTTGATCAAGAATTGCGCAAACGTTATCCACCAAAAAATAAACAGGGCTTCACTTTGTTCTTTACCGGACTTTCAGGCGCGGGAAAATCAACAGTTGCCGAAGCTATTGCATGTCGTTTAATGGAATTACAAGATCGCAAAGTTACCGTACTTGATGGTGATATCATTCGTAGGCATTTATCAACCGAACTTGGATTTTCAAAGGAACATCGTTCATTAAATGTGCGCCGTGTTGGTTTTGTTGCGCAAGAAATTTCAAAACATGGTGGTATTGCAGTATGTGCATTAATTTCCCCATATCGTGTTGATCGCGATTTTAATAAAACATTAATTAGTGACCAAGGCGGATATGTTGAAATCTATGTTTCGACTCCCCTTGAAATTTGTGAAGAGCGTGATGTAAAAGGCCTGTATCAAAAAGCACGCGAAGGTATAATTGCACATTTTACCGGTATTAGTGATCCATATGAAGTTCCTTTAAAGCCTTCAGTGGTGATTGATACAAGTAAAGATTCAATAGGTCATGCGGTTGATAAAGTTGTAGATTTCCTGCAAGAACAAGGCTATATACATTAAATAAACTAACGGGTGCCCTAACATAATATTATGATAGGGCATTTTAATTTATTGAGGTATTAACCTTGTGCTTATGTTTCGGCCAATTAAACTGTTCTCGGTAATTTTCAAGATGTATGTGAAACGATTTGGCATCATACATATATCTTTTTTGTGAGCATTTAAGACGAATAGGTTTGTTATTCCATATTAAATTAAGGTGATGCCCCTCTTTAAGATGAGCTAAAATGGCATAGGGTAAATATCGCACAAATCGTTTTGAATTATTATTATTGTCTAATTTGGGTATACCTTCTGACCATATTGCAGTTTTCCCTTCGTTTAATGCGGAGAACGCTAATATAGGTATCATCAGTTGAGTTTCATCTTTAAGTATAACGTTTGAATTTTGTATTATTTTTTTTAAATTAGGATCATCTTTGATACTTTCATATGCGATATTTTTTGAAGCGATGAGAAGTTGCCCGTGTATTACAGTGTTTGAGTCCTCTGTTTTGGGCTTCGATTTGCAAAATTTCAACAAACAATCTAAACATCCTGCAGTATTTGTTTGGATGTTCATTATTAAAAATAACCATAGTAATTTAGACATTATTAACCTCCATTTATAATTCTATATTTATTCGTGAGCTTGTTTCAAGAGTTTTTTTGCTTGAGCAAATTCTTCTTGTGTGTTTACCCCATAAACATAATGAAATGGTACAGGGACTAAATTAACATTAATATTGTTTTTGCCTGCAATTTCAATCAGATCAGTTATATAATATTCGTTTTTGTTGTTATGTAGCCATAATTCATCTATATGTTGTTCTAAAAAAGAGCGCTTAATCAAATAAAAACCTGCATTAACTAAAGGATAGTCCTTTGGATTATTTTTAAAATCAACTGCTTCCACGATACGTGTACGATCGTTTTCTTTGATAATGCGTCCATATTTGCAATTAGGGCCTGCTTCAGCTGTTAAAATACTAAATTGTGCATCAGTTCTTTTATGATCATCTATAAATGTTTGCAGTAATGATGCATTAGTAAGTGGATGATCACCATTCATAATCAAAATATCATCTGCATGCCAAAATTCTCGTGTGCATTGTAATGCGTGTCCCGTGCCAAGTTGTTCCTCTTGGATCGCAAAGTTTATTGAATGATTAGGGAAAACGTTTAATATCTCATTTTTTACCAGTTCCTTTTCATGCCCAATAACCACCGTTATTTCAAGACCTAAGTCAAGAGCTGCTTTGATAGCATGGCAAACCATGGGCAGCCCACCAATCGGTTCTATTACTTTAAGCTTACCAAACCGCGTAGAGCTGCCTGCTGCAAAAATGATGGTATCGGCTGGATCTATAATCATTTGTTGTGCATAACTCAATATGTTTAATAATAGAACGCCAAGTATGTATTTTTTCATTTTTTTTCTTATTTTTTAGTATTCATTATAGATTCTGCCAATTTTAATTCTTCGAGTGTGTTAACACCGTGTATAAGGTCATATGGAACAGTGACGATATTTATTTTATGCCCTAAGCGACTTGCAATTTCAATGAAGTCATTAATATAATATTCGTTTTTGTTTTCATGCATCCATAATTCATCAATATGCTCTTCAACAAATTCTCGTTTAATCATATAGTAGCCTGCGTTAACACGTGGATGTTCATGTGGATCCATGCCCACAAAATCTTTGGCCTCCACACATCTGGTTATGCCATGTTCATCGGTTACAATTCTTCCATAGCTGCCAGGTTCCGTGCGTAATGAAACGATAATACTTATAACTGCATCATTTTCTTCGTGTGATTTAATGAGTTTTGCAATTGTTTCGCTTGTCATGAGTGGTTGATCACCATACACCATCAATATATCATCTGAGTCGAATGTATCACGTGCGCATTTGAGTGCGTGACCGGTACCCAACTGTTCATCTTGGATGGCAAATTCAATGGATGCATCGGGAAATGCCGCAAGAATTGTTTGTTTCACTAGGTCACGCTGATGTCCAACTATAGTAACTATAGGAATATTAAGATCCATAAGTGCTTTGACGGGATAGAGAACCATTCCTTGTCCGTTAAACGGGGTTACAAGTTTGGATAATTCTCCTTGAAATCGAGTTGATCCACCGGCGGCAAACACATAGCCTTTTTTAGTGCCGGCAAATGCTAATCCTGTAGCAGAAAGTAAAGCCAACAAAAATATTCTTTTCTTCATGAAATCGTCTCCTTTATGAGAGTTATTATTAGATGTGCTTTATTTTAAACCTAATATATAAAAAATAAAGAGAGAAACGAGAATATGTTTTTTAGTTTCCTTGGCATAAAGAACAACAAATGATTTCGATTTTATTTCGATTTAATCGGCTATCGTGAATGCGCCTTTTTTGAGGGTCTTTTAAAATATTATAAGCTTTGCCAAGGTTAATAAATTGTTGGTGTGCATTAGCGTGTGAGTTTCTATCCGGATGTTTCACTTGTGCGAGCTTAAAATATGCCTTACGAATTTCCTGTTGGCTTGAAGATGGTTGGACATGTAGCTCTTCGTAATAATTTGCAACTTCATCGTTGGAGGTGTTGGGGAAAAAACATGCAAAAAGCGAGCAGATTAACATGATTTCATTATACATATTGCCTTCTCATTAATGTTGATAGCAACCATGCAAGCATATTTATTGCTATGATAGTTAATATGCCTGTTATCAACATATGCGGCAGCACATCAAAAATAATTTGTTGTACAATTTGTAGGCTAAAGGTTGTTGCAAAAACAAATGGTATGCTGGCAATAGAATAGCGCAATAACGTATACCATATAGCAAATAATACTATGCCAAAAACAATGCTGGAGCTGAGCCAGTATGATATAACATCGAGATTATTCGAGCCATGCATGCATAAACTTGCAATGAGGCACAAAGCTGTGGCGAGCGTTAGTCTTTTTTTCCCGAAGTCCGTAATATGATTGAGTGCAACTGCACCTACTATGAATGCTAATGTATATTGAAGATATTTTAATACAAGTGAATTGATATATCCCAGCCATGGCAGCCAAGTTCCCAATGTGTTATAAAAACCCCAGAGTGGTTCAACAGAAGGATCAAACAGCTTGATGAGCGCCCAAGATCCGCTCAGAAGCAGTCCTGCAGTTAGCCCAATCAAAAGTACATTTTCATTTTTTTTATAAGCAAATTTTTGTTTTATATGGATAATAAGGCTTAAAATAAATGCAAAAATTGCCGCGCGCATTATAAATTGTAAAGCAAGCATGCCGAAGCTCATAAATGCTTGTTGAGCAAATGGTGCTTGCGTATTAAATTGTGCGATAATGTTCGGCCAATTATAGATGAGTTTAATGATAAATAATGTGGTAAAAAAGGCTAAACTGAAGATAAAGGTTCGTGTTTGCAATTTTTTGCTTGCCCAGTTGTGTAAGGCAATAAGCATGCTAAAGATAAATAACATGCGAATCAGTAAGTTACACAATAATGTTAGAGCATTAGTAGTTTTACGTTGTTTTTGTTCTTCTCGCTTCCAAACTTCGGGCACATGAATCTTTTGATAAAAATGATTCACCTTGTCACCGGCAATTGAAACGATAGTGTGCAATTCACCTTTTTTTGCATCCGTTTCAATTGCGTTTGCAAACTTGAATGTCCAATCAACACGATCAGGTAATTGTTTCGGTGTTGCAGAAACTTCATATATCCCATCAAGATTAATACCATGTTGTATGAGAGCTTCTTGGGCAATTTTACGTGCTTGGGCTTTATCTAAAGATACACCCTCAACATTTTCAGGAATTTTGTGTTGCCAGCTTAAGGTTTTATAGATGGGATTAGCTGCAAATGTTGATGCACCAACGAGTGCTTCATATAGCTCACCTCGTTCAGTTAGATTGAGCTTACTATCAAATTTTAAAAATCTGATCAACCAATGTGGTGGATTCAAGTAGGAACCGAATAAAGACATATAAATTGGCCGATCATAGGTTTGCCAAATATATTTATGTTGAAGATCAACCTGCTCTTTTTTTTCAAAAGTTGGCTTGAGCTGAGCGTGTGGCTCATAGCCGTCGAGTACAATCTGTTGGTTTTGCAAATGTTGTTGCGCTATCTGTATAGCTTCATTTCGATATAATCTAAGTGGTGGTGCATCGGAGCTAAATTTAGTTGCATAAAGCCATGCGGCAAATCCGCATATCGCGATGCCCGCAATAATTGACTTATGTTTATTAGTTAATGTTTTGTGTATCGTCGGTGCTACATCTTGGGTAGTAATTGGTGGTTCATCAGGAGCAACCCAAGTTCCGTTGTAGGCTTCGGGAGATAATTTTTGCCATTGACCTGCTTGCCAACGTCGATAAAGAACAATAAAGATTGGTAAAAAAGTACAACATAATACGGCCAATTGTTGCATCCAAATGCCTGGAGCAGTAGAGAGAAATATGGGTAATGAAAACCAAATGACATCATAGGCAAAATGCATGATAACCGATGTGAGTAGGCCAAAACGCAAATAAAGTGCACCAAATATGAATGAAGGAACAATCAATTCTACCAAGCGTGCATAAGCAGGTTGTGCTGGATAATTTGCATGTGCAGCTCCAAAAATGATTGCTTGCAAAATAAATGCGCCAAAGATCCACCATTTACGTTTGCCAAATCGATCGCCCAATAATGCTGCACCTGCCAATGGAATTGCTCTAAACTGTGCCTCTTCAACAAATCCAGCTGAAAGTGATGATGCAATTGAATAAAGCCATGGTGCATAATAGGCCAATACATTAGGATCAATCAATTGGCCCATTGGGACCCACCAATTAAAGTAGGTGGTTGAAATCATATAAAAACCAACCAAAAATGCCATATCAATGCCTATGATGAGATAGCTTCCGATTGAATAACCCAAAATGGTATATGAATTAGCAACGCCGGAATCCCAACTATCCCATAAACGAATTTGGTTACCAAATGCTCGTCGAGTTAAACTTTCTGCGGTAATAAAAATTAAAGCATTCATGATAAAGCTCATAAAAAATAGCGTAAATGCTTGAACGATTATATTGAGTAAAAAACCTTGCATCGCATTTTCAGTATTATATTGCATCCAATAGAGTGGCAATGCATTCAGTGTGGTTAAGAACTTAAGTCCTGCAACGAGCAATGCCCATTTTATTGGAGCTCGCCAAATTACCCAGCGCAAGCGCATTAAAATAAATAGACCAAAAAGACAACCAATTAAAATATAAAATATATAGGCAAACATACTCGCAGCAGATGCTATAGATTCATTTGCCGAACGCATTTCCCGATATTTATATTCAAATGTTTGTGGAATTTTAACAAACTGTTGTACTTGAGTGAGCTTGTTGCCGCTTACTTTTGTTTTGATGCGATAGTGCCCCTCTTTGAGTGTGACATCAGCGCGTTCAAAAACAAAGGTTCGGTCGGTTCTTCCGTTGGGCTGTATGTCTTTTGCATATTCAATCATTTGGTATGGTTCAAGATCGATCTGCCAAGTGTTGGCAAGTTGATCCAGAATGAGAGCATAAGCTTCTTTTTTTGAAATTGCAGGCAGCATCATATCCTCAGGCAATGTTTCTTTAAAGCCATATGGTCTGCCATCAGGCGTAAAGTATATTTCGGCCTCATTAGGGTCAAATTCACTGAATCTGCGCACTGTCCAGATGTAGGGCATATACCACTCATGCTTGAGCATATCTAGAAAAGCCTCTTGCCCTCCGCCATCGAGCTCAATAAATCGTTGTGCCTTGCTATCAGTATAGAAAGAAACAGCTATAGAAGGTGTTTCTGGGCCCCAGCCGAATCGCTCGGATAGATCGGAGGATGCATTAATTGCTTGGCCTCTGTCCATAGATATGGTAATATTAACTATAGGGAAGGCTGTGGGGAAGAATTTGAAAGCAAAAGCAAAGCTTATCGCACTTATGATAATGAAGCTTATCCAGAAAAGTGGCTTTTTAAAAAATGTGCTCATTTTTGAGTATTCCTTTTTTTTTACTGACATCAGTGAAAGTTGAATTTTTAATCTATAAAAGATTACTGCATCATCCTAGATAAATAAAGTAATTTTGATTTAACGGTAGGAACTTTTTATGTTACGGACCTTACGGTTACCTTTACAACTTGTTGGTGTAATTTTTTTTGTTGCTTTGTTTGGGAGCTATTTTTCACCTGAATCGGTACGTTTTTTTTATACAATAAGTTTTGTATTCAAAGAGTTACTCGGTTTGTTGTTACCGCTAATTATTGTCTCATTTATCATGTCAGGTGTTTTATCACTTAAGCGCGGTGCGCCATTAATCTTACTTGTTCTAGTGGCATGCATTTTTTTATCCAATTTCATTATTACCGCGTTATCCTATTTCTTTGTGCGTTTAGCTTTGCCTATTGCAGAGTGTCCAATAGTAATTGAAGCATTGCATATGCAAGATATTATTACACCGTATATTAATTTCTCCATTCCCAATCCCTTTAATCCGGGTTACATGTTATTATTGGGTGCCGGCTTGGGTACGTTCTTTTCTGTTTATCGAGTTCCTGTTGTAGAAAAAACGGTCAATAAGCTCAAAAAAATTGTAGAGGTTATTTTGTTAAGGTTTTTTATTCCGTTTTTACCACTTTATATTTTTGGGTATTTGCTTGAAATTAAGTATCGTGGGATATTAGGTTCATTATTTCAGCATTATGGTCATGCAATTGCATTAATATTAACATTACAAGCTGTATACATGATTTCATATTTTGTTATAGCAAAAGTTTCATTCAAAAAAGGATGGCAGGCCTTTAAAAATGCATTGCCTAGTTATTTAACGGCGGTTTCGACCATTTCAAGTACGGCCACCATTCCAGTTACCGTTGAGTGTGCTAAAAAAAATACTGGCAATGAGCCTCTTGCTCAAATGTCTATTCCTCTCATGGCAAATATTCATTTGATGGGTGCAGGAATCAATATACCAATTCTATCAATGGCTACTATGATTCTATTTAAATGCGCAGTGCCCGATCCAATGACCTATCTAGTGTTCATTGTTTATTTTTGTACATCAATGTTTGCAGTTACTGGTATTCCAGGCGCGGGCATTTTTGTTATGATGCCGCTTCTCATTACCACTTTTGGTTTTTCTCCAATCATGATCAGTGTTTTGACCACACTTTATCTCTTAATGGATGCAACCAGTGCTGGTGCAAATGTAATGGGTGATGGTGCATTGATTATCATTGTTAATAGAATACTCAAAAAGCTTAACTTGACTGATCAAGAGCCTGAGGCAAAGCCGATTCAGAATGCCTATACAGATTCAACTTCTTAATGAGTTTTTGAATAGGTTCAGAGCGAGGTAATATATCTATAGGGGTTGGTTCTTTTTGCTCATAAATTTATGCACTATCGATCATGAATCTTCGCATTTTTTTACTTGTTCGGTCAAATTCTTTATGAGGAAAATTCAATGCTCTTTTCATTAATCGACGCTTGATGCAATGGTATACTAGGTAATGCATCATCGATTTTCTAAAATATTATTTAAGTTTTTTAAAATACGGGTTAAGCTAATTTAAATAGTCATTAGATTGATCGTCAAGGATAGATTCATGTTTTTAAAAAAGTTTTCACTACCATTACAATTGGTTGCCATTATAGCTTTTGTGTTTCTGTTTGGTAACTTCTTTAGCGAACCCCTTGTTAGGTTTTTCTATACTTTCAGTTTGTTTTTCAAAGAAATTCTGAGTCTATTTCTTCCTTTAATAATTTTTTCATTTGTGTTGACCGGTATTTTGTCCTTTAAGCGTAATGCGCCGCTGGTGCTTGGCATATTGGTTGCATGTATTTTCCTTTCAAACAGTTTGATTGCAATGTTAACATATCTTGTAGGAGCATTTGCAGTGCCATATGTGATTGAGGGCATTGTTGTTGATGGTTTTACCGTTGCAGAAGGTGTAGCACCTTATTATCAATTTGATTTCCCTCAATTAATTTCATCTGAAAACGCATTGTTATTAGCAATTGTGGTTGGCATTGCATTATCTTTTTTTAAGATACCGGGCTTAGAGCAAAGTGTGCGTAAGCTCAAAGAGGCCATTGAATATTTTTTGAATGTGTATTTTATTCCGTTATTGCCGTTATATGTTTTTGGCTTTTTGCTTGAAATCCATTATCGAGGCATATTTGAAAGTTTGTTTGCACATTATGGCAAAGCATTCATTGTGATATTTGCAGTACAAGTTGTTTTTTTGGTTCTTTATTATTTACTTGCTGCCGGCGGGTCAATGTCAAAAATGGCACATTATATCAAAAATGCATTGCCAAGTTATTTAACTGCATTTAGCACCATGTCTAGCACAACCACTATTCCCGTTTCGGTTGAATGTGCAGAAAAAAATATGGGCAATAAGCCATTGGCAGAAATTTCAATGCCAATAATGGCCAATATTCATTTAGTTGGCGATAGTATTAGTACGCCTCTTTTGGCATTGGTAACGGTATCGCTATTTTTAGGCCATTTCCCGGATCCGATTTCCTATATTAAGTTTGTATTTTTCTTTTGTACCGCAATGTTGGCCGTTTCAGGTATTCCTGGTGGCGGCATTATTGTCATGATTCCCATATTGATTTCGCAACTTGGTTTTAATGAGCAGATGGTCAGTATTATTACTGCGCTTTATTTGCTTTTGGATCCATTTGGCACAGCAGCAAATGTTATGGGCGATGGTGCATTGGTGATATTAGTGAACAAATTGCTTAAAAAATTGCGTATTATTTAGCATCACCAATTGATTTGATTTGGAAAAAATTCGTCTATCAGGTCTTTATAGTAGGGCGTTAATTGTGCTACATTGATATTGTTGTGTTGATCTTTGCTGTAAAGGTCGTATTTTTGAAACAATTTTACCCATGCAAACATTTGTTGGTCATATTCATTGAGTAGGTGATCATATGCAGCATGTTGATGTTGTGCATAAAATGAATGATAGCGAATCACATAAGCAGCTTCTGATGGTATGTAATCTTTAACTACATGATATAAATATTCGTCATGACCCCATGACATGTGTACATTGTGCAGTCCACAGTGTGGTGTGTAAATACCATATTGTGTTTGATATTGAGTAATTTTTGTATCTGGATTATCTTTAAAATAAGATGGATAAACGTTTTTTTTCGAATAAGCGCATCCTACTGGGAATGTGTCGCCTACAACTGCCCACTGGGGTTCGCCAAATAAACATAATATTTTGCCTAAATCATGAATGAGTCCTGTTAAAACAAACCAACGAGGATGACCATCATTACGAATTGCCTCCGCTGTTTGCATTGCATGTTGAATTTGGGGTAAATCAAGATCCGGGTCACTTTCATCAACAAGTTCGTTGAGGAGTTCAAGCGTTTGCCAAACACCCATTGCTTTTCGTGTTTTTCCGATGTAGCTGCTCTTTTTTTGCAGAACAAAGTCAAGCGTTTGCTTGCTATGATTTTCATAATAAAATTGTGCGATGGAACTGCCTATGTGTTCGGGATACTCTCTAAATTCGGCAAAAAGCATTATATTGCATAGCAATATAAGTGATATATGTTTCATTATGATTGGTTCCTTATTTATATGAAATATCAGAATATGTTAGTGAAGGATTGGGTATTTGTAAAGAGTAAAAAATACCCCATTCTTGCAATCTGATTTGCTTATATACTAAACTTAATAAAAAATGGAGGGTTCAAATCATGAGAAAAATAGTATTACTCTTATTAATCACTTCTTCTTTTACGTTTGCAAAAAGATGGCAACCGGTTATAACTGAAAAAGAATATGCAATATCGCCGCGATTGCACGAAACATGCTATCAATATGCCGAACGGATGGTGCGCAATATGATCAACAAATATAGTAATCGTCGTATTGTGGGATCTATTTGGCTTTCAGAATTCTGGGCGCATCACTATTATGGCGCAATCGAATATCGTAATTACACATGGAAAGAGGCGAATGCACACCTTCGCCGTGGTTCAGGTTTTTTCGCCCATTGTAATGCTCCGTGTTAACTAATTATCCTCAAATAGCGCCAACAGCTCGTACACATTGGTGAAATGTTTAATGGTGCATGTGGAATGCTCGATCTGCTGGTTTTTGGCAACTAAGATGTTCTCAATGCCAAACTTTTCCGCTTCGCGCACAAAGGTGGCAATCTGATTAATTGGTTTGATTTGGCCAGTTAGGCTAATCTCACCAAGCGCGATTGATTTCTCGGGCAGAGGTTGCTGAAAATAACTCGATAACAAGGCCAAGGCGATGCCAAGATCGGTCGAACTGCTCTTTACCTTGAATCCGCCGCTCACTTTAAAAAAGATGTCCTGAGCGCTTAATTTGATGTGTAGATACTTTTGTAGTATTGCAGCAATCAACACAACTTGTTTATGATCAACGCCCGAGACTACGCGTTGTGCCATGGCAAGTTTTGATTCGATTGTTAATGCCTGTAGTTCAAGCAAAATCGGCTTTGATCCTTCAATAAAACTCACCAACACAGAGCCAGGGCAATAACTCACTTCGGCAATCAATTGTTGGTTAATGTTGGGTACTTCTTCTAGTCCATGTTCACCCATTTGGAAAAAACCCAGTTCATTAATGGTTCCAAAGCGATTTTTTACCGATCGCAACACACGCGTTTGCCATCGATCTTCACCTTGCAGGTAAAATACTGCATCAACCATATGTTCCAGCGTTTTAGGCCCAGCCATAGTGCCTTCCTTGGTGATATGACCAGTTACAATCACCGTGATGCCATTCTCTTTTGCCAAACGCATTAAATGAAAAGCTGATTCTCGTAATTGCCCAACACTGCCGGGAATTGTTTGTGAGTTTGAAACATAGCAGTTTTGAATTGAGTCAATAATAACCACATCGGGTTTATGATCTTGTGCAGTGTTGATGATAGATTCTAAGTTTGCTTGGTCGGAAAATAATAATGAATCACTTGTGCAATTAAGGCGTTGTGCGCGTTGTTTAACTTGTTGCAACGATTCTTCAGTTGAAAAATAATAGACCACATGATGTTCGGCTAGTTTGTCAGTAATTTGTAGTAATAGGGTGGATTTGCCGATACCTGGATCACCAGTTAAGATAATGAGTGAGCTTGGCATGATGCCATCGCCAACAACACGATCCCATTCTTTTATGCCACTCATTAGTCTCGGTTTCGTATCAGTTTCAACACTATTAAGTTTAACTAAATGTGCCGATTGGCCGGTGGTGCGTTTTTTTGCTTCCATTGGGCCGCTCGTGATTTCTTCAAACGAATTCCATTGTTTGCATTCAGGGCAACACCCAACCCACTTGGGTGTTCTATAGGTGCAGTTGGTACAATTAAAACTAGTTTTTTGTTTTGCCATATTGTTTTAGCAACTTTTTTGTTTAAACGTAGGTTTTTTATCGATAATGTAACAGCCCCTACAACGTGCTTGATAAGCCTCTTGTGCGCCAATTTGAATGATGGGATCATCAAAGTTTGCCGGTTTGTTGTTCACTAATCGCTGGGTGAAGTGTGCATCTGAACAACATTCGGTGCAAATTGAACGCAATTTGGTGATATCATCTGCAATGGCAAGTAGTGTGGGAATTGGGCCAAAAGGAATGCCTCGAAAATCAAGATCAAGGCCACCGGCAATAACACGTTTTTGCTCATCAACTAGTTTGCAAATAACGTTAATAATTTCTTGTGGAAAAAATTGCACTTCATCAATGCCGATAACTTGAATTTCGTTTTTTGCAACATAGCTCAGGATGTCTTCAACGGTTTCGACCGGTTGCGCTTCAATTGCAGCACCATTGTGCGATGTAACGCGATCAATGCCGCGACGCTCGTCAATGTGCGGTTTGAACACTGCAATTTTTTGTTTTGCGATTGTCGCGCGTCGCAATCTACGAATTAATTCTTCCGATTTGCCCGAAAACATGGGGCCGCATATAACTTCTAATATACCTTTGTTTTTTTGCATATGAGTATCTTATTCGTGTGAGATGTAATACATTTTGTTTCTACGAATTATTAGCATACGACAAAATGCACCATTTGCAAAAAAACGTCTCTCTAACAATAATTCACGGGATTATTGGCCGTGGTTTTTAGTTGGAGTGTCTTTTCTGCAATGAATCCGGATCCGCCAAGCATTCCGGCACCTATTGTAGCAAAAAAGATTGATTTTGGTCCGCTATAATTATTGAGATGATTGTAGAGTAAAAGAGCTCCTGCGATTGCAGATGCGCTTAAACAGACAGTTTTGACTATTACAGTTGCACCTACAGTGCTCATTTTTTCGATTTTTTGGTAATGATCATAGCGACTATCATTATAATCTTTTATGCCTTTATCGATTATGTCTGTTACCGCTTTTTTTGCATATAAGATATTTTGATTTAGGCTTTGTTCAAATTGTTTAATGATTGTATTTGCTTGGGTTGATCCTTCATTAATTGTTAGATCGACTTTTTTAACGATGTTTTCGATGTGCTTAGATCCATCATCTATCGTTATGCGAAGTTCATCGTTGAAGTTGTTCGAGGCCTCAACGGCTGCTCTTTTAAATCGCTTTGATGGCAAGTTTTCTTTGAATACCCTATAAGGCCATAAAACACAGTCCTTAACTGAATGCATAAGGCGTTGGGAGAAGCTCTTGTTATTATTTGTCATGGGCACTTCATTTTTGGCAGCAGCCGTAAATGCAAATGCCAAACAGAGTGCGAAGTAGAAATGTTTGTTTTTGAAAAGCATCATAATGTTGCTCCTTGTTAAAAAGTTGGCACTTGTAATTGTACCCTATGCAGGGCGCAATGCAAATGGTTCCCTTCGATACACCCGTCTACGCTTTCAGCTTCGTCGGGCACTCAGGACAGGCGGCGAATTTTGATTTTAACATTATTCAATACAAATAATGGCATTTAGCGTATATGCAAGGCATAAGATCGAGCCCTTCGATACGTGCATTCGCACTACTCAGGACAGGACCAGGGCGAGAGCGTTGGCCGGCAGGCTACATTTGCCCTTACTTACCGTGGCTAAGTGATCATGCATACTAAAAAGCTTGCTTCGTTGCCGCATCATATACAACAACACAAAAGCAAATGTAAGCCGATTTTATACGCGACGAAGGGATTCCAAAGGCGCAGCCTTGGTGCCTGGAGTGCAGAGGTGTCGGCAAGGACACCTTTGCAACACAATTGATATGCATAAATAAAATGAAAATGGTCGCGCGTGTTCTTCGTAGCTTCATGCGAAGTAGGGCCAATCACGTAGAACAATAAAAAGCCGTACGCCGCACAATTAAACACTATGCCGCATGATGAATGGTATTACTGTATCAGCATTGAGTGATAAACTATGAATGCCCAATTCAGTTAAATATTGGGCAATTTCAGGGTGATCAGAAGGGCCTTGGCCACATATGCCAATATACTTATTATTACGTAATGCTCCTTCAATGGCCATTTTGAGCATGCGTTTGACCGCCAAATCACGTTCATCAAAAAGGTGTAGTAACTTACCCGAATCACGATCAACACCTAAAGTGAGTTGTGTAAGATCATTTGAGCCGATGGAAAAACCGTCAAAAAATTGGCTAAATTCATCAATGCAGATCACGTTTGATGGAATTTCACACATCATGATCAATTCAAGGGCATTTTCTCCACGTTTAAGGCCATGTTGGGCCATAACATTAATCGTTTTTTCGGCTTCACCGATGGTGCGCACAAATGGTAACATTAATTTTATGTTTGTGAGTCCCATTTCATTGCGGACACGTTTCATTGCTTCACATTCAAGGCCAAATGCTTCTTGATAAGCAGGATCATAATAACGTGATGCACCTCGAAATCCTATCATAGGATTTTCTTCGTTCGGTTCAAAAAAAGATCCACCCAAAAGGTGGCCATATTCGTTTGATTTAAAATCAGACATGCGCACAATCACTGGGCGAGGATAAAATGCTGCGGCAATAGTGGCCACACCTTGTGCCAATGAACTGACAAAAAATTCACGCGGATTATCATATGCGGAACATAACTTGCTGATTTCCTTCATCACTTCAAGATCATCAATGCGTTCAGGATGTATAAATGCCATGGGATGTGCTTTGATTGCATTATTGATTATAAATTCAGTACGCGCAAGGCCAACACCTGCTACCGGCAGTTGTGCTGTGGTGAATGCACTGCTCGGTTCGGCAATATTCACCATAACTTTTACCGGCAGGTCGGGTAATCTGTCAAGGTAGATTTCCTCTTTTCTGTGAGCAATGTTGCCAGCATAGACCATGCCGTTATGCCCTTGAGAACAATCAAGGGTGATAATATCGCCGGTACGGATGATGTGTGTTGCATTACCAGTGCCAACTAAAGCAGGTACGCCAAGTTCACGACTCACAATTGCTGCATGGCACGTTCTTCCGCCATGATTAGTTATGATGCCGCCTGCTTTTTTCATAGCTGGAACCCAATCAGGGTCGGTCATTGAGGTGATTAAAATTTCTCCTTCTTTGAGTACAGCTATTTGTGATAAATCTTCGATAACATGTGCTTTGCCGGTAACAATGTGTTGCCCAACACTTTGGCCTTGCACAATTGGCGTAGGTTGTGTTGGTGCATCAAGGTGATAGGTGATAAGCACATTCTTCGTTGGTGTACGTTGGGCATGCACTGTTTCTGGCCGGGCTTGCACAATATAAATGTTGCCATCGATACCATCTTTTGCCCATTCAACATCCATTGGCGTCCATCGGTCGTAAAGTTCGGAATAGTGATCTTCGATGTCGCAAATGCTTTGCGCTAAATGAATAATTTCATCATCAGTTAAACAAAATAGACGTTGATCAAGTATGGGTATTTCGATTTCCTTGACCCCTTTGTTGCTCCCTTCATAAATCATTTGAATTGTTTTATTGCCTAATGTTTTGCTTATAATTGAGCGGTGTCCTTTTTTGAGTGTTGGTTTGTGCACACGAAATTCATCTGGTGTTACCGCACCTTGCACCACCATTTCTCCCAAACCGTATGAACCATTAATAGTTATAGTATCAGGAAAACCGCTTTCGGTATCCAATGAAAATGCAACACCAGAGCTTGCCAAATCGGAGCGAACCATTTTTTGCACACCAACTGAAAGGGCAACATCAAATGAATCGAATCCTTGCTCAATACGATATAAAATTGCTCGTTCATTAAAAAGGGATGCGATGCATTTTTTATAGTTATTCAAAATAGCATCAACGCCACGAATATTCAGATAGGTATCCTGTTGACCGGCAAATGATGCATTAGGCAAATCTTCTGCAGTACCAGATGAGCGGACTGCAACATCTAAATGTTCATTGCTATACATCATGCACAAATTGCGATATGCAGCTCCAATTTCTTGAGATAAGGCTGCTGGAATATTGGCATTGACGATCATATCTCGAATCTTGTGTGCGACTTCAGGAAGCTCTTCGAGTGAACATTGCTTGATTAATTGTTTTATTACTTCGGATAATTTATTTTCATGTAAAAAGTGCCAGTAGGCGTCAGCGGTGATGGCAAAACCATTGGGGACTCTAACGCCTTGTTTTGAAAGATGACTAATCATTTGGCCTAGTGAAGCATTTTTGCCTCCAACGAGCATGATGTCATCCAGCGTGATTTGATTGAATGGTTTGATATAGTGCAGTTCAGACTGTGCTTTGATTGGTGCAACTGAGCAAATCAATGCAAGTACAATATGTTTTGCGTTCATAACTATCCCCTTTTTTATACTGATGTGTATGAGTTACCGCTTCTAAGAAATACTCATAAATACACAGAATGTAAAGCGGGATTTGTTACTTGCAAACAATCGGTAATTTTGCCAATTGAATATCATTTTGTTCAAGTGCTTTTTTTACTTCGGGCAAAAAAGTTGCGCGCGTAGTTCCCCAGTTTTTTTGTGTTGTCCAAACACCAACAAATAAGCGACTGTAGTTACCGCTTATCTCTTTAATGGCAATTGAAGGTGCGGGATCTTGTAAAAGATAGGTGCTTTCTTTTACAACTTGTTTTATGATATCCATTGCTTGTTCAATGTTTGCCTCTGGTGCAAGATCAATATCGGTTTGAAAGCGTCGATTCTTATTTTTGCTAATATTGATGATGTTGCTTTTGAGCACCTTTTCATTTGCAATGCGTACAATCTTATTATCAAATGTGCAGATGGTGACCGCAAAAAGATTGATTGCTTTTATTTTGCCATCAATGCCATCGATTGAAACAATGTCATTTAGTTCAAACGGATGTTCCATGGTCAAAAAAAGGCCGCTTATGATGTTGGCAACACTTGTTTGTGCTGCAAAACCGATTGCCACACCCATAACACCTGCAGCACCAATCAATGCGGTCATATTAATGCCAAATTCTTGCAATGCAATGGTTGCGACTAAGAAATACAGCAGATAGGAAATCAGACGTACCACAACATTCACGCGCAGTGCATCAGGATACACTTTGAGTAATTGGCGCTTGATCACATTGCGCAGAAAATAAATACCGATTAAACCGAGCAAGACAATCAGGGCAACTTTGCCAAATCGCATGGCATATTCAATATATTCAGGACATAGTTCAGGACATTGCATAGCTTTATACCTATACTAAAAGTTTTCATAAGTTTAGATGTTTTTTAGCATACTTGATATGATATATTTATCAAATGAGTTGTTTTTTAACCTATGGTGAGCGCGTAGCGTGGAGCCAGGTATGAGCCACAATGCAGTTATTTGAAATAAGCTTTGTATTGTTCATCGGGATACTTGAGTAAAGGTAAATAAAATTAATGTAATTTCTTCCTGAGTGGAGCGATAGCGACGTATCGAAAGATATTCCGATAAATGCAAATAACATTTTGCATAAAAAAAGCTTGCTATGGAAAGTAAGCTTGATAAAAATTAAAATCCTTTTATTTCATTGCAAGGAATATCCTTCGATACGTCGCTATCGCTCCACTCAGGAAGAACAATTAATAATTTTTTGGAAACAAGGCGACTGATATTTTTGATAGAGAAAATTGAAGGATGGGTATTTTGTTAACAAAGAGGTCTTTTACCAATGAAAAAAGAAACCATCAGAATAATCGAAGCAAACAATAGAATGATTCACAATACACCACTTGAAGAACACTTGCTTGATCAAATTAAAGATTACTTTCGCATAGGATTGACCTATTCTAGTAATGCAATAGAGGGCAATACCCTCACCGAATCAGAAACAAAGATTGTGTTGAAAGAAGGCACAACTATCGGGGGCAAAACCGCTCAAAGATCACATGGAGGCAATAGGTCATAGTCAAGCATTTGATTTTTTGTTTACTTGTTCAAAAAAAGATACCATTTCTGAGGATGATGTCAAAGAGCTCCATCGCCTTTTTTATTACCGCATTGATTTAAAAAAAGCTGGTAGTTATCGAAAGGAAAAAGTGTTCATCACAGGATCTAAATATGCTGTAACACCACCGGAAGCTATTTCAGAACAAATGGTGGAATTTGTTGCTGAACTTCCTGATATAAAGTCAAGATTGCATCCAGTAGAATTTGCAGCGCTAGTCCATAAAAGACTTGTTTTTATTCATCCATTTGTCGATGGCAATGGGCGCGTGGCGCGCTTACTTATGAACTTAATATTGATGCAGGCAGGGTACACTATCACTATTATTCCTCCGATTGTGCGCCATCAATATATTATGGCATTGGAAAAGGCGCATAGAGATGATAAGAATTTTATTATGCTCATCGCACAAATGGTCAAAGAAACTCAGGCTGACTGGTTACGCTTGTTTGTATAAAAAATGCCCGGCCAATTGGCCGGGCAACATCATTTTTTTTCATGTATTTATTGCTGTATGCATTCACCAGCGATCTGTTCATCGGGTGCATTAGTTAATCTTACAAGAGTGGTTTTCTGGTTGTTTGTGTTATTGTTTTTAATTTCAATAAGTTGAGTCAGAGCCTCAATGCCCGGTGCGATGAATTCTTGTGTTTTCGAACGATTTTGCGTGATTTTTTCTCTACAATCATCGAACAGTTTTTTGTGTATTTGTGCAAATGCTTTAGCATCCAATGTCGCTTTTTCATTGGCCAGATTCTTTTTGAAGTTGATGAGCCACTCTTTAAGGGCAGAAAAGGTAAGGCGTTCAGCCTTTTTTTCAATAGAGTTGTTTTTAACTTTAGTGATTGAAACAAATTGTTCTTGTGTCTGCGGTTGATCGTCCATCAGGTTGAAGTATACTTGACGTAGTTTATGTTGGTCATTACAATACAGCTTTTGGCAAGCTTGATTAAATGTTGTCTGTGTACAGCCGTTGTTGCCAAAGATTTTACTGCTGCCGAAACCTGTTTGCGCAACCAAATTGTTGGCGGCACGTGTAATCACAAACGAATGGATCAGTTTTTTAACGTTAGCATCTTTTTCTTGTACTTTCGTGAAAATTGTTTGTGCTGGGATTAATGTTTCCTTTTCGATGTGGTTGAGCATTGATATGGAATGATCTCGGCTACTATTGTCTGCGCGGAAATAGGCGGAAGAAGATAAGGTTACTCTGGTAGGATCAATCTCTATTTTTGTTAAAAATTGTTGAATAAGGTTAGCAGCAGGGGAATTGATTGTGCTGTCGCTGTTGTTGTTACTACTACTACTGGAGTTATTGTTATTAATAATAAGATTATTATTGTTATTATCGTTTGATGCTAGTGAAGCGATATTCAGTGAAAGCAGCGTGATGCTTAAAATATGCAATGTTTTGTTCATATTTGAACTCCTTTATAAGATTTGAATGATATAATGCTCATTTTGATTATGTATGCTATACTAAGAGGATCTAAATGTAAACAATTTAACCTTGTATGATCAATGACCAAAAAATCTGAAAAAAACACCCTAATTGTAGAATCAATGCCACTCAATAAATATATTGCCCAGGCAGGCATATGCTCTCGCAGAAATGCGGTTGAGCTGATCAAAGATGGCCATGTCAAAGTTAATGGCAAGGTGGTTAAAGAACCGGGTTTCAAGGTCACCTCGGATCATTCAGTGAAAGTTAAAAACCGGTTGATTCAAAAAGAAGAGCCGATTTACGTATTGATGAACAAGCCCCGTGGTGTGGTCACAACGGTGGCAGATGAAAAGGGCCGCCGAGCAGTGGTTGATTTAATCAAATTGCCACAAAAACAACGCATATATCCTGTAGGCCGGTTGGACATTAACACTACCGGTGTTTTGCTACTCACGAATGATGGCTATTTTGCACAAAATTTAGCTCATCCAAGCAAACGCATCACAAAAGTTTATGATGTTACTATTCACAAAGATATTTATCCTGAAGCATTAGACCAACTCAAAAAGGGCATTCGCCTTGAAGATGGCATTGCTGTTGCCGATGAGGTTTATCTCATTCCTGGCCCAAAGAAGAACAAAATTCGTGTCACCTTGCATAGCGGTAAAAATCGCATTGTTCGTCGCATGTTTGAGCATATGGGACTCATTGTGGAAAAACTCGATCGCGTCTCTTTTGGTGGCATTACAAAGCGTGGATTGGCCCGTGGCGAGTCGCGCAGCTTGACAAAAAGAGAGATCGAGCGTCTTAAAAAAGTTTACTAAATCATAGTGCGTCCAGGGCTAAGTGTTTTCTATTTGCAACTTTCGGGTCTTTTTGCCCATGCTTTAAAATTTCTTGTTGACATTTATTTTTTATTAACGAATGTATCCTGAAAAAGATACATTCGTTAATAAAAAATAGAGGTTTTCATGAATATTTGCATTCTTTGGTTTTTACCTTTCTGATGCGTGTTTGCATTGCATGCACAGGATTATTTTCAAGTAAGGCCTTCAGCAGCCAAAGTTATGGCATACGCATTGGGTTCAGGATTGCTTATCTCGGGAATAACTCACCAAGTATGGCATGCTGGTGATGATCATGTTTTTAAAGGCTTTTCATGTTCAAATCAAAAATTTCAAACATTTGATTTTGTGCAGGGATTTATAAAGGGTGCATTCTTCTCTGCGTTGCCAACGGCTATAACATATGTTGCTTTAAAGGACGTTGATAAAAAAACTTATCCTATTGTGGGATTTGACTTGTTGTCACTCTCCACTGTTGGTTGTGTGAGTGCGGCTCATGGATTATCAAAAAGTTTTTTTGATGTTTGGCGAGCAGCACGTGATTATAGGCATCGTATCAAATATTTGCATATACGTAATGAGAGCAGCAGCGATGGAAAGATTGCTTATAGGCTCATCAATAAGGTAAAAAATAATAATGGAAAAGGTGATCAAGGTGCATTTCTGCACGCTCAACGTGTTTTGAGACACGTTATGGGCGATCGCCGAGAACTTAATAATGTTATTAGTGCTGAACAAGGTGTTGGCGAGATTCCAGACAATGTTACGCAGCAATGGGTAAAAGCTGAGAAATTAGCCAAAGCAGAATCTGATGCTTCATACTTCAGTTATTCATGCGGCAAGTTGGCCGGAACTTTAACAACAATTGCTACAATCGGTGGTGTAGTCGGTTGGGGGCTTTATAACTTTTTGGCTGGCATGTAAGTTTTATTGCATCATCGATATTTGAATATCCTTCGACAGGCTCAGGATGAAGGTCTTATCAAAAAGTTGGTTTTTTCTTTTCACGGACAAGTGTATTTCAATGTTCTTAGTCAAAAACGAAGTGTAATAGTATTTTCATCCTGAGCTTGTCGAAGGATATTTCGTGCTTTATTTTCAACTTAATGTTCGGGTAAAATCCCATTTCCCCATCCTAATAAATCTGTTATATTCACACGAATATATGTTTACTTCTCAAACAAAGGAGATGTGTGATGAAGCGCAGATTTATAAGTGCAGCATTGTTGTTTTCAATTGCTTTGCTTCAAGCAAGGTTGGCAGAGCCGCCGCGGGATCTAACGCGCTATTATGAGATTGCAGCGCAACACAAACCGGATATTCATACTATTTTCAACGATCTCAAACCCGAAGAGCGCATATTTTTATATTATCTCTATCGTGCAAGTTTGCCTGGCCATTATCTTTATGCCGATCAAGTGCATCGCCACTCCATTGAAATAATGGGGCTTTTTGAATCGATATATGCACAAAAAGATCACTTAAGAGCAGTGCAAGGCGCACTTGATTTTGATGTTGATGTATTCATAGAGGATGTAAGCACTTTTTTGGTGTATTTGTGGACAAATCATGGGCAATATTTTCTCAAAGAACAACTTGATCAAAAAAGAACGCCTGAACGTTTAGCGCTTCAGTATCTTACACCGCAAAATCTGCACAAGGTATTGGATGCTTTGGGGGATAATCGTTCAATTGAGCATCTGATACCGTCTATTTTTGATCGTTCAGTTGAGGCAACTTTGTGTGTGCCAGGTGATATTAATGCAAGTTCAAGCAATGTGTATCATCCAGATTTCACTGAAGCGGATTATGCAGGGCTACCAGCAGATAAACGAACACAGATCAATGCCTATTTTGATATTGAACACAAAAAAGGTAAACGGAATCCGCGCATTAACATATGCAAAATTGGAGGCGCTTATTCAAAGGAGCTTGAAGTTGCGGTGCATTGGCTCAAAAAGGCATATGGGCATGTGCAAAAATATCCGCAAACCTTTGATGTGTATACCGTAAAAAGTTTGGATTATATGATTCAATTTTTGCAAACCGGTGATGAAGAGCTGTTCAAGAAGCATTCAATCGAATGGACAAAGACAAATAATCGCCTTGACTATGTGTTTGGCTGGATCGAAGTTTATAATGATCCAAAACAGGTGCGAGGTGCATTTCAGGCAGAAGTCACGGCCAAAACAGTTGATATGCAATCTTTAAATGCATTGTTGCCATCATTAGAGGCTGCCTTGCCTTTTCCGGATGAGTTTAAACGTCAAAATTTAGATGATCTATCGGCCATTCCTAATGCTTCAATCAATACAATCATGTTTGCCAACGGTTTTCTTGGGCCACTGAAAATAGTTTCAGCTTATTGTTTGCCTAACTATTCAGAATTGCGCTCGCAGTATGGCTCAAAACAGATCATATATCAATCATCTAAGGACATAGGCCAATTGGTGGATGCCGATTTGACCCGTGCACTGTTTAATTTGCCATCTAAAGTTACGTGGTTAAATCAAAATGACCCTCATTGTAGATTGCATGGTGACATCTGGAATGTGCATTGCATTTTGCATGAAACATTAGGCCATGGCAGTGGCAGATTACATAAACACACGTTTCGAGAAGGTGATGCATTCACTATAGGTAATGTGACTTATCTCGCTGGTGATACTATCAATGTTACGGGTAAAAATAATACTGAGTTTTTGGGCAAATATGGCCAAAGTTTGGAAGAGTTGCGTGCAGAGATCATTGCACTTTATACCAGCATTTTTAACTTCGATGAGTTGGCACAAGCAGGGCTTTATAAAGATTGGCCTGCAAAGATTGGTAAAGATCGTTTGATTGAAGAGTTGATTCAGGATATGTCTTGGACTGGCTTGCGTCGTTTAATTGTGCAACCTGCCGATAATAATGAAATTCGTGGAGCACATGCGCAGGCAAATACCACCATTATGAATTATATGCTTGATGGCGGTGGACTTGTATTAGTTAAACAAGAGGTTGAGATTCGCGGGCAAAGCCATAATGTTCTAGGGTTTAAAATTGTTGATATTAAAAAAGTGAAACAGGATATCACTGATTTGGCACAAGAGGTGCAACGTATAAAATCAACGGGTGATGGCCAAACTTTAGATCATATGATGGAGACTTATGGCATAAGGGTGCGCAATTCTGAGCATCGTGCAATTTTGCATGCAAACCACAAAACGGCTGTTGGTAATCTCAAGGTGTTAGCGCGTATTTTTCCTCATTATGAGCCAATTGAAAAAGATGGCGGTATCGTGGATATTGCAGCATATTGGCCAAAAGATATAGTTGATCAATGTTTAAGGCAAAAAGAACTGGCTTATAGCTTTAATTAATTTTTTATTCACGTAACCAGAAAACCCCTGGCTTTTAAGCCTGGGGATGAATGGTTTCCCGATCTCAATTCGATGTAAAGCTCGTTAGAGCTTTTGCAAAGAATTGATAGGCGTGGCATTCTGTTTACGATGGTAAAATATTG
>JAJCZC010000029.1:0-20000 GCA_029262575.1 Candidatus Babelota bacterium | reverse complement strand
GGCAGGAGTTGCGCTCGTTAAAGGACTTAACCCAACATCTCACGACACGAGCTGACGACAACCATGCAGCACCTGTGCAATTGTCCGCACCGAAATGCGAAAGACTGTATTTCTACAGCTGTCAAAGGCATGTCAAGTCTAGGTAAGGTTCCTCGCGGATTGTCGAATTAAACCACATGTTCCACCGCTTGTGCGGGCCCCCGTCAATTCCTTTGAGTTTTAGTCTTGCGACCGTAGTCCCCAGGCGGATCACTTAGCGCGTTAGCTACGACACTCACCCTGCAAGCAGAGTCAACGTCTAGTGATCATCGTTTACGGCGTGGACTACCAGGGTATCTAATCCTGTTTGCTCCCCACGCTTTCGTGCCTCAACGTCAGATTTGGACCAAGAAGCTGCCTTCGCCATTGGTGTTCCTCTCGAGATCTACGCATTTTACCGCTACTCCGAGAATTCCACTTCTCTCTTCCAACCTCAAGTTTGCCAGTTTCTACTGCGAGTCTCCAGTTAGGCCGGAGAATTTAACAGTTGACTTAACGAACCGTCTACGCACCCTTTACGCCCAATGATTCCGAATAACGCTTGCACCCCTCGTATTACCGCGGCTGCTGGCACGAAGTTAGCCGGTGCTTTCTCTAATGGTACAGTCATCCTTTGTTTCTATTAAAAACAAATCTTTCTTCCCACTTAACAGGAGTTTACGATCCGAAGACCTTCATCCCCCACGCGGCGTCGCTGCGTCAGGCTTTCGCCCATTGCGCAATATTCCTCACTGCTGCCTCCCGTAGGAGTCTGGACCGTATCTAAGTTCCAGTGTGGCCGTACACCCTCTCAGGCCGGCTAGCCATCATCGCCTTGGTGAGCCTTTACCTCACCAACAAGCTAATAGCCCGCAAGCTTATCCTTTAGCGACAGCAAAGAGGCCATCTTTCTCCCCGAAGGGACTTATGCAGTATTAACCCTGATTTCTCAGAGGTATCCTTCACTAAAGGGTAAATTCTTACGTGTTACTCACCCGTCCGCCGCTGTACTCACTTCCGAAGAAGCTTTCTCGCTCGACTTGCATGTGTTAAGCACGCCGCCAGCGTTCATTCTGAGCCAGGATCAAACTCTCCATCACAAAAATTGTGATAAAGGAATTTACTAAAAAGGACAGTATGTGCTAATTTTTTTTAGCTTTCTCATGTATTTCAAAGATGACTATTTCGTCGATTCTTTGGTGTTTTCGAGGGGCTTTTTCGTTTCGCCTCTCGATCAATATGTTAAGTAGTATACCTGTACCAACACATCTGTCAACACTTTTTTTGCAAAAAAGAAAAAAAAGTCTTAAATCACTACAAAAAGGGGGTTTTTTCTTTTATTAAAAATGTTCACATTGGACGATCTAAAGGCAAAAAACAGCGTTTTTGAACCCTAAACAGTTTTTTTTAAAATTTTATTAAAAACATGGTATAAATCATCTAAAGATTCATAAAAATCGTCATTCAAAATGTGAAATTGATAACACGGATGCATATCTTCTGCTTGAATCTCCTTTTTCGCCAACATTAAACGGCACTCCACCTGCTTTGGAGTTTCAGAGGCGCGAGCCAACAGCCTATTTCTGAGCACATCTATGCTTGAAGTATATATCCAGATCAGTGTCGCTTCTGGCACCTTCTCCTTTACTTGTAATGCTCCAGCTCTATCCAAGATTATTATCAAAGACTCACCTCGCGCCATCTGCTTCATTATCGAAACTGGTGACCCATAATAGTTGCCGTATGCATTACTCCACTCTATAAAATACTCCTGCGTTATTTTTTGCTCGAATTCTGCTTGAGAGATAAAGTAAAAATCTTGACCATGAACTGCTTCTTTTTCTCGCGGGCTCTTCGTAGTATAGGTAACCACACGCGAAATTGCATGTTCTGGATTTAAACGCTTAAGAACATGTTTAACCAAAGTTGTTTTGCCTGCCCCGGATGGAGCTGAAATGATAAATAATTTGCCTGACATACATTCCTCTATTTAGGCTATCTATTATATAATGTATAAAGAACGCTAAGAATATACATTCTAGTACATGCCTTAAAATCGGTCAAAAATAGTATCACTTCATGCTTTTGCATAACATGCTATACTTAAAAACATTAAAATCATATATAACCTCAAATTGATCTCCAGGAAAAAAGCCATGCTTAGTGATGAACTCAAAGAGCAACTCAAACTTCTCGAACCAGATATTGCAACTATTTTTACTTTTTGGAACAACAGCAAACTTGAAGACAGATTCAATCAACTTGAGACCCAAAGCCATCAAGAAAACTTTTGGCAGCATCCAGACCAAGCAAACATTCTCAAGGAACTTCAAAGTATAAAAAATCAACGTGATCAATATCGATTCATTGTGCATTCTAAAAAAGATCTAGACGAAATGATTGACCTTTTCGCTCAAGATGAAATCGAGCTAGTCAAACTCAAAGAGGATATTGATAAACTAAAAAAAGCCGTTTCTGTTTTCAAGGTTGAACTTCTTTTGAATAAACCTGATGATACTTCCAATTGCTTTTTAAGCATTAATGCCGGAGCTGGAGGAACCGAATCACAAGATTGGGCCGATATGATTTTGCGCATGTATTTACGTTTATCTGAACGACAAAAATTTAATGCTTCGGTGATAGATTATCAACCCGGAGAAGAAGCCGGCATTAAATCTGCAACGTTATTCATTAAGGGTAAAAATGCATATGGACGGCTCAAAAGTGAAGCCGGCATTCATCGCTTAGTTCGCATTTCACCTTTTGACTCAAACAAAAGAAGACACACCTCTTTCGCCGCAGTTCACTTAATACCCGAAGCACCCGGTGTTGAAATTAAAATCGACCCCAATGATTTACGCATTGATACCTATCGCGCTGGTGGCGCAGGAGGACAACACGTGAACAAAACTGATTCTGCCGTCCGCATTACGCATTTGCCAACCAATATTGTTGTGCAATGCCAAAACGAGCGCTCGCAAACGCAAAACAAGGCAACCGCAATGAGCATGCTAATGGCAAAGTTAGTGGAAAAACAAAAAGAAGAAGAAGAGGCCAAACTTGCATCCGTCGAAAAGAAAAAAATCGAATGGGGATCACAAATCAGATCATATGTGCTCCATCCATACAAAATGGTAAAAGATCATCGCACGAATATAGAGTCACCTCAGCCAGACCTTGTCCTAGATGGCGACTTAATGAAGTTCATTGAAGAATATCTTATTTGGTCAGCAGCCAATTAACAGCCACAAACAAAAACGTATTGTTCATGAAAAGCTATGGTTATTTGATGGAACTACATGATCACACATTTTTGTTAAGCCCTTAAAAAAAACAAACTAAGAAGAGCCATGCCCAAACTTGATTATATTAAACATTGCACACGTAACTATAAGGCCGTATTACTAAGTGATAAAGTAGTGTGCGTTTATTGCTGTATCGAACATCTTAAACAAAAAAAGCATTTGCTATAAAGCTACCAACTATACTTTTCCAAGTGGACTTTTGAGATTATTGGGAACGAACTCACAGACCTTTGCCCAAACTGTGGGATTGATGCAATCATTAGCAACAATAAAACCACATGGACCCGAGAAGATGTTCAGCGGTGGCACAAAATGGGCTTTGATGAATAGACACAAGGCAACAATGAACTTTGGCAAAAACTCGGATTCCAATAATCTCAAAAAATTGCACGAATAAGCATCCAAATTGAATTGGCTGCAAATATTCCTGACCAAAGTGGATACCACTCTTGCCTATCTTTGGCCAACATAGAAATCAAACCACCAGTTACCAAACCCAATGTAATATTCAAAGGCATAAGCAACCCTCCCAAAACTAACATTGGACTCAACTTTAATCTTTTTAATAAAAAACCAAAAAACACACCAATTACTACTACCATGTAATTAAACTGTTGCACATCCACTAATAACTGCCGAGCTTGACTGCGCTGTGCAAATAACTCTGGTGTCCCCAATCCAAAATGATTAATTAATAACCAAAAAACACCCCCAATAGCAGTACAGCTAATACATAGACCTAAATATTGATACCATTTTGCACGCGCACGATCAACACCACTTAACTCGACTACTTTTCTACCAAACAACACATCTACCGCGACTCCGGTTGCTGCTTCAACAAACGTTGAGATAACGGTAATTTGAATGACATCGAGGTTAAATATAAATAAGGCCGGCACCAATACAAACGTTGCAAAACGCCCCAACTGCGCTAATCCAATTTTACCTGCAATCATAATTATTTGATAAGAACAAACAAAGGTAAACACTACAAGATAGACCTGTGATACTAAATGAAATCCAAAATGAAATAACACCGCAGAAACAGCACTTAACACTAAGCACCCTTCAATAACATGTGCACGATTTAAATCTGAAAAGGTCTCTCGTAAACGGAAAGAGTTAAGCGTCTTTTTCTTTTTAAAAACACGAACAATTTTTTGTGGCATTAAATTGCCCAGTACACCCGAAAGAACCATCCCGCTACAAAATGCTAACACAAACTCCATAAGTGTCATGGCGTTAAACCATAGTGTGTGTATAGGTTGCACAATAGCTATTTTTGCAAGGGAGCCAATAAGCAACGGCACAATTATCATATGTCCGGTGACAAACCCTATTGCCCATAACATTGGCCACAAATCAAAACGAATCATAGGAACAGAAAAACAGTAATAGGTAAAGGAAGAGCACAAACCAATTGTTTTTGGAATAATTCCTCGTAAAAAAAACATACCATCCTGTAAAATGCAAAAAATCATTGTTCCCAAAAAACCTATCGCCATTTGCCATGCCTTTTTAATCTGCTTTTGAGCGAAAATCATTTTATATACCATTTGCCCAATTGGAAATGGCAGCGCCATTTGCTCAATAAACAGAGGCTCCGTAATATTTGCAATCCACATACCATACCACCCCGCCACTAAAGCCAAAGCACCAACGGTAATCACAAAAAAAAATGGACGCTCCATCCAACTAACAAAAAGCTGTTGATCTAAAAAAAAAAGCGTCGGAAAAGTAAAACCAAAAGCTGTTGCCAATATACCCCCGATGGAACCTGCAATAGTAACGTATATCAATGATGTTTCATACTTGACCAAACGAACTATGTAGGAAAAAAAAAGCAAACCACACAGAACTAATGTCGGAGCAATCCAAGGTCCAATTGGAGTAGCCATAGATATATAACTCATAACCACAGTTGAAAATAAAGACAACGCACACGCAAATCCAATCACTAATCCATTCATACCAACAACCTTTAATACAGACCCTTAAAAATTTGACAAATAGAACATCGAGCATTATGCTATTATTTAATACCTTTCTGTATCTTTTTAATTAGGTTGACTTAATTTAGTTAACTTTCTACACACAACCAACAAAGGCTTTTTATGGCGGTCCGTCCTTCCATACTTTTTTTTGCTATTATGATGATTCTCAACATCATCTCACATGCAAGTCTTGATGAAACTTCAGACTATTTTAACACATCTTTTTTGATTAACTATGATCAAGTTACAAACAAGCTTATCGAAGATGGTTTCAATGAAGTCAATTTTAAGTCACCTGACGAGATATTACTAAATGGACTTTTTCTTGATCGTCCATATGCCACATGCAATGTTATTCTTGCATGCGGATTTTATCCTGGAAGAAAAGAAGGATTAGCCGCCTTTTATCATTTACTTCCTGAAAATTGCAACATCCTGATGTTTGATGCCCGCGGACACGGCAAAAGCCAGGGACTCTTTTTGAGTAAATTACCTTTTTATGGATTGCATGAATATAATGACATCATCGGAAGTGCAACTTTTTTAAAAAAACACAACAATAAACCTACCATCATATTGGGTATGTGTGCTGGTGCATATCACACGATTCGTGCAATTGATCAACTGCAAAAACACAATAAAACCAAGGAACTTAATTTAATTGGTTTAATTTTGGATAGCAGTATTGTCTCGCTTACTGAAACAGTGCGAGTCCCTAAAGATTATTTTAAACATGCAATATTGCCAGGATTACTAAGAAAAACATTCTTTCCAAAAGAAAATCGCCGCACAATCAAGCAAACTTTTCTCTATAAAGCCTGCTGGCTTTGCACAGCACCGATGCTTACAGCAATGGAATACTTTTTATGGCCATGTGCTATACTGAGAAATGAAGCTATTGATATTCGCCCGATTTGTGCACAGATCGAAATTCCTATGTTTTTTATTCATGCACAAAATGACGCATTTGTCCCTTTTGATTTAGCAAAAAGTTGCCAAGACTATGCCACTAAATATTGGTGGCCCGCAAAATCTGAGCATGCGTGTATTTATTTAAAACATAAGCACTTATATCGCGATCATTTACATGACTTCGTAAGGCAGGTACTAACCAGTTAAAGACAAAAATAGATTAACTTTTAATGTGATTTAAAGAATTATGATTTTAATTATTGTATTATATGCGTTATTTGGCAGTTCATTTGTATTAGGAAAATACCTCTTATCCTACACCACCCCATTATTTCTCACGGGTGCGCGAATGACCATTGGAGGCCTTATTCTTTTATCATATCTATTTTTTTATGCACATGAGCACTTCAAGTTCAAACGAAAACATCTTTTTTGGTACATTCAAATGATATTTTTCGGTATCTATATAACTTATACCCTCCGCTTTTGGGCACTCAACTATATGCCTGCAGCAAAGACCAATTTTATCTATAACCTCTCTCCATTTCTTTCAGCAATTTTTTCATACATCGTTTTCAACGAAAAACTATCAATAAAAAAATGGGCTGGCCTTGGAATCGGCTTTTTGGGTCTCATTCCCGTATTGCTTAGCTCATCGAGCCCTGAAAAAGCAATTGGCGAAGTTTCTTTTTTATCTTGGCCAGAAATTGCTGTAATAATATCGGTTGCCACTCACACCTATAGCTGGATTATCATGCGCAAGTTGGTGAAGGAAAAAAGCTATTCACCGATGATGGTAAATGGTGTGAGCATGACCTTCGGCGGACTATTAGCATTAATAACCTCTTTTTTTATAGATGGTTTTGCTCCAATCAAAGCCGGTTATGTCGGCTATTTCTTTGGCATTTTGGGTCTCATTATTTTACTCAGCAATATCATTTGTTATAACTTATATGGCTTACTCCTAAAACGATATACTGCAACCTTTTTGTCCTTTTCAGGCTTCTTGAGCCCTTTATTTACCGCGCTTTATGCATGGATTTTAATAGGCGAAGTTGTTACTTGGCATTTTTATGCTTCATGCATCGTAGTATTCATAGGACTATACCTATTCTATCAAGAGGAGCTACACGAATCTGCACTTGAGCATACTGGCGAAGTTGACCTTGACTAAATAAGATCGGGATAATTACTAATAATACCATCAACCCCCAACAGCTTCATATCTAAAACATCTTCAGCATGATTAACGGTATAAACAAACACCTTCACGCCTCTTTTATGAGCATCATGCACGATGGCACTATTTGTTAAACTATATGCCAACACAACAACATCTACATCTAAATCTTGAATAACATCACAATAGCCGATAGGCAATCCTTCAAAAATTGCTCCGATTAAAACCTGGGGCTCCAAATCCTTTACTAAACGCAAAAGATGGTGATTAAACGAAGTAATTAAGAAATCTTGCCAAGAAAATTTTCCCGAATCTACAAAATCTTTTATGCACGAAATAACTGCTGAAACCGTAATATTGCCTTTCAATTCAATATCTACCTTTATACGGCCATCAATCATTGCCAATGCTTCATATAAAGTTGGCATTGTATGCTTATGATCGAGAAGCATTCCTTTTAGCTCACAAAGAGCTTTTTGCTCTATAGCACCCTGTTCATTACACAATCTATTAAGCCACTTATCATGATAAACCATCACATGGCCATCTAAAGAACACCACACATCCAATTCAATCATGTCCGCTCCAAGCTCAATTGCTCGCTCAAATGCAACAAGAGTATTTTCAGTCACATAACCTGAAGCACCTCGATGTGCAATTTTAACTAACATTTCTGCTCGCAACAACCCTATATTAAACATAATAACAAGAAGCGCCGGATTCATTCGATTCATTTTTTCATCCTCCAAAAAAAATGTAAAAGCCCGAACCTTCCCATACTAAAGGCTTTTAATTATTCCAATAGTAATCTAACCTAACAATAAATTGCAAATTCTTGCGGAGAAGAGTAAAAATATGCTTTAACTAATAAAGGAAACAAAAAATAAAAATATAAGAATGTTTTTTTTTGCAAATCATAATTACATTGCATAAAAATCACACTTATTTAAAAAAGCGTTGAAAATGGGAACCAAATTAGTATAGAAATATAAGTAGGAGGTAAACTATAAAAAAATAAAAAAGGAGGCGACTATAATAACTTCGTCTAAAAAGAAGTAAAAATGTATTGAGGGAATGTTATTTTAACTTTTTTTAAGGGAGAATGAAGCAATGACTAACCGTTCTTCATTTCGAGTGATAATGTTACTTGCTTTCATAACAGGTAGCGCACAAGCTGATTATGCATGTGAAGGCCCACTAGAGGCAGGTAGCTGGTTTGTTAAACCAAAAATCGGTGTTGCACCATCAATTTTTGCTGGCCGCAGAGCGCGTCAACAATTTGTAATACCAAGAGCTGGAGCTGGAGATGCTATTGACCCATGCGACTGGGAAAACAACTTCCAAAATACCCTACAAGAAGGGCCTTGCCTTCCAAAATTCAGCGATATGTTTAATCAAGGCGTACTGCATGTAGGTATCGAACTTGGCTATAACGTATGTGATCGTAGCCCATGGTTCTTAGAATTTGTTTATAACCGTGCAAGCGGTAAATGTGTTGCTCCATGTGGAGACTATATCACAAACAGAGCAACTCTAGGCTGTAGCAAAGTCTGCTCAGACACTGATAGCGCATGCAACTTTGACAACAACAACTGCAATGATAACTGCTGCCCAACTGGCGATACACTATCAAATATTTGCAACATAACCGATGACTATGACAACTACTCTGCTTATGGCGCATATATTGGTGGTCGCTACTTTACTGACACATTCTGGTGCGATACAACTTCATGGTTCTTCGGTTATAAAGTTGGTATCTTGCATCGTCGCGCAGTTGAAGCATGCACCACACTCACTGTTCCTAGCCAACCAAGACCTGAAGTGGGCTGTGACCCAAATGAGACTCAAAATATTGAGTTCAGACGTGCAATTTTCTGTAAAAGCAATTCTGTAAGTGGTGGTATTCAAACGGGCTTCGACTATTGCTATAGTGATTGCCTATCATTCCAACTAGGTTTTGAAGTTGTTGCTTCATGCGGACTACGTGGAAACAGAAACCATTTCATCTGCATAAACGACATCAAAGATGGAGCTGGCGGCACGCAGGTAAATGATACAAAACTACCATCAAACATCTTGATTCGTGACACAGGTGCATTAGTTAACTTTCCAATTTGGGTTGGCCTAAAATGGGAATTTGGCAGCTGGTGTAATCCATGCAGCCCATGTGAGCCATGCAATCCATGTGCATAATATAATTTAGCAATAAATTATTAAAAGAGGACGGTGTTAATACCGTCCTCTTTTTTTGGTCTCGGAGCTTATACGAAAATTATTTTGTATAACATTATTAAACTATAAATTTTTTAGCGGAAGATCCTTCGACAAGCTCAGGATGAGGATTCTATAAACTTTCATAGCTTAATATATGTTACTCTGGGATTCACACTAAGGCCTACAAGGTGAAAAATCTGAATCCCCAAAATTTCTCATCCTGAGCCTGTCGAAGGACCTTCCTTTGAAAAATAAAATTGCCTGATGAACGCCTATAATAACTTTCGTATAAACTCTTAAAAAATTACATTATTTTTTCAAACATACGCCTCTCGAAAAAGCCCTATCAAAGCATCAAATCATTTTTCTTTTTTAAAAAAAACAGCCAATATTGACTTTGAAATGATTTGTTAGTAGTATCTCAGATGAAGTACAAATAAACCATTTTTAGAGGAGTAGAAGCAATGAAGAAATTGCATTCTTTTAAACTATTTGCACTACTATCAGTAGTTGCAGGATCATTATACGCATGCTCAGATGAGTGTGAAGGACCACTTGAGCGTGGCAATTGGTATGTAATGCCAAAAATTGGTGTGGCACCAGGTATTTTTGCAGGTCGTGGCCATGAAAAATCTGTTTGGCCTTTGGCTGGAGTTGATTGTACTACATTGGACTCGCCGTTCACGTGTGTACCGGCAATTAACTCTACAAACCAAAACAATATCTTACAACAAGACGCTTGCAAACTTCCTAAGTTCGGCGACATTTTCTCAAATGGCGTATTACACGTAGGATTTGAAGTTGGTCGTAACGTGTGTGATAACTCACAAGTTTACTTAGAATTTGTTTATAACCGTGCAAGCGGAAGCTGCTTGAACACAACCCACAAAAGATATGCTGCACTTGATGGATGCGCAGGCAATGACTGTTGTCCAACTGGTAACACAGAGCTAGGCTCAACCACAAGAACCACTCAATTTGATGATTATTCAGCTTATGGTGGATACATTGGTAGCCGTCACTACTGGAACAACAGCTACTTCTGTGATAGAGCATATTTCTGGGGTGGTTTCAAATTCGGTATATTACACAGAAAACAAGTATGTGCTTGTGTAACATTACCTGAAACTACAGAAACTGTTGATGGACAAGGTGATTACACCTTTGCTGCACGTACTATTACTCCAGCAATTTTCTGTAAAAGCAATGCTGTAAGTGGTGGTCTTTCACTTGGACTTGATTACTGCATCAACGACTGCCTAACTGTACTCGTTGGTTTTGAAGTTGTTGCATCATGTGCATTCAAATCAAACCATAACTACAGATTGGCTCTAGCAGATGTTACAGCACCTTCATCATCAGCAGTTGACCTTCCAAGCGGATTCTTCTCACAAGCAACCAACATCGCTTTTGGTAACACAGGTACATTTGTACAGTTCCCAATCTGGGCTGGCTTACGCTGGGAATTTGATTGGTGCAACCCATGCAATCCATGTGCATAATCAAATCGCTAAGATGATTTAAAAAAAAGGCTCCGATTTTTCGGAGCCTTTTTTGTTACACCTACCTTAATACTTTTTTCTTTGTTAATAAAATGCGCCGCACATGTGCATCAACTTCCTCCATTTTAATAAGCCCCTCACTCATTATGCATTTTATTTTTTCAACTGCTTTAGGAACATTTAAAGGACACAATAAAATATCATTTCCGGCCAATAATGCCTTTAATTCTAATTCACCCGGTTTATAATGATTTGTGATTGCTCGCATGCCTAAACCATCGGTAATTACCAAACCATCAAATTTTAATTCATGACGTAATATGTTTTGAATAACCACTTTGGATAAACTCGCCGGTTCGCCAGTTTTATCAAATGCTGGCACCGCTAAATGCCCCACCATTATTGCCGGCACTTGCGCTTCAATCATTTTTATAAATGGCCAAATCTCAATCTCATAAAGGCGATCTTTATTATGATAAAGAACCGGCAATTGAAGATGTGAATCAACACTCGTATCTCCATGACCTGGAAAATGTTTTGCACAGGATAGCACACCAACATCATGCAATCCTCGCATAAAAGCAATAGCCTTTTGTGTCACCACATACTTATCATCACCAAACGGAGCGAACACCAATAATTGGATTAAACGGATTAGTATTAATATCAACGACTGGTGCAAAATTAATGTAAATGCCCAACTCTTTGCAATCATGCCCAATGTGCTGGGCAATACGCCGCACAACTTCATCACTCAATTTTCCAATCTCTTCATTTTTATCAAAACATCTACCATCTTTAACGCGCATTGCAACACCCCATTCAGCATCTAATCCAATTAATAATGGAACCTCACTTAATGCTTGGAATGATATGACACGTTTTTTTAATGTCGTTTTAGATGCTGAACCTAAAAAAATGACACCGCCTACATGATATTCGTTAATTAAAAATTTAATATAATCAGGATGAACTCGATAGGGTGTTTTTTTTATAAAACTTTGATTCATAGAAACATCTGCAACCGCTGCCACCATGAAAAGCTGGCCAATTTTTTGCTCCAATGACATCGATTGCAATAGTTGATCAACACTGAAATGTGTATATATATTTAAAGTAACGAACAACGCACATCAGATTGATTTATACAACACTACGCACTCCCAAATAAAAACAAGTTAATTAATCAATTTATTTTTACGGAAGTAAGTTGGAGAAAGAAAGTATAGTTATAAATCAGTTAATTTTGCACCTGAAAGAAAATGCTGATGCATATGCAAAACAGTTTGTCCTGCTTGCTCACCATTGTTTATGATGAGTCCAAAAGCTTTGGGCTCAGGCAGTTTTTGAGCTATCTTTTTAGCCATCAATGCCATTGAACTCATAATTGATGCAGTAGATGCATCCAAATCATGAACATTGATAATATGTTTTTTAGGAATAATAAGATAATGAACAGGTGCCTTAGGCGCAATATCCTCAATGACAATACAGTCATCATTTTCTTCAATTAACGTAACTGGAAGCGCTTTATTGATTATTTTGCAAAAAACACACGATTGATCTGCCATTATGCACCCTTTTTTGGTGCCGAGGGTCGGACTCGAACCGACACAGTGTCACCACCGCGGGATTTTGAATCCCGTGCGTCTACCAATTTCGCCACCCCGGCCAATATTAGATCTCAATTGTGCTTTCAGATTAGCGAAAAACCATCCCTTCGTCAATACCGATTTTACGCAAAATGTTGCTCCAACTAATCAACTACTGTTATGGTGAAAAACAAATACTCTCAAATACTTAAAACATTATGAGGGAATAATGAAACGTAATATCAAAATAATCATAATATTGAGCATTTTTCAGAATATATCTGGATTCGGCACTTGTGCACCTTTAATCCCTGGCTGTTGGTATATCTTGCCCAAAGCGGGCGTTGCCCCAACAATATTTACTGATCGTGAATCAATTTTGTGGATTGAACCTCTTAATGGTTTTGAAAACACACGCGATTATGATGCAAATAACGATCAATGGCCCACTAGTCCACCAACCGGATTGAATGCCGTCGAGACAATACTCTTTGATACCGGCATCTGTTTGCCTAAATTTAAAGATGCATTTTCTAATCGAGTTCTACACATTGGTGCAGAGGTTGGATACAACCTACGAGATAATTGTCTTGCTTATGCAGATATAACGTATGATCGCGCACATGGAAACACTGCTTGCTTTTCAATTGATCAAAAAGATCTTGGTAACCCGCCAGCAGACGGAAACACTTCGACAATACAATCAATTTTTAACCAAACCTATAGCACCTATCATCAGTTCGGAGCCTTTTTGGGGGCTCGTTATTATTTTGATCGTTGTATATGCAATCGTCTCTCATTTTTTTTAGGTAACAAAATAGGAATTGTACACCGAAGAAGAATCTGTGCTGATACCAACATTGAATTTGACGACGAAGCATTAAGCACACAACACATTAATATCGAAATTGCCAAAGATGATAATACCGTTGGTGGAGGCATTCATATCGGTCTCGATGTATGCCTATGTGATTGGCTATCAGCATATTTCGGCGCAGAAATTGTTGCACTATGTGGTTTAAAAACCAATCGCCAAATACCAATGCCAATTAACGAGGCAACATTAAACTACGTTATTCAACCAAGTCATATTATTCCAGCCCGAACAGGCACTATGCTTCAATTTCCAGTTTGGATTGGCTTAAGATACAACTGGGGCTGCTGCTAATACTTGCATAGTTTATGGTTCAACATGTAGCCAATCAATAAATTTCATCCGTTTTTCAATATCATTAAACCACCACCATGCAGGACCATCACACAAATTAAAAGTACGTTGAAACAAACCCTGTTCATCTTGTGTGATTTGCAGGTGTTTATTTATATAACGTTCAGTATTTTTTTCTAAATCAATCGGCAGTTGTAAATGCGATGCCATTACCAACATACAATGTTCATATTCGGCAAGATCAAGCCCAAATTGATAAGCACGTTTTTCTGCCTCTACTTCAATTGTGCCTCGATATGGCTCATCAACCAACAATAAATAATTTTCATTCATATTACTTTGTCGCACATATTTTCTTAAAACATCTAAACGCTTTTTTTGCGCCATAAAAGTTGAAACGTCTTTTGAGACATCTTCTTTTGGATTAAAACTTGTGCGACATCCAGAAAACAGGCTCATGCTACACGATCGAGCGGGCACTATCCCCCAAGAATGCGCCAACATTACTGAACCACCTATCATCTTGAGCAAGCTTGATTTACCACCTCCATTTGGACCAGTCAGCAAAAGATTTGTTGGTTGATTATTTATGCCCAATGAAATTGAATTATGCACATGATGCTTTGGAATTAATGGCAACCACCCTGATGAAATATTCAACATAGGCCTAGATGCCTCATCAATATGAGCAAAGCAAAATGGACGTTCTTCATGATTTTTAAATTGTCGATATATCCGACTTACCGATACAAAACCATCAATAATACCAAGCGCTTGCAAGATAGGAATAAGCTCATCTTTTATTTCTGTTAACTGTTTATGAGTAATGAGCACATGCCCACGAGAAAATAGTAATTTCTTTTTTGCATCAAACGTAGTATCGTCCAACAATGTTAATACTTTTTTGATTGATGACTGTGCAGTTACAACATCTAATATACCAGATAACTTGATAATAGCTGGGTGCTCTTTCAATGCGTCAATAGAAACTGCCAACTGATGCAATTGTTTTACTGTATTCACAAACTGGCTCACATGATAAAGACGATGTTGTAAACTGGTTTGAGTTTTATATAAAAACCGCAAACGCTCATAGTTCTGTTTGACACTCAACCATAACCGATGATCTTGATATGCAACCTGGCCAACCACCCATGCAAAAGCAAGGGGGGACCACCAACCACATTGTTCTGAAAAAAACGACCATCTGTCTCCGAATGAACCTTGTAGCATTGTATTCAACACCGCTGAGTTATGCATGCTATCTTGTAGGCGCAACATCGCCTGATTTGAATGAAACTTTATAGAAGCAAACTTGTCCTGAAGCCAACCAAACAGACCGCCTATTTGTAATGCTACAGGCGGATCCATATGTGGTACACGTGAATCAAACTTACCCTCACTTTTAAATTCCTGGTAAGCCAAATCACTTGGATTGTGATCATTAACTAATTTTTCAAACCCACCCTTTAATCCATCGCGAAAATTCATAGAGCGCCCTTCTACCTGGGCCTGAAAAAACTCAGATATTAATCCATTTAAACAAAGAAGACTCGCTAAATTTGTCACAGCATTACATGAATCAACCACATAAGCATAGTCCAAAGCAACTTTACTATTATTTAACAAAGACTTGAAATATGAATAGTAAAGTTGGTCCGCTTTTGCTGAAAGTTGATTCGAGTCATCAAAATAAGACAAAAATCCATCCTCATGCATCTTTATTTTATCTAATAAAACACAGAAGCTATTAAATAATTCTTCATTAGAGTCTATTTTTGCTACACCCTGTTGGCGTTTCTGTATCACTTGAAGGTTAGAAATTGGCTTGCTCAATTGTTCCAACCCCCAAAGCCCACAAGCTGTGTGAGTACGATCGAACATCCTAATATATTCACCCAAGGCCAATTCGTCCCACTCATACCACCCAATGATATAAGCATATCCTTGCGCAAAAGATGTTCCAAAAAGAACTTTTTGAATAATCTGCTTTTTCTTTGTTTCAATTTTTGTTTGCTCTTTTTCGTCAAGCTCTTGGGCCAATCCAGCAACTTGAGGGAAAAAGTTCATCTGACCTTCCCCATATATTGAAACAACACAACACATCTGAATAAACAATACTCTAAGTAGATACATAGCAAACCTGGTAAAAAACATGAATATGTTAAAAAATACCAGAAAATGTACCGTAATACAAAAGGCTTAGATAACATCAGTCAAATTAAAGAGAGGAACATATACCGCAACAATGAGACCGGCAACCATTAAACCCAAGATGATCATTAGCATTGGCTGAACTATCATGGTGAATCGATGTAACGCTCGCTCTACCTTTTGTTGATACATATTACAAGCTCGTTCCATCATGCCTGACAGTTGTCCCGTTTCTTGCCCCACCGTAATAAGCAAAATAATATCTTGCCCAAAAACATTAGATCTATTTTGCATAGCAATGCTCAGCTCTTGCCCGGAAGCAACATCATCTATTATATGCTGAAGTTGATCTTTAAAAAAGGCATTTGATTGAGCTTCTCTTGAAGCCTTAAGCGCCGGAACAATGGACATTCCCCCATTCAATAGCAACGTAAGTGATCGCAAAAAATGTACCACCGCAACCTGTCTGAAAAAAACACCTACAAATGGCAATGACAACATGTACTTATCAAGCATCCATTTATACTTTGGTTTTTTTGCAAAATGCAGCATAACCATAACAATCGTAACACTAACAAAAGTGCTTCCGACCATATTGTAACTTGAAATAAAAGAGCTCATCGCAAGAAGCATACGCGTTACATCTGGTAATTCTTTTGACATCGATAAAAAAAGTTGCGCATATTGCGGCACAATTATAAATAAAATCACCAATAACATAGCAATAAACATCCCCAATGTTACCATTGGTAACAACAACGCCGACCGAATCTTCTTTTTGAACTCCTCTATAGCATATAAATGAGCACACAGCATATGTAATGCCGCGGGTAAATTATCAGCTTGGACCCCAATATCGACCACATGAATCATTTGATTTGAAAAAACAGCAGGATACTGTGCAAATGAATCATGGAGACTTTTACCCTCTTCGACCTGAACGGCGACCTCATCAATAATCTGTGCAAAACGATAATCGTTCACTTGCTCACTAATAATGTTGAGGGCCTGCCACACATGCACACCAGCAGTAATCAATCCATGAAAATGTTGAAAAAATGCCTTTTTTTGCTCAGCATTGATCGGCAACAATCCTAAGTGCCTCTTTTGGCGATAACTGATTAATGCAATTTCCTGCCGCGACAAATTTCGTTCTAATGTTTGAATGTCTCGAGCAAAATAAGTCCCTTTACACCATGAAGCATCCAATCTTACACCACGCCAACAATAATAGGGCACGATATCACCTCATTTTTTTAATACGCCTTAAATTTTATTTTTAGAATACAAAAAGATGTATTCAAGAATCAAATAGATTCATTTGTTGCTGTATCCCCAACTGTTCCAAAAGAGTATCTCTATCAATATTCTTAGCAATCTTTAGACGCTTATTTCGACTTGTTTTTCCACCAATGATTTCAACATCCGTTTGGGGTATTTTTAGACTTTTGGCCAGAAATTTAATTAACTCCTTGTTGGCCAATCCTCGCTCTGGCGCACTTTTTAAATAACTGGTAAGCCTGCCAACTTTATCCAGTTTGAACAACTGCTTTCCTGATTGAGGTATAACTTTGATATCAATAATGAGTGCCATAGTATTTCCCAAAAGCTCTATGTGTTTCTTTGCTAAAATAGCACATTCTCAAGAAAGATAAGATGAAAAACTTGCATAAAATCATTCTTATACTATCCTTAGGACTAAGTTTTATACTTTGAAATGTTTGTTTTTTGCTGGAGAGATGGCTGAGTGGCCTAAAGCGCTTGCCTGCTAAGCAAGAGCCTCGAAAGGGGCACGAGGGTTCGAATCCCTCTCTCTCCACCATACTTCGCCAAGGCTTCGTATGGCAGGCCAGTTTCTTAGAAAATTAATATAATTCATATAAAAAAATAAGCGAAGTGTGTCCTTCATAGCTAGTTGCTTTAAGCAACGCGCAGTCGGGTGCTTGTTAAAGCTTCGGTTGACACGACCAATTTCCCACCGCACTCTCATTTTTTACTAGAAATAAAGCAAAAAACATATTACACTATTGAAATATTGAAATTTTTATGCGCCCGTAGTTCAATTGGATAGAGCATCAGACTACGAATCTGAAAGTTGGAGGTTCGAGTCCTCCCGGGCGCACCATACTTCGCCAAGGCTTCGTATGGCAGGCCAGCCTTTTTCTTACCTGCTACACCTGGTGTAGCTAATTTTTTTAAAGTTGGTTAATGTATGGAAAGGTTTGGAGAGATGGCAGAGTGGTCGAATGCGGCGGTCTTGAAAACCGTTAGGCCGGGTGACCGGTCTCGAGGGTTCGAATCCCTCTCTCTCCTCCAGTCTTCGCTTATCCGGGCCTTCAGGCTCGGCAAGCTACGCCTGGCACAGCCATCTCTAAAGGTATTCTACAATATGAAATAGCGAAAGCTGTCCGGCGAAGTTCGTTTGATTTTATTACAAGTTAAAATAAGTGGTTTGCCTAAATTTACAAGATATAGTTTGCCAATAAATCGAAGACGGACCAAATTTGTCATTAATATTCTAGAGTAAAAAGACTGGCAAGCCAGCCTTCTAAACAAAAATCACCAAAATAACATTATCAAGGCCATCGCAGCCATAAGCAGATCTTCAAATAAAGTTACATAGGTCATTGGTATTTTAAACACCACACCCAAACACGCACAGGGGATTTCCTTTTTTTTGCTCAATTCAATCGCCACGCCAATTGCACTTATAAACATGACAACTATTGTTATGAAATTGGTAACCTTGGGAAATAAGCGAAATAAATATGATAAGCCAAGCGCAACTTCAATAAATGGATACACAAAAGCATACAATCGACTTTTTTTTGCGATGACATCATACATTGCATAGGCTTCGGCAAACCCTTTTAAGTTCAGCAACTTGAGAAATCCAAACACTAAAAAGAATGCTGCCATAAAATCTTGCATTGCCCCAAGAGCGTCCAGTCCGTAGACTAGTTGCCGTAAGCCTGTAAATGAAATCACGATGGCAAACGCGGAGATAAGCGGTAAAAAGTCTTTTAACGTATACCCTACTGCTTTTTGATTGGTATTCATAAATTAATACCAACCATCGTCATCATCGTCATCCCAACCGTCATCCTCATCCGAATCAATATCCATGGCATTGCCAGCATCTTGCGGAACAGCCGCTATTTTTTCTGCTAATAACGCTAGGGCACTCCCCCGACCTGAAGTCGATTGCTGTTGAGCTTGCACTTCTTTTGAACCTGCTTGTTTTAATTGTTTACCCGCTTGAATCTGTGCTAAAAGGCTTCCGCGAGAAGGCGACGCTTCTGCTTTGATTGTTGTTGGCGTAGTTTTTTTCGTTGAAGGCGCTTGAAGAGTAGATATAGGCGAGACCCTTGGTCTTGTGACCGGCTTCTTTACTTGAACAGGGATATCTATATCCATTGCATCATCGTCCCAGCTATCTTGTTTGCTTGCTTCTTCTGCTAATTCATGCACCTTTCCAAATTTCTTTGCAAGCTCCAATTCAATCAAGCTTTTTGGCTCAGATGCAGGTGCATGTTTTTTAGTTTCAGCTTTGTGCAATTCTTTACCCGCTTGAATTTCACCTAGTAATCCCCCGGGTGCTTTTTTGCGAACTGGTGTCTTTTGAGCTGGTTGCGTTTTAACGACCGGCTTTTTGATTGTATCATCAACCTGTTTTGCAACTTGCTTGATAAGCTCACCCATCTTTTTATTTTGCACATTAGTCTTTTGGGCAGACTGCAAATCAGATGTAAATAGCTTAAAAGTAGGGTAGTTGATGCTTGGATTTAATGAAATTTTTTCATGATATACAACTTTATTCAAATCGTTTTTTGGAACAAACAATTGTGCCAACATTTGGCCACCGGCATTATCGTCAATTCGGTTATTTGCAAATGCAATAAACTCATTTAATGAAGCAGGATTATATCCTTTTATTTCTACAAAATCATCTAAA
>JAJCZC010000028.1 GCA_029262575.1 Candidatus Babelota bacterium | reverse complement strand
AAATCTGTTATAACTCACAATGTCATTAAAAGCATTGCGTAAATAGCCTTTGATCATTGTCTTATAATAAGTTTTAAAGTCTTTAAAACGTGAAGAGTAAAAAAAAACGGTTATTGTTAGAGCTTCGCTTGCGCTTAATTTCGGCTTTCTTCCAGCCTTTTTAACTGGTCCAATATTTTTTTTATCAATAAGCTTGCAAAAATCATCAATTTCACAGAAAATATTTACTAACATTGCGATATCTCCTTTTTTTTTTGAAGTTAAATAAAAGGTTATCGCAATGTCGTCCTAATTCAAGTAATTTATATTTTCGAACTCACGTTAAAAAAACATTCAAAAACAAATTGTTCAATCTGCTTGGACAAGCCCAACAAACCCAAAGTCACCAGTTGTTGCTTTGGATGTGTTATGTGCAGCATTTGCTATAAAAATTTAAAAAAATACAAGCTTTGTTATGATTGTGGCAACCTAGCGCAAACGCCCAATGAATGCAATCACCAAAAGTGCCCAACGTGCCGCAAACCTTTAAAAGATAAGATGCTCATAACAATTCACATTCCAAAAGAAAATCAAAACAATGAAACCGCAAGCAAACCCTCAAATAATGCAGCATCTTCAACGAGCTCTAACAATAAATAACTGTATAATATATGAAACCGTTAGCTATGAAAGAACTTTGAGCGAATAAAAGTTAGCGAAAAAGCAAAACTATTGATGCCTGGGTGCGCACACAAAGCGCACTCAGGCATTTATTAACTTATAATACCCGCACCCAAACAAACATCGCCATCCTCTTATAAAATCAATTTCATAACTCATTACAGATCTTTCACCTATTCGTGAAAGTCCTGTAATACGAACATTAAAAATACAACCAGAAAAGTTTTCGAAGGCACTAAAAAGTATCACATTTGATAACTGTAGTGAGCCTATAAAACACACGAGACTGAATGCAATTGGCATAGATACTTGTTTTTGTGACCATGGATCGCTACGGCGAAAAGGAGAAATTGAGCATTTCAATGGAATGCTTCGACACTATTTACCATTTAAAATGCTGGCAACTCAGGTTACACCTGACGCGGTTCAACAGGCTAACAAAAAAAAATAATAACAAGCCACGAGCAATACTAGACGATGCCTCTCCATTAGAAGTGTCTACCGGAGAAGTATACGCATAGGCTAATGCAGAAGTGCTTAGCGAAGCTCGCCGGAAGCAAATCAACTTTTCATATCGAAATAACATGGTGTTGCATTTCATTATTGACTTTACCAAACTGTTTTTCTCCATACGCATCAAAAAGTGCAGTTTGTACAGATTTTACCGTACAAACTGCACTTAGAGCTATTTTAGCCGACTATTTGCCATCAAAAACACCTATTGTCTTCTGCGAAAGGTATTTTGTTGTTCATTCAGTCTCGACAAAAATCCACAAACCGGAACAACTCGCCCAGTCTGTTTATCATCTATTACTACATATTTTTTATTTTAGCCTCACCGTCGCTATCGTAAAGGCGTGTCTTACTTTTTCGAGTGCAGCTCCTTCAGCAAATTTTTCCGTTTATCCGCGTAGATCTTGTTTACTTCGTGCTCTTTCTCCCTATAGGCCTTCTTATTCTTATCAAAAACTTCTCGCCATTCGGCTTCTCGAGCAGAGACCTCCTTGTTTTGTTCATTTTGTAGATTGGAAAGGACCTTTCTTAGCTCAGCGGGTTGTAGTTGTTCATCGGGTTGTAGTCTTTGATTGTTATTGATGATCGTTTGTTTTGCAGCATCATGCATTTCCCTCAGTTCAACTGTTTGATTGAGTTTATCCCTCGCGTTTTTTCTATTCTCAACTTTACGCAACTTCATCAGCTCGTTGATTTGAGTAGCGTGGTCTCGCTTCAGATCTACAAGCTGCTTGTTTATAAGAGCTTTGCCAGTAAGAGCTTTTTGAGAACTTGCACCTTGTGCTCGAATATTTGAAGGCATCGCAGCAAAAAAAGCAAACATAACTCCAAGGTGTAATAACTTTTTTTTCATAATGTATCCTTTGGGCGACTTGCCCGGGTTAGAATTATCACAATCACAATACTGGACGCCCCAGCACTTGCGATTTCATAATAGCAATTTAAGTGATAAAAAAACAATGATTTTATGGATAACGCAGGACAATCGCGCGAATAACTTCAAATTTATAGGTGTTTTACAGGGAAGAAAGAAATTTGCGTTTTTTTAGATTTTTTATTGAAAATAGATCATTTTTGTCATTACGGGGTGATTCCAGGGCAATCACTTAATAAATCTTTAGCTTATAAGGGTTTTTAACGCCCCGCTCTGAGTCGCGGCAAGCATGTTTCTCTTGCGCTGTAGGCCCCTATTTATAGGCGTTTTATACAAAATAGACAATCCAAAACATTTAACGACAGACATGTTTACCGGGCCGTTAACTTTTCTGACTGTTGATTTATCGTCATCAAAGTTGGTGTCAAGCTGCCAATGGAGATTGTTCTCAATTGACCAATGATTACGAGCTGCATACAATATTCTTTTTGCATCTGGCGGCAAACTATAGATATAGCAACGCGTTGCTACTGACATCCTTCCATTTCGAAAGACTGTCGATTTGATGAATGCGATTGTTTGCAGGCCTACCCATTCTCTTTTTTGCTCAAGCCATCCAATCGCGCTTGTGGCCCAACACTCGCGCACTTCTTTTCTCCCGTGATTCCTGAAGAATAGGCGCGTTGAACTTTTCCATCTCCATCAACTTGGCCAACATCTTCTTTAATTGCCCCCTCCAACCAAAGTGTGAGCCAAAACTCTAATTCGTGTGTAATTACAAGCGAAAAAACATTACTAAATACATCATGCGATGGAGTCCGATATTTGAGATTAAATAAAGGCATATAATACTCTGATCGATTGGCGATAAAATCTGCAATTTCTGTGCAATTGTTTGCACCACCTAAAACTGCACAGATCGCCATGATCACAATGCATTCGAGGCTATAGATCTTATTCTTATCGGATCTAAAATCACTTACTTCTTGAAGGCAAACTATTAAGTTTGCAAATCTTGGGTTTTCATGTACGTTTTCAAGGAATATGCTGTTCATTAGGATTCCTTTTTTAGGTGAGTTTGAAAATTGAATCGAATAGCATATCTCTATCTCAAACACTCAAATCAGTTAACTTCTATCGAAAAACATTCTATTCTTGATAAAAAAACAAAAAAAAGAGGAGCCGTTTTCCTCCCTATAAAACACCTATAAACTCGGCATTATTCACCCCATTGCCCTGAGGCACTTCATCAAATTCCTTGCATTCCACCCCCCCCCAATGACAACATAACAATAGATACGCCGAACAGTTTGGCGTAAAATAGCTTTAAACAGGAGAAATACTATGAAAAAGCTAATCACATTATCTATATTGATGCTCTCATCAACTGCAGCATTCGGTTCAGGTCAGGAAAAGCATCCTCCAATGACATATGGAGCTATGCTTCAGTACATTGATCAACAACGGTTAACAGAACCAGGACATGGAGTTGTAATACCAAACGCACCGCGGCACATGTCAAAACATATAACCCCAACTACTGCATATACCGCCCCGACAGCAAATCAGCAAGAAAAAGACATACCTGAGCAAGAACGTCATTTAGATAAACACATCTCCAGAACAACTGCTGGATACGGTGAAGCTTCAAAAAAAGCAAACTAACGATAAGATCAATTTTTGAGGCTGCTTTTTAGAGAAAAAAGCAGCCTCAAAAACATGTACCAATAATGCCCGCACCCAAGCAAACATCGCCATTATAAAAAGCCGGAATTTACCCTGGCGTAACGCCCTGATTATTTTTCGGCCAAATTGATCATCGAAATATAAAAAAGCAGCTTACAGCATCAGATTTTAAGGTGTTTTTACTCAAAAAACTTGGTGATTCGTTAAACTCTTGCCTCTGTCCTCCTTTTATTGATAACATAAAACAGAGGGTGTTAAGAGTTGAGATTCAATAATTTTATTTTATTTGTAGGAAAAACAATGATGAAGAAATTGATACCAGCACTAGTCTGTTGCACGATTTTCACGAACAGCATACATTGCACCAACCCACTTAAGCAAGTTGCCGCACTGGCTATAACAAAATTTTTTCAAAAAAATGATACCCAAATTCACCGTTTTACTGATGCCTTCAGCGAACTTCCTTTAGACCTTCAACAAGAAACTGAGAGGATTTTCTATCTTAGTAATAAGCAAAAACATCCGAATGAAACCCTAGATAATAGATTAGGCCTTATAAGCCACAACAAATTTCCAGGCGTTTCTTATGAAGATCTCATTGAAATTGCCGACTACGAACCGTCCTTAACGGTCTCATTTGATGAAACAAAATTAGATTTATCAGGACAGTACCTAACCAGCATTAAAGGTTTACCACAAATTACTCGTTTTAATTCCATTAATATAATCGATTTGAGCGACAATAAATTAAGCACTATTCCGGATTATGTATTACCGGCACTGCAACACTTAAGGGAACTTAATTTAAGCGGAAATAAATTTGATAAAACAGAAAAAAAACGTATTAGTGATAAGCTCACAAACGTTGAAAATATCATTTTTTAAAATGAATTATTAACTTATAATCCCCGCACCCAAACAAACATCACCATCATAAAATGCAGCAATTTGCCCTGGCGCAATGCCTTGATCATTTTCAGCAAGATTGACCTGCACATTTTTTTCATCAATTGATGCAATGCTACACGCATGGAAATTGGGCCCATGGCGCAATTTGACTGAAAGTTCTGTTTTTTCCGGCGCTTTATCGGCAAACCAATTTATGTCCGAAACGGTTAATGTGTCCCGTTTTTTATTTTGATCAAAATAGTTCCGTGAAAAATAGACAATGTTTTTTTGCGGATCTTTGGCTGCAACATACCATGGACCGCCCGAAAGGCCGGAACCTTGACGCTGGCCAATGGTGTGATACCAAAACCCTTTATGCTCACCAAGTTTCTCACCAGTTTCATATTCAATCTTGTCCCCCGGCATTTCCCCTAGATAATGCCTCAAAAACTCATTGAATTTGAGTTTCCCAAGAAAGCAGATACCTTGACTGTCTTTTCTATCTTTGTTCGGGAGATTGTATTTTTGAGCCAATGCACGCACTTCAGGTTTTGCCAAATGGCCAATAGGGAACATTGTTCTTTTGAGCTGGTCTTGTTTGAGGTATGAAAGAAAATAGGTTTGATCTTTTATTGCATCAGGCGCTTTTTGCAGATAACTTACGCCATCAATGTCTTTGATCTGTGCATAATGGCCTGAAGCTATTTTATCAAATTTGCCTGGATAAGTTTTATCAATGTAATCGGTGAAAAAACCGAATTTGATCATCACATTGCAAAACACGTCTGGATTGGGCGTTCTGCCTGCTTTGACTTCATCGATAGCGTATTTGACCACATGATCGAAGTATTCTTTTTGCAAACTTACCACCTCAAGTGGTACTTGTTCAAGTGATACTTGTGTCGATGAAATCTCTGCTTGCGCGCACACTTTGCGCACATAGGCTAAATCCTGCTCCCATGGGCAATCGCCCAAATAAGCAAGTTCATCTTCAAGCCAAATTTTAAGGTAGAAGGCTGTCACCTGATGACCCTGCTCTTGCAACAAACGCAAGGCAACCGAGCTATCAACGCCACCTGAAACCAATACTCCAATATCCATTTTATTCTTTTCCTTTAACTTCTCTTGATGTCAGTGACAATCTGCATTATTATAACATATAAGCTAAAAAACACAAAAAACCAAACTTGAGGTAGACTCGCAATACTTAGGTCGTTTTAACCGTTGAAATAACCCTATTTATGGAAACTTGCCAATGAAATGCATTACATCAAAAACAATAGCCCTACTATGTGCCGCATCGTTCACCATTGGTACATATGCTAATCCAGAACAATGTCCTATATGCGATAAAACCTGTAATGACGTAATAAAAATGAACCGTCACATACAAAATAAGTGCGCCGAAATAAAGATAATTGTAAAGATGCAATATCAAGAAAATACAAAGTTTATATTAAGTCGTATTGTAAGTTATGCACAAAACAAACATTTAAGATCATCAGATCGAGATCAAAAAACAGTGAGACTTTTAAAACAGTTAACCAACAACCAACTTGTTAACCATCAAACAAAGCTAAATATCGAAAAAATTTACCTAACTTTTTTTTATCGTAAATAATACGACTAAGACTATGTTAAAACGATACATATTCATATTTATATTTTCCACAACCCTTTCAACCTCTGCTGCAAGTTCAAGCCGTCCTACAGACTCTCTTTGCCCTTTATGTAACCTTGTAAGCAGGCATGATCAAGCAACCTTATGGCATATCAACAATGAGTGCCTAATTGCAAATCCAAAACTTGCTAGCATCTCTGAACAAAGCACAAACCACAACATAAAAGTAGTCAATAGCACCCTCAGCGCATTGCAAAAATATGTCTTTGGGATAATGCATACGCCAGGCGTTAATATCCTAACGCCTCAACATCAAGAGGCTCAAAATGTTGTAGAAAGCAAAATAAACGCGATCCTTAAAGAAATTAACATGCCTCCATTTTGTAAAAATCGCGCAACAGAGATTTTAGACATAATGAAAGAGCTTGTTGCAAAAGCAGAATCTAAAGCCGGCGGGGAGAAAATGTTTCCCGATACCATAATAATACTGCCGTGACTTTTATGATCATTTGCAGTATCTTCAGACACAGAGCGCTTACAAAAATGTAATAAAAAGGCCTTATCCTATGAACATTATCAAACAAATACATAAAGACTTTAACGATTACCTTGAACGACTATTTGATATCAGTCCAAATTTGACAACAAAAACGTCATTTACCATTAACGCTGATGAAAAAAAAAGCGAGTTTGGTGATATAAATTCGAATGCTGCAATGATTTTGGCAAAAGAACTTGGCAAACGCCCAATGGAAGTCGCAGAGCTGATTGCTGGCGGCTTTACCCATGAAATGGTAAAACAAGTAGCATTACATCCTCCAGGATTTTTGAACATTTACCTAACTGAAGAAGCTCTGCAAGAGACCGCCAAACAGATGCTAGAGCAAAAAAAAACGTTTTTTAAGATTTACGACAAATCAAAAGAAAATATTAATATTGAATTTGTAAGCGCTAATCCCACCGGCCCACTCCATGTTGGACATGGTCGTGGTGCCATCATCGGCGATGTTTTGGCCAATGTTCTCAACTTTGCCGGCCAAAAAGCAACCAAGGAATTTTATATCAACAATGCCGGTGCTCAAATGAAAAAACTTGGCATCTCATTCAAAATTCGCTGCAAACAAGCATTAGGGCAAGATGCACAGCTGCCCGAAGAGGCTTATCACGGCGAATATTTACTTGAATTGGCCAAGCCTCTAGCAGCGCAAGAAGGCAAAACATTGCTCGAAAAAGATCATCAATTTTTTGCTGATTACGCCGAAAAACATATGCTTGATGCCATCAAAGAAACGCTCAAAGATTATGGTGTTACCTTTGACGTTTGGTTCCCAGAAACGAAATTACACAATGCCGGCGAAATTGATAAAGCGCTCAAAATATTGCACAAAAATGGCTATCTTTACAAAAAAGATGGTGCAACATGGTTCAAAGCAACTGAATTTGGAGATGATAAAGATCGCGTATTGATCAAAGCTGATGGTCAATACACCTATGCATCAGCTGATGTTGCCTATATGCAAGATAAAATTGATCGTGGCTTTAATCATCTAACAATGATTTTAGGGCATGATCATCATAGTTACCTCATGCGCCTCAAGTGCATTCAAAAAGCACTTGGCTTAGATCAACACCCGCTTGATGTTATTTTATATCAACTGGTTAAAATGAAACAAAGTGGTGACTTGGTGCGCATGTCAAAACGCGCAGGCAACATTGTGACTTTGCGTGGAGCCATTGATACCGTTGGCAAAGATGTTGCACGTTTCTTCTTTTTAAATCGCAAAGCTGATGCACAACTTGAATTTAATGTTGATTTAGCTCTCAAAAAAACCGACGAAAACCCGGTTTATTATGTGCAATATGCCTATGTACGTACCAAAAGTATCTTGCAAAAAGCGCAAGAAAACAAGGCGTATACCGACATCTCAACGAAAGACATTCAATATATCACACAAAATGAAGCTATGCTCATCAAAAAGATGGCAGCTTTGCGCTCCATCATTGAAACTATTTGCACCACTAATCAAACACACTTGCTCACCTACTATGTGCTTGAATTGGCCAATATGTTCCATAGTTACTATGGCAAAAACCGGGTTATGGATGAAGAGCACATCGACCGTAGCCGTGGGCGCCTGTTGTTAATTTCAATTTTAAAAGACACATTTGAAACCGTATCAACCTTATTGGGCATTTCATGCCCTGAAAAGATGTAGGGACAAATTGAAAAAATTACTTATTCTCAGCACATTATTCGTTTCCATTGTTTCAGCCGATTCTCCAAGTTTTGAAGAAGTGACGCCCTCCCCGGCTTAAAAGCCGGGGCTTCCTAAATTTTTTAACGGAAAATTTTATTGATTTTGTATGTAAGTGCGAATTGCACTCTCACTACATTGTCCCGAAGTTTCTGCAAAAAATCCATCTACCCAAAA
>JAJCZC010000027.1 GCA_029262575.1 Candidatus Babelota bacterium | reverse complement strand
AATCAGTTTTATGTATATCAGACAAACTACCACCCGCTCCAAGAAAGACGGCAGCAGCTACCAATCGTATCGACTCGCTGAGTCTTGTCGTGTTGGCGACAAGGTCAAACAACACACTTTGCTGAATCTAGGCACTGAGTTTTCTATTCCACGATGTCAATCAGCGTTCAAAACTATCCAGTCATCAGCGTCGAAAAGTGTCCACTTGATTTAGTTGTTTAATTGGCTTCCATGCATTGTTTTCTATGCTTGAAACGGTAAGAATCGTTTCCTGTTTCCAAGATATCGCAATGATGAGTAATTCGATCTAAGAGCGCGGTGGTCATTTTGTCGTCGCCAAAAACCTGCACCCACTCACTGAATTTCAAGTTAGTGGTTATGATCAGTGAGGCACGTTCATACAATTGACTGATCAAATGAAATAGTAAAGCACCACCAGATTCTGGAAAAGGTAAATATCCCAATTCATCCAGGATAACCGCATCAACTTGCGCGAGTCTCCTGGCCAGGTTTCCAGCTTTGTTTTGTTGCTTTTCTTGCTCCAAGAGATTAACTAAATCAACGGCATTGAAGAACCTGATTCGTTTTCCAAGATGAATGGCAGACACACCGAGTGCTGTAGCGGCATGCGTTTTGCCTGTTCCAGTGCCGCCAACTAGGATGAGGTTATGTGCATCTTCCATAAAACCTGCAGTTGTGAATTGCTCTATTTGTTGTCCCGATTAAGCCCTACAAGTTCAACGATAGTAGTTGCAATTTCTTCTATTGAAATGGTTGCTGTATCCAGACTGGACACATTGAATTGACGAAACATTCTTTCTACTGCTTGAATTTCTTTATGACATTGCTCCATCGACGCGTATCGACTTTGTGGTTGTCTTTTCTGACGAATATGAGACAGACGTTTTGCATTGGTCGTAAGGCCAAACAATTTATTTTGATAGGCTTTTATCGGTTTCGGCAAACTTTCTAACAATATATCTTCTTCCGTTATTGGGTAGTTCGCTGCTTTCAGGCCAAACTGTAACGCAAGATAAAGGCAAGTTGGCGTCTTACCGCTGCGTGAGACACCGACAATAATGATATCGGCTTTATCATAGAAACGCGTCGTACCACCATCATCATGAATCATCGAGAATTCGATAGCATCGATGCGTGATTCATATGAACGCTGATTCGAAATGCGATGTGAAAGCCCTGTTTGGTGTGCCGAATGCTGATTAAGCAGGCTTTCCATATCTGGCAAAATCCGCTCAAAAAGGTCAAGCACAAGCGCATCGGATTGATGGATAACCTGACTTATACTTTCATCTGCCAGTGTTGAAATAACGATGGGTTTAAGCACCGTTTGTTGACTTTTCAGATTGATACGCTTGACAATGCTCTCAGCTTTTTGAATGCTATCGATATAAGGAATAGTAACAACAGAAAATTTAACATCCGGAAACTGGGCAAGCAGACTTTGTCCAAGTGTTTCTGCCGTAATAGCCGTGCGATTTGAGAGAAAATAAACGTTTCTTGAGGTCATCATAGATTGCATTTTTAAAGAAAAACCAAATTAATTGAAAAAACACATGTCTCGACGGGCTACATTGATATAGCTTGTATGAGAATCAATGAATGTTAGCATTGTAAGTCTATACAAAAGATCGCGCTAAAAATATAGGTAACTTGTTATGAAAATAAAAAACAGTCTTCAAGACAATGTAACTTTACACAATGAATACATTATTTATCTTGATAATCTTGGCATGAATGATGTGGCCGTGGTTGGCGGTAAAAATGCATCACTCGGTGAAATGATCACTAATCTCACTGACTTAAATGTATGTGTTCCCGGTGGTTTTGCAACAACGGCATGGGCTTACCGAGAATTCTTAAATGACGCCGGCTTAACAGACAAAATAAATCAGCAGCTCGACTCGCTTGATATAACGGATTTACAAGCGCTTGCCAGTACAGGCGCCAGCATTCGGCAATGGATTATTGACGCACCGTTCTCATCTGAGTTTGAAAAGTCGATAGAACAAGCATACCAATCGATGACAGAGGGCACTGTTGAAGCAACGGTGGCTGTTCGTTCCTCTGCCACGGCCGAAGACCTGCCTGATGCCTCCTTCGCTGGGCAACAGGAAACTTTTCTTAACGTAAAAGGCTTACCGCAAATACTGCGTGCTGTAAAACAGGTGTTCGCTTCGCTGTTTAATAATCGCGCTATTTCCTATCGTGTGCATCAAAACTTTATGCATTCCAATGTCGCGCTATCTGCTGGTATTCAGCAAATGGTTCGTAGCGACTTAGCATGCAGCGGTGTGATGTTTACCGTTGATACAGAATCGGGCTTTGAAGATGTCGTCCTCATCACTGGCAGCTATGGCCTGGGAGAAACCATTGTACAGGGAGCCGTAAACCCGGATGAGTATTACGTATACAAAAAATCCCTAAGCAAAGGGAAACACGCCATAATCCAAAAAAAAATGGGTAGCAAACTCATCAAAATGGTTTATGCAGACGGAGCACATAACGAAATACAGCCCGAGCATACAATTAAAACCATAGATGTTGACACGCATGAGCAACAGTCATTTTGCCTTACCAACGACGAAGCAACCGCATTGGCAAAAATGGCCGTCACCATCGAAAACCATTATCAACGTCCTATGGACATCGAGTGGGCTAAAGACGGACTAACCAATGCACTTTTTATTGTGCAAGCACGACCCGAAACAGTGGTATCGCGCGAAGGTAATATTATAGAGCGATATATCCTTAATGATCACCCCGCCAGTATTATCGAAGGTCGTGCCGTGGGTAATCGCATTGGTCAAGGTAAAGCCAAGGTCATCCAAGAACTCTCACAAATGGATCAGATCAACGAAGGCGATGTCCTGGTAACCGACATGACCGACCCCGACTGGGAACCCATCATGAAGAAAGCCTCCGCTATCGT
>JAJCZC010000026.1 GCA_029262575.1 Candidatus Babelota bacterium | reverse complement strand
CGATTGATCAAAATATGCAAACAATCGAAAGCAAAGTTTGCAACATTGAAAATGACACATTTACGATATGTTCTAATTTAGATGTGACAGATGCATCGCTTGAAACGACTGAAAGTAAATTGGATATAATAACAGATTCAAATGATAACATCTTCACGGTTGAGAGTCGCGTTGATTTAGTATGTTCTTCAATTGAGCAGTTGCCAATCAATGCACTCAATTCAAAGCTCGATCTTATTGAAAACATTATTTGCACCATCGAAAGCAACATGGATATTGTTGGTTTGTTAATTGGTGATGCTAACATGAAAGCAATGGATCTTGAAGCCGATTTTGGGCAAACATGGACTGTTTTAGATACAATTGAAAACAAGTTGTGCACAAGTGAAAGTGTGCTTGAAATAGTTGATAGTAAATTGGGCGGTTCTTTAGTTTTTGATTTTGCAGGTGTGTTTACTACTATTGATGCAATTTTTATTAAAGAATGTGCGGTGGATAGTAAAGTTGATATTGCTATTTCATTAGTGGATGTTAATGATGTCGATTTTAGTAGTATATTTACTGCACTTGATGCACTTGAAAGTAAGGTGTGCTTGATTGATGATTTAGTGCAAACAGTGAGTACAGGTGTTTTTGTAATACGAGATGCATTGGGCACGCCGATATTTAATAGCGATGTTGTAACAACATATACAATCGATATGCCAGGGCGCTATTACTTGGCAGCACCTATTAGTTCAATCGATAGCCCTGTTATTTTTATCAATGCAAACAACGTTACACTCGATTTAAATGAAAACTCAGTTAATGCATCATCCGGGGTTGGCATAGAAATAAACAATAGCCTGAGTAACACTCAAATTGCCAACGGATTAATCCAAACAAATATGAACGGCATAACCTTTAACGCTAACAACACGAACATTATTTTAAAAAACTTAGGCCTACAGTCAACTAATGCTCGAGGCATTGAAATAACAACAGGAAGAAATGTGCTCGTAGCACATTGTTCCGCTAGTAATTGTGGCGATGATGGCATAGCTGTTGAAGATTCTTCACTTAACATATTAATTAAAAATGTAACATGCAATAATAATGGCAACATTACATCTGGTGACGGAGTTATTATTGGTGGTTCTGATAATGGATGCATCACCAATTCTGTTGCCCATCAAAATAGCAGTGACGGCTTTTGCACTGGCGGAACAAGCGCCAATGGCATAATAGAGCACTGCGCTGCTCACGGAAACACGTTTTCAGGCTTAGATCTCACTAACACTGAAGGTGGCGTAGCACGATTTAATTACTGCGCCAACAACGACATGCACGGGTTGAATATTGATGGAGGAAGTCAAAGAAGTGCTGTTATCATATTCAACTCTTTTATCGGCAACGATTTTGGCACACTGACACAAAATAATCCAAACAACAATGTTATATTATTCAATGTCTGCATAAACAATTCGGTCGACAACTTCCGTAATAGCCAAGGGACAAACATGTATTTGGGTAACTTTGCATTCAATTCCAATGCAGTTGGTGATCCAAATAACACCAATTATGATTTTACCGGAGGTGGAGCAGACATTACAGGCAAATTCTCAACTATTTCGCAAACCAGTTCATTTATTGATCGGCCAACACGGTGGACAAATATCAACATGTTGCCCTAATCTACCACATAGTTTATATGCATAAAATTTGGGTGATTCAATCGAGAATCACCCAAATTTTGTTGTTCTATTTGTAATCATTCGATGAGTCCTTTTGTGGGGCCATTTGATTAAAAACTGGTGAGCCTTTAAGATTGTTAAAAATGGCATTGTTATATTTTTTGGAGGTTTATTATGATTAAAGAAACATTATTGGCTCTTTTGGTGACCTTTTCTTCTTTATTGAATCAATCAATTTTATATATCTGGCCAGCCGAGCAAGAGATTGCAATGGTTGACCAAATTCATCAGGTAATGTGTGGTGTGTGTGATGAGGTTATTCAAGATAATGCCCAAAATATTATTGCTATCAATTGTGATGGCCAATTGCATGTTACTCATAGTGCATGCATGAATACTTATTTGCAGCAACAAAATAGCTTGAATTGCCCAACATGTAAATCGAATTTTTCGGCTGAAAGCTTAGAGCATGTGTTGATTGTGCTTAATGATGGTGACGTTGTTATTCCTGAGGATATACCTGAAGTTATTGAATATATTGAATGTTCAATTTGCTTAGATGATTGTGAGCAGGAATGGCCACATGTGGTAACATTACATTGCCAAGCAGGCGAGCATCAATTTCATCTTGATTGTTTGTATCCAGCAATGCACCAATATAATCAAAATGGTTGTCCTAACTGTATGATTCAAATTAATCAAGACGATCGCCAAATGATTGATCTTGCGCATCAATTTGTGCATCAACAAGACCAGCCTGCACAGGCCGAAGCGCCACAAGTGCCGCATATTCCAGAATGTATTATTTGCTTAGATGATATCGAGCAAAATGCTTATGCGTTGCCTTGTGCGCATGTGTTTCATGAGCAATGTGTGCAAGCATGGTTGGCGCAGCAAAATGTATGCCCGCTTTGCAACTTAGCGGTTAATTAAAATTATTTCTTTGCTTTTTGTTCTTGTTTTCTTTCACAACATTTTCGATTAAGCGAAGACGCTTTTTCGTATTAGGACTAGCATGTAGGCATTTCTTTTTGATCTTTTGTGATACCAGGGCATTGCGTAGTTTTTCAAGTGTAGGAGCTTGTTCATGAGGATGTGTAATAAGATGAACATCTCCGGCACTTGTTCCCACAAGTGCATGTTTACCCAATGGACTTGTTAGTATTGAAGTTGGAAACCCTTGGATTTTTTCTGTTTGCTTATTTTGTAAATATTTATTCTGAACCGTAATGTGTTCACCGTATCCTCCAGAAACTATGTCGCCCGTACTAGAGCTTGTGCTGTGCATATGACTTTTGCCAAAATTGAGTTTTATAATGACGTCGTTTTTTGAACTCGGTGTTATGGGGCCACGACGAAATGTGTGGGTAGATGTTGTGGTGATATGTTTTTTGTTTGGGGTAATTAAAATTTCTTTAATTGGGTTTTTGTGCCCTGAATCTTTTCTTGGGCCACGTTTGAGTGTAACTAATTCAGTTAAACTTGTTTGAGAAATGCATGCTCGCAATAATTTACCGTTATTAGTACCAATAAATAGATGGGGTGAATTTTTATATATTTCTAATACCAAACTCGTTGCGTATGTTGGATTGCCACCACGTGTGTTTGGGAGGGTGATTTGATCTAAAATATTGCCATTGCATGTAAGATTAACATGTGATTCATTCGCTTGTGCATGAAGGCTTCTATTGGCATATTTCAGTGATGCCTTTACAGGATCCAATAGTTTTTTAGGTTGTGGTTTTGGCGCGTTAAAGGTTTCGATATATTGGTCATTTTCTGCGTCGAGAACATACGTTTTTCCATCCCGACGAGTTGCATAAATATGGCGCGTTCCGTTGTCACTTTCATAGCCAAAAGTTAAATCGACAATTTCTGCATTCTGACTTTTTTTGCAAAAATCTTTCAGTGCTTGATGTGTGAAAATCCTTTTTCCATTGGGATCAATTTTAATGTCTCGTTTTATAGGCGTTGCTTGTTTGATTTGTTTTTGTTGCCATTGTAAGCCGGTGATATCGACAATTGTAGGCATCCAAGTTGGAGGAATTTCATCTTCAGTTTTAACCAGCAGTGATCTGGCTTCTTGTTCAGAAGAGGCGTTTGCGATTTGTGCGGCTTCTTTTTTCACCTGTTGAGCAATTGTGACTGAGCAGAGTTCCTTGAGTGATGCTATATGTTGCTGAGCTGCATTGCAGTTAAAACAGGCTAATATAGCAAAAAAAGAGGCAACTAAGTGTTTTTTTATATATAATCTCATATTTATACCTATCCATAAGATACATAACTAATTTTTGAATTCGTTTCTATGTGTAATTATAGCAGGTTTGTTCATAATTACAAGGTATAAATTCTTTGTATTCACTCTATAGAGGCGTTTTTAACATTTAAAACAGATAAACTAATCTTTGTTTTAAATGTTAAAAACAGGGATCAGCTTGCCATATAATACCCGGTAAGATAGGTGCGGTACAGGCAGAAGGCTTTGGTGTCCCTAATATATGCGATAGTGTTGGGGCAATTTGTGTTAAATATACTTTTTCATGAATTTGTTTGCGTTGATGATGATTTCTCCGATATATCATGAGTGGGATATGTGTGTCATAATCATATGGGCTGCGATGCCCGATGCCTTTTTCATGTTTGCTTACATAAACATATGGGTATGGTTGTACAATAAAGCTTGCGCTTCTGCCCTTGAAGAGTTGATTTTTAAAATAAGACTCGATTGACCCTGGCTCAAGATAGAGTTTTTGCAATTTATTAAAAGACCATATGTTTTTAATGCCTGGTTGATTGCACATAAATGTTTTAATTTCTTTTTTGACAGCTTTGCGCTTCTCTTTTTTTAGAGATGCTAAAAGTGGGTCATTCACATATAATTGTGTGCCATTAAAATAGATACCGACATTATCGATATCAAAGATTGTTTTTAAGTGGGCATTAAGCTTTTTGATAACTTCGGGTCCTAAAATGCGGCGTGCACTTGTGTAATCCTCTTGTTGTACTTGCTCAGGGATTGGGCTTACGCCATGATCGGAAGTTACCACCCACAATATATTTTGTTTTCTTGTTTTACGATGTACGCAATCGATGAATTTTTTTATTTGTCGATCCAAATGATATATCATGTCAATCATTTCGAGACTATCGGGACCATAGGCATGACCAATTTTATCCAGTGCGCTTGGCAATACCCATAACATCATTTTTTCATTAGGATCGTCTTTGCAAAAATGCTCATTTAAGCAGGCAAGGGCGGCATCAAAAACCAATTGATTTGCCTGTGGTGTTTGAATAAATTCTTTGTATTGATCATTTGCAGAGTTCATGCAAAATGTTTTGCCAATCATAGAAGTGTTGTCTTTTGCGCCTTTATAATTGTTTGCATGCCTAAATTTATAGGCACATGGCAAACAACCATGTTGTAGGTGCCACGTATATTTTTGGTTTTTCATTTTTTTGCGTTGATTGAAATTGCATAGCCATGACGGCAGTGTATTAAAATAAGCTTTACTGGAAGTGAACATGCCATGTTGTGGATCGAGCCAAATTGCTTTGCCTAACTTATTTGCTGCACCAATTGCAGAGCGGCTTTTGCCCCCAATGGCAAATACTTTATAGTGCTTATGTTGTTCTTTTTGCAGCATGAGTTGGTCAGAAATGCCATCAGTCATAATGAAATGGGGCGATTTGCCATAATCCAATAAACCAGTTGGGCCAAATACTGCTGCGTTTTTCGCGCTATCATCATCACATTTTATGTACTGGTAATTTTCTTTTTTATTTGCCCAAGAGTTATTAATGATGCCATGCATGTTGGGCAAAGTTCCGGTGTTGATAGTTGTGTGTCCTGGCCCCGTTGCAGGCCATGCATAAGGCACATGTGCTTGGGTATAATAGATGCTTTCTTCGGCAAAAAAGCGCAGGCCACCTTTTAGATAGGCGCGTACTTTTTCTAAATTGCGATAAGCAAATTGATCGATAACTAAAACAATAGTCAATTGTGGTGTTTCATAACAACGTGCACTGAGTGCCGTTGTATAAAGTACAAAGAATAAATATAGACGAGAGTATTTTATTTTTTTCATGAGGAGTTTCCTTTATTTCATAATTCTTTTTTTATGCTAGGGTAAATCTCATATAAGAATCAACAATTTTGAGTTTGAGGTTTTGCAAAAAATTACTAGCTTCTGTTGTGTCAACTGGTTAAGCTAATATGTGATCTGTTATCTTTAATTAAATTAATAAAGAAAATTAATGAATACGCATACTGGTATTGTTTTGAAACATTTTGCACCAAAGAAAAATACGTGCGCTCTTTTGGATAAAACTTTGGGCCGTATTAGTGCTATTGTAATGTACGATGCATTAAGTGCTGGCACAGTTTTGCATTATGAGCTTAGACAAAAACAGCAATGGTATATTTTAGATAATGTTGAGATTATTGATATGCCACTCGGGCTCGCGCGTCATGATATGCTTTTTTTGCATTATATATTGGAAATGTGTTATCACTTTACGATTCAAGATAGCGGGCCAAACAAATTGTATGATCTGTTGATGTTTGTTTATAGATATCGACAATTTGATGGCAACCAAAAGATACGCATTTTGTGTGTACTTTTGGCATTTCTTGATTTATATCCAGAAGATGCAATGCTATCAAGTTCCTATTTGCACGCATTGGCACAAAAACCATTGGAGCAGGTTATTGCTATAAAAATTGATGCAAGCATTGAAAAAAATATCTCCAGATGGTTATATCAATGTATAAGAGTGCATACATCTGTGCAACAGTTTAAAACAATTCATTTTTTAGATGAGATCCGATGATGATGAGATTTATTTTTTTATTGAGCTGTTTAGTTTCTTTGTTCATGCCGAATGTAGACTATGCAGCCGGTTTTTTGAAAACTGATAAATTTTTCATTTCGAAGTTAGAGGCAAAAGAACAAGAGTTGGTTAACGTCAAAGGGGAGTTTGAGGCTCTCAATAAGGACGCTGCAATACAAGATCAAAAAATTGATGCATTGCTGCAAGAGATCAAAGATGATATTGCAAAGACTAAAGCAGATCTTGAAAATGAACCCGAAAACGAATTTTATTCTCAAAAACTGGTTGATTTAAATGATCGCTATCAAGCTTTAAAAGATTATCGTCAAGCCCTTGAGCGCTTGGTGAATGTATATCGAGATTTGATTCAACTATTAGAAGATTATTTTAAAGATCCTGATTTAAGCAAATATCGTCAAGAACTTGCGATTAGTGAGCGCATAGAGTTTTCGTTTGAGGAATTGCGCCAAATTAAAGAAAAAATTGATGCCAAAAAGGCTTCAGTTGAATTATTGCACCAAAAAGAAGCAAACACTCAGACTGAAATTAAAAGTCGTGAACAAGCGGCTGCAGCACTTGTGCAACAATACAATGAAAAAAGAGATGAGCAAGAAAAATCAAATCAAAAGATAGAAGAATCTTTTGATTTGAGTGTTCAGCAAAAACGTGAATTAATAAATTTGGAGTATGCGTTATTAGGCACCAAAAAAGAGGTGGATGAGTTTCAGCTTCAAATTCTGAACATCCGTATGAAATTGTTGCATGCTAAAATGGATATTGAACGGCAGCAGCTTAAGATTCTTCAGGAAGTTTTTGCACGTATTAAGCAATCATCGATTCGCATAAGCGAAGCTGACGTTGCTTTTGCTCGTGATGAGCTTGAAAAAAAACGACAGGAATTAAATGCAGCAAAAATTGATAAGTATGAGCCTCAAAAAGAAGAAATCAAGCGTCAGATTGCTGAAAAACGAGACATTCTATCTTCGTTAAGCAAGCAGTATAACATTCCACTCACCGAAGAATTGGATGAGTGGTTAATCTTTCCCAAGCAATCGATTGCTTCATATTTTGCTTTTTTAAATGTTGCACGTGCAAATGAACTCTTTGCTCTTGAACAGCGAAAGTTAGAAGATTTAGATGCTCAAATTGATTTAAAAGATCAAACATGGCTTCATGAGCGCATTGAAACTGATATAAAATCCTCATTTTATAAAATATATGCAAAAAAATTTGCCTCAGAAGAAAAAATATTTGAAGAGATTAAAAAATATGAAGTAAAGCTTTCGGATATTACTGCAGATCTTTCGCAGTTGGAAAATAGAAAGTCTCTTGTGGAGGCGCAGCTTAGCATAGCAAAAAAAGCATTGGATAATATTGGCCAAAAACGGCAAGAGATTTTAGAGCAAAAAGATGGCGTATTTAAAAATAACTTGAAGGAATACACACAGGCGCTTGAAATACTTAATGAAGCTGAAACTGTTGTTCGACAGCAAGTGAAAAAATTGAATACTATTCGCGGTATTTATAATGATACTGTCTTAAAATTGCTCAAGACTGAACAGCAGGTTAGATTTACTATTGAAGAATTACGAGCATCCTCACGAAGCATTATTTGGGATCGTCCAGAAGATGCAATTTCGTGGCAGGGAGTTAAAAATATATTTTCTGATATTGAAACCTTTGTTAATGATGTATGGATATATATCACGCATTTTGATGCGACATCGTTAGTGTATAAGATCAAAGGGTTGTTCAATGAGCAATTTAGTTTTGCATATTTCATTGGTTATGCCATTCTTTGGTTTATATTTATAATTATTATATGGATTATGTTGCCGGGCTTGCGAGAAACTTTTTATCGTTTGGGCAAAGGCAGGAGTTTTCCAAGACAGTTTTTATTTTTGGGTGATTTGCTCAATTTTATGGCAGGTTATTTTTTATTAATTGCATTATGGGCTTCATTGTTCCTATTGTTGAATTATTATGTTATTCCCGATCCATACCCATATATCATTTTCTATCTCATTTCGATACCATTGTTATTATATTTAGCTAATCGTTATGTACATTATTTCATAGCACGAAATGCTGAACATAACTATCTATTTATTGGCAAAGAATATATTGCGCGTTTTGTCAGTTGTCTTTCCACATTGTTATATGCCACTATCGTTATCTTCTTTTTTCGTGAAGCATTCATTTTGACCAACTACCCTAAGTCGGAACTGCCAAATATTTTAAAAGCACTTAATATTATTATTTTGCAAATTTCTGCTATTTTTATGCTCACCAAAGAGCTAGTGCTCAGCTTTATACCTCGCACGAACGATATGTGGATTTTGATTAGAGATAAAGTTGATCATTACTACTATTTCATTTTAGTTGTTTTGATCACTATTATTGTCATGATGAATCCATATGTGGGTTTTGGTCGCCTTGTTTTATTCATTCTTTCACGGGTTGTATATACACTTTTATTGATTGGGGCATTGTTTTGGTTACATGGTTTGGTGAAAGGTTGGTCATCGTCGTTTTTCTTTTACTCTGAACAAGAGGTAGTCAAAGAACGTTTTCCCTCAGCCAAAACTTGGTACGGAGTTTCGATCATTGGCATTTTGATGACATTCGTTTTTGTAGGAGCCATCGTTGTTGCCAAAATTTGGCAATGGCCAGATCAGCTCACCAAAATTAACGAATTTGCTGATATAAAAGAATGGCTCAAAACGCCATTATTTTCTGATACCAACAATCCGCTTTCGGTTTTTTCTGTTTTGCAAATTATGTTTTTTGTTATTGCGGGTTTTCTTGCTGCGATTGCAATTAAGCGATTTGTGTTAAGTCGCATATTTGATGTGTTGCTCGTCGATTCTGGTGTGCAAAATACGGTCAACAGCCTAATGCGTTATTTGGTGATGTTGATTGCAATTTTACTTGGTCTTAATGAAGCCGATTTAGGCGTGCAAATAAATGTTATACTTGGTGCTTTATTATTTGGTCTTGGTTTTATTATTAAAGATCCTGCCGCCGATTTTTTTGCCTATTTTATTTTGTTGGTGCAGCGTCCCATTAAGATTGGTGATTTTATCAAGATTGATGATGAAGCAACTGGTGTAGTGCGAAAAATTACACCTCGTTCAGTTGTTTTAAGAAGAAAAAATAGTACCATGGTTATCGTGCCTAATTCATATGTTACAAACCACACGATTATTAACTGGAACTATATACGTGGCTTTATTGCGTTCAATGATATACATGTACAGATAGCATATTCTGAGGATCCAGTACAGGCGAAAGAGCTCTTTGAGCGTTTGTTGGATGCGAGTCCTTATGTGTTAAAAAATCCAAAGCCAATTGTACGTTTAGATAACTTTGGTGCCAATGGATTTGAATTTATGTTGCGTGGCTATGTGAGTTCAAATTATACTTTAGATCAGTGGAATATTTCGAGTGACATCAGACTGCAAATCGTAAAATTGTTTAAAGATAGGAACATTAAATTGGCATTGCCAATTCGCGTAATGGTCAACTATCAAGGGCAACAATACGAGCATGGTGTTATGCCGGAAACATCATCGGAGCAGATGGAAGAATAAGCATTGTCTAGCTCAAGATTGAGCTTAAAATTTAGTTTTCGAATTAACTTTTTTTGTGTTGATAAAATGTAATTTTGTGAAAAAAAGAATCCCCTTTGATGATGACAAAAGGGAAATGACTATTATGTCGGGTTTTTATCTCGTTTGAGCAACTTTTTAATGATTTGTGGGCCTTGGCAAAGTATAAAACCATAAATGAGCATGGCGACTGAAATGATTGCGATAATGGTACCCATGCCTTGCTTTAGAATGCCGAGTGTGTGTAATAGTAAAATGCCACCGGTGATAATGAGTAAAACTCCTTTACATGGGCCAGAAACGGGCCCCCAACAATTAAGCATAACTATCTCCTTTTTTATGCTAATAAAGTAGTTTAAAAAAGATACTCTTTTTGCGTAACAGCTGGCAATAGTTTCGCATTCGCGAAATAATTTGCATTAAAGGATAATGAATTTTTCCATGGCGTATCATTGACTTTAAGTCCTTGTACATACCATTCTTATCTAGAGCCATAACAATTAGATGTTAAAAGGAAGTTACCTATGGCAATGCATGATAAGTTACAAGTTTTTTTTAGTAAAATAGTGACGCCAAGCTATCAAATTGTCGGTTTGATTATTACATCATTCATCATATTGATGCTTGCTTTTACGCCATTTGCACGTTTTGTATCCTTTGAGCCTAGTCCAGAAATATTTTCTGTCACGCCAAAGAAGGTAAAGGAATGGGGCGGTAATACGACTGAAGTTGCTGTTGGTTTGCACATCACGAACTTTCCTGAGTTTGATATTGTTAATAATAAATTTATGTTTGATGGGATTATTTGGTTTGAATTTGATCCGGCTTTGGTATCATTAGAAACAGTCGAAAAGTTTTCATTTGAAAAAGGTGAGATTGTCAAAAAGACTACCTCAGACACAAAGGTGATAGAGGGTAAGTTTTTTGCACAATATAATATAACGGTCAAATTTACCACCAACTTATCCTTTGAGTATTTTCCTTTAGATGATCATAGGATTTTTTTATCCTTAACAAATAAATTTGTATCACCAAGTGAAATTGTTTATAAATCATATATTTCAGGGTTCACTTTATCGCGAGATGTTTTTGTTGCGGGATGGAAAGTTGTAGGACACAATGTTGTGGTAGGTTACTCTGAAGCTCATTTGGATAAAACTGATAAGCGTAAAGTTGTATTTAATCCAAAAATAGTTTTCTCTATTGATTTTGAGAGATCTGGAATGCAACAAGTGTTTTTGATTTTCTTGCCCTTATTTTTGATGTTTTTTATAGGAGCATTTTCATTTGCATTTGATGCAGCACTAGAACGTCGTTTGGTTATGTCATTGTCTTTGGGTAGTGTAACAGCAATTTTGTCATATCGTTTTGTTATTCAAAGGATGTCGCCGGTTGCGGGTTATTTCTTATTGAGTGACCATATATTTACCCTCTTTTTAACTTTTGCATTTGTCGGTTTTTTATTAAATATAATTCTTATGAGATATAAAAGATTGGAGCCATGGCTTATTGCTTCTAGAGCGATTGTTCTTATATTTTTTCATTTTTTTCTGATTTTGTGGTGGTACTATCTTTTATATGTTTGGATTAAGGTTTAACATGAAACGGTTATTAGTATTGTTATTGTTCACTTTTTTTATCGATTGCTCACCGCCACCGATTTTCTCAACACTTTCTGAACTACAGCAATATGCAAAAACAATGGATGAATATCCACCGATTGATAATACAACATGGGCAAATCCGGATTATACAACTTTTTTGCGTCGACAGGTGCCAAGTTACTGGGATGTCTTATCTTATAAATTGCATTTGCGTTCATGGCCCTTGTGGAACGTTCATGGTTTTAGTGATCTGTTAAAGAAAGTGGTGAAAAAACGTGAAAACAATGGTTATATTGACCGATTTATTCTAAAGATGAAACCATTGACAGGAAGTTCCTATATTATTTGGGGGGATGTTCAAGGGGCCTTTCATTCCTTGGTTCGTGTGTTAAGTGATCTTCATAAGCAAGGGATTATTAATGATAATTTAGAAATTGTTCGCCCTTATATTTATTTTATTTTTAACGGGGACCTAGTTAATCGATCGGCATATTCTTTAGAAGCTTTAACAGTTGTTATGCGATTGATGGATCGAAATGCGGGCAAAGTTTTTTATATCCGTGGTAATCATGAAGATCACGATCATTGGAGGAACTTCAATTTAAAGCGGGATCTTGTTATTCGCGCAAGTTCATTTTCTAATGAGGAAGTTCCTTTGGGTAGCGATGTAAGTCGCTTTTTTGATACATTGCCATTGTCTCTTTATTTGATTGGGCCAGAAGATGACAAAAGCATAAATGTGGTACGGATTTCGCATTATGGGCGTAGTCGATTAGAGCTTGATGAAGAAAAATTTAGTGGTTTTTTTCAAGGACCGCACGCGCAAAAGGCTACGGTTTTCAAACTAAACAACAAGATAGAGGACAGTAAAAAAAGAGTCAACATTCGTGCTATTGTTCGAGGAGAAAGTCGTTCAACTGTTTATCGACCAACACCAGGCATGTCACAGTTGGAGGCAGATAAAGGCGCTACGGCGTGGACACTACTTTCTAGTCCAATTGAAAGCTATCGTTATTTGCAGGACTTTTATTTTGATGCATTTGGTGTGTTAGATGTGGGCAAAACATTAAATGATTGGACCATAACGTTATACAATCAAGATGTTAGAGAGCTGCTTGGTTTTAAGAAGGTTGCTGTATACAATTTGATAACTGGATTACGAGAATTTAAGGCGGAAAAAAATACTGTAGATCTCGATCCATTTGTGGTATTGGGAAAACAGCTTAAAAAAGTCGATCAAGAGACAAAAGAGCTACAAAAAGGTTGTTCAGCCGCAGCAAAAGCAAGTCTTATACTAGAAAGAGAAACGCCACAGGTTGTAAAAAAAAATGCTCCTTTAGTATCTAAAACAAGAAGAATTATTTTTGGTTCAACATTGGATTTGTCAGGGCCAATAAAGAAAATCGGAAAGCATGTTGAAGCTGGGCTCAAATTGGCAATTGATGAAGTCAACGAAGATGAAGGAGTTCATGGAAAACGAATACAATTGATTATTTTAGATGACGCGTATAAACCAGAACAAGCAAAAGATAATATTAATATTTTGCGTAATCAATATAATACTGGCAACATTTTAGCGCCGAGTGGAACAGTAACGTTAAAAGCATATCTTGATTTAGTAAAAGCGGGGCAAGTGCTTGTTTTATTTCCGATAACAGGCTCTATGATTTTTAGAAAGCCAGATCTAAAACATATTGTTAATTTGCGTGCTTCAGATAATGACACTGTTCATGTTGTTGCAAGATATATGGTTGATACATTGGGTATTAATAAGATGGCGATTGTATATCAAGATGATGATTATGGTAAAGGTGGCCTGCAGGCCGTCAAGGAGATTTTACAGGCTCGAAACATGAGTGATTGGAAAGAAATTTCTTATAACCCAAATATTTCTGATTTTGCTCATTCAGTTGAGCAGTTACAAGCTTATGATGCTGACGGTGTTATATTTATAGCAACTCCGTTGATGGTGAAAAATATAATAAAGCAGCTGGGAGTTGGCTTCTTTGAGGGCAAACATTTGGGGGGAACTTCAGATATGGCAGAAGAAGAGTTTCAGGATTTAATTCACGAAAAGGGACTAAGCTTTATAGTCGGCGATGTTCTTCCAGATGCACACAAGAGCTCATTGCCAATTGTTAAGGAGTTCAGAAAAAAAGCCAAAGAAAAAAATATTAAGATAGATGCGTTTGCTTTAGAGGCATTTATTAATGCCAAGCTATTAGTGCACGTATTGAAAAATATACGGGATGATGTGACGCAGGAGCGACTCATTGAAGAGATTGAAAATATAGAAGACTTTGATTTTGGTGGTTTACATTTATCCTTTGACAAACAAAAACGTCAATTATTGCATAGCGTTTGGCTGAACAAAGGGTCGGGAGAGTGGACTAAGATAGATCTTAAGGAATAAAACATCGTATATTTTTATCCAAAAAAAAAGAGTTGAGCGAAGAGAATGAAAAAAATATATGTCCTATTTCTGATATCCTTTTATGCTTACGCACAATTTGATTCATTATCTGATGTTGTTTCATATGCTAACAATAAGCCCGAATATCCATCGATAGATAATGATGATTGGAAGAAACCAGACTTTATATCTTTTTATGAAGCAGAAAAAACATCAATATTTTCACGTTTACTTGGATATATTGGTTTGGGTTCCAAAACTTGGTCACCCCAAGAGTTTGAGCATTTGTTGCGTGAGGCCACACATGTCCGCGAAGGTTGGGGGATGCAAGGCCATTTTGTGCAAAAAATAATGCCTGAATCTGAGGGCAAGCTTATCATTCTTGGAGATGTGCAGGGAGCGTTTCATTCTTTTGTTCGTGACTTGCAAGAATTGGTGCGCATGAGATTGCTCAGCGATGAGTTGAAGATAAGCAACGGAAACTATTTAATTTTAAATGGCAATACCATTGATTCATCAGCATACAATGCTGAAACCTTATTATTGGTGCTCCTTTTAGTGCAAAAAAATCCTAAACAGTTTATATATGTTCGTGGAAAAAATGAAACGCTTAAAGAGGGTCAGGATTTAGAGCTATTTAAACAACTCAGAAATAGGTTAGGAACGAGGCATCATGCATTGTTTAAGTTGATACCTGATTTTTTTGATACCTTACCAAGTGCCCTTTATGTTATGCGTTCTTCAGGTCAAGGGCTCAAAATTAGTGCAACCGAAGATGGTATAGATGATGCCTTGGTAGCATCATTTTTGTCTTCTGATGTTGAAATGCCTATCATGCACTTAAGTCAAGCACAAAAAGGTGATAAGCGTGTTTTTATTGATGCCAATATTAAAGCTTCAAATTTGTCGCGTACTTTTGGGCTCAGTCGTTATGCCGGTCCTCCATTGACGTGGACGGTGTTGTCAAGTCCAACTGGTATAAATAGAAGATTATATGCCTTTTTTAATGATGCGTTTGCGATTGTGCAGACGGCCTCAAGATTTAATAATTGGACAATAACTCTTTATCATCAAGATGTGCGGAAAAAAGATGGATTTGATGCCTCGGGTACATATAATCTATCAACAGGGTCCTTGGTTTCAGGTGCGCCATTAAATTTTTTTGATGATGAAGTTCTGAAGAAGCTTGAACAAGAAATTGCTCAAAAAAAGGAGACTCTACAAGAGTTATCTAATATATGCAAAGAAAAAGGCGAGAGTGGTGATAAAGTGTCTATTGCCAAAAAAGATGGCCAACAAAAGAAGCTTGTTTTAGGCACAAGTCTCGATTTATCAAAAAGTATGAAAGAATGGGGTAAAAAAGTTAAAGAAACTTTATCTACTGTTTTTGAATTACAAAATAAAAAAGGTGAGGCAAACGGTAATCTTTTTCAGCTCATTTTTCTTGATGATGGCTATACTCCGGATAAAGCACGAGAAAACTATAAGAAATTTATAGATGAATTTGATGTAAAGATAATCTTGGTGGCGTTAGGAACGCCAACGACACAAACCAGTTTAGAATTTGTTAAAGCTGGAAAATTGATATTGTTATTTCCTGCAACAGAATCTAGTGTTTTTAGAAAGCCAGATCTTAAAAATGTAGTCAATTTGTCTCGTTCATATTTTGATCAGGGAAAAGCGCTTATTGATTATATCTTTAAAAGTCATGAAAATTTGAATGTGGTTGCGCTTTTTTATCAAGACGATGCTTTTGGTAAAGATGGTCTTAATGGTGCAAAAGAAGCTTTAAAAAAATATAATGTAAAAAAAGTTGTTGAGCTTCCTTATGCACGCAATCAAAAAGGATATGCTGAGCAGCGTAGTATTATTGAGAAAGAAAAACCAGATGTCATTGGGATGTTTGCAGTTCCTACAGCCGTCAAAGAGCTTATGCGTGGCTTGCCTACAAAATTTTTATCAGAACGAATTTTATTTGGTATCTCTGATTTAGGCGCAGCTGAAGTGCAAGCATATTTTAAAGATAAGGGCTTGAAAGTTATTCATTCGAGTGCATTTCCAGATGTTAATCGTAGTGATCTTGCGTTGGTAGAGGAATTTAGAGAGTTTGCGCGTCAACACAATCTTACCATTGGGCCATTTGCTTTTGAAGCTTATGCTGATGCACAGCTGTTTTTATATATTCTTGATCAGATTGAAGGTGATGTTACAACGGAAAAAATAATTGAGGTTGCCCAAAATATAAAAGAGCTTGATTTTAAAGGACTGAGACTTGATTTTGATCCGGAAACTCGAACGTTATTGGATGCGTTATGGATCTCTAAGGGTGACGATTCTGAATGGACAAAAATTGTTCTTGAACAGCCGAAAGAAGTTGAGGTAAGGCAGAAGGCAATTGAAGAAATCCCAAAAAAAGAGCTAGCGAACGAGATAAAAGAATCTGAAAAAATGTTGCAACGTGATGAGAAGCCTTCGATTATAATTCAAGAGGATAAGATAATTTTAGGCAACGAACAGGGGCAAGTCAGTAAAAAAAATATTCCTATGCCAGATGAAGAGATTGAAGTTAAGGATGCTGAGCGCAAGCCTGCGTTGTTGTCATCCGATCTTGCGGTTCATGGCGATACAATTGTTATCGGAAATACATCAGATTTTAATAAGGGTCTTAAGGCAATGTCTGATGCATTGAAGCTAGGCATAGATCTTAAATTGCAAGAAATTAATCGTAAAGGGGGCGTAAAAGGGAAGAAAATTCAGATCTCATATTTAGATGATGGATATATTCCAAAAAAAGCTCGAGAGAATGTTGGTACTTTTTTAAATAATGTAAAAACAGACATATTAATGGCTTCTGTGGGTACTCCAACTTTGGAATCGTATATTGATTTAGTTAAAAATGGTCAAGTTACAGCCTTATTCCCATTTTCAGGGTCAAGTACATTTAGAGCACCAGAATTTAAGCATATGATTCATTATCGTCCTTCATATGACCAAAATATTGCAGAAATAACCGAATATATTATCAAAGCATTTAGCTCAAAAAGATTTGCACTATTTTATCAGAATGACACATTTGGCATAATACCAAAAGATGCTGCTCTTAAAGTGTTAAAAAAGCATGGTATTACCGATATTGTAGAGGTTCCTTTTGAGCGGAATGACTTGAATTTTAAGGAGCAGGCAAAGATTATTGAGGAGTTTAATCCTGGGGTGATTGGATTTTTTGGGCCTTCAATTGCTGCACAAGGCTTGATTCGGCAAATGAGTGCGAGGAAGCTTGCTGATAAACGTATGTATGGCCTTTCATGGTTAACGGGGGAGGTTTTGCAAAATTTCTTGAAGGGAAAAGGTCTTAAAATGATTATTCCAAATTTGGTGCCAGATCCAAAAACAAGTGAAATTCCGATTGCAAAAGAATTTAGACAAGCGGCGAAAAAGGCTGGCGTCCCTTTATATGCGAATGCATTCGAAGGATATGTGAATGGGGCATTGTTAGTTTATTTGTTAGAACAAATTGAAGGTGAAGTAACCGCTGATAAATTGATTAAAGCAGCTGAAAACATTAAGAATGTTGATTTTAATGGGATAAAATTGAATTTTGATCCTAAGAGTCGAGTTCTTTCGCATCAATCATGGATTGATTTTGGAACTGGAGAAGATTGGAAGCATGTTGAATTTACTCCAAGCGATAAGCAATAATAGAGTGTGACATATTTAGTGTAAAACATATGGATATATAATGCGTCGATTATTATGCTATGTGATATTTTTATTTGGTTTAGGATTCCAGCAAGTAGTTGCTGAGTTTAATACGATTACAGAGTTGGTAGCTTATACAAAAAAATTGCCTGAATTTCCCGAAGATGAATATGTAGATCCTTATAAGCCTCATTATACACAATTACATCACCGGCTTGAACCGTCACTAATTGATAGCATGCTATCAACTTTGGGCTTAAAGCCATCAATATTATATAATGATATTAAGGATCGTTTACAGAAGATGATTTCAACGCGTGAGTTGCATGGTTACTATGGTGACTTTGTCCAAAAATTTTATATAGATGTTGAAACAAAGTGGTATATATGGGGGGCGCTCCACGGAGCGTTTCATTCATTGGTTCGCGGTTTGAACGAACTTAAAAGCCAGGGCGTTATTGATGATAATCTTCGGATAGTAAAAAACCGATTCAATTTTGTTTTTAATGGTAACACCTTAAATTATTCACCTTATCAACTGGAAACATTATATGTCTTGTTGCGGTTGATGGAAATTAATCCCGAACAAGTTTTTATCCTTAAGGGTAAATTTGAAGATGCTCAAAATTGGAGAAAAACTAACTTGAAACAAGAGTTAGTGGCTAGGCTTGTTGATGTAGAGGATGAAATTCCACTTGAGCGAGAGCTTAATCAGCTATTTAATACGTTGCCTCTTGCGCTATATTTAGTTTCAACCGATCTTGATGTGGTACGTTTATCATTTTATGAAAAACATCCTCTGATTAAAGAAGAGCTGTGGGGGTCTTTTTTAAATAAAAAAATGAGTGAAAGCAAAAAGATCAAGAATATTTTACCTTCAAGAGAAAAAGTTAATATGAGGGCTCATATTAGTAGCCACGATGTTCAACAATTTCCTTATAAAATTGATAGTGTTACCTATAAAAGAGTAGGGGATATTCATGGTTGGAGTTTATTTTCAAGCCCGATTCGTCTTTTTAAAGAGATGTTCAGTTTTGATGAAGATATTGCGATTGTACTAACCACGGGTAAGTTTTTTTCCAATTGGCACATTGAACTTTATCAACAAAGTATTATGAATCCAAAAGGTTTTATTCGATCTAGAGGGTTTAATATTGCATCAGGAAAAGAGGTATTCACTGCCAATCAAGAAGAGCATATTCAAGACTTGAGACAAAAAATAGAATTAGCTCAACTTGAACAAAAAAGATTAAAGAAAGCCTGTGGAGAAAGACAAAAGGAAGTTATAGACATTTCTAAAAAAGATGATGCTGATATTCCAGCAAAGAAAAAAGAAGAAGCAGGAATGAAAGCGCAAGCGCCAAGTGAGATGGCACTACAGGATAGCGTACTCATTGTTGGAAATACTACTGATTTTTCAAAAGGATCAAAAGATTGGTCAAAGTTGCTCAAAAAAGGCCTGGAGTTGCCTGTTGAGATAGCAAATAGACAAGATGGCATTGATGGTAAGCTTATCCATCTCGTTTTTTTAGATGATGAGTACAATCCTGAGCTGGCGCGTAAAAATATTTTGAAATTGTTGAACGATTTTAAGACTGATATTGTTTTGGGAGCAAAGGGAACGTCCACATTAGCTGCCTATATTGATTTGGTAAAAGAAAAAAAAATTTTGTCTGCATTTCCAAACACTGGTGGCTTTAGAGATCCAGATATTCCCTATTTACTGCATTTACGTGCTTCATATGATGATGAAGGGCAAGCTGTTGCGCAATATGCACTTAACGTTGCAAAGAAAAAAACACGAGATATGCGTTTTGCGTTCTTTTATCAAAAAGATGATTATGGTAAAGATCTTCTTGAAGGTGCCAAAAAGGTATTGCAAAAGGCTGGATATAAAAGTTTTTTGGAGGTTCCCTATGAAACGCATCTGGCAGATCTTTCTGATCAAGTGAAGCTCCTCAAAGATTTCGACCCTGATATAATTGCCTTTTTTAGTCTGCCAGATCAGACGCAAAAAATAATGCGCCAGTTAGGTGTATCGTATCTATTAGATAAAACTTTGTTGGGGAATGACCGCTTAGGCCAGCATTCATTTCGGGATTTTTTAGTTGATCGAGGCTTGGTTGTGGTTATTCCGCAAATTGTTCCTAATCCTAACACAAGTGATTTGCAAATTGCACAAGAGTTTAGGGTGCATGCGCGAAGGTATAATGTGCCAATAGATACCGTTTCATTTGAGGCCTATATTGCGGCAGCGCTGTTTATTGAATTATTGAGAGAGTTAAAGGAACCATTTACAAAAGAAGGCTTTGTAAAAGTATTTGAAAGTTTGAGAGATTACGATTTTAAAGGATTGAAGTTAACCTTTGACCCTTTAACCCGCCAGTTGCTTCACACCGTATGGATTAATGTTGGCACGGATGTTTGGGTTAAAGAAGAACCAAAATTATTACAAGAAGTCCAAGCGCCTCGAAAGCTGGTAAGGCTTAAAGTTGATCAGGAAGAAATATCGCAGAAAAAACCACAAAGGATTGGCGTTCAAATTGATATGGCACAGCAAGGTAACTTATTGGTTATTGGCACTATGCAGGATTTGAGTAAATCGGTTAAAGACATTGGCATTCCATTCAAAAGAGGTTTGGTTTTACCAATCGAAGATATTAACAACCTCGGTGGTGTTAACGGGCTCAGAGTTCATCTTGTGACATTAGATGATGAATACAATCCGAAGATTACGCGGAAATTGGTTCGGACGTTTCTTGATGAATATAAAACGGATGTGCTGCTTGGAGCGCAAGGAACACCTACATTGGGCTCCTATTTAGATTTAATTCGTGAAAAAACCATACTTTCAGTATTCCCTTATGCTGGTTCTTATGGAGAACTTTCATTGCCTTACTTGTTGAAGTTGCGAGCTTCTTATATTGATATTGGCTATGCGTTAACTAAGTATATGATTGATAAAAAAAATAAGCGTAAATTTGCCTTATTTTATCAAAAAGATCATTTTGGAGACAGTAACTTAAAGGGTGCAAAAAAAGCTCTCAAGGAAGCGGGCATTGAGGAATATCTTGAAGTGCCCTATGAGGCACATGAACCTAATTTGAGTGTGCAGGCTACGAAAATATTGACCTATGATCCGGATGGAATTGCGTTGTTTAGTGTTCCATTTTCTTCAGAAAAACTACTTAATGAGTTTGGTGTTTCGTTCATGATAGGGAAATCGATCTTTGCGAATGAGTTTCATGGCAAAAGACATTTTCGTGAATTGGTGGAACAAAAAGGAATGGATTTAACGGTTGCGCATGTTATGCCAAATCCATACACAAGCTCTCTTGCAATTGTACAAGAGTATCGTGATAGAGTTAAGCGAGCAGGAATGCCTATTGATGAGGGTGGTTTGGAAGGCTATGTTACAGCATCTTTATTTATAGACATTTTAAAACAGCTTGAATTACCGTTTACAAAAGATGCTTTAGTGCATTTTGTTGAGAACATGAGAAACTACGACTTTAAGGGTTTGCAATTGAATTTTGATCCGAAAACGCGCCAAGTATTTAAAACAATTTGGATTGATATAGGTAACAAAAAGTGGATTGAACAAAAGTGAAGAGATGTTTTGCGAGTGCCACTATTACAAAATTCTCAATGGTTAATTTAGGTTGGTAAAATACTGAGCTGGTAATGATAGGTATATAAAGATGAAAATGAAAATATTGTTTTTCGTGTTGAGCGTATGTTCAACGTTTTTCGCGCAAGCTTCGATGAAAAAACTAAAAGATTTCATTGAGTATGCTGATGCAATGCCAGAATATCCTGAAAATGGTATAACTGATTGGAATGATCCTGATTATACTCCTTTTCACAAGGCTATATCGCCGACTTTAGGTAAGAGGATTATTAATTTACTTGGATTTAAACTGTATAAGATTTTTCCCGTAGAGGATTTTGTTCAATTATTGGAAGATACAACCATATATCGCGAAAGAGTTTTCTCGCGTGGACGCTTGGTGCAAAAAATGACACCTGAGCCAGGTAGCTCATTCATTATTTGGGGCGAGTTGAATGGTGCATTTCATTCACTGTTGCGATGTTTGAATCAGCTGCTGCAGCAAGGTGTTATTGATGATGATCTTAAGATAATAAAACCGTTGACTTATTTTGTATTTAACGGGGATGTTGCTCATCGCTCTCCTTATATTATAGAAACATTGATGCTTATTTTCTTATTAATGGAGCGTAATCCGAAAAAAGTCTTTTATCTCAAGGGTCACATCGAGGATAAGCAAGAATGGATGACAGGTACATTTGGCCGAGAGCTACGTATTCGAGCTCGTGCTTTCTCCAGTGAAAAAATTCCATTTTCAAACATGTTTCGTCGTTTGTTTGGTACATTACCTCTTGCATTATACTTAATTCCACCCGATCAAACAGGCAAAGAGAAAAAGATTGTGCGAATCTCTTTTTTTGGAGCTGAGACAAATGAACTTGAAGAGTCAAGTTTTCCATATTTTTTTGATGTATATTCAAAACCGGTTATTTCATTACTCAAAAAAGTACCTCAAGAAACGGATGTTTCAACCAAAGTAGTTGCATATATCTCGGCGGAAGATCGTTCAAAAAAATTTACTTCTACACGAGGGCTTTCGTTGCTTTCAAGCAATGATAATAAAATATTGTGGACAGTGCTTTCAAGTCCAACAGCAAGTTTTAGGCGTTTGTATCAATTTTTTGATGATGCTTTCGTGGTTCTCAATGTTGCCGAACAACTCAGAGATTGGACATTAACATTGTATCACCAAGATGTAAGAGAGATGAGTGGTTTTATTAAGGAGCGCCCATTTTTTTTAGTTTCTGGAAAACAGATTGAGGATAAGCACCAAGTTGAAATCGCTGAACTACAGGATGAATTAACGGCTTTAAGCAAAGATAATGAAGCATTAAAGAGCGAGTGTGTTATTGCAAGAAAAGAAAAAAAAGAACAACTTCCTGCTTCAAAAGTATCAAAAACAGTAACAAGTCAAGTGAGTGCGCTGCAAAATGGCAATTTAGTGTTTGGCAGTACGATGGACTTGTCAAAACAATTAAAAAATTATTCAAAGCAGCTCAAGCAAGGATTATCTCTTGCAATTGATTTGGCAAATAATGGTGAAAATGATGGTGTGCCAAAAATACAAATCATTTATTTAGATGATGGCTATGATCCCAAAAAGGCGCGTGCAAATATTGAAAAATTATTAACCGAATTCAAAACAAATGTCACATTAGGATCAATGGGTGCTCCAACGCTGGGTGGTTATATTGATCTTATTAAAGAAAAAAAGATATTGGTCATATTTCCTAATACAGGTTCATTTCGTGATCCGGATCTTGAATATTTATTGCATTTACGTGTTTCATATTATGATTCAGGACGTGCAGTAACTGATTATATTATTGAACAAAATTCTGAAGCAAAGCGATTTGCGTTTCTTTATCAAGATGATAAATGGGGTCAAGATCTACTTGATGGAGCCAAACAGGCTTTGGTTGAAGCTGGCATAAAAGATGTTTTTGCAATGCCTTATAAACGTAATGATTCGGGTTCTTTTCAGGATGCTGCTCAGCAAATTGCTGCATTCAAACCTGATGCGGTTGGTTTTTTTGGTGCTCCTCGAGTGGTGCAGACAGTGATGAAAGAATTAAATGGAGATTTTTTAGCGAGTAAAATTATTTTTGGTGATACAGCATTAGGTAAGAAAACATTTAGGGATTTTATAAAAGAAAAGGGCTTTAGTATCACTATTGCGCAAGCTGTGCCCAATCCTAAAACGAGTGATTTGGAAATAGTACAGGAGTTTCGTAAACATGCAGCAAAGGTTGGCGTGCCAATTGATACGGTAAGTCTTGAGGGGTATATAACTGGGCAAGTCTTTTTATATGTGATGGATCAAATTAAAGATAATTTAAGTGTTGATAGCTTTATTAAAGCCGTTGAGGCTATGAAGGCGAAAGACTTTAAGGGTCTCAAGCTTGATTTTGATCCTCACAATCGTCAACTGTTGCATACGGTGTGGATGAACACCGGTGCAGATGAATGGGTGGAGCGTAACGTCAAGCCATATCAAGCTGATCAAGAGATGATGCCTACGACAAAAAAAGAAGTATCAATTGATGAACAAGTGCCAAAAAAATCTGAGGTACAAAAAAAAGAATTCTCGGAAGAGGGGGAGAAAGAGCCGGAACTTGAGTCAAAAAAAGTGACGGACAAAGAAGAAGAAAAAGTGCCAAAAGAGCTTGAAAAGGCAAAAGAGGAATTAAAAGAAGCTGACACTGAGCCTTTGTTGTCGATACATAAAGATATTTTAGATATTGGATCCACCATGGATCTTTCAAAGGGTGTGAAATCATTATCAACGGCCTATAAAGATGGTATCACTTTAAAAATTAATGAGATTAATCGTAAGGGCGGCGTTCATGATTTGAGATTTAAATATAATTCGATTGATGATGGTTATGAGCCGGATAGGGCGCGAAGAAATGTGCTACAATTATTGCAAAAGCTCAATATTGATCTTTTACTTGCTCCCGTGGGCACACCAACATTCAAATCGTATGTTGATTTGGTAAAAGAAGGAAAGTTTCTTGTGTTATTTCCTTCAACTGGATCGAGCGTATTTCGAAATCCTGATCTCACTAATGTAATTCATTACCGACCATCATTGGCAAAAGAGGCTGGTATAATCACGCGATATATTATTGATGAACATAAGAGTAAAAAGATAGCAATCTTTTATCAAGATGATTATTTTGGGCGAGAACCGACCGAAGAGATTAAGCGCATTTTAAAGGATGAATATAAAAATGATTCATTCATTGCACTATCTTATAAACGCAATGACGTGAACTTCAAAGAGCAGGTGGCAAAAATTAAAGAGTTTGACCCTGATGCTATTGCTTTTGCGGGCACAACTGTGGCTATTCAAGGTTTTGTCCGTCAAATTGGTGCAAGCTTTTTATTTGGTAAAACACTCTATGGAGTCTCATGGCTGATGGATGAGGCCTTGATCAAATTCCTTGCAAACAAGGGGCTTATCATTAATATTGTGAGTGTTATGCCAAACCCTAAAGGTAAAATCGAATTAGCTAAAGAGTTCAGGAAGTTGGCCGAAAAGCATGATGTGCCAGTTAATCCGACCTATTTTGAGGGTTTCTTTTATATGTCATTGTTTGCCCATGTGCTTGAGCACATAGAAGGTACGATTACAAAGGGCAAGATTATCAAAGTGTTTGAAGATATGAAAAACTTCGACTTTAAAGGCATTAAATTGAACTTTGACCCAAAAACCCGTGAAATACTAAAAAGCATTTGGATCTATACTGGGCCGGATAAATCATGGGTACAAAAAGCAGTCGATGTTTAATTGCACTGCAAGCAAGTGCCCTGCAATAGTAATTTAGGTATCTTTGATGTATCAATATTATGCTTGCCTATCACAAATGCAGCCAATTTTTTTAATGATTCAATCTTTTGTTTTGGGACATCATAAACTTCTATTCGGAATGGAGCATGTATGGCAACTTTTGTGTCATCTGCATTAAAAGCGATATTTCCAGGATAAACGACACAGCTACTGCCTGTTTCGCCATAGTATAGCTCCTGCCCATTGTTATAGTTAAAGCACACAAGGTCTGGATTTAATACTGCCAGAACTGTTTGATTGTGATTTAGAGCTATTGATTCTATATCATCTCCATCTATTTTTATAATTGGTTCATAACTTGATAGTTTGTCCTTAAGGTTGGAGCTATCAAGTGCAAGAATATCCTTTCTTCGTGCTATAAGAAGGTCGGGTTTATTATCGGAATTACTGCCAATATTAGGAACAAACAATATCTCTCGAATTGAGCCAGTATCAGCTAGGCAGTGCCTAAGTCTTTGCTTTTTATCTTTAGTTTTATAATTGTATATATAGCAATGGCGGTGATTATAAGCTGCAACAAGATATTCGTTATTTGGAAAAGTTAAGTGGTTAACGTGATTTTTTGGTAGGGAAATAGAGGTTTTTTTCTGCGCTCGATTTTTCTTGATTTCCCAAACTGTTAGCTTCGAAGAGTTTTTTTTCATTGCGATGTTAAAAAGAGCAACCATGTTTTTTTTAGGATGAAGTGCTATTGCCTCGACGTGTGTTTGTAACGAATTATGTTTGATACATATCGGTTTTTGCTTTGATTTCTTTGACTTTATCAGATGCACGAAAAAATTCTCTACGTGATGCGTATCGCTTTGCCTTATAATCATGTTTTGGTTTTTAGCTTGTATCCAAGATCTGCCTTTAGTATTGTTCTTGAACTCGAAGGTTTTAAGATTTGGCTGTTGATTTGGTTTTGTTATATCATAAGTGTGGAGGAGTAGTTCATTATTTTCAAGCGATGACACCACTAATGTATCTGGATTTTTTTTATCAAAATGAAATTCTCCGACAATTCCAGTGGTAAATGATTTTTTTAGCTTAGTATTTTTTTTTGCGTTTGATGCACATGTGTTGGATGTGCAAAAAAGTAATAGATATAAAATATTTTGTATTGGCTTATTGTATTGAACAGGTTTTTTCATTTTGGTTTCTTTTATTTTCAGTTTCTTGTAATTTTTGCTCTTTCTTTTGTTGTTGTTCAAGAACTGCTTTAATTGCACGCATAGCATCTGTTGTTTTGTGTGGTTTACAGTTTGAAACAAATATCGCAATGAGTGTTTTGCTCTTAGTTGCATCTTCAGTGAGTTCATTAATATCTGCCTTGTTATCAATAAACATTTGTGCCAATGTTGCACCTAATTTGGGTTTTGTTTTAAAAGCGCTATGGCCACCAAATAATAATTTAACGAGACCTTCTTGTGGATTAATCCCATTGAGTACTAAAAGAGCTGCCTGATCGTATAGCCATTGTGGATTTTTATCTTGATGATCCATAAATAATGGTATCCAAAGATTGCTTCCAATATTGTCAGCTGAATACTCTTTTGAAGTGATGATTGTTTCTATTTTCTTCGTTTGTGCATTTTGCAAAGCCTGATATAACCTGATATCGATGGGCGTTTGCTTTGATTTATATGATGATGCTGCAAGAGATGTTTGGTTTAGTAGAATCAATGATAAATAAAATAGTTTTCGAAAGATTTGTTTGTTCATAGTGCCCCGCCGAAATGGTTTTTTTCTCATTGAGCATATGCATAAATGAATATAAGTGCAATAGATCTGAATTGATGGTGCATTTATTTTGTTAATTATTGCCATCAGCAGGTGCTTGGCTTGCTGGAGCACCAGTTTCATCTATAAAATTTGGGTCTTCCTTAGGCGATTATTTTTTTGATTAATTGTTTTTGCCATTTTTTATGTGATGTTGCATGAGTCTTTTTGATGCTAGAGCTCGATTTATTATGTCTGCAATTTGATCTGGCGTTGCATTGCTATTTGCTTCTACTATTAGTTTTACAAGCGTAGCTATATAGTTGTCCTGGCTATCAAATATTTTGGCCTCTTTTGAGATTTCATTGCAAAGGTGTTGTTCACCTTCGGTAAGGTTTCCTTCAGTGAGTTTATATGCACAAAAGAATTGATTTAACAGATCAGTGCATCCCCGAATGGGGCGCTGATAACACAAAACAAGAATCTCTTTAGGAATATACTTTATATATTCGGGTATCGTTTTTTCTGTGTCGGTTTGTTCCTCATTTGCGTGTACGATATGGCATGATATTGATACGAGGCATGCAAAAACAAATAGCATTTTGTTCATTTTAAGTTACCTTATGTTTATATTTTGAATGTTATTAGACAATTCTATTGATTACTGGAGCTTTTGCAAGCATATCTATTCGAGTTAATCTGTTTTGGGGCCATAAAAAATAGCCTTGATGCGAGGGTTTCAAAAAAGGTGCGTTTTTATCGATTATTTATTTTGTGATTTATATTTATATATTAAAAAAACTATAGTAAAAATTGTTGCTTTGGTTGTCAGTGTTATTACTGGCCAAAAGGCAGAAGAGTTTTTAAAATTTTCCCACCAGCTGTTTGTTTGGGGCTCTTCATAAGGAGCATTTTCATTTGGAAGTGTAAATATTCCCATGCAGTACTTTCCTCTATAGGAATATGGTAAATTCATAAAATTATTACCAATTCCAATGCTAATGAAGTTTTTATTTGATTTATAGCTTGTTTCATTGTAATGAAATATACTTGCAAGTGTACTTATACAGTTGTCCGGTAGATTATCCATGTCATGAAGAACTACTATATAGGGCATTCTTTTTTCTATTACTTCGTTAAGAATTTCAGTAACTTCATATGGGCGTTGTCTGAATTGGTTGCAATAAATATTTAAGATTGGCCATTTGTATAGCGTTGCTAAAACTTTGGCGAACTCACTTCCACGAGTTTTTGATGTTTGAAGGAAGAAGTGCTGATCAAATTTACATATTGATCTTGTTCTGATCATGATACGTATGCTCTCGGGATAGGCTTCAACTATTCTCTTGATATCATCTATTGTTTGATACTTTTGCAAATCAAATGAAAAGCCTTTGGCCGGGCTATTTTTTTGCAAGTATTTTTGAAATTTGCACACGTATTGTGGCAATGGAGGCTGGTAATTTGCTGTTGGCACTAGAAGCTGTTGTGCGCATGCTTCTAATTGATTTGTATTATTTCCACACGTTTTTAGATTTTCGCAAGTGAGATGTGCTATTTGTTTGAAGGTTAAATCTGGGTATGCTGTCTGTATCCGGTGCATTAAGATGATCTGAGCTGCTTGCTCAATCGAGCATTTGGGATTGATTTGACCACAAACATGATGCCATCTTTTTAAACTTTGGACACTTGATTTGAGGGTAGAATGGATTGGCCATAAATAACTTAGTGTTGTAGTTGTATTGTGGCCCTTTTCATCTATTTGGCAAGTTTGAGACCAATCTAAGCGTTTTAAAAGCAAAGCACAGGTTTCTTCCGGAGCGCATGTTAAATATATTTTACTGAGAAAATTATGTTGGTCTTTAAGGTATTGTTCATAGTTATTAGGCTGGTTGGGTTGGCGCATATTGCTGGAACCGGTAGCTGTTTTTGAAATAGGTAGAGGCAATTGTCGGTGTTGTAAAATCATGGCGCAAGTTTGTTTAATTGATGAATTATAAAGTGTGCTTTGGCAAATCTTATGCAAAGAAGTTAGTTCTTTAGTGATAACTTCTGCAGGACTTGAGTTTTGTGATGCTAAACAAAAAGGGGTAGGACAAAGGAGGAAGCAAGTTAGAAAGAGAAATAGGTGAAAGAACATCTTTAGGCCTTTTTGTTGGTATAATTTTTAATCATGAAGATCAGTGCGAATATGCTTACTGAAGAACCTAATAGAATTGTTAATTTTTTAATTATAGATGATTGTTCTAAGATGACAGAACCATTAATGATTGCCTCTGCATTTATATTTGTGGTATCGATGGTTGGATTGTTTTCGAGGAACCAAAATGCTTCAAGCGTTCTTTGTGTAGTGATCCGACTCATTTTTTTGGAAATATGCTCCTTTTCTTTAGAGAGAACCAAAAGCAAATCAATATATTTAGATATTTTTGTGGGGTTCATTTTCAATGAAAGTTCATCAAGTAAGGCGATAGCTTCAAATTCGATAGTAACGACATTATTTTTTTGTAGAGCATTTAAGATTTTAGAATTTTCAAGAGAGATTGTTCGATCTTGTTTTTTTGAAATCAATGCTGTATCCGATTTGCTTGAGCTTGCGCATTGTATATATTGATTTATGCTCAAGATCAACAGAGTTATAGCATATAAAAATATTCTTTTGAGTTGCATGTGTATTTCCTTTTGATGTTTTGTATTTACTATATAAATAGTTTAACGCTGAACAATATCAATGCAAGGAGATACAAGGAAGGGAGGCATGTTATGTTCTTAGCTTATGAAGTTAATCGTCGACATTTCATCTTGATTTAGAAAGTTGGATATAGGTTTATGCTAGTAATTCAAGTCGCGATGAATGGTGTCCTTCGACAGGCTCCCAGCCTTCGCTGAAGCTTCGGCGAGCACGGCAGTATAGGGTTTTACCGTTGGTCAACTAACTGGCGTTGCCATAGGAATTATACTGACATGGCAGAGGAGGTAGCTCAATTTCGTTGATCGCTCAGGGTGAATGGTGAAATTTGTTTGCCGATGGCCTTTTCGAGCATGGTGAAGTTGCGATGTGCTTGAAAGTGCTTTTCCATATAGGCGATGCGTTCTTGGATATAATCAATAGTTGTTTGCAGCACTGTGCTATTGGAGAACATCATTTTGCCAGAATATTCCTCGGCGAATGCAATGGTGTCTTGATAGATTTTGAGTGCTTCATCGCGCAATCTAATTTCTTCAAGGCCAGCGATATATGAACGATAGTACATTTGCACTTCTGATACCACATTGCGCTTTGTTTGCAGCAACTGTTTGTCTTGCATTTCAGCTTCAACTTTTGCACGTTTTATTTGCGCTTGATTCCAATCAAAAAATGGAATTTGCATGCCAAAGCTCGGGCCGGTTCCTTTTTGTTTTTCAAAATCGAGCTTATAACTTATGCCAACGCGAACATCGCTCAATGCTAATGCGCGTTGGAGTGAAATGTTGTGGTAAGCTCGTTGCACTTTCATTTTTTGCATTTGCACTTCCGGGCGGTTTGCCATGGCTGATGTTTCTAAATGTTCCATAGTTGGAATGTTATATTCTTCATGTTCTAAATCGTCAGTTAAGGTGAATGGTTCAGGGCTAATTTCGGTGCCAAGCAAGTTGGTTAGTTGCGTGAATGCATTATGCAATTTTGCATGATACATAAAGCTGTCCGATTGCCAATTTTTCAGTTTTATCGTTGTTAGCCCGATATCAAGTTGTGTTTCATAGCCAAATCTATAGCGATAATCAATCCAATCGAGCAGTTCTTGCGATTTTTGCATAGCCTTCATTACAAGGTCGTAACTTTCTTGTGCAAAAAGGGCGTTATAATAGGCCACTTTTGTTTGTGCATATATATTAAGCACATGTTCGAGCACTTCTTGTGTTGCAATTTCTAGATGATCTTCAGCAACTTGTTTAGAGCGGGGTACGCGCCACATATCTGCAATGTTTATGAGCGGTGCATCAATCTCGATATTCATATCATCTTCTGTGTTGTGAGGTATGCGGAACAATGCTGAAATGTCAGGGTTAGTGAATAGGCCGGCTTGCACTAAATCAGCTTGCGCAATACCAAGTTCTTTAAATTGTGCTTGCAGACCAGGATTGTTTTTGAGTGCTAAAGATATCGCATCTTGTAACGAAAGTTCTTTGACTTGAATAGTATCGATCGCCATTAAAGTACAATATGGTTTTTCTTCTAAGCTGGTCTGTGATGCAAGGTTTTTGCGTGTTGTGTTTTTTACTTTGTTAAATGAATGTTCAGTGCTGAACTGTTTTTTTGGTTGGCCGCAGCCGGATAATAAGCATAAGAGCATCATTGAGCAAAGCAATAACATTTAGCTTTCCTCCGGAGTTGGAGGCTGCCAAGGAGCTTTGGGATCTTTTGGTTCAACATAAAACATGGTGAACATACCGCCATGTGCCATGAGTCCCATCGGAACATCAACATGCGCATTGACAACATGATGAATTTTGTGGCAATGAAAACGCCATAAACCAGGATTCCATGCAATAAATTCAACATCACGTGTTGTGCCGGGCGGTACATTTATAGTTGCGCCTTTTCTACGTGCAGAAAGTGGTATTGGCCCACCTTCGGTGCCAACCTCTTGCCACACAAATCCGTGAATATGGATCGGGTGACTATCCATGCTCATGTTTGCCAAACGTATGCGCACTCTTTCGCCTTGTTTTGCAAACATGTGTGGAATGAGTGGTGCTGTGTGTCCGTTAAAAGTGAAGCGATTAAAATCCATTGTGGCAATGTTGATATAGTCGTTTCCTGCAGGCATCGCAAATGATTGGAGCATGATTGCATAATCTCGATCAATGTGACGTTCGGGCACTTTTGGATGGATCACAAGCATGCCGGCCAAACCCATTTGATCTTGTTTCATGATATTAAACCCAGGATGATACATATAGGTGCCTGATTGATAAAGCGTAAATTCATAGGTGAATGTTTCGCCCGGAAATATTGGTTTTTGTGTAATTGGCGCTGCGCCATCTTGATCGTTAGGCAATAAGATACCGTGCCAATGCACAGATGTTGGTTCAGGAAGTTCATTTTTCACCACAATGCGTATGCGATCACCTTCAGTGCATTCAATCGTGGGGCCCGGAATAGAACCATTGTATCCCCAGCCTTTGATATTTTTTTTAACATTGTGATGATGCATTTTAAAACCTTCAAGGTTTTTTTTGGAAATTAGGTGTTGCCAACTGGGTGTGGCAGCGCCATCGGTCATTTGCTTTTCAACCGGTTGTGCAATTAGGTGAAACACTTTAACATTGCCATCCATTGTGTAGCCAAGGGATGGAATGCCAATAGTGTTTATGTGTCCCATCTGCTTGCCCATTAATGGCGGGGGTGGTGATAGTTTAATTTTTGGGTTTATCCATTCTTTAGTAAATTTTGATGCATGCATGTGCGTGTTTTTGTTTTCAACCGGTTTGGTTGAGGGGTGTTTAGTTGTTGTCAGGTGCCCGGCGACGTTAGGAATGGAGACGGGCTGTTCGACGGAATTGGATGCCAATATGGATATCCCAAAAATCGGTAACACAAACATTATTTTTATATTGTTGTTCATATTTATATCTCCTTGTTTTTCGTTGTAGCATGGTCTCTTATTTGTTGTAAAGCGATTGATATAATCTTTTTTTGAATTAGGGGCAAGTGGTTACTTCAGGTCAATAAGGGCAAATGATAACGTTGACATTTAGATCTTTAGTTGTTACTTCTGAGAGCATGATTAATTTTTTTATAAAAAGAGGATGTGTCTATGAGTCACGAACAAGTTTGTAAAGATTGCATTGCTGCTTGTAACAAATGTATTGTTGTTTGCAAAAAGTGTATTTCTTGCATGGACGCGGGAAAAGATTATAGGTCTGAGTGTGATGATTGCATTAAGAGTTGCAATGATTGTGTCGCCGCGTGTTTAAAATGTATAAAGGCTTGTGAGGATCACCTAAAAAGCTGTAATGATGAATCTTGTAAAGCGGCTTGCCAAAAATGCATTGATGAATGCAAAAAATGTATCGAAGCGTGTAAGGATTGTTGTAAGCAATGTGCAGATTGCGGACCAGGCTGTGCTAAATCCTGTCAAAATTGCATAGACGCGTGCAAAAAATGTATCGAAGCGTGTGAAGCTTGTATTGCAAGAACGTGTTGCTAGTAAATTTTTGAGTTTTAATACTGTTATAAAAGAGTCAATCCATTAATTTGAATTGACTCTTTTATAGTTTTATCTAAATCGAATATTTTATAGGAAGTGTGTAATAACTCACGCCACAATCAACATTGCAAGAGACATTATGGCCATGATTAAATCTTCGGCTAAAGTTACATAAGTCATTGGGATTACAAATAGTGCACCTAAACAAGCACAAGTAACTTGTTTGCCTTGTCTTAGTTCATTAAATACTCCAGCTGCGCTAATAAGCATGAGAATTAAGGTGAAAATATTCGTTTCAATTGGTTTCCATTGTAGTATATATGCTATTCCCAAAAAAATTTCCAAAAACGGATACACATAACCATACCAATAAACTCGTTTGGCAATAAGGTCATACATACTGTAGGCCTTTGCAAATCCAGAAAGATTTATAATTTTAAAAAAACCAAAAATTAAAAAAAATGCGGCCATTATGATTCTCATGCAATCTTTTATATTCCAGCCATAATAGAGTTGATGACTGAGCGTGATCAGTGCGATGATGCTAAAGATAGCAATGAGAGGGAGGAAATCTTTCAGTGAGTAGCCATTTGTGCTTTGTTCATTATTCATTATTCGTTCCTTTTTATATTAAATTTTTCAAATTGTGTAACAGAAGTCACGAAATTCAATGGTGTGATTCACTTCTTGTTTCTCATTCATAATGATATAAAACCATAGAAAGAGACATCGCAACCATAAGCGCATTTTCTAGTAATGAAACTAATGAAAGGGGATGTTTAAAAAGAGTTCCTAAACATGCACAGGGAACAACTTCTTTTTGGATGAGCTTTATTAATACGCTGATAAAGCCGAGAGACATAATCATAAAATTAATAATGTTTGACAACAAAGGAAAGATGTGAAGAAGGTAAGCTACGCCCAGTCCAATTTGTATGAATGGAAAAGCATAGGCATAGGCTGTAATATAATGTGCAACAAGATTATACTTTTTATAGGCAATTACAAAACCGGACAGATCCGTTATTTTGAATATTCCAAAAATTAAGAAAAAGCTGCCCATGAAGTCGCTCATTGCTCGCATGCCATACCATTCACCATATTGCCATTGGCGTAGTATAGTGAATAAAGTTATTATGCTAAAAATAAGTATAATAGCTTTATGTGATTTGATTCCATATTTCATTTTGTTCATCTGCTAAAATAATACTTTTGTGTGAGGGTATTGTCGTTAAAAATTATATTGATTTAAATACTTTAAAAATAATGCGTAAAATCGATAGTTAAGGAAATATATGACGATCCATGCACCTAGGTTGGTCAAAGAAAGTGCTATGATAATATTTGATATATCTTTTTGTAGGTGAAAATTAGTATAGATCAATTGCCATATTAGGTTTGATAATGCAAATAACGATATGATGATAGTTGGATAATCAGCAACTGCAAACTCACGATAAAAAAATGGCATCAATGGGGTGGACATCAATAATGCATATCCATTCATCAATAGTAGTTGTGACCTGTTTTCAAAAATCTTTTTATCAATAAGTTGAAATTGTAACAAAGTGTTAACAACAAAATAAATAAAGCATAGAAGCGTACAGGTTAAAAAGTGAATTGTGTCTGGCTGATTAAGAAGTAGCATAAGGATTCCTTTTTTAAGATATTACTATTTTATGATCACATATTTCAATAGTATCAACTTGACGGAGCCAGAGACAAAAACGGAATGTTGAGTTGTTGTGTGATGAGTTACTTCAAGATTAGGTTTGGCGGTTTTTATATCTATTGCAAAACTTAGAGTGAAAATAAGTATGCAATGTTTGATTTTGATCATTAATTCTCCTTGTGCTTTGGTTATAACACAAGGAGAAATCGAAAGTCACGCTTTTTTATTGATTTCGTGTAGCCTTAATTGCTTTTTTGATTCCTTCTAAGTATTCATCTATAAGGCGAGCTAGAACTTCAGGCTTTTCTTTAGGGAAAGCCTTACGAATATGTTGGGTTGTCTTCCGCCAGTTTGGCATATCCGTTTTATAATCATAATCTAGGCGATAGTCTTGGGAATGGCTCCAATAGTGACGGAAAAAACAATAAGATCGTTCTACATCTGTGGACCTTGAGTTTCTTACTTGAGTGCAGTAGAAATATTCTGTTAGTATCCTTTTGTGAAATTTAGGATCATCTGGATTCGTGCTTGTTTCGTTAGGGTTTAGCCAACATGGAATATGGTCTCGATAAGATCGATTTGGTGTTCTTTGCAAGGTGGGTTTCTGCCATTTCTGATTGATGTCAGCAGCTTTCCAACTTTGATCTAATATTTCTATATTCTCTTGATTACATTGCTCAATAGCTTCTTTTGAGTGCCCACCTTCTAATAGAGCTTTGGTGTGTTTTTTTAACTTAATATGGTAGCCAAAATATGAAGAATTACAAAATCTTTTTTGACCTTCAGTGGGCTCTGGGCCACGAAATATATTTAAACAATAAAATAGTTCCATAAGTTTTTGTGTACTAGTATGTTCTTGATTAGAACTGATTTCTGTTTGTAGAATTTTTGGCATTAATTTGGTGTAGTCAGATTCGCTGCTTCTTTTAATTTCAACTTTATTGAGGGTGTAGTTGATACAATCAACAATTGTTTCAGGTGGTTGTGCTTGAGGAATGTGTCTGTTAAACAGGTCTGCAATCTCTTCTGAGAGATAGCTGCGGTCTTTGTATCTAGTAGATTCAGATTTATCAGATGTTGAACATTCAATTGACGATAAAAAGCGTCCAAGGCTTTTGCAAACATCATTAGATGGATTCTTCTTGCAGAATTTCCGTGTAATCGGGTGAAGAAAACCCAAGTAATTGTTATCGTTAGAGCTGCTTGCTCTAATATTGTTTCCAATATTTAGACAAAAAACAATTACGAATGAAAGTAGAATTTTTTTTTGCACATTATTTCCTCTAAATAAATAGTAATTGATGTTAAATAGTCTATCAAGCAAATGATATGCGATCAAGTTGTATGTATTTGTTAAAAATAATAATATGCAGCAAATATTAATCGGGTGTTTGCTACGGGGCAGGTGTTCTTTACCTTTCCACGATCATTAATACAGCCATAAGTTGCTCGCGTATAGGCAACTTCGGCGGCAAAATCGATGGGCAAAATGTGCACGCGAATACGTGGAGACACTTTAAATAATGTGTCGATGCCTTCGCCAAAGGTGTAGATGGTTTGTTCTTCTTGCCCTGTTTGTAGGTTGGGTATGCATTGAATAATGTTTCGATGCGATCCCAAGTTCTTGAGTATGCCGATGAACAATCCTGGTTCAAATCGTCTGTTAATATTAATATCCATCCAATAACTAAGTGTGTTCAAATTGGTGTAGCGCCGTTTATCGGTGGTTGATTCAATGCTGCTGACAGCAAAACCGCCAATCATCAAAAGATCGTTTGCATTTTGTGCATAGGTGACTTGATGACGAATTTCTAAAGGTTCAAATTTGATGGTGGAAAATGCAGTGGCTTGCACACTATCAATTGATTCGTTAACTGCAAAACCTTTATTTGATTCAATGCGTGGTTTCAGGCGTTGAAACGTTGCGCCAATGCCACCATAAAAATGCTTTTTTTCATAAGCGGCGCGGGCAACTAAAATGGGCAAACGTGCATTGCGCAAATAGGTGGAACTTAAGCCTATAGGGCCAAGACTTTGAAATTGCAATTGTGCTACTGCTGCAAATAAAAATTCGTAATGTTCGTGATAATGCACCAAGCGAACTTGCGGATTTCGCGCAAAAGGTGAAATGGGTGCACCAGCTTCAAGTGAAACATTAAATGGAAAGGTTTTGATCACAAACATTGGATGATAAAATTGGCCAAACAAAAGTTTGGTGTGTGGCCACGTCATTTGCACAAACGCATTACGTAATCGCATTCTGGTGACCACAGAATTTCCAGGAAGATCAATCAGGTCGTCAAAGCCAAAGAAGTCCGATTCGATATAGGCGAATGTTTTGGCATCTAAAATTTCGGGGCCAAAAAACTCTGCACGCATTCGTGTTTCGAGTACCGTCATATTAGCTGCACCTTGCGCATTCACGTCACGGCAATCGGGATCAAAAAGTGGCGCTTTTGGGAAAAAATAAACGTAGCCTGCACCACGTTGTTCACCTTGACGACTATCAAACCAAGAAGCATGATGCACATATCCTGAAAATTTTGCTTTTATGGGAAGATCAGTTCTGAATTTTTCGAATGCATAGGGATCATTGAAAAAACTAAAATCAACTTCATCGCTCTCAGTTATATCAACAATAGGCGTTGCAGCATCTGGAGCAAGGCCATCGGAAGACATGCCAACTTTAGTTAAGTCATGGAGTGGTTGTTCTGCATATTGTTCAATTAAATATGGATCATTAAAAAAGTGATAATCAACATCGCGTGGTGAGCTAATGTTGATAAGTTGTTGTTCTGTTTGAGGATAAACGACAAGATGGAGACAGTTTAATAAGGTGTAAAACAAAAGATTTGTTCTATGCATAATATCCGTGAGTTAGAAATAATAAGATGCTGAAAATAATAATCGGGTATTTGCTATAGGGTCAGCATTTTTAACACGACCGCGTCTATCCAAGCAGCCAAAAGTAGCGCGTGTATATTCAACTTCAGTTGCAAAATCTATAGGCAAAATATGAAATCGGCACCGGGGAGCAATTCTAAAAAGTGTATCTATTTGTTCGCTATCAACATCCAACCCATAAATCGTTTTTTCCTCAACCCCGGTTTGCAGATCAGTAATGCATGGAATGATGTTTCGGCGTGCGCCCAAATTCTTGAGAATACCGATAAAAAGTCCAGGTTCAATTTGGCGATTTATATTGATATCTATCCAATATGAAGCGGCATTTATATTGGTATAACGACGTTTATCTGTTATTGGTTCAACACTTGAAACGGCAAAACCATTTAATAAGGTTAAATCAACTGCGTTTTGAGCAAGTAGAAACTGTTGTCGGAGCTCGACCGGTTCAAATTTTACCGTGGCAAAGGCAGTTATATTTGCACTGTTAATCGATTCATTCACACGAAAGCCGGTGTTAGATTTAATACGAGGTTTTAAGCGCATAAAACTTGCGCCAACACCAGCATAGACTTTTTCGGTGTCATAGGCTGCGCGAGCTATTAAAATTGGAAGTCGTGCATTGCGTAAATAGGTCGTGCTAAATCCAATTGGTCCATTGCTTTTAAAATTCATTTGTGCCAAAGCAGCAACTAAAAATTCCTTATTACCTTTAAAATAGGTGAATCGAACTTGTGGATTTCGGGTAAATGGTGCAATCGGGACGCCGGCATCGAATGAAACGGTCAATGGAAAGGTTTTAATGATGAATATTGGATGCCAAAATTGTCCGAGCAAAACTTTGGAGTCTGGCCAAGTAAGTTGTACGAAAGCACTTCGCATGCGAAGACGATTAATAACAATGCCATTGCCAAAAAAGCTGGTTTCGATATAGGCAAAAGATTTTGCACCTAAAATCTTTGGTCCAAAAAGTTCAATTCGTTGACGAGTCTCAATCATAGTCATGTTGGCTTGGCCACGTGCATTTATATCGCGGCAATCAGGGTCAAAGTCCCGTTTTTTTGGGTATAACATGTTATACCCATCGCCGAATTGAATAATTTGTCTACTATCCCACCAGGCTGCATGAGCCACATAGCCAGAAAATTTTGCTTTAACCGGAAGATCGGTTCTGAATTTATCAAGAGCATAAGGATCGTTAAAAAAACTGAAGTCGACTTCTTCAGCTTCGGCGGAATCAATAATTGGTTTTGCTGCATCAGGTGCAAGTCCATCTACACTTAAACCAACTTTAGTTAAGTCATAAAGGGGCTGTTGGATGTGCTGTTCAAGCAGATAGGGATCATTAAAAAAAGTATAGTCTATATCACGTGCAGATGAGAGGTCGCTCAATGATTGTTCTGCACAAATAATAGTGGTGCATAAAATAAGTGTGAATATAGTAATCATACTAATGTTTTTTAGTTTGTGCATGGCCGCTCATTAGAAATAGTAATAGGTGGTAAATAATAAGCGTGTATTGGCAACAGAGTTGGTGTTTTGTACTTTTGCTTTGTTATCCAAACAGCCAAAAGATGCTCTTGTATATTCAATTTCTACTGCAAAATCAACCGGCAGCACATGGAATCGCACACGAGGAGTTGCTCTAAAGAGAGTATCTATATCCTCTCCAAATGAATAAATGGTGCTTTGCTCTTCTTCTGTTGCAGGATCCTTAATGCATTGAATAATATCTCGTCGCGCACCCAAATTTTTGCTCACACCAATAAATAAACCAGGCTCAATTTTGCGATTAATGTTGATGTCCATCCAATAACTTGCAACGGCAGTATTTGTGTAATGACGTTCGTCAGTTGTGGGGTTAACACTGGTTACAGCAAAACCACTCAGCATGGCAAGATCATTGGCGTTTTGAGCATAGGTGAATTGTTGTCTAATTTCTATAGGCTCAAATTTTACTGTAGCAAATGCAAATGCTTGCACACTGTTAATGTACTCATTTACACGAAATCCTTTATCAGACTCAATGCGTGGTTGTAGGCGTTGGAAGGTGACACCTCCTCCAGCATAAATGTTATCAGTATCATATGCGGCACGTGCAACTAGAATAGGTAGGCGTGCATTACGCACATAGGTTGAGCTAAAACCAATTGGTCCATTGCTGGTAAATTGTAGTTGCGCAACAGCAGCGATCAAAAGTTCTTTGTTTCCTTCAAAGTTGACATAGCGCACTTGAGGATTTCTTGCATATGGGTTAATAGGAACACCACCGTTGAATGATACTGTGAGTGGAAAACATTTGACCACAAACATTGGGTGCCAAAACTGTCCAAGCAATATCTTTGAATGATCATCCCAAGTCATTTGTATAAATGCATGACGTAGACGAAACCGATTGATAACAACACCGCTTCCAAAGAAGTCACCCTCAATATAGGCAAATGTTTTTGCACCCAAAATTTTAGGCCCAAAAAACTCACCGCGTAAGCGAGTTTCGATCATGGTCATGTTGAATTCACCACGTGCATTGATATCACGACAATCAACATCAAATTTTCGGTTTTTTGGGTAAATGAAGTAGTAACCGTCTCCCCCCTCGACGCCTTGCCTGCTATCCCACCATGATGAATGTTGCACATAGCCACCAAGTTTTGCTTTTACTGGTAAACCTGTTCTGAATTTATCGAATGCATATGGATCATTGAAGTAACTAAAATCAACTTCATCGGTCTCAGCCATATCAACAATTGGTTTTTCAGCATCTGCAGCAACACCTTCGGTCGAAACACCAACCTGAGTTAAATCATAGAGCGGCTGCTGGGTTTGTTGTTCCAATAGATAGGGATCATTAAAATAACTATAATCAACTTCACGGGCTTCACTTGGATCTAGAATGGGTTGTTCGATATTTTCAGGATTCACCTCTTTTTCAGTTGGAATTGAAACAAGGTGTTGGTCTTGTTCATTGGACTGCATTGCTACGTTTGTTTGAGAGAACAAACTTATAGTGTCTATCAATAGAAAAAACAAAAGAGCTGAGTGCATTAAATTTTTGTTGGGCTTCATCATGTGTTTCCTGCTTTACTAATAGTAGAAAAAAGTTGCTAAAATTAATCGAATATCACTTACGGGTACGATGTCTTCAAATTGTCCAGATGGCTTCAGGGTGCCATATCCAACGCGTGTCCACTCCAGTTCAGCGCCAAATATCATTGGCTTCATATTAAAACGAATGCGCGGCATAAGTTTTACCATGTATTTGATATCAGGTCCGCGTGCATATACAAGTGATTCGGTTTCGCCTTTTGAATTTGTGATGGATGGAATGATTGGCCCATTTGCACCTAAATCTTTTGTGAGGCCGCCAAACAAACCTGGAGAAATCTTTTTATCTACGTTGAAGTCGATCCAATAACTCATTGCAGTAAGATTGGTATAAGTGCGTTCATCAGTTCGTGGATTTAATGTTTTGACAGCATAGCCGCCTAATAAATTGTAATCAGCACCATTTTGGGACCATACAAATTGTGTACGAACGGAAAGTGGTTCTGCCGTAATTTTTGCAAAAGTGTTGAATGAAACACCGGTGGTTGTTGACCGCGTCCTTACGCATTTATCTGTCTCAAGTCTGGGCATGAGACGTTTAATATCAAAGCCTACGCCAAATATGTATTTTGTATCTGCTGGACCGAGCCAAACCTGTGTGTTAAAAATTGGCATCATGGATCGACGTAAATATATGCTGCTGCTGCCATCAGGACCTGGACTACGCGCTCTTAGTTGTGCTACACCACTTACTAAAAGATTCACATTATTGTCCCATCTTTTAGTGAAGCGCACTTGCGGGTTACGTGCATTGGGGTGGACTGGCGCACCACGACCACGGCCAATTATTTTTGGATCTAAATCTAAGTGTGCCATACGAATAGGGTTAAACCATTGTCCGGCAAGAAGGGTAACTTGTTTTTCTTTCCAAGTTAACTTTACAAATGCGTGTCGATCCCGCACTCGTGCTAAAACGTCACCGCCACCGACAAAATCTGCTTCTACAAGGCCAAATGTTTCAGCCCCGAGGACTTTTGGACCATATAGTTTTGCACGAGCCCTTGTTTCAAGTGGTGAAAAGCCGAACTCACCAGGAGAGTTTATATCTTTGCAACGAGGGTCAAGCTTTTGTTTGCGTGGGGCAAAGAGCTGGATGCCGCCATTACTTGTAATTACTTGTCTGCTATCCCAGAATTCTTCCGCCAAAATATAACCACTTACTTCTGCCTTGATAGGGAATTTACCTAAAGCTAATTCTTCTCGTGCATAAAGACTTCGAAAGAATCCTGTCCATGGAAAGTTGCGTTTTTTTTGCATTTCGTAGGGCACAGAAATATCGAAAACAGCTGAATAACAGCTGAATGTATGGCCCAATAGGAGAAGATAATAGATTTTTTTCTTGAATTTCATTACTAACCTTTTGTTGCAGCTTGCTCGGAACAATACCGTTAATCTACAAAGAATGGGGAAGTTGTAAAGTCTTTTTTTAGAAATAGGTGAAATCGGCGTTTTTTGTGTAATATTGCGAAAATTTAGCTGTTTTGGATCGAAAAAAAACAATAAGATTTCCTAATTGACAAATCTTTTCATTGTGATATATTTAGAGTTAACAATACGAGTTATAGGGGAACTTGGTATATCGTTAATTTATACACAAAGGGACTCCTATGAAGCGAGTATTGTTATTTTCATTAATCTTATCCTTTTCTCATTTTTGCATGCATGCTGCTATGCAAGGTTCATCAAAGATGTTGCCTATGTTTAGGCTAATGTTTCAACAGGTTAAAAATGGTAAAATAAAAAAACGTTCAATATTTGGTCATGAGCCTGCCAATGATTTTTTATTATTGAATCGTAGGTTTATGGGAACAAGGAAACCATCCGGGTTAAATGATGTTGAAGAAACATCTGAATTAGGTTCTCATGAAAAAAAGGCTCCGGCTCATATTACTGTTGAAGCTGAAGATGCTGACGATGAACGAAAAACATTTTTCGATCAAACCAGTGGTTTTTCATATCAAAAAAAATCGTATAAATATAGACCGCTTCAAACTTATTCCAAACTTGATCAATTAAAGTCGAGCACACGTGTGCCTGCTCTTATATATGATCCTCAAGCATCGGGTTCGTCATCAATGATTTCAGTTTTGGATGATTTGTGGCAATTGCCACAAATAGATGATGTTTTTTCTCGCATTGATGAAACACCAGGAGTGTTAACGGCAACATCAAAATATGTTCCTGAGGCATATCAAACGTTGAACCCATTGCAAAAGAAACTTGAATCAGAAGCTGATTATAAGAAATTCATGCAAGAATATGAACAGCTCAAAAAAGAGGGCGTAGAGATTCAACAGATTACTTATGAAGTTGACGGTCAAGATGTTGTGGGATTTGTATTATTACCTAAAGAAAGAATCGATGGGAAAAAACATCCGCTTGTTATGAGTTTTCGAGGTGGCTTTAATGGTCACGATATGTTCCATGAATGGGCAAAGATCGATCTCCCATGGATAATGAGGCATTATGCATTTTTGGCACAACATGGTTATGCAGTAATGGTTTCACAATATCGCAATGCAGATGGCAACACCAATAAGGATGAGTTTGGCGGTGCAGATGTGAATGATGTTATGGCGTTGTTTGATGTGGCATCTGAGATTGGCACTGTTGATCTAACAGATATTAGTTTAAACGCATTTTCTCGTGGCACCGTGATGCTTGGACAAGCATTAGCTCGATTAAAAACTGAGCGTCCACATATCTATAAAAATATCAAAGCTGCAATCATCAAGGGTGGCATTTCTGATCTTGAAACTTTTATGCATGAAGATCCAAAATATATTAAACCTATTTTGGAGCAAGCGCGTGATGATTTTAATCAAAGAAAAGATGAAATTTTAAAAGAGATTTCATTGGTGCGTAAACCTGAAGCGCTACAACATATTCCAACCTTGGTAATGCATAATGAACATGATAATGTTGTCCCCGTAACTTTATCACACAATTTAGTAAAACAGCTAGATAAGCAGGGCGTTCAACATAAGGTGAAATTTTTTCCCGGCAAGCATCATCAAATTTTAGAGTTTAATAATGAAGTACACCAATTATCTCTTGATTGGTTGCAAAAACATCGAACTAATTAATCATTTTAATTAAATGGAGAAAGCTATGAATATAAAAGTAGTTTCATTGTGTGCAGTATTGTTAGTAACCTTTCAAGCCAAAGCACAATATGCATGGCTCATATTAGCGTTTAAATCAACAAAAAAAACAAAAGTGTTTGAGTTTATGCAGGGTTATCAAAATGCTGCAAAAAAGTTTAGGAGCATTGATCATACTAATTTTTCTCAAGCGCTTCAAGATGGCCATAAAATAGGCGCAACGTTGAATTTTTTTGATCGTGAACTAAAAAAACAAGACATTGTTTTTGATCCATTCAAAGATTGTCCTAATCGAATAATAGATGATTTAAATGATGATCAAATTACTGTAATGAGTAACCGAATTGACGAGATAGATGATATTATAAAATCTGATAAGTAACTAAAAGGGGCCTCAAAATGGCCCCCTTTTTTTGGGCTACATTTAAGATTAAAAAAAATATTCTTCCTGAGTGGAGCGTAGCGACGTATCGAAGGATATTCCGATTAAGACAAGTGTGTTTTTCTGTCCCAAAAATCTATAAATTGTAAATCAGCTATGATAGTTTTAGAGTCTAAGGTATATTCTATTTATTTTTTATAAGGAATATCCTTCGATACGTCGCTACGCTCCACTCAGGAAGAAACTAAATTAATCAATTTTAAGGGCTTCAAATAAGAAGGGTGTTCCAATTTTAAAGAAAAATAGTGTGTGATGGGATGTTCTTCGACAGGCTCAGGATGATGAGCGATAGAAACTCTTTCTTCTTATTCAGTGAGTCTTACCATCTTAGAAAATTTATAAAGTCCTCATCCTGAGCTTGTCGAAGGATATTCCACAATCTTATACAAAATATTTTTTTTGAAGATTTTCGGATAAGATCTTATTGCGAAAATAGTTTTCTAATGAGTGCAAGATCCACAGGCTGGGATTCATTTATTTCAAAAAAATACAAGGTTTGCCAAGTCTGTGTTTTTTGAGCTTGTTTATTGTATGTTTTATCCCAAGGTGGATATACACGCATTGCCCTTTTTCCGCCAAGTCCATCTTTAGATAATAAACCATATTTATGCAATATAGATTTGGGAAAAGCAAATTGACCAAAATGATCAATATTACGCACACTTATTACGAGTAAATCGAATTGATCAGAAATATCATACGGCATAATTGGACCGGTTCCAATGCGTTTCCAAAAGGTGACAAATTGGCCGGTTTTAGTAGGTGTAATTTTGGCAACGCGAAATCGAATATGTCGATTGTTTATTTGAAAGCTGGACGCTGTATATTCTTGGCTTTCAACCTTTTTTTCAAAATGTTTAATTGTTAATCCACAAGGCGCATACACCAATTCTTGAGCAATGAAAAAATCCGAATAAGCTGTGTTTTTTTTCATATATATCTTTTTTATATCGGCCAGCTTTGTGCAAAATCCAGATGTCGATCATTTAAGGGTTTGTGCCGCACTAAAAAACGTATTTTGTTTATATGAATACATTGAGAAATTATTTTATAGAGGTTTTCAATAAAAAATAGTTTTTGATCAATCGATTGTTGTTTGCCAAAGGGGTGCCTATCAAATGAAATAAATAATTCATTTCTGCCTTTGTTGAGCATGACGGTCTCTACGTGCACTTTTTTATGCAGTTCTTCATCATATAAGAAGGTAAGCCAGGTATTGACTAAATAGTGAATGTTTTGAGCAATATCATCAGTCCAAATAATTTTCTTTGTTTCCTGCTGTAAGTGTGAAGCATTCCAATAAAGAATGCATTCTTTTTGTTCAACATGAGGTGGGCTAATAATTTCATTTTTTTGTGCGGGCTTTTGTATTACAATCCATTCTTTTTGTACAGCAAAGAACAAAATGCTCAATAAAGCTGATCCCATCGCCAGTATAATATATAATTTTCTCATATAAGTTCCATCAGACTCACATAAAGTGCATCGGCAAAAGGTTCAATGCAGTGAGAAAGATTATTCGCTTGCTTTATGCCGAACTCAACGGAAATAGCGGGACTTATGAGTCCTTTTAGTGATGTGAGCGCACATGCCAAAGGAGCGTGTGCATCGCATTGACGTGAATGTTGCTGCATTTGCTTGCATAATGCATTAGCAAATAGTTGTGTTGTTGCATTATGTACTTCATGTGCATGTTCAAATGGGACAAAAAGACGATTGCCAAAGGTGCTTAATGGACAAGGTTGATAATGATAGATATGCATTTGAGGTTTGATGTTTGAACATTGAACAGCATTAATAGTGCAAAAGAGATCCACATCACATGTATTTGAAAAGCGTGCTTTTTCGATTTGATTTGTGTATTCACCGGGCAAACGTGTGAATAAGATCATGATATTTTTGTCTTTTTTTTCCAGTGCTTTTTTAAGTTGATTGGCAAAATACATGGTACAAGTTCGCTCAAAGGTGTCACCAATTAATCGCCCCGGATTACGTGCATCTCCTGCAGGATCGAGCACAATGGTTATTTTTTTGGGGGTTGCAATCACGAAATGTGAAAATAGTACGAGATATAATATGGGCATATTTAGCGACATTTTAGATCACTTTTTAAGTATTGATCAAGAAAGGTAACACGTTTTATATCTTTTGCATTATTGATTGCCATGCCTATTGCCTTTGGTTGCCCAATAAATATACACAATTTTTTTGCACGCGTAATTGCAGTATAAATTAAGTTTCTGCGTAAAAGCATGAAATGTTGCATAAAAATAGGAATGATTGCAGCATCAAACTCTGAGCCTTGGCTTTTGTGAATCGAAATAGCATAAGCTAGCATCAGTTCATCAAGTTCGCTAAAATCATATTCCACCTTATGGCCAAAGAAGTTCACCTGCATAGTGCGATCAGTTTTGTCGATTGATTCGATGATGCCGGTATCTCCGTTGAATACATTTTTATCGTAATTATTTCTGACCTGCATGACGCGATCTTTTATTTTAAAATGTGAGCCGCCGTGTGAAACTTGTTGATCAGTTTCGATGTTGTTCAGCAGATGTTGAATGTCATAATTTAGCTTTTGTGTGCCGACTTGTCCGCGATTCATAGGGACTAAGGTAGTTGCGTTTTGAGGATAAATGCCAAATTGGGCAAGTCCACGGGTATATATATTTTGCAAGTGTGCAGAAACATTGCTTGGGTCATTTTCTTTGATAAAAATAAAATCTTTTTTTGCACCCTCAAAAGGGGCGATGGGAAATTCACCTTGATTAATGCGATGTGCATTTACAATGATCATACTGTTTTGTGCTTGCCTGAAAATTTGTGTCAATCGCACATGAGCAACCTTGCCACTTTCAAGCAAATCATGCAAAATATTGCCTGGCCCCACTGATGGTAATTGATCAACATCGCCAATAAATACGATGTGAGCATGATGAGGAGCGGCTCGTAAAATGGCATAAAACAAAAATGCATCGAGCATTGATGCTTCATCAATAATTAAATAATGTAACTTGAGTGCGTTGTTTTCATTTTTTGCAAAACCAAAACTGCTCACATCAAATTCAAGTAGGCGGTGAATAGTAACTGCAGGTTTGCCGGTGCTTTCATTCATGCGTTTTGCAGCACGTCCAGTCGGAGCAGCAAGTTTATATGAAACGTGATTATCATCTAATGTTTCGATTAATTTTTTAATTAACGTTGTTTTACCCGTACCTGGTCCACCCGTGACAATAGATATTTTATTTTGCAAACAAGTTAAAATACCGCGTTGTTGATCTTCATTGAGTTCAATTTCGCCGGGTTTGCTTGCGCGCAATGTTTGATATACTTCATCGATTTTGAAGGGGATATCGGCAGGATAGGTTTGTAATTTTTCGATCTTTTTGGCCGCACCATATTCAGTGAAGTAATGCTTGGTGAGGGTAATAAAATGTTGATCTTCATGAGTAACAATTTTAATTTTATCGGAGTTATATAGATCATGAAAAGAGGCTTTAAGTAGTTGATCTTTTTGATCACTTTCAAGCTCGAGCAATTCAGTTGTTTTTTCTTTGAGCATATCGAGTTCACAATATAAATGCCCTTGTCCACTATGCTCTGTGAGTGCGAATAAGATGCCTGCGCGTACTCGTTTGACCGAATGTTTTTCAAAGTTTAATTGTAATGCAATTTGATCAGCAGTTTTAAAACCGATGCCCCAAATTTCTTCTGCAAGACGATAAGGGTTCTCAGAGACTATAGCAATCGACTGTTGCCCATACTTTTTATAAATTTTGGCCGCATAGGCAGGAGATATTCCCTTATCTTGCAAAAACACCATTACATTAGATATTTCTTTTTGATCGTGCCATGCATTGATTATTGTTTCTACTCGTTTTGGGCCGATGCCTTCAACAAGCGATAATTTATGTGGTTCTTTATCTATAATTTCTAGGGTGTTTTCGCCAAATGCATTCACCAATTTTTCAGCGTATTTTGGCCCGATGCCTTTTATCATGCCTGAACCGAGATATTTTTTTAAACCTAATATACTGGTTGGGGCACTTGTCACACAGGCTTTTGCCTCAAATTGGCGACCAAATTTGGGATGCATAACCCATGAACCATTAATGGTAACTTGTTCTCCCGGCTGAATCTGTGGCATATGGCCACGCACAATGGTTGATTTATCTTTGCCAAAAACAAGTACAAAAACGGAAAAACCGTTTTGCTCATTTTGGTAAATGCATTTTTCGATGGTACCGGTAAGTTCTTCTTGTTGATTCATGGTTTTATTAACTTATCTATAACTATTTATTTTTGCTTTCTGTTTTTCAAAAACCTGTTTGATACGTTGAGCATACAGTTTTTTTTCGCGATCTGTTTTTAGGCTATCAATGAATTGCAGGCATGCTTTTGGGCAACTTGAGATAAGATCATCAAGGAAGTTAAGTAAATCATGCAAAAATATGGAAAGATCATCAAATGATTGCACGTTAAGCTCAAATGCTATCATATCTTGGCCTTCAGCTTCGCCAGCCCACATGTGCAAGATACTATCTTCTCTTCTATGCAAACGTAATGATTCTTCGATTAAAATAAGCATTTGTGGCTTAAAGCCGCGCCCTAACTCCAAGAATGGATGAATTTGAATACCAAAATCAGCTTTAACGACATTGAGCCATGCGTGTACGATTTCAGCTGCTACCGTGCTTTCATCTTCAGTTTCTTGCAATTGTGAAACGGTATATGTCTTGCCATCAAATGTGTAGGAACCTAAACGACCACCATCTTTTTGTGCGGTGCCATGAAGCATGTGCAAAATGCGTGTGCGAATAACCAAAATTGCGCGAATTGTTTTGCCGTGCAAACCAAATGATTTGCCGTCAATTGCCTTGAGCAACTTAGAAACAAGAATAGTATTGCCTTTTATTGTGCGATATCTACGTGCGAAGGTTGTTTGCGATGCTGAGATTAGGCAAATGCAAAGAGCGATGATTTTTTTATTGATCATGGTTTGATGTTCCTTTGGTTAAAAACTTTTTTCAAAATTAAAACTTAATAGATAGTCACTACCAATTCCCGTTGAGGTGAAGTTGTATTGTCCATTTAATGACAATAACCACCCACTCGGACGTTTCCAAAAAAGATTGCCCATAAAGCCAACTTGATAGCCGAATGGTTTTTGCGCAATTTTGCCATTGAGTGGTGTTGGAATGCATTCTGGAACTCTAATATCGGATAGTTTTTCTTTGGTGGTTAGCCAGGTGTCAGTACCAACAAAATAACCCCAATTGAGGTTTGTCTCATACATATATTTAGTCATCCATCGGAAGATCATGCCAGGTCTAACCTTAGTTGATAATGAAAAAGGGAAAATTTTATCAGTAAATTGTGATTCTAAAAATGCCAGAACAGCTCGAGCATATGCTGGATCATCATCGACATTTTTAATTATTTCACGAATTGAACGATTTAATCCTAATGCGGCATAACGTTCAGATGGATCGCATTCAATAAAGTAGCGATTTTGCCTGCGCGGCAAAAGATATTCAGCAGAAATACGACTGCGCATAGTTATGCTTTGTGCCCATGGTCGTTTTATTACCGATGAAAGTGGTGTTTTTGAGCGTAGATATATACCAAGCCCAAAATGTCCTCCATTACCCATAGGTTGTTCAATTAAGTTAGCATTAAATTGTTGCAACGCAGCATCGGCAAATTGCATGAGGATTTTTTGCGCTTTTGTGAAGTTTTCCTCTTCAACAACTAACTTAAATAATTTGCAGAAGTCTAAAGTTGGGCCACGGCATCTTTTTTTGAATTTGGTGCCATAAAGTCCTTCTTTGATCGCAAATGCAGTTGGAATAGTTGCTTGTATACCGATTTTGCTTGCCATACCGGGTGTGCTTCTAAATGGAAAATCAAGATTAAGGCGTAAATCGCCAAGACCTACTTTGTCGGCAATTAAATTATTGCGTGCAAATTCTAGATCATCTGCCGGATCGGTGATACCAAATGCTGATTGAATTTCATCTATTTCCTCAGGGGTTAAAAATATATTTGATTCTAGATAGTAAAAGGGAAGTAAAAAACGAAAACGATATTTGCCCCATTTGCGCATACCATGGAACATTGCGCCAAAGCGTCTTTCTTGCACCGTTGCGTTTGCAAATAAAGGTGCTACATCACGCAGCTGGAATGGTAGTTCTACATCGAGATCCTCGGCACGTTGTTGAATTTCATCGAGTAAGTTTTCATTAAAAATAGCCAAATATGAGCAAATGGCAGTGCTCTTACGCGTGAAGTTGTCACGAGATGTCTCGTTATAAAAAACATGAGCACCGAGTTCCCAACAACGAGCATAAAATTTTTGGGGTAAAAAGAGGCCATAGTCGAGCAGGCTTCGTTGGTTGAGTTCATTGGTGCGTTTATAGAAATTTTGTTGTAAAATGCATAATGCATTTAAATCTTGAATTAAAAAGTCAACGACAGCCATAACGTCATCATCGGTACATTCAATGCTATGTGACATATCCAATCCTGCCTCGAGTGAATCTAAAGGAAAATCGGTAAAATCACAATCAGCACCAAACGCAATAGATGCAACAAGATATAAAAGGCCACATAGTGGCCGAAATTTGTTTTTTAATAACATGTTGTTTTTCTAAATTAATATGCAAAGCGAGGATATATTCTTTTGTATAACTAAAAATAAATTTACTCTATTTTGCAAGGAAACACAAAAGCTCCCCAATCGTTTCTTTAAAAAAACATTATTTGATTAACATTTTCAAGAGTTTGCGTTATTATTATATTTGAATATGCAAACAGCTTTTTCCATCGGAGTTCTGCCATGAACACAACATCTAAACCTCCCTGTTTTATTATTGAAGGTAATATTGGCGCTGGAAAATCAACGCTCGTTTCCCTCATTCAGCAAAAATTAGATGTACATGTTATTTTTGAACCACATGATCAATGGCAAATGGTTGGCGGAACGGAGAATCTTCTTGATAAGTTCTATAAAGATACTTCACGCTGGGCCTACACGTTTCAATCATATGCATTTGTAACGCGTGTACGTGCGCAAGAAGAACACGCGAAAAAACATCCATTTATTCCACAAGTGTTAGAGCGATCAGTTTATTCCGATCGTTATTGTTTTGCTAAAAACTGTTTTGAGTTAGGCTACATGAATGCTCTTGAGTGGAAATTGTATCAAGAATGGTTTTCATGGTTGGTGGATAACTATACAGCAGTTCCTGATGGTTTTATCTATCTCCAAACAGATCCTAACAAATGTTTTGATCGTTTGAACAAGCGTGATCGGCATGAGGAATCGGATGTTTCATTAGATTATTTAAAATCGTTACACCAAAAACATGAAAGTTGGCTTATTAATAAACATGGCATTGCTGAAACATTGATTGATGTGCCCATACTTATATTAGATGGCAATCAAGAATTTGAGCAAGATGCATCAATTGCACAAAATATGCTTGATGCGATACGCATATTTATTGAAAAAGAGTCGTTTAATAATGTGCAAAATAGATCAGAGATCTTAATGGGGTTGTAAAATACCTTTGTTTTGCGCTACACTTACTAATAAATATTAAAAAAATCCTTTTATTGTCAAAGGTATATTCTATGGATGGCATTGATGGCGTTTTTTATGCAAAAGCTGCGGCGTATTTAGGTGCTGCGATTGCAATGGGGGTCGGTAGTTTAGGACCTGCACTAGGTCAAGGTATGATCGGCTCAAAAGCATGTGAAAACCTTGGGAAGTATCCTGAGAGTTCCGGGCAAATTCGTACGACTATGATGATTGCAATGGGTATTGTGGAAAGTTCTGCAATTTATTGCTTGATTATAGCATTTATGCTCGCTTTTATGGTATAGACATACGTTGTATAGGCATACGTTATTTTATAAAAACAATGAGTTATCCCTATGGAAGTAAATATTACTGTCTTTGTGCAAATGTTCAATTTTATGATTGCGTGGTTTTTATTGCGCATGTTGTATCTTAAGCCTGCTATTACTGTGCTTGATCAAGAACAACATGAGCATGATGCTATTGTAGATAAAAAGCATAAATGGCAACATTCTGTAATCACAAAACAGCAAGATATAGAAAGCCGTTGGCATATGCTCAAAAGATTTTCCAAGCAACATAGGCCGGATATTGCGCATCCGGATTTTTTTGTTTTTAAAGATGTTGCATCCCAGATTGACCCTGAGCCAATCGATAAAGATCAAATAAAAACCTTGTCGCAAGAAATAGCACAAGCAATTGTTACAGGGGTTGACCATGTTGAGCAATGAGTGGATAGTATGGTTAATTTTTCGTTTTGTGGATCTTTTGATTGTTATAGGCTTGAGTGTTTATGGTTTTAGGCGATGGGGATTGCCGCTTATTAAAAAAAATATTGACGATGAGCAGCAAGAGAAACAGGATTTGTTCAACAATGTTGATGATCTGCAGGATAAGGCACAAACATTGGATCAAAAGCTACAAAGCGATAATGATCATATCGCCAAACTTGAACATCAAGTGCACATATGGCAAGAGACGCTTAAGCGCAAACAAAATAAACGACTTGCTCATAAAGAAGATATAAAGATTCGTCTACAAAAAAAATACGCACAACGAGTGCACGGTATTCAAGAACAGTTGGTTTTTGATGCAGTGGTCCCGAAAGCGATTGAACAGGCCGAAGATCAACTAAAGATAACTTTTGTGGATGCAAAAAATAAAATGTTTGTAGATGATGTGATGCAATTTATGAAGGAACAGTTATGACGCAGGCAGAGCGGATTCTCGCGCATCGTTATGCCGCAGCGTTTATTACCGTTTGTGGTCCACGAATTGATTTCGATAATTTTTTGTTGATAAAAGGGGCCGCAGAATATTTTAAACAACACAAAAAAGTGATGTTTTTTTTATCGTTGCCAAGTTTACGAGCAGAGCAAAAAAAAGACATCTTATATAGTTTGTTTAAGAAATTGAATCTTCCAAGCTGTTTTGATGATCTGCTTAATTTGTTAGTTAATAGTAAGCGTGCGCAACTGTTTGGGCATGTTCTTGAATATATCGTTTCTTTATATTTGGAAAAACATGGCATAATGGAATTTGATATTGAAAGTTCATCGTCATTGGGCGCAGATCAGTTAAAGGCATTGCAACAATTTCTTGCGCAACGTACAGGCAAGGATATTATATATAAGTATCGAGAAAATAAAAATTTGATAGCTGGTATTCGTATGCAAAGTGATACATATTTGTGGGAATATTCAGTGCGCAAAAAACTTCGCACCATCAGCTTGTCACTCATGAGATAGGGTAAAAAAAATGAATGTGAAAAGCACCGATCTTGTTTCATTATTTGAGGATGCATTAAAGGGCGTACCCCACCCGGAACTAGAAGAAACGGGTATTGTGGTACAAGTTGGTGATGATGTGTGCCGTGTTCACGGTTTGCGCAATGTTGTTTATGGTGAATTGGTCGAATTCGAAGGCGGCAATAAGGGTATTGTTTTTAATTTAGATGAATATTCTGTTGCTGTGTTTTTATTATATAACACCATTCCTGTGCAAGAGTTGGAAGTTGTCAAACGTACCGGCGGTGAATTCAAGGCGCCGGTGGGTGATGCTTTGATCGGACGTGTTATTGATGCGGTGGGCAAACCGCTTGATGGCCGAGGGCCTATTGAGGCGACAGCATTTCATTCAGTTGAAACAGATGTTGAGCCAATCACACAAAGAAGCCCGATCGATGAATCATTAGAAACAGGCATTTTAGCAATTGATGCATTAGTGCCAATTGGTAAAGGGCAACGTGAACTCATTATTGGAAATAGAAATACGGGAAAAACAGCCGTTGCACTTGATGCCATTTTGCATCAAAAAGGCAAAGATGTTATTTGTATCTATGTTTCTATTGGACAACGTCAAGCAAACTTAGCGCGTATTTTGAGATTGCTCGAAGAAAATGGCGCATTAGATTATACTGTTGTTGTGAGTGCGGATGCTAGTGAGGCTGTGCTTAATCAATGGCTTGCTCCATATGTTGGGTGCACTATTGGTGAATATTATCGTTCACAAGGCAAAGATGCACTTATTATATATGATGATTTGAGTAATCACGCTATTGCATTTCGCCAAATGTCATTATTGATGCGCCGTCCACCTGGACGTGAAGCGTATCCGGGTGATGTATTTTATCTGCACGCACGGTTGCTCGAACGCGCAGGCAAAACAATTAATGGTGGTTCGTTAACCGCATTGCCTATGGTGCAAATTCAATCGGATGATATCACGGCTTATATTCCAACTAATTTGATTTCTATCACAGATGGCCAAATTTTCCTTGACACCAAATTGTTCAATCAGGGTATGCGTCCGGCTGTGAATGTGGAACTTTCAGTTTCGCGTGTTGGTGGTGCTGCACAAACAAAAGCTATCAAACGCATGACAAAAGCATTGCGTTTGGAACTTGCGCAATATCACGAATTGTTGAGTTTTGCTCAATTCGGCACCGAACTTGATGAAGTTTCACAAAGAAGGTTGCAGCGAGGAACCATCGCAGTTGCATTACTCAAACAACCTCAATTTGTTACTTATAACTTTGTTGATCAATCATTGATGCTCTTTCTATTAAAAGAGGATTTTTTAGATAAATTGCCGATCGGCGATGTGCAGCAATATGCAACGCAATTTGTCAGTTTTGTTTCATCCGTGCACAAAGATCTCTATGATGAGATTTTCAGTTCGCAAAATATCACCGATGAACAGATTGAACAACTCAAGGTTATCGCAGGTGAATTTGATAAGCTATTTGTTGCTACAGTTTGATAGATATACAGGACTCTTGTAATGAAGGTTAAAGACAAGGTAGTCTAACCCTATAAAGATATAGGAGAAGGTTATGATGTTGATACTATTACTTTTCTTTTTTTGTGATATGCATGCATCGGCAAATGACCAAAACAAAACGGGTCAAATTGTCTGGAACAAAATTGCATATGATTCTAAAGTAGATGCAAAAAAGGAACAAGGTTGTATCGTGCGTTGGGATGACACTAACGAACAATGGTTGGCTGCATTGATAAGCTCAGATAATAAAGATGCATTGGCCAATGCTATACATGCCATAGAGCATTATAACTTAACAAAAACATCTGATATCACCAACGCAATCAGCGACTCTCGTTTGTTTGATCATGCAGATATCAGAGTAGGTGTACATTATTTGTGTTATAAAGTTACTCATGGGCAATTTGTTAGGGATATAAAAGATGCCAGTGGTGGCAAAGATATTGAGCTTTCTGTTGTGCGGGGTTTTTTACGTGATGATACGGCATTAATCTATGCAAATAATAATGCAGTTTCCAGAATAGCGCATCTACTTTATCTATTTTGGCCAGGTGATGAAGAAACAGTGCACAAAGCAACACAGCATACGGCTTCTGCCACAGGGGGAGATCAAGCATCATTAGCGTTGGTTATTGATTTATTAAGTGTGTTAAAGCCAAAGAAACATATTGTTAAAAAAGCTTCTGCTAAAAAGGCTGATGGTAAGTGCGTGCTTCAATAATATAAGTATCTTATTATTACGTTGTCATACCTATTCATTTATTATATACTACAATGCATCATATCTTTTACTGGCCCGTCTTTAGTCCGGCATAGCCGTAGGCGACGACGGAAGCTCAGTTGGAATACTTCTTAATTGTGCCCGTAGCTCAGTTGGATAGAGCAACGGACTTCTAATCCGTAGGTCGCAGGTTCGAATCCTGCCGGGCACACCAGCTTTCGCCAAGGCTTCAGCTGGCAGAGCCATTTCCTTAACGGAATTGATTTGATAAAATAAGAAAGCTTAATCGAAGGAAGGCGAAAGCTGTCCGCCGAAGCTTGAGCGTAGGCTGGACTGGCTGGCCCCTTATTCATATTATCAATATTATATCTTAAGTTGTTACAGGGGCTTGGCATGTATCACGTATATATAATACGATCAATAGATTTTTCGGAAAAAATCTATGTAGGTCGCACTACTAATCTTCAAAAAAGATTATCAAATCATAATAGTGGTACGACGCCACATACTAAAAAATATCGCCCCTGGGAGCTTCAGGTAGAGATAGGATTCAAAGATGAACTCAAGGCAATTGAATTTGAACACTATCTTAAGTCGGGTTCGGGAAGGGCATTCAGAGTCAAAAGGTTATTATAAAAGCTTTCGCCAAGGCTTCAGCTGGGCAGGCCAGTCTTTTAAAATGAATTAATCTATACATCTGCATTGCACATTTAAAAGAAGCGAAGTATGCCCTTCGTAGCCTTGGCGAAGTAGGGCAATTTCAAAGCCATCCCGGAAACAGTAATAGCAAAATTGGCTAAGCTAAAATAGAAGTATTGAAGCTCTTGGCTAAAATGACTGGCCGTCTAGCTTTATCGTCTTTATATATTTCATTTAGGATAAAGATATAGCGACATTGCTCCCAACCTTTTGACATATAACCATTGTTGCTTAAGATCAATAATAGGTAGTGGAGTGATTGGTTATATTAATCCTTTATTTGGAGGCTTTTCTTTATGAATAGCACACGTTTTTCTCTATTATTGGCTACATGCATAGCTTTCAGTGGTTATAGTCAGGTATCAGCTAATGCTGATCTAGTGTCTAAAACACACGATTTGCTGCAAGAGTTATCAAGATCAGGCGGTGAGCTTTATGGTAAGTTTGTTGGTTATACAGGTATGACCATTGAGGCGCTTGGTGGTGCGGTGGCTGAACACCCATATATGAGTTCTGCTGCGATTCTTGTATTGCTTGAGTGTATCACCTTAACAGAACTTGGTTATTATGATTATAACGAACAGCGTTATAAGTCAAAGAAAAAAGGAATTATTTCTCGTCTTATGGAAGTGGTTTGGGAAGAGTTGGTTTATGAACCCTTTGCTTGGCTGTTTGTTGCAGGTGGTGTTGCTGTTGGTTATAACTTGCAAGCAATCATTGATGGATGCAGTCAAATGCTCCAAAGCTTTGCTAATGGTGCAATTAAAGGTATTGAAGACGTAATCAAAAAATAACTTTAATAAACCATATATATACCGATACAGCTACAGAATATACAAAACTGTCGAAAAAAGGCCCGAAAGGGCCTTTTTTCATGCAAAAAAACTGTGTTAATATTTGTGTTTAACATCGATATCTTGATGCATAATGGATGACCTTTTGATCATTATGGACAACATTGGTATCATGAAATTGATATGTTTTTTATATAAAACGATTAAGTTTTTTCAGCTTGAAAATAAAATTTTTGTGAATATGGGGCGCTTGGCTATTTTGTCCAGATAAAACATTTCAACCTGAAAACATTGCAAAAACAGCGCTTAGTTTATTGACAAAAGGGTCTTTTGGTTTATATTTAATACTAAGATGAAAAATGTATCTCACTAAAATCGAAAAAAAGGTTTTTTTGAATATATGAGATGCGAGGTTATTTTTATTCATATCTAATGGAGGAGGTCTCTTATGAAGAGTCCAAAAATGACAGTTGTAGCATTACTTAGTGCTTTAACTGTAAGTTCGGTTTTTGCAGGCGACGAAGGTTTGCCAGGTGGATTTACTCAATTGCTTGGGTCTACGTCGAACCAACCAAAAGTTGATTCAACTTATTGGGAAACTGCAAAAGGTGCGTTTGGTGATTTCACTAATTATATTAGTGAAAAAGCATCACAAAACCCAAAAACAACAGCTAGTTTAACTGGTTTTGGTGCGGGTGTTGCTGGAGCAGGAGCTGTTCACGGTCTTTATAAAGCTGGTCAATATGGAGTGAACACATTCCAAAACTGGCGCAATAAAGATGCAACTACTGAAACTACTACTGAAGACAAAAAAGAAGAAGATTCATTCTTCAAACGTAACCAAAAGAAATTAGCAGCAGCTGGTCTAGGTGTTGTTGGTGTTGCAGGTTCTCTTGCAGCTAAATACTACGGTGGTGTTGATTTCACAGCACAGCCAGGTGCGCTATTGAATGGTGCTAAAGCTGTTGGAAACTATGCTTTGAATAAAGCTCAAGGTGCCGGAAACTATGCATTAAACAACAAAATGCTTCTAGGCATGGGTGTTACTGGTGTTGGTGCTTATGGCCTTAGTGCAGCTTATGTTGCTTCAGGTGATGAAGAACTAAGTGATGAAGAACTAGATACTTTCAGAAAAGAAGTAACTAAGCTTTTGTTTAAACATCCAGAAATAGCTAATTTTATATTGGAATCTGAAGAAGCTACAGAGCAACTAGAAAAGTTAGATGGCAAACATCTTTCTCTTGAAGATCGCGAGAAAATAACAGGTTTCTTGGATCAATTAGTTGCAGATTTTGATCGTCAAGCTAAAGCAGCTGAAGATAAGCGTAAAGCTGATGCAGCTAAGGCTCTTGATGATCAGCGTAAAGCATTAGCTAAAGCAGCTGAAGATAAGCGTAAAGCGGATGCTAAAGCAGCTGAAGATAAGCGTAAAGCGGATGCTAAAGCAGCAGAAGACAAGCGTAAAGCGGGTGCAGCAGAACTTAAGCGTAAAGCGGATGCTAAAGCAGCTGAAGACAAGCGTAAAGCTGAACAGCCAGTTAAGCAGTATTCGGGTGTTGCTGAAATTCGTATAATTAGACATAAGATTATTAATAGAAAATCTGTGTCAACTGAAGAACTAGCAACGTTGAAAGCATCTACACATAAGTGGGCTAAGAATGCGTTGTATCACTACAACCGAATTGCTGCAAAAGCTGCTTAAGTAATTAGTACTTAAAAACACAATGTTGGTTAAACGGAAACTGCCGTAACACTAAGATTGTTGTTAAAGCAAACTTGGAAAAAGGGACCCTTTATTGGGTCCCTTTTTCTTTTTGGTATAATCCATAAAGTGCGTCAAGTTCTTCCGATGGATGAGGATAACTAAAAATGCCTGAGGCGATGCCAAATTGCTCTATACCAAGATTGGCAATGTCGCCAATGTTCGTTCGATTGATGCCCCCGTCCATGGCAAGTTTAGCGTCAAGTCCTCTTTTTTTTAGTTCATTCTTGAGCGGTTTTATTTTTTTGAGCACATCGGGAATAAATTGTTGCCCGGAAAAGCCAGGATTCACCGACATTAATAATAGTTGATCTATATGTTCAAGATAGGCAAAAGTTTGTTCAACGTCTGTTTTTGGATTCACGGCAATGCTCGGTCGCCACTTTTTTTGCTTAATTGCTGTAATTAATGCACTAATGCTTGTTTTTGTTTCGATGTGAAAAGTGATATAGGTGCCTTCTGGGACAAATAGATCATCTAAAAAAGTTATTTCATTTTCTATCATCAAGTGAATCCAGAGCGGTTTTTGAGTGTTTTGTGCAATTGCGTTCATGAATTGTGCACCCCAAGTGAGATTTGGCACAAAATGGTTATCCATGATATCAAGATGATAACCATGGCAATGGTTGTCGAGGTGCTTTAATGTTTCTTGTAGGTTCAATAGATCTGCTGATATAAGTGATGGCCAGATTTCAAACATATAATTTCCTTTCCTGCTTGCCCAATTGGCCAAAGAATCTTTGCTCTCTGCTTTACGTAGAGAGCAAGTAGAGCCCTTCGGAGACTTGGTGAAGTAGGGTTAAATAATAAGACTATCTTCAAATTTATACTACCAATTTCATTGAGAAGGATCGAGAATAGCCTTTTTTTTTGTTCAACAGTAATAAAAGGGGGCCTTTTGACTTGTATGTTTTTTTACTTAAAACTAAGTAAGAATGTTCATCTTTAAACATGGAGGTCTATTATGACTCGTTTACATTCATTGGGATTGGTAGTGTTGTTGGCATCGGCATCAGTGGTTGATGTTGTTGCTTGGCCAAGTTTGCCTGAGTGGGCAAGTTGGAATGCTGTTTCGGGCTATTTTACTAAAGAAGCAGCAATAAATGGCTGGAACAATGCCTGTGGTTTTACAAAAGAAAAATCACAAGCTCTATATGATGGGATAAAAGCTCATCCATATATTGCAGCTGGTATTGTATCCGGAACCATCACCGTTGGTGGCTTGCTTTATAAAGTGAAGCAGAAATATGATGCGCACAAAAAGCGTCAACAAGAAGAAGATGATTTAGTGTTTGCTATACTTCTTGAACAAGTGTTGCAGGATGAAGAGTATGCACGTCAGTTGCAAGAACAATACAATAATGGAGGCACGGAGCCTTCAGCGCCGAGTCAATCGGATATAGTTGTTGTTGAGCAAATGCTTTCCGATGAGGAGTTTGCTCGTCAATTGCAAGAGCAGTTGAATAGCTTCTTTGTTGAGTATAACAATACTTCAAATGATGCTGCATTTGCAGAACATTTGTTTCATCAGGAAGAAGATGCGCTGCATGCACGTAATGCACAAATTGAAGAAGATGAAGCATATGCATACATAGTGCAAGCTCAAGCTTAAAGAGCTATAGATGAGAATTAAGGGGCGCCTTTTTGGGCGCTCCTTTTTGTGATAAACTGATTAACGTAGATGTGATCTAAGTAATTTTTACTTACAATGGATAAAATATTATTTTTTTTGTCATCCTCCTAAGTGTCGCCAAGGCTATGGTGCGCAGGCATCGGGGATCCAGGGAAATCTGACTTTGAAAGACGAGTAAGCATCGGAGGAAATATTTGATGTATAAGGCGAATGCACAACAAGTAAGTAATCATTTGAGAGTTTTAATTTTTTAGATTTAGATTCACGGTTAATTAAAATCATATTAAATAAAGGATACATATTCGTGAGTGCAGATATACAAAAAGTGCATATGTTGATATTAATGCAACCAGATATAGCCAAAGCAATAGCTTTTTATCAAAAACTTGGTTTAAAGCTTGTCTTTCATATAAAAGAGAAATGGGCAGAAATGCAACTTGGTGATATCAAGATTGGCTTATGCCCAACAGCAACAGTTCCAGAATGGCATCGCACGGGTATTGTTTTGCAAGTTAATGATATAAAAAAAACTTATGAAGCACTCAAGGATGAAGTTGAATTTATTGCTGAACCAAAAGAAGCAACACATGGCATTATGGTAAGTTTTAAGGATCCAGCAGGCAATCTTTTGGACCTCTATCAGCCAACTCCGGAAAAAGTCACTCAATTGGTAAAAGAGGCCGTTGAACAAAACCCAGAAAAAAAGCCAAAAAATGGTAGCAATAACTGCGCAAAAAAAGGCTCAGCATGTTGCAAGAATCCAAGCAATATGGTGGCTCAGGGTTAAAATCCATGCATTAGCTATTTAATCAATAATCTGCTATCCTGATCAATGTCATTTAAGTGGAGATTCAAGGTGAAAACACCTGATCTAATCATGGTTAAAACATGCATGATGCAATATGCATAAATCTGAGTCTACTTCTGTCAAGAAAGGTGCGTTGATTTTTGCACATATTTTCTTATAATAAAGTATAATAGGTGTCTTAAGATACTTGGTAAAATAGTATAAATTAGTAATATTTGAGTATCTGTTTTTTACAAGCAGGAGGAATGCTATGTTTGAAAAATTCAAACCTTTAGGTGATCGTGTTTTAGTAAAGCGTATTGACGAAGAAGAGAAAACTGCCGGTGGTATTATAATTCCTGATGCCGCCAAAGAAAAAGCTCAAACGGGCTCAATTTTAGCAGTTGGCCCTGGGCAAAAAGATAAAACAGGCGAGCATTTGCCGATGGATGTTAGAGTTGGAGATGTTGTTTACTTTGGCAAATATGCTGGTACTGAAGCTGGCAATGATCACATTATTATTCGTGAAGATGAAATTTTGGGAATTGTAGAAAAATCATAATATTAGCTTATCCAGCATTTGCTGTTTTAAATACAGGAGTCAGAGTCTATGGCATCAAAAAAAATTCGTTTTGGTTCGGATGCGCGTGAACGTATTCGCAAAGGTGTTGACGCACTTGCCGATGCAGTCAAAGTTACTTTAGGTCCTAAAGGTAGAAACGTTGTTTATGAGCGTTCATTTGGTTCACCAAGTATCACTAAAGATGGTGTGACGGTGGCAAAACAAGTTGAGCTCAAAGATCCACTTGAAAATATGGGTGCACAAATGGTGCGCGAAGTTGCAAGTAAAACTGCTGATTTGGCTGGTGATGGAACCACAACTGCAACCGTTTTGGCACAAGCTATTTTCCGTGAAGGTAATAAATATGTTACTGCTGGTGCAAATCCGATGGAACTTAAACGTGGGATTGATAAAGCAGTAAAAGTGGTTGTTGCTGATATTGAAAAACAAGCAAAATCGGTAAGCGATAAAAAAGAGATCGAACAGGTTGCTACAATTTCAGCAAACTCTGATGTTGAAATAGGTAAACAGATTGCAGAAGCTATGGAACGCGTTGGTCAAGATGGTGTTATCACCGTTGAAGAAGCCAAAGGCATGTACGATGAGCTTGATGTTGTTGAAGGTATGCAATTTGATCGTGGTTATCTTTCACCATACTTCATTACTAATGCTGAAAAAATGGAAACCATTATGGATAATCCATTGATTTTGGTATGTGAGAAAAAAATTAGCAACATGAAATCATTGTTGCCTGTTCTTGAGCAAACAGCAAAATCTGGTCGTGGCCTTATCATTATAGCAGAAGACGTTGAAGGTGAAGCTTTAGCAACTTTAGTGGTAAATAAATTGCGTGGCACTATAAATGTTGCTGCAGTTAAAGCACCTGGTTTTGGTGATCGCAGAAAAGCAATGCTTGAAGATATTGCTGTACTTATTGGTGCAGAAGTTGTTTCTGAAGATAAAGGGTTGAAACTTGAAAATGTAACCATGCACAGTTTGGGTAATGCAAAACGTGTAGTGATTACTAAAGAAGATACAACCATCATCGAAGGTGAAGGCGATAAGGAAGCTATCAAAGGTCGCGTTGCTCAAATTCGCATGCAAATTGAAAACACAACTTCTGATTATGATAAAGAAAAGTTGCAAGAACGTCTGGCAAAAATTGCTGGTGGTGTTGCCGTTATCAAAGTTGGTGCAGCAACAGAAGTTGAAATGAAAGAAAAAAAGGATCGTATTGATGATGCATTAAGTGCAACTCGTGCAGCTATCGAAGAAGGCATTGTTGCAGGTGGCGGTATTGCATTAATTAGAACACAAAAAGCAATCGAAACTTTAGAACTTGAAGGTGATGAATTGCTTGGTGCGCAAATTGTTCGCAAAGCAATTGAAGAACCGTTGCGTATCATTGTAAGTAATGCTGGTTTTGAATCTTCTGTTATTGTGAACAAAGTTCTCGAATCAACTGGCACTATGGGTTTTGATGCAAAAAAAGGTGAAATTGTTGACATGGTGCAAGCTGGTATTATCGATCCTGCTAAAGTAACCAGATCTGCTATTCAAAATGCAGCTTCAATCTCTGGATTGTTGTTAACAACTGAAGTTTCAATTTGTGATATTCTTGAAGATAAAAAAGAGGCTCAATCACCAGCAATGCCTGGTGGTATGGGTGGCATGGGAGGTATGCCCGGAATGTATTAATTCCATATAGCTTCATTATAAAAAATAGAAAAAGGCTCGTGTTTTTGCACGGGCCTTTTTCTATTTTTGGTTATTGGATGAGCATGATGCTTGTTGTTGCGGTGTATCTAAAAGACCTTTTTTATTAAGTTGCTCTAGAAATGTGGAAAGTTTCATAACCTCTTGAGACAATAAAAGCTTTGGATGCGTAGGAATAACATCTATTTGATCAGCAAGCTTGATGACTGTTTTCAAATCTTCTTGGCAAAACGGAATTTTCTTTTCTAACATTTGTACTAATGAAATGTATAAATGGTCGCCGCTTTCAAGAAAGTCGGCAGCGTACGTTTGTTTTTGTTGTTGCGCATTTAAAAGATCTCTTGCTGCTATAACAAAATGTTTTTTTGCTTGCGCATAATGCTTAAGGGTTCTATGTTGATCGCCAAGAATACAATGGTATTTTGCAGAATATGTTCGGGTCAGTATGCATGTCATGATATGAGCTTTTTCAACGATTGTTTCTTGCTCTGCTGTAAGCATTAATTCACACTGTTTTGAAAAAAATAGTAAAGAATCTAGTATGGTTCGCATGGGTACTGTAACTTTTTGCAGCAAAGCCGGGGGAAGGGCATATCTTTGATATATATCGACCAAGACAGGAAGAGCAGTAAAGCCGAATGCCATTATATGTTCTTTATGGATTTCAAGGCTACTGCGTATATGTTCTTTTGTTGGCAATACAGTTTCAATGCATTTCATTATATATTTGAGTGTTGTACATAAATCATCACTTTCTGCATGCCAATGGCCGCAGATTTTATTCCATTGTGGGTGTTCTTTGTCATCTAAGAGCCTCTCCCTAACGAGTTGGCGTATTTTTTGTGCTTCTTTTGCAATCCAATAGCGTTTAAAAGTATTATCGCAATCCTTGTGAATAAAAAGAAATTTTTTGAGCATGTTTATTTGTTTTTCTATAAGCTTTAGTCGGAAAGGTTCTTTAGCTTGTGCCGAAGAGGTCATGCATAGTTTGGAGCTATGTTCAACCCGTTTTTGTAGAGATTGAATGAGATCATCAAAATCAAGTTGAGTTGATTTTATTGTGTTCCAATAATCGAGTATCTTTTCGTGTTCAATATTTGATGGCTTGTTCTTTGTATGATATATAATTTTTAGAATTTCATGTGCATATGAGCGTATGATTGCTCCTTGGTATGGATCACACTTTTTGTTTAGAGAATGCAAGGAATGCAGTAGCATGAATAAAGTATCTTGATTAGGATGCTTCTTTGAATGCGGTATTCGCTTCTTTATATCTTGCAATACAGATTCTAATGTGTATGGATCGCACAAAATGTTTGTTGCGTTGTTCCAGATATGTTCATATTCAGGTTCTAGTAGGGTGGTGTTTGCATCAAGGGTTGCGGGGGCGAGAACATTCTTTACTGCATTCATTACATTGGATATCTGTGTTTTTAAATAGATACGCATGCTTGATGTTTGGATTTCATAGGCAGATGTATAGAGTGAAAGAGCTCCCATACAAGAATCGAGAATACGTTCTGGCGCACATGTGCCCGATTGGGATAAAATGCTTGGTGTACTTGAAGAGGTGGCCGTCGATGCTTTTTGTTTTTTAAAGCGTAGTGATTTGAGTGAGTATTTTTTCTTAGAGATGTCTTTGGCTGTTGTTACTATGGAAGCATCACTGTTGGATAAGATTATCCCAACTTCATCTTGTTGGTTTTGAGCATATTTAAGTAAGGTATGTGCAGCTGCCATAAATGCTTGTGATGTTTGTTGGTCAATGTGTGAGGGAGTTAGTTGATAGGCTGACTTACAAGATAATCCAGTTAAGAAAAAAGGTGCCAGTAGAGAGATTAAAAATATTTTTTGTGACATTTTTTTCCTCATTTTTTTTTATTTTCGTGGGGACCAGTGCGATAATCTTTTTTTTCGATTAGTTTGTGCATTTTCTCTCAGTAGTCTTGTTGTTTTTGTAATTAAGGGTTTTATTTCTGGGTGTTGATTTAAGCTTGGAATATGAGCAATTGCAGTATTTAATTTCACAAGATCGTCGCAACGTTGGGTTTTAGTAAGTAATTCTATAGCAGTTGTGACCATGATTTTTTTGCTAATATGCGTTGGATGATTCCAACGATCATATAGATCATCAGCAGAACCAGGGTCAATTATAGTTTTTTGTCGTGTTAGTATGAGGCGTATTGTCTCAATAAAAACGCTATGTATTTCTGAAAGCTTTTTGTCGTTATGAAGTTGGCTGCGTGGTGTGTGATGTTCTTGCATAATAGCAGCGCAAAATTCTATATTGCGTGCAGTTGATTCTGATTTAATAGTGGTATATCCACTGGATTCTATTTTTTTCATCAAGTCTAATGCCTTTTGCATATAGTTGAGCAAAATTGAAACATTTGTTTGGTTGGATTCAAGTGTATAGTATTCGGCCATGAAATCAAAAGTTGGTAATAAGAGTTCGATGACACGTTTGCATAATATAGGATAAGGTTTTAGTCGAGTTGAACGTTTGTGTTTGTGAGGACTGGGGATCAAAAAATGACGAGGACTTTCTTTTTTTTCAGATAGCTGATTTTGTGTCAAACTTAATGCAGTATCAATAAGTTGATAAATGCTCCTTATGAAGATATTTTGGTGTTCGAATATAACAGGATTTTGTGATAGTTTTTCAAGATTTTGTAGTAAAATATCACCTTCTGCAGGATGGATCTTTATTGATTGTTTGCTTTGTTGTGTTTTGTATGTAGCTACTTTTTTTAGTAGGCATAGGGTTTTTTGGACATCTTTTGAAGAAGCAATTTGTTGTAATGATATTTTGGGTACTGCGCGATGTCGGCTTGATCTTTTATTTCTTATTTTTCCCTTTTCCTTGTCATTACGAGGCTTGATTTTTTTTTTACGAATTTTTCTTTGTATTTTGAGGGATGGTGGCGAACCTTTTTTTTGTACAAGATTTTTCCATAGTTCTTCTCTTCCAGAATTATTGCGAGCCGATTTAGGGATTTCGTTTTCGTGTGCGGTAGGGTCGAGAGACATTATGTGATTTATGGTAATAGAAATTTCTCTATCAATGTTTATTGCTTTTGGGTACCGTTTTTTCGCCAGTTGTAAAAAGCCTAATGAGCGATAGCACATGCCAAGAAATCTTTTATTTTGTAAAGTCTGTTTTAAATTCAAAGCAGGTACAATACTGGCGGATGTTTTATTGTTAGAAGAACATGATCCGGATACATTTGTCGGTTTTCTATTATAGGTCAGCAATTCAGCGGAAACAATGCTATTGATATTTTTTGCAATGTTAAATTCCGGGTCAGTTTCAGATCGAGGTGTATTAGTTGCGCGTTGTTTGATCTGCGTACCAAGAGACAAACTAAGATCACATGAATTAGGTCTTGTTGTAGCCAATCGACGACGAAAACGATAGGGGTCTGAGGATGGTTGTTTTGAAGATGCAGATATGATGTATTGAGAGCTTACTAAAGTGAGTATACATAGGGCAAAGTTATACACGGTCAAACTCCGAACAGTTAAGCGTTGTTATGTGGCGTTGCATTTATTTACGTATATCAAAAACAACTACATATAATGTATTGTTTTTCTATATATTTGGGTGTTAAGGTAATGTGTGTCAACAGTTAAGAATAGAATGGAATATGAAAAAACAAAATATAGTTTTGGCCTTAATTTTTAGTGTGGCATTTCTCATTGGGCTTGCCATAACGTCATTGGGTGTGTGGTGGTTGGTTTATAGAAAGACCGACACGATTAAAGTTGGTATTTTACACTCAATGACTGGCACAATGTCCGCAAGTGAGATACCCGTGGTGGATGCAACGCGTATGGCAATTGATGAGATAAATGAATCAGGGGGTTTGTTAGGGCGCAAAATTGAAGTAATTGTAGTTGATGGCAAATCAGACTGGTCAACCTTTGCATTGCAAGCTGAAACTTTAATTACCGAACAAAAAGTCGATGCTATTTTTGGCTGTTGGACATCAGCGAGTCGTAAAGAAGTTAAGCCGATAATAGAAAAGTATAACAATCTCCTTTTTTATCCAGTGCAATATGAAGGTGCTGAACTTTCTTCAAATATTATCTACACAGGTGCAACACCAAATCAACAATTGCTGCCTGGCATAAACTGGTGTTTTGAAAATCTGGGCAAACGTTTTTTTATTGTGGGTTCTGATTATGTATATCCGCGCATTGCAGGTATTGTTGCGCGCGAGTTACTCGATTCTTTAGGGGCAGAGGTTGTTGGTGAAGAGTATCTATTGTTAGGAGCCAACGATGTTGACGATGTTGTCAATTTGATCAAAAGCTCTAATCCTGACGTTATTATAAATACTATCAATGGTGATACGAACATTCATTTTTTCAAAGCACTTCGTGATGCAGGTGTAATGCCAAAAAAAGTTCCAACCATATCATTCAGTATAGCTGAATCGGAATTGCAGCAATTTGATGTTTCTTTGATGGTTGGTGATTATGCTGCATGGAACTACTTTCAAAGTATAGATAATCAAACAAATGCTACATTTGTAGAAAATTTTAAAAAACGTTATGGCAGTGATCGTGTTATTAATGATCCAATGGAAGCAGCCTATTTTGGTGTATATTTATGGAGTCAGGCAGTATTTTTGGCCGGATCAAGCAATCCAAAGAAGGTGATTAAAAAAGTGCATAATCAAAGTAAAAAAGCACCTGAAGGAATTGTCTATACTGATGGATTCAATCATCACACATGGAAGGTTTCGCGTGTTAGTAAAATTAACGCCCAAGGTCAATTTGATATTCAATGGAGTTCAGCTAAAGCAGTATATCCAATTGTTTATCTCTATAAATCTCCTGATGATTGGCAAAATATTTTGAATGATCTTTATACGCAATGGGGAGGCAAATGGGCAAAGGAGTAAGCAAGCAATTTGCGTTAAAGTCATTAATCAATATAAAGATATTTTTTGCCTTGTGGTTCTTGATTGCAGTTTTTGGAGCCTTTGTTGGTGGCTTAACCTATTATTGGCCAAAATATAAAGCACGCCAAATGTTTGATTTAGCAACGAAGCGCATTGATGAGCTGATCTTTTTTATGGAAAAACAACGACGCTCAGTTGTTGAATTAGCGCGTAGCGTTTATATGCAAGATTTAATGTCATTTGAAGTTGGTGGTGGTGGAATAACTAAGCAGCAGACAAAAAAAATGCAATCTTTTTTGAAGGAATATCAGGCATCTTTTGGTTATAGCCAAATTTTTTTGATCAATCTTGAAGGACGGTTTGTTTTTTCTACGATGGAAGATTTAATTGGAAAAAATATAAAAGATGAGGCCTATAAAGGAAGTTTGATAACGCAATCATTTGAATTTATTCGCATGACGCTCACTTCAGATAATTCAGATTTTGCTTATGATGCTATTGTAAAAAAAGAGGCACTATTTATTACGATGCCGGTTTCATTTCAAGGAAAATTGCGCGGCTTTTTGGCGGTTCAGGTGAGTAATGAGAAAATGCAAAAAGAATTGCACAATTATGAAGGTTTGGGCAAAAGTGGTGAATATGTGATTGCTTCGCTCGATAAAAATCAATATGCATTTGTGTTGGCACCTCGCCTAAGTCCTGATTTAGCCTTTACGACGAGACCGTTAAGTGAGAATCTTGATCTACCTATAGAAAAAGCCATTATGGGTTATCAGGGATATGGCGTTGAGCGTGGTTATCGCGATGAATATATTGTTGCTGCATGGAAGTATGTGCCGCAATTCAATTGGGGCTTGGTAGCAAAAATAAATTATGATGAGCTTATGTTCTATGCTTATATATTACGATACATTATTTATGGGTTCATTCCATTGGCAATTATATTGATGGCGTTGCTGATTTTCAAAATGGTTCGTCATGCGCAAATGCGTGAAATGCAGCGAACAAAAGAGAAGCAAAAGTAAATATTTGCCTTAAGTGTATATCACCTTCGCCAACTTTTGCGTCATTCCAACGGCTTCATCAAGCGAATGTTGAAATATATTACGTCCAACGGCTGCACCAGCAATGTTCCCTTTTTCAACCTGTTGTTCAACCAATGATAAAAATGTATCTTGAGCAATTTTTTTGCCTCCAGAACAGATAACTTTTGTGTTACCGGCAGCCTGTTTTATGATGTGCAATTGTTCAACAATCGTATACGTGCGGAATGATTCTGGAGCTTTAATTTTTACCACATCTGCACCCAATGCATTTGCTACACCGGCAGATCCAGCCAGCATTTCAAGGCTATTGTCAGTTTTTACTGCTTTTCCTCGTGGATAGATCCACAAGATAGCAACGAGTCCTTGTTGATGTGCTTGCCAAACAACTTGTGCCGCTTGACGTAACATTGACGCTTCATGTTCAGAACCTAAATAGATTGTGAAACCAACACCGCGTATCTTTAATTCTGATTGTTCTTGTAGTTGAACAACATCTGCGACCGACCAAAGTTGCGAACTGAAGGGTTCGCTTTTGATAATATTGGTTTTGCTATTTAATTTGGCAATGTAATTCACCTCTTTATATGTATTACCATAGCGTGCAATCAAGCCAAGTTGTGTTGCAAATGCACCTATATCACCTTGCTGTGCAATGTTAAAGAGGTGTTCAGGATGAGCAACTTCTGGGGGTATTTCAATTCCGTGAAAATCGTCGTGTAAATGTTCTATTTTCTGATCACCGGCAAAAAGAAACAGTCGATCAGAATTACGGGTGATGGCATTAAGGTTATGTTTGAATGTTTCTTTTTTTTCTGCAGGGACATCGGCAGGAATGACCATATTGTTTCCTTTTTAAATTATTTTGTCATGGATAACTGTTTTTTGTGCAACCTTTTCAAATAGTGGTACAGCAACTTGCGATGCATAAAGGCGTGGTTTATCGGCTTCTTTAATATAGGTGATGATAATACGTTTATAGTTATCTTTTTCAAGAATGCCTGCGCAGGTATAACTATTTTTTGTGTCAATATAGATACCATTCTCAAGAAGATTCGCCGTGCCCGTTTTGCACATGATGGTATAACCCTGCATCCGTGCGCGTCGTGCGGTTCCTTGCAAAGTTGTGCGTTGCAAAATAGTTCTTATGTCGTCAATTGCATCTTGATCATATAGTTGTTTTGAAAGGGTTGGTTGTTGTGATTTATCTAAAATAAGTCGCGGTGTGATCATGCATCCATCATTTGCAATAACGGAAAATGCACGTGCGAGCTGTAGTAATGTTGTGGTGATTTCATAACCGTATGAAAGTGAAATAACCGATTGTTTTGACCAGTTGGATGGTGGATTAATGAAACCTTGTTGCTCTGTTGGAAATGCAATGTTTGTTTTTGTGCCAAATCCAACACGTTGATAGTGATCATATAGTTTTTCATTTAGTCGCTTTGCAACTAATGCGATGCCGATATTGTTTGACTTTTCAATCACTTGGGAGAATGTGAGTTCGCCATGAGCGAATGTTGTATTAACTTTGCGTCCATCAATTTGGGTTGTTTTGGAGTTTCGGCAATCAATGGTTTCATCAATGTGCGTGACCTGTTCTTGCAATGCAGCAAGGGCTGCAAATACTTTTATGACCGATCCTAATTCATATTGTTCAGCAATGCAATAATTTTTAGTTAACGATAAATCAATGTGTTGTGTATTGTTTGGATCAAAGGTTGGAAAGTTTGCCATCACGATAATGTCTCCGGTTGCAGGATCGAGAACCAAAACGGAGCCTTGTTTTGCTTTAAAATGGTGTACTGTTTTTTGCAATTCTTCTTGGACAAGATATTGCAGATCCGCATCGATGGTTAAGGTGATTGGCGTGCCTTTTGTGCCGACTATTTGTTCAACTTTTTCAAAATAAAAGTAACCGGACCGTGCATCTTTTTGCAATAGACATGATGATGGTGTGCTCTCGAGCTTTTTATTAAAAAGATACTCTATTCCTAAGCTGCCTACATTATCAATGTTGGTGATACCAACGATGGATGCAAGACTGATAAATGGATAATGCCTATGAGGTTCTTTCAGGAATTGTATTTGTTCTATGCCATAGGTGTTCATTAAGTCAATTTGTTCATTGGTCAGATTGCGTTGGACAAACATAAAAGGTGCATTCGGTTTTTTTTGCAGTCTATTATATGCAATAGGAAAATAGAGCTGCAAAAATGTGTTGAGTTTTTCATCTATATCTACTTTATTAGGGCATAAAAATGCTGAAATGGCTTTTTTATTAAGCGCAATCGGTGTTTGGTTGCGATCAAGAATAAATGCGCGTTCGGACGTGTGGGTTATAGAGGTTTGATATTGTTTTTGAGCAAGATCTTTATAGAACGAATGTTGGCGAATCTGCAAAAAAAAGAGATTAATTATCACGGCACAATAGCAAATGCAAAAGAAAAAAAAGATGCTGGTTGCGCGCAACTGTTGCGTGTTATCCATGAGTTGTGAGCTTTTTCATTTGAGCAATCGAAATTGGGGACATGCCCAAGTATTTTTTAGCGTATGCTTTAACGGTGGGTCGGCCTTGCAGGTTGCACAGTTCATGCTTAAGTTTGTTTTCCTTTTGGGCCAAGAGGTTGAGGGCTTGCTCTTGTCGTTGTTTTTTATACATTAACTCAGTTACAGCGCTTCGTTTATGGATAAGCAAAATTACAAAAGTAATGTTTGATAAAATAACGGTGATTAAGAAGGTACGATTTTTCATAATTCCTCGCATGGCTTTTGTAATGAACATACTCAAAAATGATAAACAAAATAAAGAGTTGCATATTGTTGCTCTCTGGTGCCATGCTAGATACATAAAGTAAAAGGGAAACAGATGAAGAAAAAGTTATATCTAGTACTTACAGCGATAGTATTTTTGCCAAGTTGTCGTCAAGAACAACAAAAAAATGTGTCGTGCGTTATTCCAGAGCAGTTTATAACAAAGCGTGATAGAGCACTAAACGTTGATTCGGTTGCCGTTTGGCATGGCAATCAAGGGCAGCATTGGCTCATCGCTACGGCCAAATCAACACATTCATTGCCCGTTTATGATGCATCAACAGGGGAGTTAATCAAAATTATTGGCGAACCAGGCTTTGAAGGTGGTCAATTTCAACGCCCAAATGGCATTGCCATTGAGGATGATATATTGTTTATTGTTGAGCGTGATAATAAGCGCCTACAAATATTAGATCTGCCTGATGGCAAACCGCTTGGCTATATTAATGATGTCATGCAGCGTCCTTATGGCTTGGCCGTAGTGAAAGTTGAACCAAATAAAAAATACATGGTGTATATTACCGACAATCATGGTCCAGTAGATGTTTTTCATCCAAAAAAGATTCATCAATATGAAGTTAACATTGCCGATGGCAAAGCGGATATGCAATTGGTGCGTACCTTTGGTGATGATGAGGGCCCAGGTGCATTATGGAAGTTAGAATCAATTGCGGTTGATCCGGCACATAATCGCTTATTTATTGCAGATGAGCATGAGCAGCAAAAAAATGTGAAAATATATACGTTAGATGGTAAGTTCAGCGGAAAAACAATTGGCGATGGCCTGATTGAATATGAACCGGAAGGCATTGCGCTTTATGAAACATCGCCAGAACAGGGCTATGTTATTGTGACCGATCAAGATCGAGAGGGTAATCAATTTTATATTTTCGATAGATCCTCGTTGATGCCCATAAAACCCTTTAAGGGTAAAATAGTGCGCAACACCGATGGCATCGCAATCACCAATCGAGCATTTGGCCCATTCACATCAGGTGCATTTTATGCTGTGCATGATGATGGTAACATTTGTGCTTATGATTGGCGTTTGTTGGCAACATTGTGTGGCTTGCAAGAAAAGAGGGCGTTGGATTAGTTTTTTCATAAAATCTGTTGCTTTTGCCCTTAAACACCTGATATGATAAAAATAGATTACATATAAAAAATTCAAACAGGTGTCACAAGATGATAAAAAAAGAAGTAGATTTAGCCCTGGGTTATGTTGATCTCAAAGCAGATCTCATTATACCCAAAGATGCTCATGGCTTAGTGATTTTTGCTCATGGTTCGGGCAGTTCTCGCTATAGTGTACGCAATAAAGCGGTGGCCCATTATCTGCAAAGTCAGGGGTTAGCTACTCTTTTGGTCGATCTACTCACACTTGAAGAGGAAAAGATCGATAATGTCACCAGTGAATTACGTTTTGATATTCCATTATTGGCTGGAAGATTGGTTGCCATAACCGATTGGGCAAAACAGCATAATGACACCAAACACCTTAATATCGGCTATTTTGGCGCAAGCACAGGAGCAGCCGCAGCACTTATTGCAGCTGCAGAAGTATCGAATCATGTGCATGCGGTGGTTTCTCGCGGCGGTCGTCCTGATTTAGCCGAAATTGCATTACCTTATGTGAATGCACCAACATTACTCATTATTGGTGCAAATGATAAGGAAGTCCTTTCATTTAATGAGTTTGCCCTGGAGAAAATACCCAGCATACATAAAGAACTCAAGGTTATTCCAGGAGCTAGTCACCTATTTGAAGAACCTGGCGCCATGGAGCAAGTTGCTCAATTGGCTGGAAATTGGTTCAAAACCTATTTAGGCTAATCCTTTCTATTTGTAATCTAAGCCCCTCTTTTCGCTTTTATAGTTGACAAACCTCTGTTTTTTGCTAATATTAATACTATGTTAATAGTAGTAATACCTAAAAGGAGGTTTATTATGCTACAATCAAAAACCGTTAAAGGGCTCGGTTTAGCTCTTATATTATGTGTTTCATCTCAATCACAGGGATTTTTTAGCTGGAATGATTTGACAAGTAAGGTGCCAAGTTGGATGAAGACAAAAAAAGCTGCATTCTGTTTGGTATCAGGTGTGGCTTTCGGAGCTATGGCTGGTCGCATTTTCTCGACTTTCAAAAATCCTGGCACGATACGGTGTATTAGATTAAATTCACACCAGTTTAAAAACATAGCCTATGATGTTTCTGATTTGCCCATAAAGCCAACTCGATATTGGAATCGTTTACCAGAAGAAATTGAGGTTGGCATGCAAGTAGTAACAGAAGAGTTTACAAAGAAAGTGGTTGTCAGAACGCTTCAAGGTGAATGGCTGTTTACTGCTTTTGATGGGGTTGTCATGGGTTCAAATGAAGAAACGATTGTATGCCAATGTGCTGGAAATTCCTATGAAGGTAATCAAGGACACAAGATTTCAGACCAGAAATTAGTTAATAAAATGAAACCCTTATTAGAGATTGAAACGTGGAGTTGAGTTAATATTTAGGCTGGCGCAGTTTAAGTGCGCCAGCCTAAATATTTTATACTTATTTTCAATTCATATGTTCTGGCAAATAGCTTGCCAATAGCTGTGCTTCTGCTTGCCAATTCATTGCTTGTGCCCAATCAATAGGGCTCATGCCAACATTATCAGGAACGAGTGGATCTGCGCCATAACTTAATAACCATTCGAGCATATCATATGCTAAATGTTCACTCATTTGCCTTCCACCTTTTTGCGGCGCGCCAACGCGCATACGCAATACCCAATGCAAGGCAGTTCTTCCTTTTATATAATCTTGCGCATTCACGTTTGCTTGGTTTACGAGCAAAATTTTGAGTGCACCAATTTTACCACCACTTGCAGCCCAATGGAGTGCTGTCATACCGCATGCATCAGGATAGTTTATCACTTGTGCGTGCATGTTTGCATCATGCGTGAGTTGATAAACCACATCGGTGCTCACACCTGCACCACGATGTAATGGTGTGCGGCCTTTTTTGTCTTGCAAAGGAATGCAAGTGCCCGCACCAAGTTCGAGCAGTTTTTCCACAGCATCTTCTGCACCTTTTCCTGCAGCCCAATGGAGTGGCGTGCTGCCAAATGTGTCAGCAATATTTATTTTGCCACCATTTGTATGCAAAAGTTCAATTGCACCAGGATGATTCTTTTTGGCGGCAGTATGCATCAATGTTTGTTTATCTTTGTTGCAAGCATTGGGAGATTTGCCGGAATTTAAAAAATTGCCAATCGATGCATAAAACTTACTTTGTTTGTAGGCTCTTACCGTTTGATCAGAAATCTTTTGAACAATTTTTTGTTCTTTGGATTGCGCATTTTTTGATGTAACAACTTTCCATTCGCCGGCATACATAAAAGATGAAAGTGTGGCAATAAACATCATCCATAGTTTGCGACTGTTTAAGTTCATGAATAAGACTCCTCGTATAGGGTTGAAATTATCAAAGAAGTAGTTTAATGCAAAAAAGATTGTTTTGTAAAGTAAATTACTAAAAGATTCTTTGAAAAAATAAGCGAAAAGGCTTATTAAATAGGGGTTTTATATGTGTTTTGTATCAGGATCGCCGCCACACTATTGCAATTAGTTTATTAATTTTGGTATTATGTAATTACGGGGCGGATTGAGGTGTTTTTAGCCATTTTAAAAGGAATAAATCTATGGAAAAAAGTTATGTATTAGTTTTTTTGAGCTTATTTGTGGCGCAGGGTAATCAATGTGGCGCCGCTATTACAGAAAAAAAGGTGGTGTTTTTTATTAACGGGACCGAGGATGCATTTAATATAAAGGGTCCGTTTGGCGTAAAAGAAAGGTTTGTCCCTCAGGTCCGTTTGGATAAAGATAATGTTGATGTTGCAGAATTTGAAGCATCAAACAATGATCTGTTTAAAATTCAATTCATGCCGTTTGGTTCAAGATTTTCTAAAGTTCATGTTGTAAAAGAGTTCACCACAAAATTTCCTAAATCGTTTACTGCTCTAGTATTCACTAAGACCGTGGAAGAAGATCAAGGTGGTGAGCCGCAGACCACTTACCATGTGTTTAAAGCCGATGCATTTACTGAAACGAAATTGATAGATCCTAAATCATTCTAGTTTTTATCCAACGCGATACCAACTATCAGTTGAAAGTTCATAAATATATTGTGCAAAACCATTGGCTGCCAATGTTGTGATCGCGCCATTGATTGTACCACCATTGAGTGTGACGACGGTTATGGCCATATCACTTGCGATGGTAATCATTTGACCGTTATCAATATCGATGCTTGGCAATGTTATTGTTAAGGTGGCAAGTCCACCAGCTGGATTTAAAAGCAACATAGAGGTATCTGCTGAAACAATAACCGTATCACCACTTGCAGGTGCTTCCAATTGAATTGATGCATCACGAAATGCACCAGCATGAGTTAATGTGCTGCCAACGCTCAAACATCCGGGAACATTAAGATTTCCTTTACCGCATCGAGGTGGATATAAACGCCACAAGTTTGCACTGTTGGATGGAATAAACCAAACACTATTACCATCAAATACTGATCCCCAAAAAACAAAGTCTGATCCTTGTCCATGAGGAAATGAGTCAAATTCTCCAGTGGTCGGGTTTATCTTAATTATCTCAGGCGAAAATTGTGGTGCCATCCAAACGCTTTCGCCGTCAAATGCACCACCAAAAAAGGCGAATGTTCCTTTGCCATGAGCAAAGGAATCAAATGTATTATTTGACGGATCGATGCGAATAATATCCGGAGAATTAAAGGGAGCCATCCAAACATACCTACCATCAAAAACACCACCGGCAAAAGCAAGCGTGCCCTTGCCATGGGGAATGCTTGTTAGGGTATTTGTTTTAGGGTCAATTTTTAAAATATCGGGTGAATTAAAGGGGGCAAGCCAAACATGACATCCGTCGAATACTGCACCAATAAAAGAAAGGCCTCCGGCTTTCCCGTGAGGAATGCTTGTCATCTCTCCGGTTGCGGGATCGATTTTGAGGATATCGGGTGAATTTTGTGGTGCAAACCAAATGTGCGTGCCGTCAAATGTGCCGCCCCAAAAAGCCAAGCTTCCTTTACCGTGTGCGATACTTGTTAGTGTGCCATCAGCTGCAATTTTAATGATATCGCGTGAACTATAAGGCACCAACCAGACCGATTCACCGTCATAAACCGCATCGCCAAATGCACGTATCACATTTTTATTGTGTGGAATGCCGAGCATTTCACCGGTTGCGGGGTTAACGCGAAGGATATCTGGGGAGATATATGGTGAAAGCCAAAGATATTTGCCATCAAATACTCCACCAGAAAATGCCAATCCTCCTTTGCCGTGTGGATATAGATTGGCTTCTGGATTAAATACGCTGGTAATGAGTCCTGTTCCACCAGCATGCAAAACACCATTAACAACAATTGAGGTAGAGGTGTTTTGTATGATTGGCAGCCAGATACCATTGTTAATATTACTCAATATTTGAATCGGTGGTGGCCATGTACCATTTGATATGGGTGGTGCACTGAAGTTAAAGGCGTATTGTCCTACGAATAGGCCGGAGACGATTTCAAACACGCTTGTGGCATCAGGAATGGTGGTCCACGCAACGGAAATGGTAGCAACTTTGGTGGCACCTACATAATTAGAAATGGTGCGAATTTGTCCAGATCCTGTACCAGATGTGATGCTTATAATGTTTGTGTTATAAAAGTCATTGATTGAGCTTGCTCCTGCATCTAAAGTTATCGTGGTTGCTGCTCCTGCAACGGCAGTTCCTGTGGCAATTGGCGTCTCAAATGTGCCTGAAGAACGCGTAAAGATTGTGTCAGAAACGCGCGTCCCTTCAATAAAGGGTAAAGGATCAACATCAAAAAAAAGTCGCGCTGATTGGCCGGTGCCATTGTTGCCGGCAAAGCATTCCTTTGCGCCTTGATGATTTTGAAACTCTTTGAATTTTATTAAATTATCTATTGTTGAGATGATTTCATCAATCTCTGTTTCAATAATATCTAGTTGAGAATTGAATGCATGTTCTAGTTGGCATATACATTGTTTTATTCTAAAAAAGAGCGCTTCATTAAATGGTGGGGCTACAAGTTGTGCAACTGTACTGCTTTCACGTGGTGCACGATGTGATATGGACTCTTTGGGCAACGTAGAGCACATAGATGTTAACAGATTGTACCATAGAATAGCATTTAAAAATTTCACACGCATTCCTTTTTCTAAAATAATAGATCCTTTTTAGAAGATATGCAGTTATCGCTATTAAAGTAAAGAAGTATGTGCGAAATTATTGCCAGTCATAACCCATTGCGAAGTGGACTTCAAATCCAGGCTCACCTTTTTTAGGATCAAGTTTGAAACCCCAATCGATTTTCATTGGCATTGGGTTTAACACGCGCAAACCAAAGCCGACTGCGTGGCGATATTCAAAATTGTTGCTACGCAAAAATACAGGGGAAATATCATCAGCATAAGGGTTATCCCATCCAGTACCACCATCATAGAATACAAGACCTTTAAACGAGAAGTCTGGCATGATTGGGAATATCAATTCGGCGTTAATAAATGCTGTATTTTCTGCACCTATGCTATCGCCTCGTGCGGCACCTTCTTGAAATACGCTAAATTGAGGTCCAATTTGTCCAAACAAGAAACCACGAATACTCGCCGGTCCACCAATATGGAATAGTTCACGATAAGGAACAATGCGATTTCTAAATGGCTTAATGATGCCAACGTAGCCATGTAATCTGAACACTAATGCATTTTGACCAATAAGTGGCGTGAACCAGTTTGCATCAAGGTCCCACTTAGTGTAACCAATGCAACTATCAAAACTTGGAAATGCAAAAACACCGCGCATCATCCAAGTGTGTCCTTTGCTTGGATGCATAGGGTGATTTTTTTTATCTTGACCAAGTTGTACGTTCATCCAACCATAATGTGCAATAGCTATACCAGGGAAGAAGAGTTTATTGAGTACTTCTTGATATTCAGCGTTTGCAATTGCTTGCTCTGGTTCAGGAACACCACGCACAACAGCTTGTGGATTACGATCATAGGTTAAACGATCAAAACCCATGTTGTAGCGAATATAAGTATCATTAAAGAATGGAAATTTGCGCCAACCAGTAACAACACCAATGGTGCCCGAAAGGCTTGTGCGTTGTTCATTCATAGCCAATGCTTGTTGCAATTGATCATAAGCAGCACGTCTATGGAATGCGTCAACTGAGCCATAAATTGGTTTATCAAAAAGCCATGGTTGCGTTAAGTTAACCAATACATCTTGTTCTTTGGTCGAAAGTTTACCGGTTAAGTTGAACTTAACGCCAGTGCCTGCAACGTTATTATCAGCAATGCTTCCTTCAACTGAAACACCGGTCATTAATTGGTTAACCCAGTTGCGTGTATGATCGTTACGCAACATTTCAGGACCACCAAAACCGACCTTCATATGCGCGTTTCCGGTTTTTACCTCTTTAACCAATAGATCAAGATTTGCTTCATCTTCAGAGACACGTGTTGTTTTCCAATTCACGCCATCACGTGTATCAAAATAGCCGAGAGATTCAACTTTATTTTTTGCAATTTCCATCATACGGTTGGTGATAACGCCACCCTCTTCCAGTGGAATATTTCGTCGAATAATTTTATCTCGTGTTTTTTTGTTTCCACGAATGGTGAGTTTATTTAAAAATACTTTTTGTCCTGGGGCAATGTTAAATTCAACGTCCACTTCTTTTGTTATTTCATTTGGTTGAATGATTGGCTCAACTTGCGTATAGAGATAGCCCAGATCACTAAACATGAACTCCAAGAACTTAATGCTTTCAACGATATCTTCTCTAGAGTAGGTGCTTCCTTCTTGAACGGGCAAATTGCGAATTAAAAACTCTTGTGATAGCAAATCTGAACCGGTAACGCAAACATTGCCAAATGTATACTTTTCACCTTCATCAACCTGCACTGTGATGTGAATGTGTCGTGAACATTCATCCATATCAACATCAGTTGCAAAGACTTTGGCGTTGATATAGCCATTGTTTTGATAATACTGTTCAACAATATGTCTATCGCGCTCAAGCCATTCTGGATTATAGGTTCCAGCCTTATCCATAAAGCTTAAAATCCAATCTTCTCGTGTGAACATTATGCCGCGTAATGTTTTGCTGCTAATGTTATGGTTTCCACAAAAATCGATACGTTTAATAACCGATTTATCGTCTTCTTGGATATGAAATACAACATGCACCTTGCCGTTTTCTTCGATTATTTCGGGTGTAATTTGGGTGAGTAAGTATCCCTTATCAACATATGTTTTTTTAATGACTTGGATATATTTGTTGAGCTCCTGTTCATCAATAGCAGGAATGTCATTAAAATTTATTTTTTCAGCGATCTCTTTTTCCGTAACTTGCGAATTGCCCGTAAAGGTTACACTCAGAAGTGGTTTTTTTTCTTCAACAACTAAATAAAGATCAATTAAATCTTTACCAATATTTTCAGCCTCTAATGTGACGTTTTTAAAACGCTTTAAATCATAGTATAGACTGCGAATCATGGAGCGTGTTTTATGTGGCTGAAAAATTTCCCCAGGCAAGAATGGTATACGATCTAAGATTGCTTCAGTTGGAATGTGCCGGTTGCCAACAATGAAGATTTGATTAATGGTTCTGAACTCTGCCTCTAATTCATCCGTCTCCGCAAAGGCTTCGTCGGACAAGTCTTCATCTTGGTCTTCAACCTCATCCTCGTCCATTTCCGAGGACATGTTTTCAGATAGGTCTGTTTCATTCGTCTGTTCAGACAATGTGATATTTTCTTCAACTGCTTGAGTAATATTTTGCGCAATTGATTGGTCAATTATTTCTTTAATGTTTTGTGTATCTTGTGCAGATATGTTTAGTGTGATGAAACTTGTGAGAATGCTGCACCATACAAAAAGGATGTTAATCCTTTGGATTCCTTTTTTTCCCATCGATAGCATAGTTGTGAGCTCCTGGGTACCTTTTTTGCTATTATTATTATCTGTAGAATATGTAGATATGATACTGTATTTTGAAAAATTGGCTAGTGTCTTTAATGATTATTATCCTTATTTGTCGCCTGTCCTGAGTTTACAATTATGCATCCTTGCAATATCATGAAAGAATAAATAATTGTAAGTATCGAAGGAGGAGTATACATGCTAAAATTAACCAATACCTTATCGAAAAAAAAAGAATCATTTGAATCAATAAAAAAAGATATTGCCAATGTTTATGTGTGTGGCGTCACGCCATATGATTATGCACATCTAGGACATGGCAGATGTTATACCGCCTTTGATTTGTTAGTCCGTGTCCTTAAATTTTTAAATTATGATGTCGTCTATGTGCGCAACTTTACCGATATTGATGATAAAATTTTAAAACGTGCACAAACTGAATTAGGTGATGTTGCGCGTTATCCGGAAATCACCACAAAATATATCAATGCATTCAATGAAGATGTGAAAAACTTAAATTGCTTGGCGCCAACATTCGAACCGCGTGTGACGCAAATGATGCCACAAATTATTACATTCATCGAAGATCTTATAAAAAAAGGTCGTGCGTATGAAGCTGATGGGGACGTTTATTTTGCCGTCGATAGCTTTGATCAATATGGCAAATTATCAAAACAAAAAAAAGATGACCTCATTTCAGGTGCACGTATTGAAGCAACTGATAAAAAAAAGAATCCGCTCGATTTTGCGTTGTGGAAAAAGTCAGATGATGGCACATTCTGGAAAAGCCCATGGGGCTATGGCAGACCAGGTTGGCACATTGAATGTTCCGTTATGGCAGCCGAATATTTGGGCAAAACATTTGATATTCATGGTGGAGGCAGAGATTTAATTTTTCCTCATCATGAAAATGAAATAGCGCAGTCCGAAAGTTTATATGATCTGCCGATGGCGCGCTATTGGTTGCACAATGGCTTTGTGCAGATCAATAAAGAAAAGATGTCTAAATCATTGGGCAATTTTTTCACCTTGCGTGATGTGTTCAAAGAGTTTGATCCTATGGTGATTCGCTACTATTTTTTGAGTCATCATTATGGCGCACCGCTCGATTTTGCATTTGATGATGTTGCCGCTGTGCAAAAAAGTTATAAACGCTTAACGCGGATTTTTGATGTTGTCTGCCCACAAGATATTGTGCGTGAAGATATGCTCACCAGCCCAACAGTGCAAAAAATGCTTACTTTTGTATATGATGACTTAAACACACCAGGTATGCTTGGGGTGTTGTTTGAAAGCTTGGATACCTTACAAAAAAATAAAGATGAACTTTGTATGGTTAAATTATTCTTGCAACGAGTGCTTGGTTTAACTCTTGAGACATTGCCAGAAAAAACGGTTGAAATCACGCCTGAAATTCAAAAGCTGATTGATGCACGTGTTCAAGCTCGTGAGCAAAAAAATTGGGCAAGAGCGGATGAACTGCGCGATAAATTAATTGAGTTGGGTGTTGATTTAAAAGATAAGAAAATCTAGGCAACCAAGATAAGATGTCGCCTAGATTAGTATTGCAGATAGTTTAAGCGCAATTGTGTTGATCTTTGATAGCAGGATTATTTAAATAGTTTAACAATTGGTTTTCCAGCAAGAGTTCCTCGATCAAAACTAAGCCTGGCGCCCTTGTCTTTAAGTCGTTTTATTAGCCTTTGAATATTTTGAAGGTCACTTGTTGGCAATTGGAATCTTTCACCATAGGTTCTTAATTTATACTCAATGTGTCCTAAAGGAGTATAAAAAGCGTTGTGGTGATTAAGCAATCCTTTATTTTGTAATGAATCTATAAGTTTAAACATTTTGTTCATTTTTTCATCTGGATAACGATATGCGTTTTCATAACCAAATTCTAAGATTCTCATTTTAACGGTGTGTTTCCCTGGAGATAACTTGGGCCATAAATGCGTGGTTTGAGTAAAAATATTAGAAAAAAAAGGGCTCTTGAGAGCGAGTGCTCCATAATCATCGATTACTACTAATAAGTCTAATGATCCAAAGATATAAATTTCCAAGGGATCATATGTTTTAATTAAACGTTGTTTGACTTGTTCGATTTGCTGTTGCTACTCAAATCATCCTAAAATTATAGTTTGAGTAGCAACAGCAAATAAGTGCTAAATTTATTTTTTAAATGTCCAGCCGCCAGCACGTTCAGGCAAAAGAGTAAAGATTTCATGAACAACGCATTGCTTTATTCATAGTTTCTCCCCTTTATATTACTCAATAATAGTGGTTTTTGTGGTGGTAAAGTGAGAGAAGTAGAAAAAAGGGACCAGTGGTCTCTGATATAAATCAGTCTAAATAGCTTTTGATTTTCAAGATGAGGTCTTCTTTGCTCATTGCACCAATTGCTTTGCCCTTAACTTCGCCGTCTTTAAAGAAGATAAAGGTTGGAATTGAGGTAACGCCATTTTTTTGGGCAAGCTCTTTGCTTTGATCGATATCAATTTCGGCAAAGGTATAGGAATTGGCTAGCTCTTCTGCAATTTCTTTAAAAATAGGCGCCATTTTCTGGCATGATCCACACCAAGGAGCAAAAAATTTTACGACTATGGGGCTTTGGTTTGATGCAATTTCAGCTTCATAATTTTCATTAGTTATCATTTTTGACATACGCTCTCCTTTAAAAACGGGGGCTTTGGGCCCCCATGACTTTAGTTAACCTAAATAACTTTGCATTTTTGTTTTTAAATCTTCTTTGCTCATGTAGCCGGTTTCTTTGCCTTTAACTTCTCCAGCTTTAATAAACAAAAAGGTTGGCACTGAAGTTACGCCATATTTGATAGAAATATCACGAGCGTCATCAACGTTTATTTTTGCAAACTTATAAGTTTCGCCAAGCTCTTCTTCAAGCTCTTCAAAGATAGGTGTCATCTGTTGACACGGGCCGCACCAGCTTGCAAATACATCAATAATGATTGGGCCTTGTTCAGATTCAATTTCGGTATTAAAATTTTCATTTGTTATAGAAACTGCCATAATTTCTCCTTAAAATATGTGCACAAAATATGTTAATTAGTTATAGCATATTCCAATGCATAGGGCTATTTTTGTTAAGCTTTGATCGTGATTTTTTTAAACCCACGGAAAGGTAATTGGCTGTCTGTAGAGCGTATTTTTTTATGCACACGCGCGGTTAAACGACGTCTTGGCTGTATCAAAAAATTGCACGCTGGTTTTTTTTCATCGATCCAGACGACTTTGATGAGGATATATTTTTCATTGTTCTTGTTATTACAAGAACAGTAGGTCCATTGCGCATATGGATAGGGCATTTCAATTGTTGTGATATCTGCAAGGTTAATATAATCAACATGGTTTTTTGGATTATAAGAGAGCGTTGTAACGACGGTGTCCGTGTTGCAAGGTGCTTTAAATACTGGAATGCAATGTTGCTTATGATTAATTGCAATGTTTGAGATAGGGTATTCGTGGTTACGCAATGTTGTTAAGGTACCCTTATAGTTGATCGGAGCGGGGCACTTAATTCTTCTTTTACCTAGTGTAGGTAGTGTGATTAAAGTGATAAAGATCCGTAGGCACATAAAATATTTGTTCATGTTCGCTCCTCTTTTTTGTAAATATATCCCAGTTGATCGCAGTTAGCAAGGGATTGCATTTCATAGCATTAAGCCGAGTAAAAAACTATTGCAGATTTACGTTTGGTATTTATAGGTTTAGTATCAAAGTAGGTAAAAAATTTTAAACAAGGAGCATCAGATGTTTCAAGAATTTGGTTATGTGCAATCGAGCGCAAACTTTATGTACAAGGTGTATGGATGGATGTGTGCTGCGTTAGCAGTAACGGCGGCTACTGCATGGTATGTAGCATCAACACCAGCATTTTTTATGCACGTTATGGATAAGCCGTGGCTGCTGTGGGTTATATTTATAGGCCAACTTATGTTGGTGGTTACGTTGAGTGGCATGATTCATAAAATGAACTATTTCACTGCGGTATTATTGTTTATGGTTTATGCCGTTTCATTGGGTATCACCATGTCGCTGATATTGCGCATCTATACACTTTCTTCAATTGCATCAACCTTTGTTGTTACATCAGGCATGTTTGGTGGGATGGCTGTCTATGGTTATTTTACCAAAGCGGATCTTACCGGAATGCGCAATATTGCAATCATGGTGCTGTGGGGAATGATATTATCGTTATTTGTGAATATGTTTTTGCAAAGCCAATGGTTTGATTATGCAATTTCGATGGTTGGGGTTGTTATATTCTCATTGTTAACTGCAGCTGATACACAAAAAATAAAAGCATTAAGTCAGCAATTGATGGCTGATGCGGATACAAGAAATAAAATTGCCATTTTAGGCGCACTCACGTTATATCTTGATTTTATTAATCTCTTTTTATTTTTACTGCGTTTTACTGGAAGTCGTCGTAGTCAATAAGGATGTGTAATGAACGTAAAAAAACAGTTATATATTTTATTAAGCATGAGTGTGGGGTCACTTTTTGCAGGTGAAATACATCGTGGCATGGATGCAGCAACAGCAACTTCTCATTTTGCATCAGCAAAGATTGATTGGGAGGCAAAACGAAAGACGGCAATTGATTTAGTTGAGCGTGCTGCAAATTTTTTGAATAAAAATAGTTCAGATCAAGCATTGAATGCATTCAGCCATAGCAGAGATTTTGTGAGTGGTGAGTTGTATGTTTTTGCTTATGATATGCAGGGAACTTGTTTGGCACACGGCCAAGAAGGGAATCTTATTTGGAAAAACATGTGGGATGAGCGGGATTCTTATGGGATTCCCATTGTACAAAATATCATCAATAAAGCAAAAGAAGGAGGAGGTTGGATTACTTATAATTGGCGTAATGCAACCAAGGTTTCCTATGTTAAGCGTGTTGACATCGGTGGCAAAAGTTTAGCCATTGGAACAGGTTATTATCCACATTCAAAAGAAGATTCAGTGATCAGTTTAGTAAAAGGTGCGTCGGCGCTTTTTGAACAAGCGATGAAAGATGGTAAATCATCCGACCAAGTTTTTGCACTAATAAGCTATCCGGAGGGACAATTTGTTTTGGGAGATCTATATCTTTATGCTCTTGATTTTGAGGGTATGATTGTTGCTCAAGGTGATAGACCAGGCTTAATTGGCACGAGTGCTTGGGGATATGCCGATACCAGTGGTAGAAAAATTAACCAAGAAATTGTCAAAGAATTGCAAACAAGTACTGGTGGCATATGGATAAAATATACCTCCAAAAAGGCTGAAAAAAGAACGTATGCGCAAAAGGTAACAGATAAGAATGGTAAGCATTATTTCATTGCATGTGGCTTTTATCCTGATGCAGATCGTAAACGAGCAATTGATTTGGTACGACAAGGTTTTCGTTTTATGAAAGCTAATGGACTGAATCATTCCACAGATGCATTTACCGATAAGCGAAATAAACAGTTTAGGTATGGTGATCTATATATAGAGGTTTATACAATGGATGGTAAGTGTCTTGCGCATGGGAACAATCAAGATTTAGTCGGTAAAAATTTTTGGGATGTGCCGGATCAAGATGGCAAGTTCTTTGTGCGTTCTATGATAAAAAAGGCGCAAAGTGAACCAGGATGGGTTGATTATAAACTACGCAATTTATTCAAATCAACCTATATTGAAAAAATAGATTTGGGCACCGATTCATATGTGATTGCATGTGGTCTATATCCTATATCAAAACGTGAAACAACAATTCTCTTGGTAAAAACGGCAGCAGATTATTTAAGAAGTGCGCCAAGAAAAGAAGCGTTCAATTCTTTTGTTGCGAGTGGCGGTAAATTTGTTCGTGGTGATTTGAGTGTTTTTGTATTTGATTTTAGTGGGCTTTGTTTTGCATATGGCGATGATTATAACTTAATTTGGAAAAACTTGATTAATATCAAGGATGAAGATGGCAAGGCATTTGTGAGAATGTTTATAAATACGGTAAAAAGTGGCCCCGGTCAAGTGAGTTTTCGGCTTAATGGCGTGCGAAAAGTAGGCTATGTAGAATCGGTGCAAAAAGATGGTAAATCTTATGTTGTTGGTTCAAGTTATTACGTTTAAGCAGCAATAAGTGAAGGAAGTTAAAATGATGTTAAAACGTTTGTTACTTTTATTTTGTTTAGTTAGCACAATTGTGCATGCATCAAATAATTGTGGATGTTGTATTCCATGCGGAAAAAATAGCACCACTTGTTTGATATCTGAACCGTGTCGTTCAAGTTGCAATGATGGATGTATCTCAAATAAAGGATGTGAGTTTGATTGTGACATTTCACATACATTTTTTAAGGCTCGTCAAACAACAACAAATAACATGTTACAAGATAATCTAAGTTTATATTGGTGGTATCATGATGTTTTGTGTGAAGATGATTGTGCATGGTGGACCATGCAGGTGACGCCATTCTATCAACGAAGCACGAATGGCAAACAGGTTGCACAGTATTTCTTACCGTGTAAGCAATCATGCATTGAAGTCAAAGAGGACGGTACGGGTGATGTTGGTTCATTGTGGCTTAATTTAATTGCTGCAGATGATGCACAATTTAATTCGGTTGTTTCCATCCGTCCACAAAGATCAGCCGTTGGCGTTTATTTTAATTTTCGATTCGATCTTTCTCAGGTGATGTGTCATAGTTGGATGGATCTTTCATTTGCAGCAATGCGTGTGAAGCACGACCTTCATTTTTGTGAAGATAATAAAGTTCCTGGTGTGAAATGTGATCTTGAAAGCGTCTGTGAAAGTCTCAACCAACCAGATTGGCAATTTGGGCGATTCAACACATGCTCTATGACCCGTAAAGGTGTTGATGATATTCAATTGCGATTTGGTTATGATTGGTTTTATTGTGATACAGATCATTTAAGCCCATATTTTGTAGCAACTATTTCCACCGGTAACCGTACTTGCCCACAATATATTTTTGAGCCAACCGTTGGCAGTAAACACGGCAGTATTGGTCTTGGTTTGATTGGTGATTTACGTATTTGGGAATGTGAAAATCAAGAATTAACCGTTATTAATGATTTTAAGTATCGCTATGTGCTGCGTGCATGTGAAATTCGCTCATTTGATTTGTGCAAAAATGGTGATTGGTCACGTTATTTGCAGGTGGTACAAAGTGATGCTCGTTCAAATGCGTTGCCTGGCATTAATGCATTCACCCAAGAAGTGCGCGCAACTCCACGCAGCGTTATTGATTGGTGGGTTGCATTGCATTATCAATGGTGCCAAATCAATGTTGAGCTTGGTTATGATTTATGGTGGAGACAAAAAGAACGTATTGAATTATGTTGTTTTCCGCAAAATATCGGCATTTATGATATGGTTGGCGATTGTAATCAAAATCCAGTTTCAGCAAGTTGTGCAATGATTTGCCAATCGGTGAGCGGTGATAATACTGCTCCTTCGGATACTGAATTTGTTACATTGACCTGTGATGACATCAATCTTGATTCTGGCGCAACACCGCGAGCAATTAGTAACACTATCTATGCTGCGCTTGGGTATGACGGTATGGTTTGCACTTATCCATCGTTAATTGGTATTGGCGCATCATATGAGTTTGGCCATGATTGTACAGCGCTAGATAATTGGATGTTGTGGATCAAAATGGGCATGGCATTTTAAGCACACATAATAAAGGATTATAATAATGAAAAAAATACTTAGTCTGTCGGTTTTAATGTTCAGTGTATCTATGTTTGCCGGTGCTTTTGATGGTGCACTTGATAGCAGTTTTGGATCAGGTGGACTAACTGCCTCCAACATTGGAGCGGGTACAACTGATGCACAAGCACATACACTAATCCGAAGACATGATGGTGCATTGGTTGCAGGAGGATCGGTGGTAACTGGTGCCAATAGTTCTGATTTCGCACTTATTATTTTTGATGAAGATGGCAATGTAACTGATTCGAATCAGCTGGATGTCGGTGGTGTAAATCATGTGGATCAAATTAATGGTTTAGCTGTGCAGCCGGATAATAAAGTTGTAGCCGTGGGGCAAACTATTGATATGATGGGGACATCAACCTTTATTGTTGTGCGCTATAACACAGATGCTCAGCTGGATCCAACATTTAATCCTGCAGGCATCGGATCTGGTCAAGCAGGAGTTGTTGTTGTAGATTTTTTTGGTGTCACACAAGCACAAGCAAAGGCAGTTGCTTTCAAGCGAGATGGCAGAATTGTAGTGGTTGGATCTGCACAAGATGCAAATCTTACTCCGGGTGATATGAATCCATTTTATGCTATTGCCGTTCTCAATCAAGATGGCTCGCTAGATAACACATTTGCTTCTGGCGCAGGAAGAGCGGTGTATTCCATTACTGATATTCCAGGTAATACGGCCAGTATTGCAAACGCTGTTGCAATACAATCGGTTGGAGCAAACGATAATATTGTGCTAGCAGGAGAGGCTAATGATGTGCTTTTTCAATTGGCTCGTATTACGTGCGATGGCAATTTAGATTTAACTTTTGCTAATAATGGCACTGAAAACATTGATTTTGGTGGATCGGATGGCGATTTGGCTAATGGTGTTGACGTGTATCCTGATGGTCGCATAGTTGCAGTTGGAACAGCGGTTAATGTTGGTGGCGAGACGGTCATCGCTGTTACAAGAAGATTGGTTAATGGAGGTGCTGATACATCATTTAACATGGGTGGTGCAACGCCAGGGCAGGATATTTTTGAGATCATGGGGGATAGGTTATTTGGTAATGCAGTGAATGTGCAAAATGATGGTAAAATTCTTATAGCCGGTCAACAAGCGGTTACCGGTCCAGAGGATTACTTTATTTTAGTGCGTTACACAAGTGGCGGTGCTCTTGATACGACATTTGGGGGCAATCCAGGGCCAGGATATGTGACAACTGATTTTGGTGGCATGCCGCCTAATAATCTTGCACGTGCTATTGCTTTGCAACAAGACGGCAAAATTGTTGTAGCTGGGTCGGTTGTATTGGATGGTGCCATGCAGATTGATTTTGGTTTAGCCCGTTATCTGAATGAAAATGATGCTGACGAAGTGTTTGTTGAGCCTACCATTGAAATGCCACAAAGTTTGAGCAATTGCGACATCAATCCACCAATTTTGAGTGGAGCAGCACAAAATCCATCGAATATCACTGTATATGTGAATGGTGTGGAAGATGGGCGGACTATAACAACAGGCTCTGAAAATGCATGGACATTCACACCAGGCGCCCCTTTAGTTGATGGACCAAATACATTTCAAATAGTTGCAGAATATAAATCAGGCAACATGAATGCATGTTCCGATCCAGCATGTTGCGGCATTGGCCTAGGGCCACAATCGTGTATTTCCGAAGCGATACGCGAAAAATATTGTCCTTCGTGTATTGATTTTCCGATTTGCGGATAGCCTTACCAAAAAGCATATTTGTTAACTAGTAAAAAGAGCTTAATGATTAATCATTAGGCTCTTTTTACTAGATTTGGTTTCTGAGTTAGAAATTCATGGAAGCTACTGTTTTTAATTTTCTGAAAAAATACCTATAAATTCGATGTTATTTCATCTAATTATTCTGCAGAGACAATTAAAGTATTGACTATTAGGGTTAATCCTTGTTAATGCTGAATATATATGATCATAAAGTAATTTTTAAGTGTAGGGGCGTTAGTATGAAAAGGATTGTGGCGGTTTTAGGTGTACTTTTTGGGGTATTACATGTTGGTTTAATATCAACTGAGGGGAGTCGGATAGAAGAGCTGAAGCGTAGGTTAGGATTTATTCAAGGACCAAGTCCAACAAATACAGTTCAAAAAGGTCCTATTAAAAGTGTGAATAAGCAAAATTATAGGACAAAATCCAACGTACAAAGATCTTTAGATTCTCCAGTGTTTAATGTTGATACATTGGTTAAATCGTTGCGTGCTATCGAAAGTCGAGCTCCGAGGGGTTATATACCTTTTTACTTAACGGTGCCGCGTGAAATAGTATTAAAAAACAAACTGGCATCATTTTTAGCAAATGGATTAGGGAAAAGAGGTGAAAAACATGTAATTGATGAGCAAAGTCAGAAACCATTATTGAATTACCTTGCATATATCGTATCAGGCGAGCCGATTCGAGCAGAATTTCGACCAAGAAAATTGGTTGATAAAAAATCTAGAAAACCACGTTTGCTTAGGCAAAAAGTTTTTGGCCCTCGCAAAGAGTTGAATGTTAAGGATTTTTCTACTGTGGCAGCATATAAGGCTGAGGCATTAGATGATTTGTTAAAACTTGCAAATAGTCGCATGCGTGATAATGCTGGTGGACAAATGTTGATACAGTTGTTTATTCCCAAGGATAAGGTTGACCCTATTGCGCAAGCACGTATGAAAGGTGAGCAATATGCTATAGATCAACTTATGCAGCCCGGTCCTGATTTGAATAAAAGACTTGTGAATGCAAATGCTCAATTGTATTTACAACCAGATGCAGATTATACATTTGTTAAACTTATAATGCATGACCTAAGTCCTAAAGAAGATCGAGCGAAGTTAGATAAGCAAATGAGAGCGTTATCGGTGAAGGTTGTTGATCAGGTTGTAGATACACTGAAGCATCTGCCGGAACCGCTATCACGTGATCATGAACCATCTCGTGCAAATTCGATGTCAAAAGATGCACTTGTTAAGGTACAACAAGGCGCGGGCGCTCCCCCGGCTCGGCCTCCGCGAAAGGCTAAACCATCAGGGATTTCTACTGTGTCGAGTGATGCATCTGTTAAGGTGCAACAAGGCGCGGGCGTTCCCCCGGCTCGGCCTCCGCGAAAGGCTAAACCATCAGAGATGTCTACTGTGTCGAGTGATGCACCTGTTAAGGTACAACAAGGCGCGGGCGTTCCTCCGGCTCGGCCTCCGCGAAAGGCTAAACCATCAGGAGTTTCTACTGGATCGAGTGATGCGCCTGTCGCGGACGCAAAAAATCTTGCGTCTCAGCTTGTCAAAAGTGGTTTGAGGTTGCCTAATGTTCAACGTGTTTCAAAAGGTACGCCGATGAACATTGAAGAGAAAAATGAAGTGATATCGCGAGAGAAGCCCGTTGTCGCAAGCCATCAAAGAGCGCCGATTGCTCAACCAATGGAGATTGAGCGGCCGGCAACCCCAATTGAAAAATCGTCAGTTGTGTTTGATCAAAATAAAATTATGCAGACGTTGCGTAGCAGAGAAAAGCAGGCTGCGCCCCATGGCTATGTTCCATTGTATTTTGCAGTACCTCGTGAGGTTGTATTGAAAAAAATGATCATGTCGTTTTTAGATACAACATTACGAGATTTAGGGCATGATAATATAATTAAAAAAATGTATCAATATCCGCTGCTTAATTATATCGCGTATCGGGCTAACTCTAAACCAATTTCTGTTCAATCTACACCAGAAAAGCTGATTTCAAAAAATATGCTATCAAGGCAGAGTGAGTTTGGTTCATTTAATAAATTTGGTTTAGATGATTTTGTAGAAATAAAAGGATATAATCCTGCTTCATTAAATGAGTTTATTGCATTTGCAAATAACCGAATTGACGATAATGCCGGTGGCCAAATGTTGGCACAATTGTTTGTTCCAAAAAACGATTTGAATAA